>NZ_JBIWGZ010000018.1:0-1453 GCF_044763875.1 Rummeliibacillus sp. NPDC094406 | reverse complement strand
TGAATTGACCCCAAAAAGTTAGACATTATATTAAGTTAAGCAGCTATGGAGGATTGAATTCGGTATTGTACCGGACTTAGTCCTTTTAATTTTCTTTTAATACGTTTGTGATTGTAGTATTCGATATAGAGTTCAAGTTCACGCTTGAAGTGAGCCATACTCTCGAATTCTTGCATATAAAATAGCTCAGATTTTAATAGACCGAAAAAGTTCTCAATTACTGCATTATCTAAACAGTTGCCTTTACGAGACATACTTTGGCTAATACCATGTTGTTTTAAGGCGTAAGAGTATTGTTTCATTTGATAATGCCAACCTTGATCCGAATGTAAGACAGGGGCATCTCCTTCGGATAAGCAGTAAAAAGCTTTGTCTAACATTTTCGAAACAAGTTCATATGTAGGACGACTTTGAATATTATAGGCGATAATTTCACCATTAAATAAATCTAGTACAGGGGAAAGATATAACTTTTCACCAAATAAATGAAATTCAGTTACGTCCGTTACCCACTTTTCATTTGGTTTTGTCGCAACAAAATCACGTTTAAGAATGTTTGGTGCAATTTTACCTACATTTCCTTTATAAGAACGGTATTTTTTCATGCGTACAAGCGATTTTAAACCTAATTCCTTCATAAGCCGTTGAACGGTTTTATGATTGATTAGGAAGCCTTGATTATGTAAATCTAATGTTATTCGACGATAACCATATCTTCCTTTATGGTCGTGATATATAGTAGAAATCAACGATTTCACTTCGGCATATTTATCAGGTCGTTCAAAGCGACTTGTCCAGTAATAATACGTACTACGCTTGATAGCGGCAAGCTTTATTAACTCTTTTACACTAAATTGATCCCTTAGTTCATAGATTACTTTCGCTTTGTCTTTCGTTTTAATGTTTCTTTTTCTTGAACTAAGGCATTCAACTTTTTTAGAAATGCATTTTCCATACGTAAACGTTCATTCTCTGCTTGTAATGCCTCCAAAGAACCTTCTTCAAAGATTTGATTCTTAGTTTTTTTAGGATTGTATTTCTTCAACTTTTTATGCCCCTTTTCCTTAAGAATGAGGGAATCTACCTTTTCATTTCCAAGACTAATTCGCCATTTTCTAATTGTACCTGGAGTAGGTAAATTAAAGTGTACTGCAGTCTCTAAAGAAGACAACCCATTCTCGTTCATATAATTGAGTATGTATAGTTTATCTTCAAAAGTATAACGTGTATAGTCCTTTTTAAGAGATTCTGATCCATGGAAATGATATTTTTCAATCCAAAAATTAAGCATTTCAGTAGTAGTTAAATTGAGTGATTTAGCAATTGAAGTAAGGCTTTCATCACCCTTTTCAAAACGAAAAATCGCATCTATCTTCTGTTCAAAAGTAATTCGTGCCATAAAAAAGGCACCTCCAAATGTTAGATTTGTGTCTAACATTTGGGGTGCAGATCA
>NZ_JBIWGZ010000017.1:0-2307 GCF_044763875.1 Rummeliibacillus sp. NPDC094406 | reverse complement strand
AAACTCTCCATAAAAGTAAAGTTTGAAAGCTCATTAGCTTTGCTAGCGTATCATCTATAAGATGATATCTATTGTTTGTCCTTGTCACTAACAGATGTTAGTAAACAAAGTTTATTGATTAACGTCTTGCTTGTTCAGTTTTCAAGGTTCATGTTCAGTTCACTCATTAGCGAACTTTTATATCTTATCAAACTCTCATAGTTTTGTCAACATTTTTTATTAAGATGTTTAACATAACTTCGTTGCAGTTAATAGCAACTTAATTATTGTATCATATCGTTTTAGAATGTCAATAAAAATTTTATCTAATTTAGAAGATTGATATCATTTTTTGTCGTTTTATTTCAGCGACTTAATCATATTATCATTTAAATGCATAGCAGTCAATAGTCTATCTTCTTTTCTTTAAAAATATTAATAAAAATTTAAATCTAGCATTTTATTGATTGCCTTGTATAAGTTAATTTAGGACGAAATATCTTCAATTCATATTAAAAATACAATAGTAGAAATTATCTATGAAAGTTTAATATTGAAATTCCATTTTCTTCTATAAATAACCACTGGACAGTATTTCTCCTTTACGTTTCAAATGCAAAAAGCGGTTCTTACAGTCATTACGACTTTAGAACCGCTCGATCTTTTAAAGACCTTATAATTAAGTTAATGATTTATTATCTTTTAATTTTGCTAATAGACGACAACCATCTTACAATAGCTTATCATTAATTCTTATGTACAATACGTCTATGTAGATGCTGTTGTGATCTATTTGGAAACATCAAGATCAAAAGAACTGGATAAACAATCATTAATGGGCATGAAATATTTTAATAGCATCATTGTTACCATGTTCATTCAGTTAGTTTCTGCAAAAAAAATGAATTCCAATCATCTACTATTTATGTGGTGGGTTTGAGTTTGTAAGGTGAGCATCAAACATATCAATTATTTCAAGGAACCTGTCAGCTTCACGAAAAACATGGTCTGCTAATAGTGGATGAATGATACTCTTTATTTTACATTGCTCAATTAAATCACGTGCCGTTTTCTTGAAGTCCCGAAGAGATGAGACCGATACACGATTTTGATCCAAGAATTGATCTAAAAGAGGAACTGTTTGAGATTGAGGCTTCATAGATTCTAAGTCCCTTGCTTGATACATTGACTGATCAAAATCATTGCTGAAATCTCGTGCTGTATCAATTAGTTTCCTTTCAGACGGATCTAGCAGGTGACCAATAAATTTAGCATGATCAGCCAATTCTTAAAAAGAAAACATTTTCTTTAATAATGGCATCAGGTAGCGGTTTCATTTTACCTTCATTTAATTCACTTAATCGTTTTCTAAAATAATTTGCTTCCCTACTTGTATGATCAACTAATAATGGAAAATTATTCGCCCCTGTCATTTTACACGCGAGAATTAATCCTAATATTTTTCGTTTAAAGAAGAAAATACTGCATGCAGCTTGATGTACCTCTGAATTAAACTGCCTTATTTGTTTAGGATCTGTTTGATTGTTAAAGAAATGAGCGGTTTGTTCTATTTTCTCAAACAATCTGTAAAATTGATTAGCTTCCTGGATTAGTTGAGTATCTTCTGCTCTAAAACCTAATCGAAGGAATAAAGAATGTTCTTTTATAATCCTAGACCAAAAGCGAATTTCATTTAACGATCGTTCAACAAACATTCCAGATGTAACACCTGTATCAACATGTTTTAACTTTTCATCTCCAATCATTCCAAAACCTCCAAGTAAAAACCGTATTCCTCTATTCTTATTAACAAAGTCATATAAATATAACAAAAAAATTGGTTCTACGACAAATATTGAAGAAAGAGCTTCAAACAGACAAGGAAGTTGATTTCGACTTTAAAAATTGACTAGTTATGAAAAATTGTAGTCAATTTCTTTATCATTCCTTTCTTTACTTTTTAATTCGAATGCCCCAAATATAAGGCCTTTTCACATGTTTCTCATCCCCTTACCTAGAAATAAATATAATTATACTAAGTCAAAATAGATCTAAGACAAAAAGGTGTTACCTCCAATAGTAGAAATAAATTTAGTTTGCTAATAATAAGAGTATTTTGGGAATTTGTTAAGTTACTTCAAATGTATTTTCTTTGTTAATCACTACAACAAGAATATTTTGCAATAAAAAAATGAGAAGAAAACTTATAGTTTTCTTCTCATTTCTATTGAGTTGCCTAGCAACGTCCTACTCTCGCAGGGGGACAGCCCCCAACTACCATTGGCGCTAAAGAGCTTAACTTCTGTGTTCGGCATGGGAACAGGTGTG
>NZ_JBIWGZ010000016.1:0-3033 GCF_044763875.1 Rummeliibacillus sp. NPDC094406 | reverse complement strand
AATTGTTCTTTGAAAACTGGATAAAACGACATTGAAGAAATTCTTAAGTAACACATTTTTTATATTAAGTTTTAAATTTTTTAGGCTTAATAACTTATAGGTTAAGTTATTAAGGGCGCATGGCGGATGCCTTGGCACTAGAAGCCGATGAAGGACGGCACTAACACCGATATGCTTCGGGGAGCTGTAAGTAAGCTTTGATCCGGAGATTTCCGAATGGGGGAACCCACTGTTCGTAATGGGACAGTATCTTGACGTGAATACATAGCGTCATGATGGCAGACTCAGGGAACTGAAACATCTAAGTACCTGAAGGAAGAGAAAGAAATTTCGATTCCCTTAGTAGCGGCGAGCGAAACGGGAAGAGCCCAAACCAAGAGGCTTGCCTCTTGGGGTTGTAGGACACTCAACACGGAGTTACAAAGGAATGAGTTAGACGAAGCGGTTTGGAAAGACCCACCAAAGAAGGTAACAGTCCTGTAGTCAAAAGTTCATTCTCTCCTGAGTGGATCCTGAGTACGGCGGAACACGTGAAATTCCGTCGGAATCTGGGAGGACCATCTCCCAAGGCTAAATACTCTCTAGTGACCGATAGTGAACCAGTACCGTGAGGGAAAGGTGAAAAGCACCCCGGAAGGGGAGTGAAAGAGATCCTGAAACCATGTGCCTACAAGTAGTTAGAGCCCGTTAATGGGTGATAGCGTGCCTTTTGTAGAATGAACCGGCGAGTTACGATTACATGCAAGGTTAAGTTGAAAAGACGGAGCCGTAGCGAAAGCGAGTCTGAATAGGGCGAATGAGTATGTGGTTGTAGACCCGAAACCAGGTGATCTACCCATGTCCAGGGTGAAGGTAAGGTAACACTTACTGGAGGCCCGAACCCACGCACGTTGAAAAGTGCGGGGATGAGGTGTGGGTAGCGGAGAAATTCCAATCGAACCTGGAGATAGCTGGTTCTCTCCGAAATAGCTTTAGGGCTAGCCTCGTGATAGAGAATCCTGGAGGTAGAGCACTGTTTGGACTAGGGGTCCATCCCGGATTACCGAATTCAGACAAACTCCGAATGCCAGTGATTTATGCACGGGAGTCAGACTGCGAGTGATAAGATCCGTAGTCAAAAGGGAAACAGCCCAGACCACCAGCTAAGGTCCCAAAGTAATTGTTAAGTGGAAAAGGATGTGGCGTTGCTTAGACAACCAGGATGTTGGCTCAGAAGCAGCCATCATTTAAAGAGTGCGTAATAGCTCACTGGTCGAGTGACGCTGCGCCGAAAATGTATCGGGGCTAAACAATTCACCGAAGCTGTGGATAGACATCTACGATGTCTGTGGTAGGAGAGCGTTCTAAGTGCTGTGAAGTCAGACCGGAAGGACTGGTGGAGCGCTTAGAAGTGAGAATGCCGGTATGAGTAGCGAAAGATGGGTGAGAATCCCATCCACCGAATGACTAAGGTTTCCTGAGGAAGGCTCGTCCTCTCAGGGTTAGTCGGGACCTAAGCCGAGGCCGATAGGCGTAGGCGATGGATAACAGGTTGATATTCCTGTACCACCTCCCTACCATTTGAGTAATGGGGGGACACAGTAGGATAGGGTAAGCGCACTGTTGGTTATGTGCGTCTAAATAGTAAGGCGTGAGAGTAGGCAAATCCGCTCTCTATAACGTTGAGCTATGATGGCGAGCTCGTATGAGCGAAGTTCCTGATTTCACACTGTCAAGAAAAGCCTCTAGCGAGGTAGGAGGTGCCCGTACCGCAAACCGACACAGGTAGTCGAGGAGAGAATCCTAAGGTGAGCGAGAGAACTCTCGTTAAGGAACTCGGCAAAATGACCCCGTAACTTCGGGAGAAGGGGTGCTCTAGTAGGGTGCAAGCCCGAGAGAGCCGCAGTGAATAGGCCCAGGCGACTGTTTAGCAAAAACACAGGTCTCTGCAAAACCGTAAGGTGACGTATAGGGGCTGACGCCTGCCCGGTGCTGGAAGGTTAAGGGGATTGCTTAGCGTAAGCGAAGGTGAGAACCGAAGCCCCAGTAAACGGCGGCCGTAACTATAACGGTCCTAAGGTAGCGAAATTCCTTGTCGGGTAAGTTCCGACCCGCACGAAAGGCGTAACGATCTGGGCACTGTCTCAACGAGAGACTCGGTGAAATTATAGTACCTGTGAAGATGCAGGTTACCCGCGACAGGACGGAAAGACCCCGTGGAGCTTTACTGTAGCCTGATATTGAATTTTGGTACAGCTTGTACAGGATAGGTAGGAGCCAGAGAGACCGGAGCGCCAGCTTCGGTGGAGGCGTCCTTGGGATACTACCCCAGCTGTATTGAAATTCTAACCCGTACCCCTTAGCGGGGTAGGAGACAGTGTCAGGCGGACAGTTTGACTGGGGCGGTCGCCTCCTAAAGAGTAACGGAGGCGCCCAAAGGTTCCCTCAGAATGGTTGGAAATCATTCGTAGAGTGTAAAGGCACAAGGGAGCTTGACTGCGAGACCTACAAGTCGAGCAGGGTCGAAAGACGGGCTTAGTGATCCGGTGGTTCCGCATGGAAGGGCCATCGCTCAACGGATAAAAGCTACCCCGGGGATAACAGGCTTATCTCCCCCAAGAGTCCACATCGACGGGGAGGTTTGGCACCTCGATGTCGGCTCATCGCATCCTGGGGCTGTAGTCGGTCCCAAGGGTTGGGCTGTTCGCCCATTAAAGCGGTACGCGAGCTGGGTTCAGAACGTCGTGAGACAGTTCGGTCCCTATCCGTCGTGGGCGTAGGAAATTTGAGAGGAGCTGTCCTTAGTACGAGAGGACCGGGATGGACACACCGCTGGTGTACCAGTTGTTCTGCCAAGAGCATCGCTGGGTAGCTATGTGTGGACGGGATAAGTGCTGAAAGCATCTAAGCATGAAGCCCCCCTCAAGATGAGATTTCCCATTACGCAAGTAAGTAAGATCCCTTGAAGACGACAAGGTAGATAGGTTCGAGGTGGAAGTGTGGTGACACATGGAGCTGACGAATACTAATAGATCGAGGACTTAACCAAAAGTT
>NZ_JBIWGZ010000015.1:10094-14602 GCF_044763875.1 Rummeliibacillus sp. NPDC094406 | reverse complement strand
AGCTTTGCTAGCGTATCATCTATAAGATGATATCTATTGTTTGTCCTTGTCACTAACAGAAGTTAGTGATCAAAGTTTATTGATTAACGTCTTGCTTGTTCAGTTTTCAAGGTTCATATCTTACGCCGTTTGTTTCAGCGACTTAATTATTATATCAAACCGAAATAATAATGTCAACAACTTTTTTTGAAAAGTTGTTTTGTTTTCTTATCGCTTTTGGCGACTCCAATAATATACCATGCCATTTTCTCAGAGTCAATATATCTTTATATAATTTTATTAATTTTTTTAGATTTTATAATTTCCATCCGTACTACTACATTATATTGTTAGTAAATACTATTTACATCGTGAAGCTATATACTAAAAATAGCCCTTCGCATCAGAAAAATAATTGCAAGTTATTTATAGAAGGAGAATTAACTCTGCGACGAAAATGGCGATGCGAACGACTTGCTTTCACAATCACTTTTACAAACAATCAAAATTAATAATAACCTTCATAAAATAATGTAATAATGTGAGTACAAGGCCCATTCTCTAAGCTTTGTACTCACACATTAATTAATGCATACTTTCTCTAATTGAGAAGGTGAAATCTATTTAACTAGATCTATCAACTATTTCATTTTTCTTTTCAACATTATTCACCTTATTCACCATCATAAATATGATAGAAATGATAGAAATGATCAAAAGTGAAATAGCTAAATTATTTTCTATCCATTTAATCCTACCTATTATATAAAAAGAATACTCATAGAATAGCTCCTATACTGTTATATTTTAAAAATGCAGAATACAGATAATGTGTATATCCACTTACAAATGGCACACTCGTACACATTAGGGGAATAAATCTAGCCATTACAATCAAGATATGACTATAGTGATTGACGAATATGAGAGCGGAAATCATTTTTCTTGGGAAAGAATGTTTAGTCTTCGCTTTTTTCGCCTCCCTCTTTTCACGAATGCCCCAATGGAATAATTTTGTCTATCCCCTGCAATTGTTGCGCTAAAAAGAGTCCCCCGCTAAATGTTAATAAATTTTATGTTCGAGGTATTCACAAAATCCATCCATGATGTATTTAATATAAAATGAAGAAATAAATCAAACTGTATACTGCTTCGATTGAATATTATTGTAAAATACAATATACCCCATAACTATTTAAGATTGAGCTTAACCATCAGGTAAGTATGTAGCTTGATCTGATTTTTTACGAACTTTCATCTGTAACAACAACAAAACCTTTTCCAGGTTCCCGTACGAGCTGCTTCAATCGCTAAGCTAAGCCCAGCAAATTTTGTCTAGTCAGGAATTCTTTTAACTAATCTAATAACTCGTCTAATTTCTGTAGAGAAATCTGTTAGTTTTCCAGTTAATTCAGTCATTGTTTTTGAATTTCCTTCTAAAAAATCCACCATTGTAGAAGGCTCAACAATAAGTATTCCCCTCCTTTGTATTTATTTTCCGCATCATTAGTTGTTTCAAAACTTGCCATAAAAGCTGTGTTTACTTCTCGACTTTTCACAAGTAAATATGCAAAGGAAACAACTGTTTCTTCGGATACATGTTAAATTTTATAAGAAAATTAATTAGCACAAAAACTTATTTATTCAAATTGGGCTTTTGACAGCTATTCATGAATTCTTGATACATATGGATAGATAGACTACAAAAAAGGAGGTCAAAGGATGAATAAAGAAATGGCAAGTTCATTGTTAAGTAAAGTTATAAAAGTAGATAGGGGGGGACCAGAAACTAATATTGGCATGTTGTTAGGTGCTGAAGACGATCATATCACAGTACTTACAGAGAGCGACGGAGTAGTCTATTATCAAACACAACATATCAAAAGCATCACACATGACTCTAAAGGTGGATTAGAATTCGATACTGTAATTCCTGAGGAATTTAAATTTATTCAAGAGAAGGACTTCAAATCTGTTCTAGGTAACCTAAAATATCAATGGGTAAAAATTAACCGTGGTGGCCCTGAAAAATTAGAGGGTGTTCTGGATGAAGTAACTGATGATTTTTTAACAATCATCTTAAACGAAGAAATTATTCGTGTTTCAATGTTCCATATCCGAAGTATTAGCTACGGACTGAAAATTGAAAAAGAAGATGCAAAAAAAGAGGACGAAAAGAAAGCTTCCAAAAATAATAATACAGCAAAATAGAAGTTTAGAGGATCAAAAAAATAGTTAAATACAGTCGCTATTTATACTATTTATCGCCATATTATCACTTATATAGGACTTAGCACCTTATTTTATGGTTTATTTTTGTTTGAAAAAATAACCTATGAAAGGGGCCCCCTAATTGATGGAGGGTAACTTTAAACAATCAATAGGGGGTCTTTTAGGTGTTAAAATTGGTTTCTATCTAAACGACAACCAATTTATCGAAGGCATCTTATTAGATGTTAAACGAGATCACCTTATTGTAGATGTAAATCAGAGTGTAATTTATTTTGCACTCCATCAAATTCGAGCATTTTCAAAAAACGCAAAAGACTTTCGTGTTTCGTCTCAAGTTATTCCATATCTTAATAAAGATAAACTAACAGATATTTTGAATGACTTGAAATATAGCTGGGTCACCATCAATTGCTTAAGTAACGAGACTTTTGCTGGAGTATTAAGTAGAATTTATGAAGACCATATCATATTGGTGAATAATTCAAAACAGCTATTTGTACAACAATCATATATATCCAATATCTATAAAGGTGTTTATGAAAGTATTGATGAGCCTCAAAAGAGTGATGAAGTAGAAGATACTGAACAAACCCAATCCTCAAAAGAAGAGCCGATTCAACCTTCTAATCCGCCTGTTCAACTTTCTGAACTTGAGTCTGGTCAAATTCCGGAGCCTGAATCTGTCCTTCCTCCTGAAACTAAGTTTGGTCAATTTTCTGAGCCTGAATCTATCTTATCTTCTGAAACCAAGTTTGTTAAAATTTCTGAGCTTGATTTTGTTCAAATCCCTGTATCTGAGCCTGTTCGGATTTCTGAACCTGAGTCTAGTCAAATTCCACAGCCTGAAACTGGTCAATTTTCTGAAACCCAGTTTGTTCAACTTACTAAGCTTGATTCTGTTCATATCCATGACTTTGAGCCTGTTCGGATTTCTGAATCTAAGTCTGGTCAAATTCCACAGCCTGAGTCTGTCCTATCTTCTGAAACCAAGTTTATTAAAATTTCTGAGCTTGATTTTGTTCAAATCCCTGTATCTGAGCCTGTTCGGATTTCTGAACCTAAGTCTGGTCAAATTCCACAGCCTGAATCTACTCTATCTCCTGAAACCGAATTTGCTCAACTTTCTAAGCTTGATTCTATTCATATCCCTGAATCTAAACCTGTTCAATTTTCTGAACCTGAACCTGAACCTGTTAAAATTCCAGAACCTGAATCTACTCTATCTCCTGAAACCGAATTTGCTCAACTTTCTAAGCTTGATTCTGTTCATATCCCTGAATCTGAGCCTGTCAAAATTCCGGAGCCTGAATCTTCTCTACCTCCTGAAATCGAAACTGTCCAAATTCCAGAGCTCGAATCTGCCCTACCTCCTAAAATCGAAACTGTCCAAATTCCAGAGCTCGAATCTACCCTACCTCCTGAAACCGAATTTATTCAACTTTCTAAGCCTGATTCTGTTCATATCCCTGAATCTGAGCCTGTTCAACTTTCTGAACCTGAGCCTATTCAAATTCCGGACCCTGAGCCTGAATCTACTCTATCTCCTGAAACCGAATTTGCTCAACTTTCTAATCTTGATTCTGTTCATATCCCTGAATCTGAGCCTGTTCAAATTCCGGAGCCTGAGCCTGTTCAACTTTCTGAACCTGAATCTCCCCTATCTCCTGAAACCGAATTTGCTCAACTTTCTAAGCTTGATTCTATTCATATCCCTGAATCTGAACCTGAGCCTGTTCAAATTCCAGAGCCTGAATCTTCCCTACCTCCTGAAACCGAACTTGCTCAACTGTCTAAGCTTGATTCTGTTCATATCCCTGAATCTGAACCTGAGCCTGTTCAAATTCCAGAGCCTGAATCTTCTCTACCTCCTGAAACCGAACTTGCTCAACTTTCTAAGCTTGATTCTGTTCATATCCCTGAATCTGCACCTGTTCTACTTTCTGAACCTGAGCCTATTCAAATTCCGGAGCCTGAGCCTGAATCTCCCCTACCTCCTGAAACCGAATTTATTCAACTTTCTAAGCCTGATTCTGTTCATATCCCTGAATCTGAGCCTGTTCAACTTTCTGAACCTGAGCCTATTCAAATTCCGGACCCTGAGCCTGAATCTACTCTATCTCCTGAAACCGAATTTGCTCAACTTTCTATGCTTGATTCTGTTCATATCCCTGAACCTGAGCCTGTTCAAATTCCAGAGCCTGAATCTTCCCTACCTCCTAAAATCGAAACTGTCCAAATTCCAGAGCTCGAATCTGCCCTACCTCCTGAAACCGAGCTTGCTCAACTTTCTAATCTTG
>NZ_JBIWGZ010000015.1:0-9997 GCF_044763875.1 Rummeliibacillus sp. NPDC094406 | reverse complement strand
CTGAGCCTGTTCAAATTCCAGAGCCTGAATCTTCCCTACCTCCTAAAATCGAAACTGTCCAAATTCCAGAGCTCGAATCTGCCCTACCTCCTGAAAACGAGCTTGCTCAACTTTCTAATCTTGATTCTGTTCATATCCCTGAATCTGAGCCTGTTCAAATTCCAGAGCCTGAATCTTCCCTACCTCCTAAAATCGAAACTGTCCAAATTCCAGAGCTCGAATCTGCCCTACCTCCTAAAATCGAAACTGTCCAAATTCCAGAGCTCGAATCTGCCCTACCTCCTGAAAACGAATTTGTTCAAATCCCTGAATCTGAACCTGTTCAACTTTCAGAGCTCGAATCTATCCTAGCTTCTGAATCTGAACCTGCACTATCTCCCGATCCGGTATTTGTTCAACCTTCTAAACCTGATTCTGTCCTACTTTTTATGCCTGAGCTTGTTCCAATAAAGAATAAAAACAGAACATCTCAAAAAGATCAAACTATTGATAAAAATGATAATAAATTTAAAAATGGAATGCTCCCACAAGATCATCTTGATTCTATCACTACAAGTCATTATTACAACGAAACTGATGATGAAAATCCAGAAATGGATGAATCACAAATCCATATAGAAGAATCAATCCAAAATACTTATGTTACACCCATAGATACGAATGAATTTCAGTATGGTGAAGAATCTAATGATACTTTAGTAGAAAATCTAAATACTGTTGTGATGAACAAAAACAGAAAATTTAGAAGGGAATTTAAGCTAACCAAATCTAACTCTTACAAAAAAAAAATGAAAAGCGCAACATCTATAATCTCTTCTTTCACTAATAAAAAAACTTTAAAACCGAAATATAATTCATTAAATAAAGATTACCAAATATATTCTTATCATGTAGATTCAAATGATCAACAAACTAAATCACTGTTTTCTAACTCATTATGTGTCCCAAAACATATGTCTCACAAAGAAGAAAAGATTATTTTAGAGAAACAGTACTTTGCATTAATGAAGCATGCGGAACGAATGTACCTGCAATTGAAGAATGAACGCTTAAAGAAATAATATTTGACTAAAGAGGATGATGATATTGGAAAAATTACTTCAAAATTTTGATAAAGAAATAGCGAAGATCGAGATATCAGGAGGTAAATTTCTCAAAGGTTCAATCATTGAAATAAGTAATGAAATTGTCGTACTATTTAACGGAACTGATTATCTTTATATCCCGATTGATCATATCCAAAATTTAAAGGTAAATAATGATAATGAGGATCAAATCGACGAACCTACAGAACCACCTAGTATTAATAAAGACAAAGAAGAATTAACCCTAACACAGGTGCTTATCCAAGCACAAGGTATGTATATTGAAATTTTTGCAACTGGAAAATTATCACTAAGTGGATATATCTCTAATATTATGGATGATTTTATTGTATTTCAATCTCCAATTTATAAATCGCAGTATATTGCAATAAAACATTTGAAATGGCTTATTCCTTATTCATCCAATAAAAGGCCCTACGAATTAGCAGAGAAAACTTTTGATATTCTCCCTTATAATGGACCCTTATCAAATACTTTAGAATCCCAAGTAGAGAAAATGAAAAATAAGCTTGTTGTTATAAATAACGGTGAAGAAACCCATTATATCGGAAAGTTAAATAATGTCGTAGGGAAAATCGTAGAAATAAAAACTGCCAGATCAACTTCAGCTTATATTAACATGGATCATTTCAAAACAATTCAAGAAGTATGAAATTTTTTGATACCGCTCAAATTTATAAATACTTAAATCTCAATATAAAAAGCTTGTAAAATCATTAAAAGATTTTACAAGCTTTTTTTCTATCCACATGTTCATAACTTTTTCCATTCTTTTATCCACAAGTTAATCTTCCATAAAGAATTTTTTGCGTTCAGTAGATACCCACTGTTCTAGGTCATCTTCACTTCTTCTGACTAAGCGATTGACTAACACATCATGCCAAACATAATCTTCCAATAAATAAATATGTACGGGATCGTCTGTATAAAATGCCAATTCACGTTCACCTAATGATGACCCGTATATCATTTCCTTTGCATCAATGGATAGGACAAACCATGTCGTACTTGTCGGTGCTTCTGTAAAATGAGTAATTCTGTGTAAATCTACACCTTTTGCAGGGTGATTCACATGCAATGTAATACCTTGAATTTGGACATTTCCTGCTACTTCTTCTAAATCTTCTCTTAACTCTTCATACATATCGTCCCACATTGAAATAATAATTCGCTTTTTGGCTTTTTTAATGAGTGATTTGCAATAGCTAATAATCGTCATTTTTTCTTTTAATGTAAGCACTCGATTGTCTGGTTTTTCTTCTGTCGTTTCTAGTTGCTTTAACTTTTTGCTCAAACTTTGATAATTTGTTTCCCAAGTGGATTGTGCTCTTTCTAGAAAGACATCTACTGGTAGTGGTGAATACTCAGCACCATTCGTTTTTTCCTCTTTTAAGACAATCCCTTTTTCTACGAGGGTTTTCAAAATATCATAGATTCGTGCTCGTGGTATACCAGAATCTTTGCTTACTTGGTAAGCAGTTACTGCTCCCTGTTTGACTAGGGAAACATAGGATTTTGCTTCATATTCAGTGAATCCCATTGTCTTTAGCTGCTGCACTAAGTTCTCCATTTTGCATTCCTCCGTTTTCTTCTACCTTTATCATACCAAATATTTTTGCACTATTTACAATCAAAAAGATTTTAGTTACTATTTTAGTAGTCACTATTAAGAAAGGTTGATTCGATGCCATTTAATTTAGATATTAATTATTCATTATTGTTAATTCTTGTGATTTTTGGATTTTTGGCAGCATTTATTGATTCAGTTGTTGGTGGAGGCGGATTAATCGGTTTACCAGCATTATTATTTGTTGGTCTCTCACCTGCTGCAGCGGTTGCGACAAACAAACTCGCGGGTACGATGGGGTCTCTTACAAGTACAATTACTTTTTACCGATCAGGGAAAATGGATTTCAAATCTGTTGCAAAATTTTTCCCATTAGTATTTGTTGGTTCAGCCCTAGGTGCATGGATTGTCCATTTAATGGATCCAAATGTTTTGAAGCCACTTATGCTCATTATGCTAGCAGCAGTTGCTGTGTATACAGTGTTCAAAAAAGATTGGGGAAGCATCTCTACATACAAAAAGTTATCACCATCTAAGCTTGCTCTATTTATTTTAGTCATTTTCGCAATTGGATTTTATGATGGTTTCTTAGGACCTGGTACAGGATCTTTTCTTATCTTTGCCTTTTTAATGGTTGGCTTTGATTTTCTAAAGGCAGCAGGCAATGCTCGATTCTTAAATTTCGGAAGTAATATTGCGGCATTACTGATGTTCATGTCTTTGGGACAAATCCATTATGCATACGGAATACCAATGGGCATTGCACAAATCTTCGGTGCCATTGCTGGTTCTAAATTTGCGTTAAAACAAGGGACTGGCTATGTGCGAGTATTATTTATCATTGTTACATGCTCATTATTAACTAAAAATGTTTATGATTATTTCTTTAAATGAGGAATAGGTTATGATGACGCTGTCTAAAAGATCTACTTTCATAAGACATACATGGGCAAGCCTTGAGCTGCTTCGTCATGATGCTCCTACAGGATATTGCTTTTCCAGTAGGGGTTATCTCGTACCGCAGTACACATTTCTTTCTATATGTAGTGTGAAATCAAAAATAGATTATAAATATTTCAACTATACCGGGGGGCTAATTCACTTATGGCCCCCATCTTTTTATAGCTTTCTCCTTAGTCCTTCAACTGCAATATCTTCGTAAGTTGATCATTCATATAGGACACAGGATACGAAAAATTACAATTCACCCATTCCACAATCATACCGATGATGGCATAAGTTTGATAGGAAGCATATAATTCTACATCTATGCCTTTATGTTTGTATTTATATTGTTCTATTTCTTCCTTGATCCATTCTTTAATTTTTTCACTAAAGATATTGTGAAACTTGATGGTACTTTCATAAGAAAAGACCATTTGATAAAACTGCTTGTACTCTAATATGTGTTGAAAAATACCAATTGTCTCACTTTTTAATGTAGCCATGTTAAGTATCGGTTGATGTGAGTACGGTTCAAAATATGCTTTAAAAAAGGCATTCATTATTCTCTCCATGACTTCGTTAAACAAATCTTCCTTCTGTACATAATGCCCATAGAATGTTCCTCTATTTACTTGGGCCTTCTTACATATATCTGTAATAGAAATATCCTCGTAATTTTTTTCATTGATTAATTCGATTAAAGCCTGATGAAGTGCTTTTTTTGTTTTAATAACACGTAAATCATTTTTATTCATAAATGGGGCTCCTCACTTATTGAACACTTATTCTTTAATCTGTTTAATAACCTACTATTTGTCTTTATTTTGCTTATTGAAACCGTTTTCTTATGTATTATACAATATTTATTGAACAAATGTTTGATAGATAACTATTAAAGGAGAGATTGATATGCGTTTAGAAAATAAAGTAGCCATCGTCACTGGTGCAGCATCTGGTATGGGTAAAGCTATAGCAGAATTATATGCAAAAGAAGGCGCAAAAGTCGTTGCCTCCGATTTGAATCTTGAAGGTGCAGAAGTCGTTGTAGCTGGTATTAAAGAAAACGGTGGCATCGCAGTAGCTATCAAAACAAATGTTGCTGAAGAAACAGATCTTCAAGCAATGTATGATTTAGCGATTGAAAAATACGGTAAATTAGATATTGTCGTCAATAATGCAGGCATCATGGATGGTATGCAACCAGTTGGCGAAGTAGACGACCAGCGTTGGGATTTAGTATTCTCAGTTAATACAACTGGCGTTATGAAATCAATGCGTATCGCAACTAACATATTCTTAGAACAAGGCCATGGCGTAATCGTTAACAACATTTCAGCAGGTGGTCTTTATGGCGCTCGTGCTGGTGCTGCATACACTGCTTCAAAACATGCTGTTGTTGGTTTAACTAAAAACACTGCCTTTATGTATGCAGATAAAAATATTCGTTGTAACGGCATTGCTCCTGGTGGCGTAGCAACAAACATCGGCTCAACTATGACAAATATGAGTGAATTAGGAGCAGCTCGTCAAAATCTAGGTATGGCTATTATGCCACGTGGTGGTCAACCAGAAGAAATTGCACAGCTTGCATTATTCTTAGGTTCTGAGGAATCAAGCTTTATCAACGGGCAAGTAGTAGCAGCTGACGCTGGTTGGTCTGCATACTAATTGATGCTATAGAGCGATTAATTGATTAATACAATCCTCCATAAATTTAAAGCCAAGAGCAGTGGATCGTTCCATGCCTTGGCTTTTTGGTTGTAATATTATCAGATATTTCGTAGGAAAGGCTTCCGTATACGCATTAGATAGAAGCACTTGTTGTCTAGTTTGTTGCAAATTATTTTCCCTTTTTCAAATCAATTTCAATCGGTTTCATTTTCCGTTCTTCATGCCCTTTTCCTTCACCCAGACTTAGAATAACAGTTGGTGTAACGATTAATTTCGTTGCTTTTTCGTTAATAACATTCATCGTGTCACTAAATTGAGATTTCGCCCCTTGATTATGACTAATTCCACCATTTCCCTCTATATAATAAGTCGTTCCAACATCATCTACAACATCTAGAATTGTTGAAACATCTTTCCACTTTTCAAGAATTTTAGAATCAACGGTTTGTTGGTAATTTAGAACAGTCGAAACATCTGTCATTTCAAATGACTGTATAATTATTTTGAGTCCTTTAGATTCACTTGTCTGATTTACAAGTTGAGTCTTACCTTCAACTTTATCTAAAGAGAAGTCAAAAGACCAATCTCCCTTTACTTTTGTACCAGAGGTAGTATTAGTAAATGATTCTGGCTGCCAGCTTACTTGTACAGTATTCGTTCCTTTGCCGTCTCCCTTATACATTGGTGTTATTTTATCTACTCCTACATATTTAGTAGCACTTATTTTCTTTAAATATGAGCTACCTCCTGCTCCGATTGCATTCTCTACAGAAGGTGAACCAGCTATCATCGGGCCGTCTCCTAAGTCCGTTTTTGTTTCAACTGCATAAGAAATAGTGATAGAAGTACCATCATATACTGCATTATCGATCATAACAGATACTCCGTTACTAGTTTGAACCTGTCCGATAGTTGTAGAAAACTCATCATACTTTTCATAGAAGTTATCTTCATCTTGAAAATAACTGATCACATTCTTCATAAATGGGATTTGAGATGCGACTGAAGGAAATGCAAAACCTGTTGTCGTAACTACACCAATTGTTATAACAGCTGCCGCAACAATATTACGATATAACGTAGATGTTTTTCTTTTGCTCTTTGATCCAAGCACATATTGCTTAACCCTTTGTTTCTCTGTTTCCGACACTTCAACTGGCTCAATATCTTCAACATTTACACCCGTCCAGTCTTTATAATTTTTTGTCATATGAAACTCTCCCTTAACTGAATAGTATTCGCTAGTTTTCGCTTTCCTCTATAAAGGCGATTATCAACAGCTGCTTTTGTTATATTCAATTTCTCTGCTATCTCAGAATTTTTCATTTCTAAAAAAAACTTCATGACAAAAATATCCCGGTCAAGTATATCTAGCTTACTTAATGCAAAAAGTAGTTCATTTTTTTGCTCACGTTGCAAAAGTTGTTGCTGTAGATCCTTTTTATCTGTAAAAGGCTTCTCCTCTTCAAGTTGTTCTTCACGTGATTGCTGTTTTTCTAGAGTTCGGTACAGATCAATCGCCTTGTATTTCGCAATCATCCCAATCCATTTCTTAAATTCCTCTTGATCTCCACTAAATTGCTTTGCGTTTTGCCAAACCGATAAAAAGACGTCATTCACACATTCATCCACTGCATCTCTTTTAGCTATTGGCTGTAAGATTTTATAAGCAATAGCTTTAACTAGTGGCATATAGGCATCGATTACAAATTCAAGGGCATCTTCTTTTTGTTTTTTTAAACGCACGATAAAATTTTTCGCAGAACATGTCATACACTTATCTCCTTTTGCTATTGAAAAAGCTTTTTCACTAAGTACAACGACGGCAATATGATTTTATTCTCAACTTTTTTAGGATTTTTAAATTGTTTGATTAAAAAAAGAGAAACACACATTATTTGGAAAGTGCGTTTCTCTTATATTAACAAAAATTAATTTCAGCAAGTCCTATTTAAATCATTATTGGACATTCAATAAATATTTGCCCAACTCCTGTATATCTTGGACAATACCTTCAGGTTTTGCTAATTCCAACTCTTCGCGGCTACCATATCCGTAACATACACCAATGCTTGTAATTCCTTCTTTTTGTGCCCCAATAATGTCATATTTACGATCTCCAATCATAACAACACTTTGTTTAGGTGGGAAGGATAACTGTTTTAAAACTTCATGTATGACTTCATGTTTAGCTGAACGTGTACCATCTAAATTACTCCCTACCACCACATCAAAATACTGATTTAAATTAAAATAATTTAGTATTTCTTCAGCAAAAATAGTTAGCTTTGATGTAGCCACTGCTAACTTTATCCCTTTTTTCTTCAATAGAGAAAGTAATTCGTCAATTCCAGGATATACTTTGTTTTCATACAAACCAACTTGTTGAAATCTTTCACGATAATACTCAATCGCTTTTTCTGCCTTTTGCTGATCAAATCCGCAAAACTCGCAAAAAGATCCCATTAATGGGGGACCAATAAATGATTCCAAAGTTTGTTCATCTAAACTTGCTTCATTCAATTTTTCTAATGCATAAGCAATACTTTTTGTAATACCTTCCTTCGGGTCTGTTAACGTACCATCCAAATCAAATAATATGTACTCAAAACTCATACATTATCCCTCCCATTAAATAATTCTGTATTTCTTTTCTATTTATTGTAGGTAAAATGCCAAACATAGTAAACAAATTTATGGAAAAGACTAATAATACCGCTTCTAACAAATAAAAAACTGTAGATACGCCCAAAAGAACGCACTACAGCAAATAGATTTCATTACTTCTTCCTACTTCTGATAAACCAAAAAACAAACAATACAAATAGTACACCTAAAATTATGACCACAACATTAGAGTATGTATCCATATACCCAGCGATTGTACTCCATGAAGAGCCTACCGCTGCTCCCACATTTACTAAAATACTATTCCAAATTAACGAACCAATTGTCGTAAATAATAAGAATACGCCAAAGTTCATATGTGCCATGCCAGCTGGAATAGAAATTAAACTTCTAACTAATGGGACAAGCCTTCCCACTAATACTGCCCAGACCCCAAACTTATGAAACCAAGCATCTGCTTTGCGAATATCCTTTCGAGTTAATCTTAGTATATGCCCCCATCTATCAACTATTTTCTCTAGTCTATGTACGTCAAGAAGTAGACCGATACCGTATAAAACAATAGCTCCAACTACTGAACCAATTGTTGAAAAGATAATTACGCCAATTACAGTTGCATCCGATGTAGTCGTCAGGAATCCACTAAATGTTAAAATTACTTCAGATGGAATAGGTGGGAAAATATTTTCTAAAGCAATTAAGAGGAGTATACCTATATATCCATATGAATTCATTACTTCAATAATCCAATTTTCCAAATTAGCTCTCCTCTCAATATTAACTCCCACTAATTATTAGAAATTCACAGATTCTTCATACTAAGACAGATGGCTTCTTTCATATTGTTTTTCTTTATATCTTTGGAAGAACCAAATAGCTATTGTTAGCCATAAACCGCTGGCAAAATAGCCTCCAACTATATCGCTTGGATAATGTACACCAAGATAAATTCGGCTAATACCAATCATTAGGATGAATATAATACTTACCAAAATTAGAGCAGTACGGCCTAACCGGTTTGGTATATGACGCCATAACAAGAATGCAACAATCCCATAAAAGGAAAATGCACTCATTGCATGCCCACTTGGAAAACTATAGCCACCTGCTTCGATTAATCGATGAAAGTCTGGACGTGCTCGATGAAACAGCTGCTTTAAAATCCCATTTAAGATTACCGTCCCTATTATTACCGTGCTAAACAATAGGAATTCTGCTCGATGCTTTAACACTATATATAAATAATACGATACAACAATAAATAGAACCATTACCACAGGAAATGAACCTAAATATGTGAAAAACTTCATGATTATAGTAAGTAACGGTGACTCTAGCCCTTGAATAAAGGAAATAATCGTTTGGTCAAATTGAACAATTTTATGATCGCTTATAAGAATAGCTATGCTACTAAATCCTATAAGTGAAACTAATGCTACTAAGAAGGCACTCAACAGCTGACCTTTTAATTTCATATTAATAACCCCTTCTTCATTTATTTAAGAGAATATTTTCCTCCTCTTTTCTATAATGCAAGGCTTCTCTTTAAAAGCGATCCAAGATATTAGACCATCACTTTCTTTTCTACCTTTTGCATTCTAAATAAAATTATACTTTATCCGTTTAACAGTAAAAATATTTTGGAAACTAAAAGTATAATCCTCATTTATTTCTCTTATATTGTATATACTTTCATTTTCTTCACCATCACTCTTCCGTTGTCATTGGACTCTTTTTCAACTTTAACATAAGTTGCAGGCAGAAACAGTAGAGTATAAATTAGTTCCTAAAATTGTTGCTCTAAAACCCGAATTACTGTTTTATTATTCATTTGTATTCCTCCTAAAATGTGTAGTAAAGCTTTTTGCATTCTCTATTTTGACAGCTAATGATGAATAGTTAACGAAACTTCTTAAAAAAGTTGATTAGAATTTAATTAGCAATTTCTTATTTCCAACAAATTTAAACGCAAAAAAGCACAACTAAATAATCAGTTGTGCTTTAAGTGTGCCTAGCAACGTCCTACTCTCGCAGGGGGACAGCCCCCAACTACCATTGGCGCTAAAGAGCTTAACTTCTG
>NZ_JBIWGZ010000014.1:0-17339 GCF_044763875.1 Rummeliibacillus sp. NPDC094406 | reverse complement strand
GCGCCAATGGTAGTTGGGGGCTGTCCCCCTGCGAGAGTAGGACGTTGCTAGGCACACTTAAAGCACAACTGATTATTCAGTTGTGCTTTTTCTTTTGCTTATTTTAAAGTATTTATGATTTATTGTCCTCGATTTATTAATATATTTTGTAAGGATGCTTTTAGTTGTAGAGAAAGCTCTAAAAGAATACATTGTTAATAGAGAAAATAATAATTAAAAGAAAGGGGTAATGAAAGTGGCAACTATTTATGATTTTACAGTACAAGCAATTAATGGAGAACAACAACCATTAAAACAATACGAGGGACAACCATTGCTGATTGTCAATACAGCTAGTAAATGTGGATTCACACCACAATTTAAAGAATTGCAAGAACTCTACGAGAAGTATAAAAATAAGGGATTTACAATCCTAGGCTTCCCTTGTAGCCAATTTAATAATCAAGAGTTTGTTAATATTGATGAGACTGTATCTTATTGCCAAAAGAATTATGACGTTCAATTTCCTATGTTTGCTAAAGTAGATGTAAAAGGTGAAAATGCCTCACCATTGTTTAAATTTTTGATTTCAGAAAAGAAAGGACTATTAACGGAAAATATTAAATGGAATTTTACTAAGTTCTTAGTTGATCCAAATGGTCAGGTTGTATCAAGATATGCTCCACAAACATCCCCATTAAAAATTGAAAATGATATAAAAACCTTATTATAAAGAAAAATCTAAATAATCTTACTTATTCCAGATTCCTTGACAAGTAAACGTTTCCGTTGTTAATCTTACAATTAATATATTTTTTATAGGAGGAGTTCAAGAAATGTGGGAAACGAAATTTGCCAAAGAAGGTTTAACATTTGATGATGTACTGCTTGTACCAGCACATTCTGAAGTATTACCGAAAGAAGTGGACTTATCAGTTAATTTAACACCAAAGATTAAATTAAATATTCCTGTTATTAGTGCTGGTATGGATACAGTAACTGAAGCACCAATGGCTATTGCAATGGCACGTCAAGGTGGCTTAGGTATTATTCATAAAAATATGAGTGTCGAAGAACAAGCTGAACATGTTGAAAAAGTTAAACGATCTGAAAATGGTGTAATTACGAATCCGTTTTTCTTAACACCTTCTCATCAGGTATTTGATGCAGAACATCTAATGGGTAAATATAGAATTTCAGGTGTTCCAATTGTGAACAATATGGAAGATCAAAAATTAGTAGGTATTATTACAAACCGTGATTTACGTTTTGTTCAAGACTACTCAATTAAGATTGATGATGTGATGACAAAAGAAGATTTAATCACAGCTCCTGTTGGCACTACATTAGATGAAGCAGAAAAAATGCTACAACAATATAAAATAGAAAAGCTACCTATTGTTGACGAAGACGGTGTTTTGACAGGATTAATCACTATTAAAGACATTGAAAAAGTAATGGAATATCCAAATGCGGCAAAAGATGAACTTGGACGTTTACTTGTAGGTGCTGCTGTAGGTGTAACAAAAGATTCAATGCATCGTATACAAAAATTAGTTGAAGCACAAGTTGATGTGATCGTTATTGATACAGCTCACGGCCACTCACAAGGCGTACTAGAGCAAGTGAGAAATATCCGCAACTCATTCCCTGACTTAACTATTATTGCGGGAAATGTAGCAACAGCTGAAGCTACTAAAGCTTTATACGAAGCTGGTGCAGACATAGTGAAAGTTGGTATTGGCCCAGGTTCTATTTGTACTACTCGCGTTGTAGCTGGCGTAGGTGTACCACAAATCACAGCTATATATGATTGTGCTACAGAAGCTCGTCGCCAAGGTAAAACAATTATTGCTGACGGTGGTATTAAATACTCCGGCGATATAGTCAAAGCTCTAGCGGCGGGTGGACATACTGTTATGTTAGGAAGCTTACTGGCAGGTACTTCTGAATCCCCTGGAGAAACAGAAATTTTCCAAGGACGTCGTTTCAAAGTATATCGCGGTATGGGTTCAGTTGCAGCAATGGAAAACGGCTCAAAAGATCGCTACTTCCAACAAGATGCAAAGAAACTTGTCCCAGAAGGTATTGAAGGACGTCTTCCATACAAAGGGCCTTTATCTGATACAATTCATCAATTACTTGGTGGTGTTCGTGCAGGCATGGGCTACTGCGGAACAAAAGATCTTCATGATTTGCGTGAAAATGCACAATTTGTACGTATGACTGGAGCTGGTTTAAAGGAAAGCCATCCACATGATGTACAAATTACGAAAGAAGCACCAAATTATTCACTAGCATAAGATTGCATCTTTAGCACCCTTTTCGCATCAATTTATGAAGCGGAAAGGGTGTTTTTTATATCCCATGGTTGAACTCCCTTATTCTATGTTAAAATGAGCGAGACAAGTCTATACATAAACGGAGGTAGAATGGTGAAGACATCAAGAAAAAGCAAAATCTTTAGTATCGTGGTAGCTGTTGCACTTATGTTCAGCATGATTGCAACTATTCCTGCAGGAAATACAGCAAGTGCTAAAGATAATCTAGGTTTACATGTTAAAGGTGCTATTTTAATAGATGCTGATTCAGGTAAAATCTTATACGAAAAAAATGCTGATCAAGCACTAGGAATAGCAAGTATGTCAAAAATGATGACAGAATATATTCTGTTAGACGCGATTAATGCTGGTAAAATTAAGTGGGATCAAAAATATAAAGTCTCTGAATATGCATATAAAATTTCACAAGATCGTGCATTAAGTAATGTACCACTACGTGCAGATGGTGAGTATACAATTAGAGAGTTATACGAAGCAATGGCAATTTACTCTGCAAACGCAGCAACAATTGCAATCGCTGAAACAATTGCAGGGTCTGAAACTGAGTTTTTAACATTAATGAACAAAAAAGCAAAAGAATTAGGCTTAAAAGATTATCATTTTGTAAATGCTACAGGTCTTAACAATGCACAATTACAAGGGATGCAACCAGCAGGTACACCAGCTAACGCAGAAAACAAAATGCCTGCAAAATCTGTTGCAAAACTTGCTTATCATCTTCTAAAAGATCACCCTGAAGTATTAAAAACTTCTAGTATTTCAAGAAAAACATTCCGTGAAGGTACTGATGATGCTATTAAAATGGATAACTGGAACTTTATGTTACCAGGTCTTGTTGCAGAATATAAAGGGGTCGATGGACTTAAAACAGGTACTACAGATTATGCTGGACAATGTTTCACTGGTACAGCAAAGCGCAATGGTACACGCTTAATAGCTGTTGTTATGCATGCGGAAGGGCCACAACATATTGCACGTTTCAATGCAGCCCGTACATTATTTGATTATGGCTTTGGTCAATTTACAACAGAAGAAATTGTACCAGCAGGCCACACATTTAAAAGCCAAAAAACAGTACCGGTTAATGACGGTAAAGATTCAAATGTAAAAATCGCTACTAAAGATGCTGTTTCTATGATGGTGAAAACTAGTGAAGCAGATGATTATGAAGCAAAACTTGTACTAGATAAAAAATCATTAAATGCTCCTGCTAAAAAGGGAACTGTTGTAGGTCATGTAGAAATCAATAAAAAATCTGGTAAAGATTATGGCTTTATAGATGGATCAGTAAGTAATGCAGATGTTGTTACAACAGCAACTGTAGAAAAAGCAAGTTGGTTGTCACTTTCATTCAAAAAAATTGGTAACTTCTTCACAGGATTATTCTAGTGATATAAGATATGAAAAAGGATTGGCTATTTTGCCAATCCTTTTTTTACGCTTGTTTAATCCCCCAACAATTCATTAGTTGTTGAATAGCTTTTGGGATCTCTTCTTCCTCTAATCCCCCAAAGCCTAGTAAAAATTGGTCTTCTCGTTTTTGTATTGTAGAAGCAAGCATATATTCTTTGATTGGTGTAATGCGTATACCCCGTTGTAATGCAATGTTACTTAAAGTAGTAGCATTTAGCTCATGTTTAACTGTTAAAATTACGTGCATCCCAGCTTGCTCTCCAGAGATTGTTACCATTGGAGCATATGGAGTAAGCGCAAGCGTCAATTTTTCCAACTTTTTTCGATAAATTTTCCGCATCCGATTTAAATGCTTAGAAAAATGCCCATCCCTCATAAATTGTGCCAAAATATGTTGCTCGAAACGAGGAACTGTAGAAGTATAGTATGTGAACATATTATGATATTGGGATAATAACTTTTTAGGTAATACAAAGTACGCTATACGTAAAGATGGCATTAAGGATTTAGAAAAAGTACTGATGTAGATTACTGTGTCTCTATGATCCATTCCTTGTAGAGAAGCAATTGGTTTGCCGATATAGCGGAATTCACTGTCATAATCATCTTCGATAATAAAACGTTCGTCATCGTGTGCTGCCCAATTTAATAGTTGAGAGCGGCGCGAGGCTGAAAGTACAGCTCCTGTTGGAAATTGATGTGATGGTGTAACATAAGCAATATTTGCACTTGATCCTTCGAGTTGTTGAATCTGTATTCCATCCTCATCAACCTCAATGGGGATTACCTTTTGGTTGTATTGATTGAAAATATGATGAGTCAAGGTGTATCCGGGATTCTCAATAGCATACTGATTATCTTCTCCTAAGAGCTTCATAATCATAGGTAGAAGTTGTTCGGTACCAGAGCCTAATACAATTTGTTCAGGAGAGCATAGAACACCTCTTGATTGATATAAATAGCTAGCGATTTGTTCACGTAATTCAAGTTCACCTTGTGCAGATCCGATCAGCAGTAAATCTTTTTCATGATAGTCAATGGCATCTTTTGCATATTTGCGCCAAGTGGTAAAAGGGAAAGATGCCGTATCAATTTTACCAGGGTTGAAATCAATTAGAATTTGGCGTTCTGAAGGGGTTTCTAACACGCTGTGAGGAAGTTTTTTCTCCACATAGGCTAACTCCTCAATTGCTTCAACAAAGAAGCCTACACGTGATTTCGAAGCAATATATCCCTCTGCTATTAACTGTGAATAGGCAAGTTCAATCGTTGTTTGGCTAATTGATAGAAACTCAGCAAGCTTTCGTTTTGAAGGAAGCTTTGAATTAACAACAATAGTGCCTTCTATAATGCCCTTTTTTATTTCTTCATAAAGCTGCTCGTAAAGTGGAGTTATTGAATCTTTTTCTAGTTGAATCATAAGCATATCCATAAAATCGCCCCTAACTGACCATATCAAAAAATGAATATCTGAATCTTTTTATATGGTCAATTTTCTTTATACTTACATCATACTAGTTTTTAGGAGGGAAAGAAATGGTTATTCAAACAGGTACAGAACGAGTTAAACGAGGTATGGCAGAAATGCAAAAGGGTGGCGTCATTATGGACGTTATTAATGCAGAACAAGCAAAAATTGCAGAGGCAGCTGGAGCAGTGGCAGTAATGGCATTAGAACGCGTACCATCGGATATTCGTGCTGCTGGTGGTGTTGCACGTATGGCGGACCCACGTATTGTGGAAGAAGTAATGGGGGCTGTATCCATTCCAGTCATGGCAAAGGCACGTATTGGACATATTGTAGAAGCACGTGTACTTGAATCTATGGGAGTAGATTACATAGATGAAAGTGAAGTATTAACACCAGCAGATGAAGAATTTCACTTACTAAAAAGTGAATACACTGTACCGTTTGTTTGTGGCTGTCGTGACTTAGGCGAAGCAGCTCGTCGTATAGGTGAAGGTGCATCAATGCTACGTACAAAAGGCGAACCGGGAACAGGGAATATCGTTGAAGCCGTAAGACATATACGTAAAGTAAATGCACAAGTACGTAAAGTTGCAAATATGACGAAAGATGAGTTAATGACAGAAGCCAAAATTTTAGGTGCACCTTTTGAAGTGTTACTTGAAATTAACCGTTTAGGTCACTTACCGGTTGTCAATTTTGCCGCTGGAGGCGTTGCTACACCAGCAGATGCAGCTTTGATGATGGAATTAGGAGCAGATGGCGTATTTGTTGGTTCAGGTATTTTTAAATCAGAAAATCCAGAGAAATTTGCTCGTGCAATTGTGGAAGCCACTACGAATTACCAAGATTATGAGTTAATCGCAGAAGTATCAAAAGAGCTTGGTATACCAATGAAAGGAATAGATATCTCAAAACTTGCTCCACAAGATCGTATGCAGGATCGAGGTTGGTAGTATGACAACAATTGGTGTATTGGCATTACAAGGTGCTGTTCGTGAACATATACGAGCTATTGAATCAGTTGGAGCAAAGGCTGTAGCAATTAAACATAAGGAAGAACTTGAAGATTTAGATGGGCTTGTTCTACCGGGTGGGGAAAGTACCACAATGCGCAAGCTTATTGATCGATATAATATGATGCCAACATTGCGACTGTTTGCTACGTCGGGAAAACCGATGTTTGGTACTTGCGCAGGATTAATTCTTCTAGCAAATAATCTTGTTGATAATAAAGAACCTCATATTGGAGTAATGGATGTGGAAGTGGAGCGTAATTCATTTGGGCGCCAAGTGGATAGCTTTGAAGTGCTTCTAAATTTAAAAGGTATTGGGGCTGAGTTTCCAGCGGTATTTATCCGTGCACCACATATTGTAAATGTTGGTGAAGGTGTAGATGTCTTAGGCAAGTATGAAGGGCGAATAGTACTTGCACGAGATGGTCAATTTTTAGGGTGTTCTTTCCACC
Source organism: Rummeliibacillus sp. NPDC094406 (assembly GCF_044763875.1). Taxonomy (NCBI): domain Bacteria; kingdom Bacillati; phylum Bacillota; class Bacilli; order Caryophanales; family Caryophanaceae; genus Rummeliibacillus; species Rummeliibacillus sp. NPDC094406. The sequence continues at coordinate 10,669 of NZ_JBIWGZ010000014.1, read as the reverse complement.
CAGAATTAACAGAGGATACACGCATAATGGAATATTTCGTTAATATGGTAAAGGAAAGTAAACACTCGGTACTTGCGTAACTTCCTGATGTATTGTAAAGTATGGTTAACTTAAAATTTAACACGATGATAGGAAGTAGTAGCGAGTACGTTTTTTAAAGAGAGTCGACGGTTGGTGAAAGTCGGCAAAAGCGCTTGTGAATCCGTCCTGGAGTTGCTCAGCTGAACGTATAGTAGGCTGCAGCCGGTTACAAAGCCGTTATGAAACAAGTGGATTAGATATATTTTGTCTAATCAATTAGGGTGGCAACGCGGGTATGCTCTCGTCCCTTTTATGGGATGAGGGCTTTTTTGCGTTCACTTTAATTTTTCTTACAAGAAACTACTTCTCTAAAATCGAATATACAATTGGAGGAATTGAATATGTTAGACATTAAACGTGTCCGTGCAAACTATGCGGAAATTAAAGAAAAATTATCTCACCGTAATGAAGATCTTGGTACAATTGACCATTTTGAAGAATGGGACCAACAACGCCGTGATTTAATTGCTAAAACGGAAGTGCTAAAGGCAGAACGTAACAAAGCATCTGAAGCAATTGCTGTAAAGAAACGTTCAAAAGAAAATGCTGATGAAGATATCGCTAACATGCGTGCTGTAAATGATGAAATCAAAAAATTAGATGCTGAATTAAGTGAAGTTGAAGCTAAATTTAATGAGATGATGATGCGTTTACCAAATATTGCCCATGAAAGTGTACCTGTTGGTAATTCAGAAGATGATAATCAAGAGGAATACAAATGGGGTGAAGTTCCAGAATTCGATTTTGAAATTAAACCTCACTGGGATCTTGGAACAGATCTTGGCATGATTGACTTTGAACGTGCTGGTAAAGTAACAGGTAGCCGTTTCGTATTCTACCGTGGCTTAGGTGCTCGACTTGAACGTGCATTGTGGAATTTCATGATGGACCTACATGCTGATAAACATGGTTATGAAGAAATGTTACCACCTTATATGGCAAACCGTGCAAGCTTAACAGGTACTGGTCAACTTCCAAAATTTGAAGAAGATGCATTCTTAGTTGAAGAACCAGATTATTTCTTAGTTCCAACTGCTGAAGTACCCGTAACAAACTTCTACCGTGATGAAATTCTTGAAGGGGCAAAACTCCCGCAAGCATTTACAGCATTTAGTGCTTGCTTCCGTTCAGAAGCAGGTTCTGCAGGACGTGATACACGCGGTTTAATCCGCCAACACCAATTTAACAAAGTAGAACTTGTACGCTTTGTTAAACCTGAAGATTCTTATGATGAATTAGAAAAATTAACTGGCCATGCTGAAGAAGTTCTTCAATTGTTAGGCTTACCATATCGAAAATTAAAAATGTGTACTGCTGATCTTGGTTTCACTGCTGCAAAAAAATATGACTTAGAAGTTTGGATTCCAGCTCAAAATATGTATCGTGAAATTTCTTCTTGCTCTAATTTTGAAGATTTCCAAGCGCGTCGTGCGAATATCCGTTTCCGTCGCGAACCAGGTGCTAAACCAGAGTATGTACACACACTAAACGGTTCAGGTCTTGCTGTAGGTCGTACAGTTGCAGCAATTTTAGAAAACTATCAACAAGCTGACGGAAGTGTGAAAGTCCCTGAAGTGTTAGTACCGTATATGGGTGGTCTTGAAGTAATCCAAGCTCCAGCTAAATAATGAGTAAATAAAAAAGCGATTCACCAAATTAATGGAGAATCGCTTTTTTATACATTTTTTAGCTTTTACATTACTCAAATAGCAGTCCTTTAAAATTGATGGTCACTTGTATCTGCTAATTTTTTAGCCTTCTTTTTTGCCTTTTTTCGTGCACGAAGTCCTTTAAAAAAATTTGTCAGTAACGCACCGCATTCCTCAGCTAAGACACCATCTGTCACTTCACATTCATGATTGAAGCGGCTGTCATTTAAGAGATGGTAGAGTGAATCAACACATCCTGCCTTACTATCACGTGCACCGTAAACTATACGGGGGATTCTAGATTGCAAAATTGCACCCGCACACATCGGGCAAGGCTCTAATGTGACATACAATGTAGTCTCCTCTAAACGCCAACTACCTATAACATCACAAGCGTGTTGTATAGCCATGAGCTCTGCGTGCGTTACAGCGTTTTGTGAAGTTTCGCGTAGATTGTGGGCGCTGGCAATTACCTGATTTTGATAGACAATGACGGCACCAATCGGAACTTCTCCAAGAGATTCCGCTCTTTGTGCTTCTTCAATCGCTAGTTGCATAAAGTGATGATCTTGGTTCATGTAGACACGCTCCTTGTTAAATAGTTTAGCATGATTTATGAGGTAATAGCATATGTTAGTAATCATGAAGAGATAGAGGAGGTTGCATTTGATCTATGTTGTAAAGCAGGGGGATAGTTTAAATAAAATTGCTAGGGAAAACCATACGACAGTAGCAACTATTGTTGCACTCAATGAAATACCAAATCCTGATGTGCTAGTAGTAGGACAAACGCTTGTATTACCTGAAACACCTAATCCAAATCGTAAAACGATTGAGACGAATGCCTATGCAGAATGGTATACGGATAATGTGCCAGCACGTCTCTCACAGGAGTTAAGAAAAAGAGCACCTGTACTTACTTATATGATGCCATTCGCATATGAGGTAAAAAGGGATGGAACATTAACGACCCTCAATTGGGGGGATTTAGGGGAGATAGCATCCGCGAATAGAGTAGCTTCAGCGATTGTACTTGTAAATATTGAGAATGGAGCATTTAGTGATACTTTGGCACATGAAATTTTTATGGATACTAATTTACAAGACTTAATTATTGGGGCAGCAATACAAGAAGCTAAAAAGCATGGTGCAAAGGATATTCATGTTGATTTTGAATATTTACCTCCAGAAGATAAAGAGAGGTACGTAGAATTTCTTAAAAGACTAGTTTCAAAAGCTCATCCAGAAGGGTTAACAGTATCTGTAGCATTAGCACCTAAAACAAGTGCTAACCAGCCCGGGAAGTGGTATGAAGGGCATGATTATAAAGCAATTGGTGAAGTCGTTGATTTTGTGATACTGATGACATATGAATGGGGATACAGCGGTGGACCACCAATGGCTGTTTCACCAATTGGTCCAGTAAGGCAAGTACTTGAATATGCGGTAACAGCAATGCCACCTTCAAAAATTATGATGGGGCAAAATATGTATGGGTATGATTGGAAGTTACCGTATAAAGCAGGAAACCCAAATGCAATTGCTGTCAGTCCGCAATATGCAATCGAATTAGCTAAGCAAAATAATGCCGCAATCTCATATGATGAAATCGCACAAGCACCTTATTTTCACTATTGGAAAGATGGTGTAGAGCATGTTGTATGGTTTGAAGATGCGAGATCTATTGAAGCAAAATTTAAATTATTAGAGAATCTAGGGTTAAAAGGAATTGCCTATTGGCATTTAGGATTTCCATTCCCACAAAATTGGGCACTTTTACAACAAATGTTTCATGTGAAACATATTGTATAATATATGTATAATTTGGGGTCTTGGCATTTTTGCTGAGGCTTTTTTATTTAGGCACAATTAAAATGGATTGTAGATAGATGAAATGATGCTGATTTAATAAAGCTCGATTGTGTACGAGTTATTATGAAAAATGATTTCTTGGACTGTCCTTCATTTTTCTACTGTGTTAGAATTATAGTCATTCACTAAAAAGATAAGCGAAGGGGGACTTCTGATGCCTGTTCCGTTTATTACGGTAGAGGGGCCTATTGGCGTCGGAAAAACGTCACTTTCTAAAATAATTTCAGAGACTTTTGGGTTTCATTTATTGAAGGAAATTGTAGACGAAAATCCGTTTTTAAATAAATTCTATGAAGATATTAATGAGTGGAGCTTCCAAACGGAAATGTTCTTCTTGTGCAATCGCTATAAACAATTAAATGATATTAAAAAATATATTGCAGTTAACGATCAACCGGTAGTAGCCGATTATCATATCTTTAAAAATTTAATATTTGCAAAACGTACTTTGCCATCATCAGAATTTCATAAGTACGAGGACATTTATCAAATTTTAACTGAGGATATGATAAGACCAAACATTGTTATATATTTGTATGCAAGTGTAGATACGTTAATGAAACGTATTGCTATGAGAGGTCGAGAATTTGAAAAGATGATATCCAGGGATTATATGAATCAACTAGTAGCTGATTATCATGAATTTATACGTGTTTTTGAACAAGAACATCCTGATATCCTTGTTGTTCGCTTTAATGGTGATGATATGGACTTTGTGCATAATGCTACAGATTTACAAAAAATCTTAAATACAGTTGAGGAAATAATAGAAAGAAGGAACTTTAAGGAATGAATTTGAGAGAAAAATATGGCATCCCATCGAATGCCGTTATTACGATTGCAGGGACAGTAGGTGTCGGTAAATCAACAATGACGAAAGCGTTAGCAAACGCATTAAATTTCCGTACATCTTTTGAAAAAGTAGATACAAACCCATACTTAGATAAATTTTACGATGACTTTAGTAAATGGAGTTTCCACTTGCAAATTTATTTCCTGGCCGAACGATTTAAGGAACAAAAACGTATCTTCGAATATGGTGGTGGCTTTATCCAAGACCGTTCCATTTATGAAGATACAGGTATTTTTGCTAAAATGCATTATGATCAAGGAACAATGAGTCCAACCGATTATGAAACATATACCAATTTATTTGATGCGATGGTAATGACACCATATTTCCCACATCCAGATCTTTTAATTTACCTTGAAGGTCCAATCGACGATATCATTGCTCGTATTGAGGAACGTGGTCGTCCGATGGAACAACAAACAGATAAAGAATATTGGTATGAAATGCATAATCGTTATGAAAATTGGATTGATAATTTCAATGCTTGCCCAGTTCTTCGGTTAGATATCAATGATTATGATTTAATGAAAAGTCCAGATACCATTGAAATTATTCTAGAAAGAATTGGCCATTTTATCGAGCAAACCTCTCATTTACGACGTAGATAAATCAATTATTAAGGGACTATACGGAAAGTTGACGACGTTCATCTTTTCGTATAGTCCCTTTAATATATAACGATACAAAAATAGTGAATTTTAAAAGGACAGTGAGCTAAACTAGATGAGGATTATCACATTATGCGTGTAGCGCTTACAATATTAATGTTCTATTTTCGTTATTTGTTCACATATACATTTGATAATAATATTTAGATAATGTTACGTATTGAAATGTAACGTTATTTTTAACTTTTGAAGTATCGGATAGTATTTCAGGAATTTCACAATTAAAATAAGGACGAATGCAGAGAAATTAATTGATAATGGGGGATATTATGCGCGTCGGAATTTATTGTGGATCAAAAATAGGGAAAAACCCAATTTATGCAAAAAAGGCTGAGGAATTAGGTAGCTTTTTAGCTAGACATGAGATGGATATTGTATATGGAGGCTCTAATCAAGGGCTAATGGGGAAAATTGCGGATGCTGTGCTAGCTAATAATGGGGACGTTATTGGGGTAATGCCAAGTTTTTTACAATGGAAAGAAGTAACGCATGAACATATAACTAATTTGCATCATGTAACGACTATGTATGAACGTAAGGCTAAAATGATTGAAATAGCCGATTTGTTAATTGCTTTACCTGGTGGAGCAGGAACGATGGATGAGTTTTTTGATGTTGTGACATTATCGCAAATAGGACAACATCAAAAGCCAATATTCTTATATAACGCGAATGACTACTATCGACTACTGCAATTGCAATTGCAGCATATGGTGGATGAAGGATTTATGCAACAAGAACATTTAGATAATATATATATTATTCAAAGGCCAGAAGAGTTACTAGAAGTGATTCAAAAAAAGAATGGGATTTAAGAAGGGATTTTCTTCTACGCGTAGCGATTAAAAGAGTGAATTTTTACCCAAATAAGATTTTTAACACAAAAAAACAAACCATACAGTTTGTTTTAGAATTTTCAGATTATATTAGGCTAAGAAAAATTCGTTACAATTTGCAACGAATACAATCTCAATATTATGCGCGTGTTATTTTATAAAAATAAAATGGAGGAGGAAGAGGGATTCGAACCCCCGCGCGGTTTGACCCGCCTGTCGGTTTTCAAGACCGATCCCTTCAGCCAGACTTGGGTATTCCTCCGGAAAAATATGTTGTTGTCTTACTGACAAGATATACTTTATCATCATTTTTTTATACCGTCAATAGTTTCTTTTAAAAAAATTGTACTGTTTTTTCTGTACATAAAAATGGGCTGCATTATTGATTTTTAAAGTAAAGAGATTAGAAATAAGATATGCATGGTGATCAATAAATGAGTTGTTAAGTTATTTATTAATCATCAAATTTTTTGTAGGTAAATACGAAGCATTAGACAATAATTTTGTATTCTTTAAATGAATATCACTTAACTTTTTTATTGTATGCATTTTAGTTGCTTTTTTGATCAACTATTCGTATACTAGTAATTGCCGTGCTAGGTGGGAAGGTAGCGGTGTCCTGTAACTCGCAATCCGCTTTAGCGAGACTGAATTCCTTTTTGAGGCTGTCCGTATGTATGGTCTGCCTTTTGCACGTAGCGTTGACGATTGGGTCCTGCGCAATGAGTTCCCATGAACCATGTCAGGTCCGGAAGGAAGCAGCATTAAGTGGTTTCACTCATGTGCCGCGGGGTAGCCTAATCTGAGCTAACGACAAGAGTAACGCATATGTACGGCTGTCGGGAAAAGGTGCACGGCATTAACCGTGTAAACTTCAAACTCACTTGTCTTTTTAGACAAGTGAGTTTTTTCTTTTTTATACATATACAATAAAGGTTTCTAACCGTCTCTTATGCTATAATTGAATTATTAAACTGTAATGGCAGAAAGGAGAGAAAACCGTTGACATATCAAGCTTTTTACCGAGTGTATCGTCCACAATCATTTAGAGAAATGTCAGGGCAATCTCATGTGAAACGAACACTACAAAATGCTCTCCTAGCCAATAAAACAACACATGCATATTTATTTTCTGGTCCACGAGGTACCGGGAAAACAAGTACGGCGAAAATCTTCGCAAAAGCTTTAAATTGTGAGCACGCTCCAACTGATGAACCATGTAATGAATGTGAAACGTGTAAAAGCATAACGAATGGTTCGCATCCAGATGTAATCGAGTTTGATGCAGCGTCCAATTCAAGTGTAGATGAAATGCGTGAAATTATTGAGAAGGTTCGTTTTGCGCCTGCAAGTGCCCGCTATAAGGTTTATATCATTGATGAAGTGCATATGCTTTCTACAAGTGCTTTTAATGCTTTGTTAAAAACTTTAGAAGAGCCCCCTTCTCATGTTGTTTTTATATTAGCGACTACAGAACCACATAAAATACCCGCAACAATTATTTCCCGTTGCCAACGTTTTGATTTTAAACGTTTATCTTCTATAGATATTTTAGAACGTATGAAAGTAGTGCTTGAAGATATTAATCTACCTTATGACGAACAAGCATTAAAAGTCATTACAAAGTCTGCAGCTGGCGGTATGCGTGACGCATTAAGTATGTTAGATCAAGTAGTCTCATTTAGCGGCGAAAAACTAACGCTTGAAGATGCGCTATTTGTAACAGGATCTATTAGTCAAGAAATCTTTTATGAACTGGCAAAAAGTTTAGCTGAAAAAGATGTAGCAAGGGTATTAGCAATGCTAGAACAGCTAATGAGTGAAGGAAAGGATGCTGTACGGCTTTCTGAAGATCTTATTACTTTCTTTAGAGATTTATTATTAATTCAAACAGCACCTGATTTAAGTGATTTACTTGAATTGGCAACGACAGATGAGAAATTTCAAACGTTAGCTAACGACTTTTCGATGGAAACGCTTTATAGCTATATTGATATTCTTTCGAAAACACAGCAGGAAATGCGGTTTTCGTTACATTCAAAAGTATATTTGGAAACGGCCTTGTTAAAAATGTCACAATCAAATACAGGGCAAGCAGCAGCTGCAATAGGTACTATGGGGAATGTTTCAGCAGATATACCGCAAATTGTAGAGTTGCAATCGAAGATCATCGGATTAGAAGCTTTAGTTCTTCAAATGCAACAAGGTGAAACAATAGTTCAGAAACAGCCACAAACACAATCTCAACCAAGGCAACAAGTAAAAGCTAGTACATTTAATGTTCATGTCGGTAGGATTCAGGAAATTTTAAAAGTAGCTACGAAACATGACATTCAAATGATTAAAGGTGCATGGGCGGACGTACTCAATCAACTTCCAAAACCTCAAGCAGCTTTGCTAGAAGAATCAGAACCAGTGGCGGCATCGTCAAGTGCTTTTGTGCTAAAATTCAAGTATGATATACATTGTCAAATGGCAGCGGATAATCAAGAGCTGATTTCTAAATTTGGACAGTATATGGCGGGGATAACGGGGAACTTCTATGAAATTGTTTTCGTGCCAGAACAAAGTTGGTTGAAAATTAGAACAGATTTTATCCAACATCATAAAATGGAAAAAAAGACTGAACAAGAAGATACAGGTGGCGAACAAGTCTCTGAGGTTGTACAATCTATTTTAGTTGAAGAACAACAAGCTTCAGAAGATCCACTTGTTTCAGAAGCTGAAAAATTATTTGGCAAAGATTTTGTGGAAATTGAAGAGTAAATTCAAATACTGGGAGGAATTTAACAATGCGTGGTATGGGTAACATGAATAATATGATGAAACAAATGCAAAAAATGCAAAAGAAAATGATGCAAGCACAAGAAGAATTGGCAGTTCAAACTTTTGAAGGTGTAGCTAGTAATGGACTTGTAAAAGTAGTAATGAATGGTCAAAAACAAGTGCAAGAAGTTGTTATTGATCCAGAGGTTGTAGATCCAGAAGATGTTGAATTATTACAAGATATGATTGTCATCGCTACGAATGCTGCAATTGCTAAGGTTGAAGAAACTACAAATGAAACAATGGGACAATTCACAAAAGGAATGAATCTTCCTGGATTCTAGGGGGAATATAGGATGCATTATCCTGAACCAATATCCAAATTAATTGATAGTTTTATGAAATTGCCAGGTATCGGGCCGAAAACCGCGTCCCGTCTGGCGTTTTTTGTGTTGACAATGCAAGAAGATACTGTACTTAATTTTGCTAAAGCTTTAATAGACGCTAAACGTAACTTAAGCTATTGCTCTGTATGTGGACATATTACGGATGTGGATCCATGCCAAATATGCCAAGACCCACAACGCGATCGTTCAACAATTTGTGTAGTACAAGATACAAAAGATGTTATTGCGATGGAAAAAATGCGAGATTACCATGGCCTTTATCATGTATTACAAGGTGCAATTTCTCCAATGGACGGTATAGGTCCAGAAGATATTAATGTTCCATCTTTATTAAAAAGATTGCAAAACGAAGAAGTACAAGAACTGATTTTAGCAACAAACCCTACAATAGAAGGCGAAGCTACAGCTATGTATATTTCGCGTCTTGTAAAGCCATCCGGTATTCGCACAACTCGTATCGCCCACGGTCTGCCTGTGGGAGGAGATTTAGAATATGCGGATGAAGTAACTTTATCGAAAGCGTTAGAAGGAAGACGCGAATTGTAGATTGGGGTGCAAAAAAGATATGTTTTTTCGAAAACAAAAGTTGCGTAAAGAGTACGATGACAAGCTCGTTCAGTTAATGCGGTATACAAAAGAAGAATGGCAACATACACAGGAAATAGAAAACTTAATGGTTGATTATGATTTAAATATCATTGCACAACGTAAAATTGCTGAAAGTAAACACTTCTATCTATTTAAAGAGGCACGTATTCGGAAAATTTTAATTAAATAACGAATGACAAACAGTATTCCTGTCATATATATCAGTTACATCATATATTAATGGAGCGTGATTTATATGGCCAAGCTTGTAATCAGCTTGATAGGAATACTGTTTGTTTTTTATTGGGTTTTACGTAAGCCAAAGGGGATAAGAAAGATCCTTGAATTATTTTCAAGTGTTGCATTTCGTATAACGTTATCATTTTGCGTTTTGTATGCTCTATCGTATGGTGCAGGTTATTTAGGAGTGTGGATACCACTTAACTTCGCTTCAATTTTAATTGTGGCACTGCTAGGTATGCCTGGTGTAGTACTAGTAGTATGTTTAACGGGGTTTAATCACTTCTTTTTATAAAGGTATTGCATAGAGCTTAATAAAGTGCTATATTAGTTAGGTTGCTGATTTAAGTGGCAATAAAAACTATATCAATTCTTCAAAAAAGTTATTGACTTTCAAATACTAGATTGATATAATAATTAAGTCGCTTACGGGTGACGCACTAATTGAATATCAAATATGATTTTGTAAAATATGTTTTTATAAAGTTGTTGACAACGAAATGTTGTTGCGATATAATAATTAAGTCGTTAAGATGACGACGAAATATGAACCTTGAAAACTGAACAAGCAAGACGTTAATCAATAAACTTTGTTTACTAACTTTTGTTAGTGGCAAGGACAAAAATAGATATCATCTTATAGATGATACGCTAGCAAAGCTAATGAGCTTTCAAACTTTACTTTTATGGAGAGTTTGATCCTGGCTCA
>NZ_JBIWGZ010000013.1:0-28933 GCF_044763875.1 Rummeliibacillus sp. NPDC094406 | reverse complement strand
AGAAAATTAAAAGGACTAAGTCCGGTACAATACCGAATTCAATCCTCCATAGCTGCTTAACTTAATATAATGTCTAACTTTTTGGGGTCAATTCACCCAGTGATGCCCCAGCGATATTAGACATAGTAACTACTCCTCTTCACACTATTTTTATTATAATAGTAACTAAATGAGGTTTTTAGTTTGATTTCTCCTAATGTTACTTACAAGAAAAAAGTCCAATTATGTCTTATTACCCATCATTCTGCCAAAGCTAACGTTTCACTTCTTATTAGCTTCATATACTTTCAATAACTTACCTTTTATTGTTGTGTTCTTCATTCTATTCAACACAATCGGACCTTTATCATTTAATATTTCAACATAAGAAAAAGTATCTAATATTGTAATAATACCAATATCCTCCACTGATACTCCGTCAATTTTTGCAATCGTTCCAACAAAATCTACTGCTCTAAGCTTCTTTTTCTTACCACCATTAAAGTATAACTTCATGATTTGCTTGTTTAGTTTTTCACTTTTTGCTTTTTTAATCGTTGGTTCAACATTCATTTTTTCTTCAAAGGCAGGTTTCTTATCTGAAACTTCCTCTTTTGAAGGAGCGTTCATTTTCGGAATCTCAAAACCAATGTATTCTTCAATTTCACTTAAAAACCGATCTTCAAAAGGTGTAACAAAAGTGATGGCTTTCCCTTTTTGACCCGCTCGTCCTGTTCTACCCGTACGATGGACATAGCTCTCTTTCTCAAGTGGCAGGTCATAGTTGACGACATGTGTTATATTATCAATATCAATCCCTCTGGCAGCTACATCCGTAGCAATCAAATAGCGAAATTCTCCTCTTCTAAAGTCATTCATTACGCCAAGCCGGTCATCTTGTATCATTCCGCCGTGGATTTTATCACAGGAATAACTCAAATCCATTAACTGATCACACACAGTATCTACTCGATCTTTTGTCCGACAGAAGATAATGCAACTGTCTGGATTTTCAACAATCGTTATATCTTTAAGCATAGAAAATTTATCGTCATCTGCCACCTCAAAAAGAGAATGATCAATTTTATCAGTTGTGAGTCCCGTCGTCTTAATTTCAATATCGATAGGCGTTTTCATATAGTTAAGTGAGAGGCTTTTGACTTTCTCTGGTAATGTAGCTGAAAATAACATTGTTACTCGTTCTCGAGGTAACTCCTTGATGATGGCTTCTACCTGTTCAATAAACCCCATGTTTAACATCTCATCAGCTTCATCAATTACAAGATAGTGAATCCGATCTAACGCCAGAGTTCCTCTTTCAATATGATCTAACACACGACCTGGAGTACCGACTACTACATGTGTTTTTTGCTTTAATTCTGTTTTTTGGATAGCAAAAGGTTGTTTTCCATAAACAGCTGCTGCTTTTATCCGTTTAAATCTACCTATGTTTATGAAATCCTCTTTCACTTGCACAGCAAGTTCTCTTGTAGGTGTCAAAATTAACGCTTGAGGTTTATTTTCCTTCCAATCAATTAATTCACAAATTGGAATCCCGTATGAAGCAGTCTTCCCACTTCCTGTTTGTGATTTCACGACAAGATCCATTTTCTCTAACACAATAGGTATAACCTTACTTTGAACTTCTGTTGGATTTACGTATTCTAAGCTATCCAACGCGTTTACTATTTCATTACTTAATTTATAATCTTTAAAACTTTCTTTGCACATAATTAAGCCTCTTTTATTTTGGATTATTTACCTTATTATTTCTTGAAGATTGTTACCTTATTCAAACTACCATTATACGCGAATTTCGCCTTGTAAATGAGTTAGAATGTGAAATAATAAAAAATGACCTGCCTTTTTTGGCAAGTCAAGTGCTTGGTATTTTAACTTTTGCTTTTACCCCTAAAGACGATTTTGCTAACTAATCATTAGTATAGGCGAATTTAAACAAATATCAATAACTTCTCGGACACTTTAAATACAATATTCCGCTAACTCTACTCACTTCTCAAACCAATCATAAAATTCATCAACACTGGTTTCACAAATTTAATGCGGATATTTTGGTTGTATCACAACGACTTGGGCATTCAAGGCCAGAATTTACATTGAAGCACTACGCTCACCTATGGAGTCGAAATGATGAAGGAATCGCTCAACAAATGACTGGCAACATCCGGTTCGCCCTTTGATACGGTTCACCTTACTTAATATTAAATCTATAATTATGTATTCAACAATCTTGCCCTTTAGCTAAAGAAGGCACGATTGCTTGCTTTTCAAGAATTGCGCCCAATTGCGGAAGATCGATTAAAGTCCTTATTAAAATAAAGCCCACTGTTAACCATCCATTACTTTCTTTCATGATAGTTAAATTATAGCCCCTATTAGAAAAGCCATTTAAACAACATAGCTAAGAGGAACAGTGGTACTCCGACAATAATCATCCCAGCAAAAACGTAACTTAAACTTGTTAATATAAACTTAAAGAAATCATAGATTGCCCCAGCTAAATCTTCAACAAATCTTATCAAAATAATCCCCTCCGATCCTTGCTAAGGTTAAGCGCCCGATTGCAGAGGATTAAAGAGAATACAGTTCTATTATTTTTTCTAAGGGTAATTTATTCGGATTACACATATCAACAAAATAGGGTAACTGCCATTTTTGAGTTTTCATCGCTTGTTTACTACTCGGACTATCCCAGCTAGGATAAACTCTTATTGCCATTTTACCCTTTGTTGAAGTAGACCTAAGAATGTTCTGTTTTAAAAGAATTTCTTTTGGAAAAATAAATTGACCAAACTCATTTTCATTTTTAAAGGTAGTTATAACTAATAAATCAGGGGCTTCCTCATATAAGTAGGGTTGATTTTCATTATTTTCGTCCTTTTCCCAAAATGCAACAAACTGCCCTACTTTGGTAGGTGTTATATTCGCAACTCTGAATCGAACTGTTTTAGAAGATAATTGAAATGTACCAGCACCATACTTAGAATTTTGCTTCTCTTCTTGAACTGACTTTACAGTTAAGTGATTCGACTCATAAATCATTTTATTTACATAAGTTAATGCTGTAAAAAAATTATTCATTTCTTCACTCCTAAATTTCAAACAAAATGGCCCTTTTATTTAATAAAACTCAGATTCATTACTCTAGAATAGCGCCCGATTGTTGAAGAATGTATTATTCAATAATCTTACTTGTAGTAGAGCTCCTAAGTTATTTATAAGGTACAAAAGACATAAATTAGCTGAACTAATCTATGCCTTTTATGGTTTAATCCCATTAATTTAATAACCCAAAGAGAATGAAGGTCATTACGTTCTTTCATGGTGTATGTTCCTTTAGGCGTTGCTCTCTAGCTACCAGCAACTGTATTCTCCTAGTCCTCTAAATCTCTTTCCTACAATATAAAAGCAAAGTATAAAATGAATAACAAACAAAGCACATACATAATTGGATGAACTTCTTTATAACGCTTTTGTGCTACTAAACATATTGGATAAAGAACAAAACCCAATCCAATCCCGATTGCCACACTAGAAGTTAGAGGCATCATAATAATTGTTAAAAATGATGGAATGACAATTTCTAACTTAGTCCAGTTTATTTTACGGATTTCCATTGCCATTAATGCGCCTACAATAATCAATGCAGCTGATGTAACTTCCACTGAAATAACGTTAACAATTGGTGAGAAGAACAAAGCAACCACAAAACAAGCTGCAATAACGACAGACGTAAAGCCGGTTCTTCCTCCGACAGCAATACCAGCAGAAGATTCAACACTCGTAGCAGGTGTCGATGTACCTAAGATAGCGCCAATGACACCTGCAGCAGAATCGGCAAGTAATCCTTTTCCGATATTTGGAATCTTATTATCTTTCATCATTCCTGCTTGGCTCGTTAATCCAATTAATGCACCAGCTGTATCAAAAAAGGCAACAATTAAAAATGTGAAGATAACTGTCAGTGTTTCTGGGGTAAAAATCTCATCTAAATGGCCAAACACAACACCAAATGTTGGTTTAATGCTTGGGATACTTCCAACAATCGATGAAGGGACATCAATTAATCCAAAAATCATACCAATAATCGTTGTAATGACCATCCCATAGAAAATCCCGCCATTGATGCCACGTACTAACATAATGATCGTAATAATAAGACCAATAACTGCTAGTAGAGTCATCGGTGAAGTTAAATCTCCAATTGAAACAAATGTATCTTTATTGCCAACAATAATTCCACCATTTTTTAACCCGATAAATGTGATGAAGAACCCAATTCCAGAAGCGATTGCATATTTTAGATCCAGTGGAATAATATTAATAATCTTCTCTCGGATTTTCAGTAAACTTAATAACATAAAAATGATTCCTGCAACAAAAACGCCAGTTAAAGTGATTTCCCAGTCAATACCCATTCCAATACACACAGAAAAAGTGAAGAATGAATTCAATCCCATACTAGGGGCAATGGCGATTGGGAAGTTAGCAAGTAAACCCATAAGTAGTGTTCCGATGATCGCAGTAAGCGCAGTTGCAGTAAATACAGCCCCATTATCCATCCCCGATTGGCTTAGAATAAGCGGATTGACGACTAATATATATGCGATAGATAAGAAGGTCGTTATCCCTGCTAGTGTTTCCTGCTTATAGGAAGTGTTCCGTTCTGCAAATTTAAAAAAGTCTCTCATGTTGTAATCTCCTATTTGCTAAATTAAAGATCGAAAGGGAATGATTCCGAAGTTCGTTTTCCAACGAATTCATTTTATTTTCCCCTTGATATAAAAAAAACTTTGACCACAATTAGGCCAAAGCTTTTTCTACAAAACGGAATAAAAATATATCATTAATTTCCCATTCCTTGTAGACAAGCTATTTATTGGTAGCTGGTAGAAACTTTCAAGCCGTATTCTTGAATTTATACAAGGTATATCTATTCTTTTTAAAAACAATAGGAGAATGATAACAAGTTTCATTTAAAACGTCAATAGTATAAATTGGAATAAGTTTTTCAAGTAACAGATGTAAAATATTAAAAAATAGATCAAAAAGTTGAAATTAAAACAGATAATAAAGTTATTTATTTCCTTGTGGAACTAAAGCTACCATATAGTTGAACAAGATAAAGCTGTTATTCATTATTTGGTTTTACCATTGGTTTTCCATCCTTATCCAATAACGGGGTAATTCCCCCTGCATATCCACCCCAACTAAATAAATAATGAATTCCTGTTTCCTTATCTACTATTATTCTGTTTCCATTAGCCACACCATTTTCTGTAAGGATTTCTTCAAATCTCTTCTTTGAGCCTTTATTCTTTTCTGAGTCTTTATTAAACATTTTTCGCCCCCATATTCATTTAAATGTTAACACTATTACTGAATTTCAAATAACCTCTTTATATACTACGATCTTATCAGGTGATTATTACAAAATTAGCAAAAAGTTAGCGATTCACTTGAAAACAGCCCATTGTATTAACCTCCACTTTAGTTAAATAAGAAAAGAGAGCTGTCTGAACAGCTCTTAATCTTCTACTAAAGCACCCGCTAGTTGAACTCTATGTCAATAACCAATAGTCCATAATCCATTTTTACGCCTAACTTTATTCCTTATTACTCTTTATACGAATAAAAAAGGTAAAAATTCCCTAAAGGTGTTGCTCAATTATCTGGCCCTTTAATGAAAACAAGCGCTGGATGTTATGGTAAATATTAGATATAAGGTAAAATAAACCACTGAAAACAAATTAAAAGATACGGAAAAATATTGGCGATTTGATAGGAGGTTGAACATATGGATGATAAGAAGAAGGGGAAATTACAAGTCTCGGTAATTGTTTTAATGATATTACTATTGGTTGCGGCGTTTGTTTTATTTTTCTTAGGTCATTACATTTTGGCGTTTATTTTATTTGGAATTTTTATGCTGATTTTGGACTCTATTAGTAATTCGTTAGGAAATAAAAATGCAGATTACGTTTATAGAAAAAATTATAATAATAATAAGAAGTGGTAATTACGCTTAGGTAGGGGTTGTTCAACGATATGGCACTATATATAAAGAAAGACGCTCTCCTTATTCAGAAAAGCGTCCTTTAATTGAATAACTAAAATATGTATTCAATCATAAGATCAATTATTTCTTCTCTCACTACAGCCTCGATGGCTGCTATCCTCTTACATAAACTATTTAGGGCATACATCCAACCCAAGCTTTGACCTTGAGCATAAACTGGTTATATGTCTAATTTAAAAAAGGAGTGAATCTTGACTTATGCGATATATGGAACAAATGCCTTTCTATGGTCAGAATCCTAGAGGGCTTGAAAATTGTATATTTCGTTTCACGTATATGTGGCTTAGAAACGGAGACAATTTTTGGTTCTTTTTAACGACTGTTGGGCATGAAAGAGTTTATGGCTATAGGTTTTTCGGCGGAAGATGGAATCAATATTCGATAGCTTTAAGAGATATTGTTTCCTTCCATTGCTCTCCTCCTACTCCAACTCTATATTAAAAAACTGCACCTGACCTTTGTAAACTTATCGTCCAATCTTACTTTAAAAACGTCCGGGCTTTCATAATTAGAAATTGTTTTTTTGAATCTAATACAGTAAACACCAGATGTCCGCCACCCATTTTGTTTCCTCCTTGCTTTTATGTAAAAAGTTCAGCCCTGTTTGTTATTTAGGAGGGAAAACCCCTCCATTTTTAATCATTTTTAATCTGCATATTCCAATTCATATTCATATAACGAGCGATTAATAGCTTCACCATTTTCCAATTCAAGATCGTATAAAGGCGCTTCTAAATTTCCATCATAGCCCTTATGTTCCTGTTTATTAGTAGCAATATGAGTTACTACCAATACTTTGTTACGGAATGAATCATAATTTTCATTATCATTATCCCTTGATACCATTACTCTTTCACCAATAGTAAACATAACAGTTCTCCTTTAAAATAATTTTTGTTGTTACAAATCTTTAGAAGGGAATAACCCTCCTTTTTATCTTTTACCAATCCATTTTCCGTATTCATCATATAAACATGTTATTTAACAATCTGGCCCGATAACGAAAAGACATACCTATTCACATGGGTGCCTTGATTTCAATTAAATTTTTAATTTATATGCTTTCAAAAATATTTGCTATAAAAATCGTGTCTCAATTTCCCGCTAAGCTGAGCATATATCTTTGTTGTCTCACTCTTCTCATGACCAAGTAAACTTTGGATCACTTCAATTGGTGCACCATTATTAATCATATGTGTAGCATAGCTGTGTCTTAATTGATGGGGATGTATACTCTTTTTTATCCCAGCTTGGCTTGATATGCGTTTGATAATATATCTCAGATTATCAATACTCATACGCCTTTTTGGCCTTCTGTCCGTAATAAACAAGCAAGATTCTTCATCATCTCGTTCATCTAAATACCTTTTTAACCATATGGAGCAACGAGTATTAACGTAAACTTCCCTTTCTTTATCACCTTTTCCATGTACAATGACCGAATTCGTACGAAAATCAATATCATCGCGATTTAATTTTACAACTTCCCCAATACGGCAGCCGGTCGAATACATAAATTCAAACAGCGCATTTTCCATCGTTGTTTGACAAGCTTCTCTTAGATGTTCTATCTCTAATTCCGAAAGAAACTTTGGAATTCTTTTACCCAATTTAATAAAAGATTATATTGAAAACAATAGGTTTTTAATGTTAGTGATGAATATCCCTCAATTTTTTATTTTGTTGATATTTTTTCCACGCTTCGGATAATAACATAATTCTTTCACTCTCCTATAAATCTAAATCATTTAATCTAGATTCTATTATGTCCATGGAGAGTCTTTTTCATACGAGGATTTTCAAAATCTTAAACAATAACAAAATAGCCGATCCATGGGAACCCTTCAAATACAAGAAAAAAGACACTTTCCTTACTACAGGAAAGCGCCCGATTGTTTCTGTAAAGTCATTCATTTATTTCATTCATTTAATTTGCCCTGAGTTCTAGGTGCTTATTCCCCTACCATACCGTCGTTATCATTATCTTGCATATATGGGTATAACCAATGATCACTCGTTATTGGCATACTAAAACCTGCTGCTTTTGCTTCTTTAATCGTCACCTGTCCATTACCGTTTGTATCAACACTTGAAATATCTTCAGTGCCATTCGACTTATTTGAACTAGTTGACTTATTTGAGTTAGTTGATTTACTTTCAGTTAAGCCTAGAGATTTATTTATCTCATCAGGGTTGCCGTTATCAAACTCATCTACAATCTTATTCCCTTTTAAAGTGTAAGTGTACTTATAATGAGAAGGAATCTGCGTTTCCGTATTAGGATATGTGATAATTGCTTCAAAATTAGTAGCTCCACCAGCTTTACGAATGGCATCTTCCATATATGCTTGATCACCATGTCGGTTAAGCGTACTTTCTTGTGGAGTAATATTGTAAGCATTGGATACCCCTCCGAGAGAATCTGCAATGATATGTCCTTCATCTAAATCTGCTCTTTCTACACCAGGAACTTTTGCTTCATCATTATAGTATCTGCCAGACGATGTTACAGGTTCGTTATCGTCATCTTGTAGAACGATTTCGTCAGCAATAACACGGACCAGTTGCCCATGCTCATTCGTGAAAGCCCAATACTTCCGGTCCCCATAACCAATGTCAATAGCAACGTTGGGTTCACGATGTCCAGACAAATCGCCACCATCAACTTCAATAAGTTTGTATCCCGAGAATAGGTCATTATTTTGTTCGGCTTTTTCGCTATTATTTGAGTTTGTTTCAACTGTGGTTACATCTTGTGAATCTGTTTCTTTATCTGTAACGGATGCATCTTCTACGTTAGTACAACCAACTATGAAGATGGCAGTTAAAAGTAAGATTAAATAGTTTATTTTCTTTTTCATTTTAGGACTCCTTATAGTTTTTTTTACTGAACATTCTAGTGAGCTTTGAATAAAACATAAATTAACATTGTTAACCTATTTATAATAGTATATTACAATAGAGTTCATTGCATTATATTTTTCAAATATAAAATTTAGATAGTACTTGCTTATGGCGGAATAACTGCTTTCACAATCTTACCTATACTTTTATATCAATATTCAGTTTTAAAAAAGATGTTATTTAGTAATATTGGTTCTAGTACTAAAAAAGGCACAATTCCAATTCACGAATTGCGCCCGATTATAATTGAAAACAATATGTTTTTAATGTAAGTAATGAATATCCCTCAATTTTTTTATCCTGTTGATACTTTTTCGACGCTTCGGATAATAACATACGTCTTTCACTCTCCCACTAATAAATCTATTAATCTAAATTCTATTATGTTCAATGAAAGACTTTTTCGAACGAGGATATTCAATAATCTAAGATATTTATAAATTTGAACTCTAAATAACCTATTAGAAAAAAGACGCTTTCCTTGTTTTCCAGGAAAGCGCCCTATAATGGAATTAGCTACTGTATAATATCTACGAACTGTGCAATAAAAATTTTTTGTATATAATTTTACATAAATTGAATAATATAACTATAGAGGTGATTTAATTGCAACAATACTTTGGTTTATTTGTGATGCTGGCAATTATCTTCATAGTAGTAATTTTCAACAAGGTTTTATTTTCATGGTTTAAGGCCACAATTATCGTTTATTATTCTATTATTTCTTACGTCTTTATTACGATTAAAAACAAAATTGATAGACAATATGAGAATATTACTCCTGTACCCGATGTTTACTGGGATAAAAATTCAGGCTGGGTTGATTCCATGGCTGGTTATTTTTTCTGGCCTTTGTTAATTATTCTCCTTTTTATCTATTACAAATGGTTTATAAGAGTGCAAAGTAAGACAGCTAAGTTATTAGTGTTATTGAGTTTGATTCCAACAGCTACTATTTTTTTATTTTTTGCTTTTATGTTCGTGTTTGCTTACGGGTACAGACCATAAGGTTTGTACTTTTTTATTGCACATAATTCTTCAAGTAAGCAATCCCACTATAATATCAAAAGCAGCCTGATTTATTATTTCTCTATTGAAATTATATTCTTTAGTATTAATGTAATGGAAAATACTATTAGTAATATAAATCCAAATAATGACAAATAATCAATGATTCTAACTAACAGCTCTCCGAATATATGTCCTCCATATCCACCTGGAAGAATCCCTATTTTAACTTGACTAAATATCGGACTATTTAAAAAAGAAAGCAAAGCACTTCCTAAAATACAATAAAGTAAATTCCTATTTTTATTTATTGAAACTATCTCCAATTTTTAAGATATATAATTTATTTCAAAAAGATTATTCAATTTCCTAATGTAAGGTTCTCTTTCACTATCCTGCACCGTTAGTTTAAGTGCATTTTTTCACAACCTTATCTATATTTTAGCATTAATCCCAATTTTCAGTGGAGTATTATTCAACATAATGTCCCTTTAATGAAAATAAGCGCTCTTCCTTGTTACAGAAAAGCGCCCGATTGTGGAACAACAAGGTATGTCTTATCTTGTGAAACGGTTCACCGTCACGCATATAAATGAGGTTTCCATTTGTTGCGCATAGGTTAGTTCCAATATGTGTTAATATAATTTATGTAAGACCAATAAATTTATACGGGCTAATACAGTTGATTTGTATTAGTTTAACTCACGAATTTTTCTTTCTAAGCAATGATTTGGATTGAATGACAGATATGAGATTATACGGGGAGTAGAAAAACGCCGGTGACCTTAAGTAGGTGACCGGCGTTTCCATATTAGCGTTTCGGCATTTTGCTCTCATCCATGTACAATAGGTTCCAGCGGTGACCGTCCAGGTCGGCAAATCCTGCACCGTACATCCAGCCATCATTTTCACTCGGCTTGCCAAAGATGCTTCCTCCGGCAAACTCTACTTTTTGAATAAATGCATCTACTTCTTCTCTACTTTCAGCGCCAATGGAAAATATTACTTCTGCGCTATGAGAAGTATCTGCGGTTTTTGAACCTGTAAATTTCTCAAACGCCGCATCCGGGAACAGTAGAATCGTTGTTTGTCCTATGGCTAGCTTGGCTCTCTCGTTACCAACACTCACCGCATGGAATCCAATCTCATTGAAAAAGGCAGTTGACCTCTCAACATCTTTGACCGGCAGGTTAATCCAAATTTCCTGTGACATAGCTGTAGCCTCCTGGAATATATTTTAAACATTCCTACTATACTCTACTTCTGGCAAGAGAAGCAAATCGTTGTAAATCCGCATTTTCCTGACGGGACCCATCTGGCTGAAATTAGCGGCATGCCCCCTGTTAAATGATTTTGTTGCCTTCAAGGCAACAGCTCGCCTTAAGGCGATATTCCATAATCGCGCCCTATAAAGGAATAACTGTAAAGCTAATAAGGCGTTTTTAGAAGCTGCGTTTCCCTGGCCAAGCTCCTTGCATTTTACTTAGGAATACAATTTGCCCAATATGATATGCGTCGTGCATTGCTAAACTCTTCAGTTCAAGCACTAATGGATTGTCATCAGGAATCGGTCTATACAAATCTTCTAGATCTGATTTTGCTAGTATTTTTTCAAGTTCACGATGAACAGAAAAGTATTCTTGTTTTGTTTCCTTCCAATTTTGAAAGGTCTCAGTTGGTAATCGATATGTAGCGTCATTATTTTCTGCCTTTGGTTCATTTGCTGTTTCACCAAGAAAGCGTAACAGAATTCTCTTTTCGAAGAAAAGTAAATGACAAACTAATTCCCAAATGGAATGTGCTCCCTCAACTGGTTTCCAAATTGCCTGTTCCAAAGTAATATTCTCTAGTACTTTTTCAAGTGGTGGAAACCAGTCTTCTTTATCTAAGCAGCTTGCCCATTGTTGTAACAAAAGTGTCCTTACATCCATTTTCTATTCCCTCCAATCTTATCCCTTTTAATAGATAATCCCTTTGGTCAATATTCATTTGCGGCGTGTTGTTTTGGCATAACTTACAATTTCGAGATGAACCATCTGATTACCTCCCTTACTCCACAATCTGGCCCTTTAGCTAAAGAAGGCACAATTCTTTTCAAGAATTGCGCCCGATTGTTGAATAAACAATATGATGTGTGAGAAGATTTATAGGAAGTATTGAGTATCCTTAACAGAATTAGAAAGTAGAGGACAAAATGAAGAATTACGATATTATTTTTTTTGATATAGATGACACACTTTTTGATTTTACGAAATCGGAGCAAGAAGCTTTTAATAAAGTCTTTGATAAATATAATCTATTAAATAGCTTAAAGCTATACGAAAAGAGTTACCAAGAAATTAGTAAAGTATTGTGGAGAGATTTAGAAGGTGGAAAAATGAGCCTTATTGAACTAGGTTCAGAGAGATTCAGGAGATTATTTTTAGAACATGAACTTGAAATTGACGCAGTTGTATTCAATCAAGATTATTTAAGATTTCTTGGCGAACAAACGCACCTCGTGCAAGGGGCTGAAAAAGTCATTAACGCTCTCTCGCATAAACGGTTAGCAATTATTACGAACGGTTACACGGATGTACAAACATCCAGAATTAATAATTCCCCGTTAAAAGATATATTTGAACATATGATTATCTCAGAATCCACTGGATTCCAAAAACCACAAATAGGAATTTTTGATTACGCTTTTAATAAGCTACAGATTACTGATAAATCCAACGTACTAATGGTGGGTGACTCCTTGACTTCTGATATTCAAGGTGGAATGAACTATGGTATTGATACTTGTTGGTTCAATCCTAAACAAAAGGAAAATCAAACGTCTTTAAAACCTACTTACGAAATAAATAAATTAGAAAGCCTGTTAGAGATTATAAATTAAGTACCCTTAAATGAAAAATGAGCGCGTATCCTTGTTACAGAAAAGCGCCCGATTGTTGAATAGTAGAAAAGAGAAAAAGCTGCAAAAATAACACCTTAGTTATTGTGCTAAAGCCCCCGTTAGTTAAGGTGAAATGCAATGTTTTTTTCATGAATATACACTTCCAACTTTTATCGTCTCAGCGGAATCGTCATTTCTTCCCATGAATAACCTGGTATAGTTGCAATCCATAACGTATCTCCTATGATATCCACATCCATAACGACTAAATCAACCGCATCAAACACTTTTTCAGGTTTTCCTTCGTCTTTTATGTTGATGGAATAAATAGCTTCACCTCTATATGTGTTTCCGAATAATTTCTCTCCTTTTTTAATGAAATTAACTATCTCTTCATCAACTTTAATTTTTCTCCAATTTCCCTCTTGAAGATCTCGGGTCCAAATTCCACTTTTAGTTGTAATAAATAGCCTATTATTAATCACTATCATATCACTAGGTTCATCATTACGATTCGGCATAGTTATCTCTTTCCAACCATCATTTGTCTTTTGCAAAACCTTCATTTCTTTTGTTAATCCTACCAAATCACCATTATTCGAGATTTGAACCACAAAAAATGGTTGAGGTATAATGGCTTGTTCCCAACTCTCCCCTTGATTGTTCGTGTAGTAAATATTTCCATTTGATATCACGGCTATATGGTTGTTGATTGAATAATCAATGTGCTCAATCTCGTGGTCTAATGAAAGAATTTTTGTTCCTTTACTTTTTGATGTAGTGCCTGCCCATAATTCTTTTTTGGTTGCTGCGTATAATTGATCATTCTTATTAAACCAAGCGTGTGTTACATAATTATTAACTTGGAGTTCTGTCCATGATTCTCCATTGTTATGACTCAATTCAATAAAAGGTTGCTTGGTTGTACTAAATTGTGTTGGCTTTTTGTCTCCCCATACCACTAAATTGTTATTTCTAGCGACAACCCCCATAATCGCCATTCCCTTTTTTGTTACAGTATCGGTACCAATACGTTTGGATATTAATCCTCCGCCGTATGGCAATTTATGAACGGCACTGACTATATCTCCGTTTTTGGCATTGAATGAAATTCGAGTAAAACGGTTATCCCGATCATTTCCAACCACTGTTAGAATGGGTTTACCTTCGATACTATCAAGTGTAAAATGATATCCTTTTGCCCAATCTTTTCCTTGTTTTAGTCCGTATTTATCCTTCGCTAGTTGAAGAACATCAGAGCTATCAAACTTAATCTCATCGTAGGGTATTGTTGGATCCTGAGATTGTTTACCCGATCTAAACAAGGTGATTTTCTTTTCTGAGATACCAATTAGTACAAAATCATCTGTACCTGGAACCACAAAGGTCATAAACCAATTAAAGCGTTTTCCTGTTTCTCCTCTCGAACCTCCCATCGTTTCATCCACACTGTTTACGCTTGTAAGTGTTGCGTTTACATTCCATTCCTTTGCTCTCTGGAATCCAATGTTAATCGCTTCTTTTAGCGTAACTTCACCATCTGAAACGATTACTTCACGACCAGCTGCACTTGTATCGTTAAACAGTATCCCTGTTGGAAATAAAACAAATATCAAAACGTATAAAGTCAAAATAAAGTTAATTGGCTTGTTTTTCATGTTTTTGCCACCTAATTTTAATAGTTAAGGTAGTTTGCCCATTTCAAATGATATTACCCGTCGTTTAATTCTGTATCTAATTTGGCAATTAACTTTTGAATCTTAGCTTTATGTTCAGCATTTGTAATATCGATTAAAAATTCTTTTGGCATTGTTGAGCGTTCACCGTTGAATTGAAGTGTTTCATCTAATACTTTAAAGTCTATTTCATCAATTGATTCATCATCTATTTCACCATAAGCTGCTATAATTCTATATTCGTTATTTTCATTTTCTACAAATTCAATCCTAGAATTAAACGTTCCAAAATTCACTTGTTCACTTAAATAATCAGATATAATACCTAAAATATCATCTTCACTTAATTTAAAATATTGATGTTTTGGGTTCATATTTTCTCCCTACTTGTTTTTATGATTTAATTTATTATAAAACACTGCCCCGTTAGTTTAAGTGCAAGCCTTGACAAACTCACCTATATTCTAACATAAATATCCAATTCTCATTAAAGGTTATTCCACAATATGGCCCGATAATAAAAAGACACTCATTTTTACATGCGTGCCTCAATTTCAATTAAATTTTAATTTATATAGTCTCAAAAATATTTACTATAAAAATCGTGTCTCAATTTTCTACTTAGCTGAGCATATATTTTTGTAGTCTCACTCTTTTCATGACCCAGTAAACTTTGAATCACATCAATTGGCGCACCGTTATTAATCATATGAGTTGCATAGCTGTGTCTTAATTGAAAGACTTTTTCAAACGAGGATATTCGATAATCTAAGATATTGATAAATTTGAACTCTAAATAACCTAAAAATATTAGAAAAAAGACGCTTTCCTTGTTTTCCAGGAAAGCGCCCTATTACTGAATAACCATCATCTTAAATGGTGCTGGTCCAATTAGCTCATTAACTCTTATCGCAGCTAAAATAGTAGGTACAAGTAAAATAAAGCTGTCAGTACTAATAAACCCCACTTCTTTTTTGTTCAAAATTTATTTCAATATAAACAAAAAAAGGCGGAAGTTAATTTTGAAAATCCAACTCATAAAATGGTTTTTATTATCAAAACATCATAAGTTTATTGAGATTATTTTTTCTATTTTACATAGTTAATCAGTTTACCAATATACTCTACTTCAACCACTACAGTATCCCCAGACTTCATTGGACAACTTCCAGAAGGGGAGCCTGTCGCCAAAATATCACCCGGCTCAAGTGTCATAACCTGTGAAATCCAACTGATAAGGAAAGGAATCGAAAATGACATCTGATTAGTATTTCCCTCTTGAACGATTTTCCCGTTTAATTTTGTAACAATGCTTAAATTAGTTGGATCTAAACCCTTTACAATACACGGACCCAACGGACCAAAGGTATCAAAACCTTTTCCACGCGTAAACTGAGGATCACTTATTGTAAGATCTCTTGCCGTCACATCGTTAAAGATCGTGCAGCCAAAAACATAATCTAATGCCTCTTCTTCTTTTATATTTTTACCACGTTTTCCAATAACAAGTGCCACTTCCCCCTCCATTTCTACCTGATTCGTTAAATCACTTGGCGGAAGAATAATTTCACCATGCTCTGGAATAAGAGAAGTCGTCGGTTTTAAAAACAAAAACGGTTCTTTAAGATTGGCCTTTCCCCCAGTCTCATTTGCGTGTTCAGCATATGTCCAGCCAAAATTAATGATTTTTGAGGGGATTACTGGCTCCAAAATCTTAACATCACTATATTTAACTCTTGTTCCATCATATTTTAGTTCATCCTTTACGATTTCAGTAAAATCACTAGATAATTGTATAATTTCATCCCCTTCAACAATTCCGTAATATACTTTACTGTTAGGGTGTCGATAACGAACTATCATTTGTGTTTTTTGTAGTGCTTGCATGATTGCATCAACTCCATAATTTATTAATTGAATATTAAATTTCACCAAAAATGGAACGTATAGAGTTCATCTGGTGACTATAATCAGGGCCAGTTAGCTTAAGTTTAAATACATTTCTTCACAAACTATTAGCTGGTTAGTTCATAACTATTAATCTGGAACAGTGAAAGGCTTGCCGATTACTTTATCAGTCAAGCCTTTTTATAATTAACTGTTTAAAGAAGAAGCACCTTTTTTAAAATATTCCTGCCGTTTGCACCTGATACAGTGGCAGGACCTATTAGTGAACCACAAGAGTTGATAATACATAGTGCATTAAGCGTTGTCAATCTTTTTCAGGTATTTGTTTAGTCTTATAAACCATAGATGTGGGTTGAATTCTCATGGACATCATCATCCGCTTTTTCCTTACGGAATAGCTTTCCCATTTCCCTAGTGGCTATGCCCTTAATCAAACTATCCTGACCGATAGTTTAAGTACATTACATCACAATCCGCCTAATTTTTAACATAAATTCCCATTTTATAAAAAGACGTAATTCAATTATAATGGCCCTTAAATGAAAAAAGAGCGCATATCCTTTTTCAAGGACTGCACCTGATTGTTGAACAAGGGTACTATATTTTATAGTTTTATATATACAGAAATCTCATTTCCATTGTTTCTTCATGACACATTAATTAAAAATTTTTCGCCTTCTGGTGCTTTGATTTTATAATAGGTTTATTTTCTCCCACTCGCTTAAATACATACGTTTATTAATTTTATTCGGATTAGCAAGTTTGCAAATAAACTCTAGACTATTACCATCTGGATCACTGAAATGGATTTTAGCATGAGCTTATCCTTCATGTGCCATTACAAAAGGTTCGATTGGCTCAAAACCAAAGGCTTCTCGAGGTTCATATCCTTTACTTTTAATCCAAGAAACTGACTTTTTCAAGCCCTCAAGAGATACTTGAAAAGCAATATGTCTAATTGAAGGATGATACTCAAGTTCTACTTTATCTGTCTCCCACAACCCTAACCAACTTTTATTTTTTTCTATCCATAAAAACGCTATTTTTCCATCCACACTATGGTCAAACTCTAAACCAAGATCTTTATAAAATTCTATAGATTG
This sequence comes from Rummeliibacillus sp. NPDC094406, assembly GCF_044763875.1. Lineage (NCBI taxonomy): Bacteria > Bacillati > Bacillota > Bacilli > Caryophanales > Caryophanaceae > Rummeliibacillus > Rummeliibacillus sp. NPDC094406. The sequence goes on along the minus strand of NZ_JBIWGZ010000013.1, from coordinate 11,374 downwards.
TTTTAAATTACTTACTGGTAAATGCGCTTCATATAATCCTTCAATCACATAAATTCCCCCTATTTAATCCACCTTTAATAAATTTATCGCAGAAAAGATAATGAAATATATACAACTTTTGGTGTAAATGGAATAATGATTATTTGTACTAAACTAACCTATAGTTTATGAGATTCTTCCTCTATTAAATTGCCCTTTATCTAAAAAGGCACAATTCCTTTTCAAGAATTGCGCCCGATTGTGGAAGATCAAATGCTGTTGAAGTCTAGCACTGGTTAGTATAAGTACAATACTTCACAATCTTTTTTAGTTTTCAACAGGATGTTGGGCAATTTCAAACTCTAGAGCCACCCTATGGTTGCCTTCAGAGGAGAATGTTGGGGAAAAATTAAACAACAATATATGATTTCTCAGGTAGTTTTTTCTTTTGTTTGGATATTGAACAAATCTAATAGGAACATTAATAACGGAATCCCCAACAACAGACCCCATGTTCCCAAGAAAAACTCAGAGATAATCAAGGTTAAAAAAGTCAGAAAGATAGGCAATTTTGTTGCGTGTGCAGTCAATCTTGGATTGAGTACATAGCTTTCCATGGCGTGAAGCCCCAATACCATAGCCACAATCCAAAGGACTTTAGGTATGCCGCCCATCGTAAACGCAATAATAGCTAATGGAATGAAAGAGATTATCGCTCCTAATACAGGAATGAGACCGAAGATGAACATCATAAGCCCAAGACCAACTACTTGATGGAACCCAAGTATTGCAAGGAAAATCATAGATAAAACAGCATTAATCAACGAAATTAATATTTGAAGTTGCAGTATCTTACCAAAGGTATTGGCAAAATTGGTTCCTAAGTATTTGTAATACGAATATAGAAAACTGATTCTGCTCTTCTCTAGCTTCTTGCAAAAATCCCTGATTTCTTTTTTCCCGATTAATAAGAAAAAGCTTAAAATAAACGCCATTATCAACTGGATACTAAATTCACTGACATGCGGGATAGCTTGGAATATCGTGGTAACAGCTCCTTTTGTGTAGGACTCTAAATGTAGCCCTTTCAAGAACCCTTCTACATTTGGATTGATTTGATTCGTATATGTTTCTAGATTAAATGAAATGAGTTTATGACCGATTCCTGATAATTCCTTTGCCGAACGGTTGATATAGGTGGCTAATCCGAAAACAATAGCAAATAGAATCACTGCATACATTCCAATTGTGACTATCTTCTCTTTTATCGGAATCATTTTCGATAGGGATTTATAGAAAACTTGTTGTAGGCTGTTCAATAGATAAGAAAAAATAAAAGTCAATAACAACAAATTTAACAATCCTCTGATACTCCACAATATAACGACCAACAACACCAATGCGAATACCTTTTTTACTACTTCTTCTTTAAAAAAAGCTTTCAAGTGATCCATTTTCCCCCTCAATTCTAAAGGATTTAATTCTTTTTCTCTTTCTCTTTTTGAATGGCTGTAAGAAAGAAAACGATAAAAAAAGAGGGGTGTATCGCTCCTCAAATATCTATCCATAATATACATTTTACCATTCTTATTATTGAAATACCTAGTTTCTGTTAACGTTAAAACCTCGCTATAAAGCATAAAAAGGTCTACCACAGCAACCACCGATGTTAAACTAATTAAACTAAAGCGCCCGATGATTGAATAACCATTTGATTCTATTATCTGATTTAGTTGAAGGTTAGGTAGTAAAACTACCTGTTTCAATAAGGATTCCTTCCTTATCAAGTCTTTTGTAATTGTAAGGAATATGGCTTAATTTCTTGTATTGTTCCCTCCAAATTATATTTATGAAATGAGATGGTTCTTTAAGAAAATTGTAAGGAAACAGATTCTCAAAGCGATAACATTCGTTAGGATATGATTCACTGAACCTAAATAATTCGAGAACATTCTCTTCGATTGCGATGCCACCGATTTTAAATTCATAAACGGAATACAATTCTTTAAGAAAATTTACAAATCCTACAAATCCCTCTTTTTTTACACCAATTTGGTCCCATTCTGGTTCATCTAATTCATCCCCATAGAACCAAAAGCTAACCATTAATGTATTTGAAGAAACCATTTCTACTTGTAATGTTACCTTTCGTTTCCTTGATAAATAGACATATAATCTTAATCTTAGTGAGTGTAAGTTTGAGGATTTCGGATCTTCTTCATCATAGGGATAACCTCTATCAAAGAAATCGATAATTTCATCAACATTTTTATCAACAATTTCAACTTTATTTGTGACCCTTGATAACTTAATTATAATTTCTTGTATTGTTTTCTTTTTTTCTTCTTTAAGTTCTAACAAGAAGCTAACTTCAAGGAAAGGACCGCCTTGCAACCACTGGGACCACTCCATGTAAAATCCCTCCTAAATCTTTCATCAAATACATTTATAAATAATCTATTTTCTTTTAATAAATCTGTCACGTTACCTTTAGTATACTACTTAACAATCTCTTTTCTATCTAATCATAAATATCCAATCATTCCTTTAAGTGAGTTCTTCAACAATATGGCCCGATTGTGGAAAAAGAAAAATCCTGCTCATAATACAGGATTTTTAATGAAACTTAAATTATCAATCTATATTTTAAATAATCGACTTTTATTTTAATTAATTAATCTTTTTTATAATTATTCTGAATTGATTGCGCACTTCATCTTTATGTTTTAATTGCAAAAATCCTTTTTAAAATGCTTAAGATTTAAGAAACCCAAAGCACATTCTCTGTTAATGCAGGATTTTTAATAGTTAAAACCACTCCACAAAGACATTTCCTCCAATTTCTGACGAAATGCGAATAAATGATGGCTATTCACAAGATGACAATATCCGAATAGCTTGAAGCGAAAAATGAAGCTTTCATCTCATGCATAACAGTAGATTCTTCTAGTTATAATCTCCTAAGTTTACCTTAATGATGTGTAATTTCTTTGCCATGTGGTAAACAAATTCAGGTTGATTGGTGTCAAGCTTATACAAAAATTACAATTGAAAAAGAAAATAAGCTAAATGATATCGCTTGTCTTTGTCTTAGACATTCTCGTAAAAAATATATGGAATGGCAAAATCATACTTTTACTATTCAAGTTGCGATCCAGTGTCATGAACATGTATTTCAATGATGAAAGAGAATGAGCTTCTTATCCTTACACATTAATAATATATACTTGAACATCGTGTTAAAAAGGTAAAGAATAACCCCGACTTTCATGGGAAAGTCGGGGAAATCTTATGTTTTATTTTTAATCAATCCATCCATCTTTAAGGGAGGGTGGAGTTGATTAGTTTGCTGCTGGTACGGCTGCTTCATTTGAAATCCATGTAGCTGTTCCTTCTTTATAAGTTACATCTACAACAAGTTTTTTATTAGCAGCCACTGTAGCATCAGTGATTGTGAATGTAGCATCAGTTCCTAGTACAGCATCGTTACCTTCATAATGCCATTTATAACTTACATTCGGATCTTTAGGATACGAACCAATTTTGTCACCATTTGTTAATTCTAAATTAGCAGTTAGAATATCACCTGATGCAATTTTATCAACAGGTGTAACTCCATCTTTACCAACAACAGTTACAGCTTTTGCTGTTGCTGCTGTTGCTACTGCTTTTGAAGTCCATGTAGCTGTTTCTTCTTTATAAGTTACATCTACAACAAGTTTTTTATTAGCAGCCACTGTATCTTCAGTGATTGTGAATGTAGCGTCAGTTCCTAGTACAGCATCGCTACCTTCAAAATGCCATTTATAACTTACATTCGGATCTTTAGGATACGAACCAATTTTGTCACCGTTTGGTAATTCTATATTAGCTGTAAGAACATCACCTGATGCAATTTTATCAACAGGTGTAACTCCATCTGCACCGACAACAGTTACTCCAAGTTTAACTTCTACGCCATCTTTATAAGTTTTTTCAACGCCGTTTGCATCTTTATAAGTACCGTTTGCTAATTTAGCATCGAAGTAAGTTTTATCGCTGAATTCTTTTAAGCCTTTGTTTTGTTTGCTGCCATCAAATAGGATGTCTTTAACAACAACTAAGCCATCATTTAAGCGACCTTCTTTGTAAAGAACAGTATCGTTTTTAGCTGTTTTGTAACCTTCTTTTAATTTACCATTATAGAATAATAGAGTTGATTTGTTAGCTGTTTTATAGCCTTCTTTTAAGTAGCCGTTGTAGTATAGTGATGGGTTTTTGTCAACGTCACCGTATACTTCATAACCATTATCTAAGCGGCCATCTTTGTAAAGACGTTCGCCGTTCCCAGCTGTTTTGTAGCCTTTTTTAAGAGTACCATTGTAGAATAAATAGTATTTATCAGCGCTACCTTTGGCTGCTGTTTTGTAACCTTTTTTAAGAGATCCATTATAGAATAGTTTGATTGAAGAACCGCTACCTGCTGTTTTGTAACCTTTTACAAGTTTACCGTTATTGTAAAGTTTCATAGAAGAACCAGTACCTACTGTTTTGTAGCCTTTTTTCACAGTTCCGTTGTAGTAAAGAGTAGATTTGTATACTACGTAACCTTTAACTGCTTTACCAGTTTTCGCATTTACAAGTTTACCTTTTGATACCTTGTATGTAGTTTGTGCAGATGCTGTTGTGTCAGCAGCAACTACTGCAGTTGTGATGATAGAAGTACTTAAAGCTAGGGCAGCTACAGATTTAACAAATTTCATGTTATTGTTTGTCATTTTTCCATTCTCCTTTATCTGATGAACTATAATTGGATCGCCATATACGCATTTCACACACGAATATATTCCATATATCACCTATCAGTAATCCTTACAGACTATATTACCACAAAATATTTGTATTTTTAATAAAAATTACACTTTTTTATCATAAATATGATTAATAATTAATTATTACTATTAATTTTATATCATTTTCCTTTTATGGATGTATTTATTCAATGCAAAAATTTATATTATAGATTAATATGACCCATTCCAAAAACACAATAGTCATAAATCAGTCATTATTATCAGTTTAGGTTGTTTAGTCGCTACCATTATACTGAATTTTGAATCCACGAACTTCACGTAGAAATTAATGGTAAACTCGTTGTTTTTGGAGATTTTGATGACTTTAGGGATATTCGGCAAGGTACCTACGCCTGTACTGTAAAATATATCGAGAAATCACGTACATTGTATGACATCAAATCCAAATCAACTAACGAATAAATTTAGAAAAAATAAAAAGTTGGTTATTAAAACCTGGTAATTCTTAATTATTCGCCACCCGAAACAATAAGCGTATTCAATTTATTTTTGGATACTCTTATTAATTGGAATAAAAACAACAATCAAATTAAACAGAGCTTAAAATAAAATGGACTACTTAAAACAGCCCCTTTTAATCAAATATATTTATTCCAGAAAATGGCCCTTTAATACAATAAAAGCGCAATTCCATTACTCTGGAAATGCGCCCGATTGTTGAATAGGAGAAAATGAGAAAAAGCTGCAAAGATAACACCTACTTCACTCAAGCACTCCGTTACTTGAATAAGGTTTACTCTAATATCAACGTTACATTTTCGTTATCAACGATAATTTCTTCTATCCAGTCAAATATTGTAGGACCCTTTTTCATTTTTGCATCTTTTATTTCTTGAATTACTTTCTCTTCGTTACTTTGATGGCAATTATTCAAAATTTCATTTAGTTTAACTATTGTTTCACTATACCCCAAATCTACTTTAGATTTAACAGAATTCCTCCAAATAACAGTAAATTGTTCGTCGCATTCTATATCTCCGAAACCTCCAAACAAAATATCATTAAAAGCATCTAGATTTCCGTGCCACTTACATTTTCCTGAAAGGACTATATCTGAAAACTCCTTACAAAACCCCTTAAAGTTAGAAAATTTATCTCCATCGATAATAAAAACTTTGTTCATAATAGTACCTCTCATACATTGTTTTTTCTTATTTTATCATTTCACTTTATTTTAACAATCTAGCCCTTTAGCTAAAAAAGGCACAATTCTTTTTCAAGAATAGCGCCCGTTAATGGAATAACTGTAAAGCTAATGAAGCTTTTTTAAAAGCTGCGTTTCCCTGCCCAGGCTCCTTGCATTTTACTGAGGAATACAATTTGCCCAATATGATATGCGTTGTGCATTGCTAAACTCTTCAGTTCAAGCACTAATGGATTGTCATCGGGAATCGGTCTATACAAATCTTCTAGATCTGATTTTGCTAGTATTTTTTCAAGTTCACGATGAACAGAAAAGTATTCTTGTTTTGTTTCCTTCCAATTTTGAAAGGTCTCAGTTGGTAATCGATATGTAGCGTCATTATTTTCTGCCTTTGGTTCATTTGCTGTTTCACCAAGAAAGCGTAACAGAATTCTCTTTTCAAAGAAAAGTAAATGACAAACTATTTCCCAAATGGAATGTGCTCCCTCAACTGGTTTCCAAATTGCCTGTTCCAAAGTAATATTCTCTAGTACTTTTTCAAGTGGTGGAAACCAGTCTTCTTTATCTAAGCAGCTTGCCCATTGTTGTAATAATAGTGTCCTTACATCCATTTTCTATTCCCTCCAATCATATATAATCCCTTTGTTCAATATTCATTTTGGGTGTGTTGTTTTGGCATAACTAATAATTTCGAGATGAACCATCTGATTACCTCCCTTATTCCACAATCTGGCCCTTTAATGAAAACAAGCGCTAATCCTTATTACAGAATCGCGCCCGATTGTTGAAGATTGTTATTGAAGTAAAGCTTCTATCGACCCTATACTTATTAATACTGAATATACAAATAACAATGCTAAAACAATTCCTATTATATATTTGGAAAATTGTTTAAGTTTATTACTTTCAAATGTCTTATTTAACAAGTAAAAAAAGCCAATTACCCAAATTGCATCTTGAAAAAAAGTAGATATTAGATTTTCCATATTTATAATGTTTTCTTTTTTGAGGTCCATTGTACTAATTTAAGAAAAATGAGTAACGATATCTTCTACAAGTTCATTAGTTATATGTTCTAAATTATCAAAGTATTTATAAAATGAAGTGCGGTTATAGTCTGCAGTATCAACGATTTCCTTTACACTCACTTTGGAGTATCCAATGTCTTTGGAAAAAACAGCCTACTTTTTTAGGGGATTGCATAAAGTATAGAAAGTATTATTGTATTTGCTTTATCAATTTCTTTATAAAAGGAGATAAAAAAATGAATTCTGATAAAGATATTGCAAAAATGAACGAGGTGTCATTGTTTCGTCTTTATTTGCTGAGGGCATTATACCTTTTTATAATCGTAGGGCTAGTTCTTGTGAAATGGACTGAAGTCATACAGCATTTATTTCATCTGAGTAAGCCGTGGGAACTAATGGATGGAGTGGTCGCTTGCATGTTGACATCCTTTTCGGTTCTATCAATTCTTGGGCTGCGTTACCCACTCCAGATGCTACCTTTGCTTCTTTGGGAATTGTTATGGAAGACGATTTGGTTGCTTATCGTTGCGCTTCCACTATGGTCTTCAGGTCAAATGGACGATTCAACCAGTATGGTCGCATACGAATGCTTGATAGTCGTAATTTTTCCTTTCATCATACCTTGGCGCTATGTGTTTGCACACTACCTGAAGAGGCCTGGAGAACGGTGGCGTTGAGGGGGTTGAACAAAATGATCGCTTAGGCGGTCATTTTTGCTTGTTAAATTTTAATGAAGAAACACTTTCCTTATTTCAAGGAAAGCGCCCTTTAATGGAATAACTATAATATGATATCAATCCTAAAATCACTTAATTCTTCGTCCACTAACGCACTCGTTAGTAGAAGAAGAAAATTTCAATCATTGTAGTTCTAATCCTAATAATTAAAGATTATCTCTCCAATTCTTTCAGGTTCCAATAAGCTATTTGTTCCAATTCATCACTATTAAATTCATTGTCATTATGTACAATACTGTTGCTTTGAAATAAAGTTTAATCAAAATGGATTCTTATCCAGCAGATTTAAGCTTTGATTTTATAAAAAAGTTTAACTATTTTCTATCTGTCTGTCTGCTCTACAGTCGTGCCATATTTGTTGAAAACATTGCAAAGCAAGCCCCTTATAATGTTAATTCTTCACTCCCACCAATGCTTCATTTCACTGAATCCAACGTCCCATAGTTTAGCATTCCCGGAAACGATAATCGTAATTTCGTTTACCTTATCAAAAAATGGTAAGATTAAATGCTCTGCCCCATTATTAAATTGTTCATACTGAGCTCTTACTTTTCCATCTGCCAGTATAGTGACTTCTCCCTTGAAATCACCATTGTCTGGAATGCCAAAATAAGAATAGAGTGTTATATCTTTCTTGTTCCCCAAGACGTAAGTGTATGATTTGCTTTTATCTCCTTCACTGTTATACACGTTCATTTTAGGTTCTATTTTCTTGCCTGCTATGGTGAAACTTGGAAGATTCTCAGCCATAGGCATGGTTCCATTCATTTCTTTCACATCGTGTAATGCTTGAATCGGACTTTCTCTTGGCGCTACAACATAATTGATAGTTTCCGAGACCACGATTACCCCAACTAGAAGAACACCAATAGATAGAGCCGAAGCAATAAGCTTTTTACAAGAAATTTTTGAAGAAAATCCAACTCTATAGGCGATAAAACCTATCGCTGCACCTAATGTATTGGATATAACATCATCTACATCAAAGCTGCCAAGATAAGTTAAAGCCTGCAGCGATTCCAGAACGAGAATCGTCAAGACAAACAAGGATATGAACTTCCCAAAACTGGAACGATACAACAAAGGAATTACTACTCCAAAAGGGATAAAAGCAGCAATGTTTCCAAATTGGAATAACCATGAAAAAGTTGGTTCTGGAAATTTAAGTGGAACTTTTTCCGGAACAAGCATAAATGTATATCCATAATCGCTGGTTGAATGATCTACTCTATTAAAAGCAAAGAACAAAAAATATAAAATTAAAATTGTATACAAAATGGTGCCTGCAATAATGAATTTCCGTAATTTTACTTCCATAATCTCTCCTTAATTTCGGCATATAATTTACTGCTACGTAAAACAACTCCCAACAATAATAACCAAATATACTTTCCCCTATCAATTACATACATATAGATTATTTCCCTTCTACAATCGAATTTAATTTTTCAAGTAAACGGGCCAAATGTTTCAAATCTTCTAAGGGGAGCTGTCCATAAACATTATGATTGATTTCATCTTCGAGTATTTGCCAATTTTCGAAATACTGCTCGCCCTTCGCTCCCAATTTTAAAATGATTTCACGACGATTTTCTTTATTAATACTGCGGATAATGTATTCTTTAGTTTCTAATTTATTAAGTATTTGACTAACTGCACTCGTTGAAATATTCAATTGTAAAGCTAAATTCTTTGTGGAAGTGACACCTTTCCGAATTAGCTCTAATAATAAAACCTGCTTGGCTGTTAATTGATTATCAATTTTCTGCTCAAATCTACTTGCTAATTGAACGTTTAAATGATTTTGTAAAGTGTTAATTTGTTGAATTATATCTTTATCCACGCTAAAAACCTCTCTTAATAATTAAGTTAACTTAACTATAAATCATGCCAAATAAAAAAGTAAAGTAGAATTTCTAAATAATCAATTTGTTGGTAGCTAAGTTCAATAAATCACGATTGGAAATTTATTTGAATACAAGTTTTACTTACTCCATTAAATGGCCCTTTTCATGAATAAAGACGCTTTACTTAATTTCAGAAAAGCGCCCGTTAGTTGAATATAGTTTACATTATTTCTGACGTAATATTTTTTGAAACATTATTGGTTGATGTTTTTCAAAACCCTTTATCAATTCTTTTCCAAAAATAGTTATGGTTCTTTCCCACGGGTGTCCTAAATATCCCCACTCAAAATCCTTATGAATAAAGAAGTAATAATCGCCATTTGGGAAAAACGGTACTGTCCATTCATCGAATTCGCTTTTTTGAAACTCTAAATGGGGATTTACCCTATAACATGCATGCTGCCAATCTAATGCATAAATATATTCATCTATTGATGTAATTTTTTGGAATACAAGTAATGCTTTTTCTTCCAAATCATCGTAGGCATTCAAACCTTCATATTCGCCAAAGTAGTGTGAGATATCGTAGGTAATAAAAGGAGTTGGTACTTTAAAAGATGGAAATTTGGTAGTACTTGGTTCAAATTTCAATTCGTCATATAGTTTATTCCACACTTTTTTCTTCTCTACATCGGATAGTTCAAGCCAGTTTTTCATTTGAATCACCACTTCCTATAGTAGCATCTATTATAGCATTTCTTATTCCACAATCTGGCCCTTAAATGAAAATAAGCGCTGATCTTAATTTAAGGATAGCGGCCTATAATGGAATAAGCTACTGTATAATGTCTACGAAGTGTTCAATAGTTAAATTAATACACTATTCCAAAAATTACCTGATTATGTTATGCTTCGATATACGATAATCCATATTTTAGGAGGAATGTATATTGTGAAAAAACCATACTACAATTGGAAAATTTATTTATTGGACAGGCTTATTTATGATTACAGGTGGACTTGGACCGTCACTCGGTACATTTAATTACAATTCATTTATTCCAAATAAATCTGTGGCACTAATATACATATTTACAGGAATTGCTTTTTTGTTAACTTCAAACTTTTTTAAAAACAGAACAGATCAATAAGCAAATGATTTTCCATTGCTTCACATTTCCCTTCAAGTAAGCAATACCACTTATGAAGATGATAACTAAAAAAGACACAATTCCTTTTTCAAGAATTGCGCCCTATAATTGAATAACTGTTAGCTTCTATTAGCTGGTTTGCTGAATACTATCTATCCAAAATTTCTATCCAAAAACAAAAGAATATAACTAATTGTACAAAGATATATCGCGATTCGAGTTATGATATAAATTAAAAATTCAAATGAGGTTAATTTTCTTTCTCTCTTAGTTTTTTTAAAGTGTCTATAATAATAGACTGCACATATGAGTAGGATTACTGCTGATATTTGAAAGGTGTTTTCCAACAGGCTAACCAAAAAATCATCTCCTCACATAATAAATACAATTTTATGTTAGTTCATTAGTATCTACTTCAGAAAAGGAGACACTTCCCCTTCTTGAAATATATGTTTCTAGATTTAAGTGTAATGCAAAAGATTTTCAGGATATTTCCTTCACAATCTGGCCTTTAAATGAAAATAGGCGCATTCCTTATTATGATCTGCACCCCAAATGTTAGACACAAATCTAACATTTGGAGGTGCCTTTTTTATGGCACGAATTACTTTTGAACAGAAGATAGATGCGATTTT
>NZ_JBIWGZ010000012.1:0-50478 GCF_044763875.1 Rummeliibacillus sp. NPDC094406 | reverse complement strand
AAGATGATATCTATTGTTTGTCCTTGTCACTAACAGAAGTTAGTAAACAAAGTTTATTGATTAACGTCTTGCTTGTTCAGTTTTCAAGGTTCATACATTCGCTCGTTAGCGACTCACTTATTATATCATACTGACTTGTTGCTGTCAAGAGTTTTTTTAAAAACTTTTAAACTCTTATAACTAAGTTGTCACCACTTGTTAGCGACTTAAATATTATATCAGCTTTATTTTCAAACGTCAACAACTTTTTTAATTGTTTTTAAAGCTGGTGTACTAAATAAATTAGCAACTCAATTACTATATCACCATATCATTATTTACACAAGTGTTTTTTTGTGAAAAATAAAATTAATAGTCAATCACTTGTGATTCATTTATTACAGCTTGTCTACTATTGTATATAATTCTACGTTATTTTACAAACAAAACAATTAAACAACAAGAAACGACGTTCTCATAGCTCTGAGAACGTCGTATAAGTTCATCTATAGATTAATCACGCGTACGCATTAATGGGAATAATAAAACATCACGAATAGATTGAGAGTTTGTTAAAAGCATGATTAAACGGTCAATACCGATACCTAAACCACCAGTAGGGGCCATACCATATTCTAATGCTTCTAAGAAATCTTCATCCATTTCTTGCGCTTCATCATTACCTTGTTCTTTTTCAATCATTTGTGCTTCAAAACGTTCACGTTGATCAATTGGATCATTTAGTTCCGTGAATGCATTTGCATGTTCGCGGCGTACAATGAATAATTCAAAGCGATCAGTAAAACGTGGATCTTCAGGGTTTTTCTTAGCAAGTGGAGAGATTTCCACTGGGTGACCATATACGAATGTAGGTTGGACTAATGTTTCTTCTACTTTTTGTTCGAAGAATTCATTAATAATATGCCCTACTTCCATTGTATCTTTAATACCAATATGGTGTTCACGGGCTAAAGCTTGTGCTTCTTCTTTCGTCATTTCTTTCCAGAAGTCTACACCAGTAGCTTCTTTAACTGCATCTACCATGTGTAGACGTTTCCAGCCTTTTGAAAGGTCAATTGTGTCTTCGCCATACTGAACTTGAGTTGTACCAAGTACTTCTTGAGCCACATTACCAATTAAATCTTCAGTAAGATCCATGATGTCCTGGAAGTCAGCATATGCTTCGTATAATTCAAGTAATGTAAATTCAGGGTTATGACGTGTAGATACTCCTTCGTTACGGAATACACGGCCGATTTCGTATACTTTTTCCAGTCCGCCGACGATTAAGCGTTTTAAGTATAGTTCAATTGCAATACGCATATACATAGTTGCATCTAATGCATTGTGATGTGTAACGAACGGACGAGCTGCTGCACCACCAGCAATTGAATTTAGCATTGGTGTTTCAACTTCTAAGAAGCCTTTGCCATCCAAGAAAGTACGTATTGAACGAATGATTTGGCTACGTGTGATGAAAGTTTGTTTACTATCATTATTTGTAATCAAGTCAAGATAGCGTTGACGATAACGTTGTTCAACATCTTGTAAACCATGGAACTTTTCAGGTAGTGTACGTAATGACTTAGATAAGAAAGTGAATTCTATAGCTTTAATAGTTAATTCACCAACATGAGTTTTGAAGATTGTACCTTTAATACCTACGATATCACCAAGATCAGCGTGTTTGAAAATATCATAAGCCTCTTCACCAATTGCATCTTTACGTACATAAATTTGAATTTGACCACCAAGATCTTGGATGTTAGCAAATCCAACTTTACCTTTACTACGTTTTGTCATAATACGGCCTGCAATAACCACTTGTTCTAGGTTTTCGTTTTCATCTAAATCTTCTTTTGATACATCCGCATATTGGTCTTTTAATTCGTTTGATAAATGTGTGCGTTCAAAGCGTTGACCGAATGGGTCTAAACCTTTTTCTTTTATAGAATCCATTTTTTGGCGTCTTACTAAAAGTTGGTCATTTAATTCTTCTGCCACGATTTTCACTCCTTATAATTGTTCCGCTAAGCAGTCCATAATGTATTTATTGTACACAATTTTCACTAACGATTCACGTCTTTCTACTCATTTGCCCCTTTAAATCTAACATTATATGTGACAAGAGGAAAAAAGTCGCCACTATATTAGGGCGACTTTTGGTTTCTAGAAAGCTCTTTTAGCCAATTTGAATAGATTGAGAGCTTGAGTCACGTTCTTCAATTTCATTGACAAGTTCATTTAAAATAGTACGTAATTCTAATGCTGTTTCAGCTTGGTTAATGCAGTTACGAGCCTTACCGTTGCCACGCACACCTTTCAAGTACCATGAAGCGTGTTTACGCATTTCACGTACTGCAATATTTTCTCCCTTTAGTGCCATTAATCGTTCAAAGTGCAGTAAGCAAACATCCATTTTTTCACGAATGGGTGGCTCCGGCATTAATTGACCTGATTTAAGGTATTCAACTGTGCGGTAAATCATCCAAGGATCGCCTAGTGCTGCACGTCCAATCATGACACCATCAGCACCAGTGTATTCAAGCAAACGTTTTGCATCCTCTGGTGTTTCAACATCACCATTACCGATGAATGGAATATTAATATTCTCTTTAACTTCTTTTAGAATATCCCAGTTCGCTTTTCCTTCATACATTTGAAGACGAGTACGGCCATGCATGGCAATAGCAGATGCCCCAGCACGTTCAGCAGCTTGTGCATTTTTTACTGCGAAGACATGGTCTTCATCCCAACCGATACGCATTTTACAACTAACCGGTTTATCTACAGCATCTACTACTGCAGAAACCATTTCATAAATTTTATTCGGGTCTAATAACCATTTAGCCCCCGCTTCACATTTAATAATTTTATTGACTGGGCACCCCATATTAATATCAATAATATCTGCTGTAGTATATTTGTCTACATATTGAGCCGCTTCCACTAATGTTTCTTTGTCTCCACCAAAAATTTGAAGTGAAAGTGGGTTTTCGCGTTCATCAATATAAAGCATATTCATCGTTTTGCTGTTGCGTTGGACGATTCCTTTATCCGAAATCATTTCCGCATATACTAGACCAGCTCCAAATTCTTTAACAGTTAGACGGAATGCCGAGTTACAAACTCCAGCCATAGGTGCGAGTACGACAGGGTTGTCCATGACGATATCGCCAATTTTAAAAGGTTTTTCTTGTATTCCAGTCACCGTTTCCTCTCCTTTTGATTAGTGAATATTAAGCTTCACCTTTTAATTCTTTTACATTTATTTCAAGATTATTTGCTATAATTTGTAGCTCTTCTTCATTTACATGACGTTCTCTCCGTTCGATTTTCCCCAAAATCGATAGTGGTATACCCGTTTTTTTAGCGAATTCTGCTTGTTTAATTCTTTTTAGCTTTCTGAATGCACGAATTCTGAAACCCCAGCGATTGTTTTCCATTGTATAACGCCCTCTTTCCCAACTTGCGCAAGCATTGTTAGTAATGCCTCATTAGTCAGAGGATGCTTAAGCTCTGGAGCAATTTCTACTAAAGGTACGAGTACGAATGCACGTTCATGCATACGAGCATGAGGTACGATTAACGTCTCCGTTTCAATATTGTCATGATTATAGAGTAAAATGTCAAGGTCCATCGTTCTTGGACCCCAGCGAATGATACGTATCCTTTTTAATTCTTGTTCTATTTCTTGGCATACTTCAAGTATTTCTTGAGCTGTTAATGTAGTATTTACAAGTACAACCATGTTCAAAAATACATCTTGATCTGTAAAGCCAACTGGATCTGTTTCGTAGATAGAAGAAAGTTTAATAACCTCAACCGCCTCATGTCGTTGCAATAGTTGTACAGCATGACGTAAGGTCTCTTCTTTATCTCCCATATTAGATCCTAACGAGATATAGACTTCATTCATGCAAACGCTCCTCTAGTAATTTCTACAGAGACTTCTCTGTAATGACCTGGAATTGGTGGATCTGGTTTAATAACTTCTACACGGATTCCTTTCACAGCATTTGGATAGGTTTCACACACTACTGCTGCAATTTTTTCTGCAACGGCTTCGATTAATTTATAAGGTTTCCCTTCTACAACTTCTTTGCAAAGATCATACACTTCAGCATAGCTAACTGTATTGTCTAATTCATCGGTTTCACCAGCATGCTGTAAATCCGTCGCAATCGCTAATGTGACACGAAAGCGTTGACCTAGTTTTGTTTCCTCTCGTAATACGCCGTGATAACCGTAGAATTCCAAATCTTTAATATGAATGTAATCCATTATGGACCTCCTAGTGATGGCTTAATAGTATTTGATGCTCAATCATTTGGTTTAACAAAGTGAAATGCATCAAACGAGTACTTTCAGCTTTTATTTCAATGCATCCATCATTTTCATCATTCTCGTAATTGGTTTTACATCATGTACACGCACTATATGACAGCCCTTCTCTACACCATAACAACAAGTTGCTCCAGTACCTTCCATACGTTCATCTACAGGAAGATCAAGAACTGTTCCTATCATACGTTTACGTGATGTTGCCAGTAATACAGGATATCCCATATCCACAAGTTGCGGTAAAACTTTCATCATTTCAATATTTTGCTCATGTGATTTTGCAAATCCGATACCAGGATCTAACCAAATGTATTCATCTTTCACACCTGCTTTATGTGCAATATCAATACTGTTTTCTAAATCTGCTTTGGTATCTGCCCAGAAATCTTCCCCATAATCTTCGTTTGTACGATTATGCATTAAAATGATAGGCACTTTAAGTTCCGCAGCTACTTTAGCAATTTCAGGATCATATTGTGCTCCCCAAACATCGTTAATAATATGTGCACCTGCTTTAATAGCAGCACGTGCCACCTCTGATTTAAACGTATCAACTGAGATTAATACATCATCCACCTCTGAGCGAATAGCTTTTATTGTAGGAATAATACGAGAAAGTTCTTCCTCTGCAGAGATAGGCGTATGACCTGGCCGTGTAGATTCACCGCCGATATCAATGATTTTTGCACCGTCAGCAACCATTTCTTTTGCGTGCTTCACCGCATTTTCAACAGAGTTAAACTTTCCACCATCTGAAAATGAATCTGGTGTAACGTTTAAAATCCCCATAACAAATGTTTCATTCGCAAAATCTAATTTATGGCCATCAATTGTTAGCACTTTATATTTATCAAGATTCATTCTTCTACCCCTTTTCAATTGACGCAATATACATTTTGTGTAATTTCCGATAGATTGCCCCTTTATTTCCTAAGAAATATTTTTCCCCCAACCCTCGAATAGGAATTAACTCTTGAATAGATGTTGTTATAAAACATTCATCTGCATTTTCTAAATCTTGCGGTGTATACTTTCCTTCATGTATATTAAGACCTGATTCATTTGCCAGATTCAATACATGTTGTCGTGTAATACCTGGTAAAATTCCTGTAGAAAGAGCTGGCGTATATAACTCATTTGCTATTACCCAGAAAATATTCGATGTAATACCTTCAGCAACATAGCCCTCTGAATTGACAAAAAAACCCTCTAGATTTTTCGATGAAGGTAATTCAAGACGAGCACGTACATTGTTCGCATAATGATGGGACTTATAACGAATTGCTTGCTCGGGTGAATTACGTACCGTATTTAGCCATACAGCATTCTTCTCTTGTCCTCTTGAAACTGTTGGCAATTCCTTACGAAAAATAATGACATTTGGGTTTGGATAATGTGTATTTCCCAATCCAATACCACCTTCACCCGCAGAAATGTTTAAGCGAAAATAGCCATCCGTTTGTCCATTTCGTTTATTTAGTTCTATTATAACATCCCGTAATTTTCCGAAAGTATACGGCATCGTAATACGGTATTCTTCTAAAGCCCTCTGTATACGTGCGCAATGCTCTTCCCATAGAAAAGGCGTATTATTATATGTACGAAATGTCTCGAAAAAGCCCAATCCATATAGGTAGCCATGATCAATTGGAGAAACGGAAAGTTCCGTACTCTCAACATACTCCCCATTCATCCAACAAATCATTGCACTCTCTCCTTACAATACGTATCGATAAAGTTTTTTAAAAGCTGTTTACCGTCTTCCGTCATAATTGACTCAGGGTGGAATTGTACTCCTTCAACCGCAAGTTCTTTGTGGCGAATCCCCATAATTTCCCCTTCTTCTGTCCAAGAGGTAATCTCTAGACAATCTGGTAGTGTTTCTTTTTCAACTATTAATGAATGATATCTTGTTGCAACATAAGGGTTAGATAATCCTTTATTCACACCTTGATCGTCGTGATGTATTGGTGATGTTTTACCATGCATTAAACGTTTTGCACGAATAACTTTTCCTCCAAACGCTTGTGCAATCGCTTGATGTCCTAAACACACGCCTAAAATCGGAATTTTGCCTGCAAAGTAATTAATAACATCAAGGCTGATTCCAGCTTCATTTGGACTACAAGGACCAGGTGAAACTACAATTATTTCTGGATGTAACAATTCAATTTCTTTAATTGTAATTACATCATTACGCTTTACGAGTAATTGCTCGCCCAGCTCACCAAAATATTGCACTAAGTTGAATGTAAATGAATCATAATTGTCAATCATTAAAATCATAGTGCGTTTACTCCTTCTGCCATTGTTTTAGCCTGCCATAATGCTTTTGCTTTATTGAGCGATTCAATGTACTCACGTTCAGGTACTGAATCAATTACCACTCCTGCCCCAGCTTGAATATAAGCTACTCCATTCTTGATAAAGGCAGTACGAATAACAATATTAAGCTCGATATCTCCATTAAATCCAATCCAACCAATTGAACCTGTATACAGTCCACGGCGAACGGGTTCTAATTCCTCAATTATTTCCATTGTGCGGATTTTCGGAGCCCCCGTAATAGTTCCTCCAGGGAAAACAGCACGAATTATATCGGTATTACTTTGCCCCTTAGCCACTTTGCCACGTACATTGGACACGATATGCATAACATGTGAGTACTTTTCAATAACCATAAATTCATCAACATGAACCGTACCATATTCAGAGACACGCCCTAAGTCATTACGTTCAAGATCTACAAGCATGACATGTTCTGCACGTTCCTTTTCATGATTTATTAATTCGTTAGCAAGCGCTAAATCCTCAGCATCATTTTTTCCACGTGGTCGCGTTCCTGCAATTGGACGAGTTGATAAATCTTCTCCATATTTCTGAATTAATAATTCTGGGGACCCCGAAACAATTGCAAAATTAGGCGAATTAATATACGCCATATAAGGAGATGGATTAAAAGTACGTAATGCTTCATACATTATCAATGGTTCTACATCAAGTTTTTTTGCCTGGCGAACAGATAAGTTCACTTGGAACACATCACCTTGTGCAATATAATGTTGAATTTGCTCAACAGCATCTTTAAACTGCTCGTTTGTCATTGAAACTATGCGAGAGTCATCGTTCTTTACTTTTTGAGCAGTTGTGTCATCAAAACAACTTTTCGAACGTTCAGTTTGCCAACTGTTTGCTAGTTCCTCGACATCTACATCACTTGTAGATAACTTCATTACTGTTGCCTTTTCATTTTCAACATCCAAGACTGTCCAACAGTCCATTATATAAAAATAAATATCCGGTACATGAAGATCATCCTCAGCAATATTCGGAATCACTTCAATTTGACGTACATAATCGTAAGTGATAAATCCAATCGCCCCTCCATAAAATGAATCACTTGGAGCATCAATTTTATATTGTAAAAGTAATTTTTCGATTAAATGGAGTGGTTCTCCTATATGTTGTTCACGCTTACCATCTCGCCAGTCAATTTGTAATCCATTTTCTATCGATTGTACGACTGCAAGTGGATTCCAAGCAGCAATCGTTTTAGTACCACCCCTACCACTTTCTAAAAATACACTATGTGTTTCGTTTTCTATTTGCTTTTTATAGCTATTAAAAAAAACATCTTTTTGCATCGAAAAAGACTCGGACTTCACCAGTTGAATTTTCAATTGAAAACCTCCGTGTTATATATGTCTTTCTAAATCTGCTTTCAGTATAACAACACCTATGTATTTAGCAAAATAATAATAAAAAAAGAGCACCTAATTATTAGGCACTCTTCTGATCCTATAGATTCATTAAGATTAGTCTTCATAACTATATAACGGTGTACTTAAGTAACGTTCACCATTATCAGGAAGTATAGCTAGAATATTTTTCCCTTTACCAAGGCGTTTTGCAGTTTCAATTGCTGCATACATTGCTGCACCTGCAGAAATACCACCAAGAATACCTTCTTCTCTTGCCACTTTGCGAGAAGTTTCGAAAGCATCATCGTTATCAACTGGCAAAATAGAAGTGATTACTTCTGTATTTAAAACTTCTGGTACAAAGCCAGCGCCAATACCTTGTATTTTATGAGGTCCTGGTTTACCACCGGATAGAACTGGAGAATCTTTTGGTTCAACTGCAATAATCTCGATTTCTGGGAATTTAGCTTTTAATACTTCACCAGAGCCAGTGATCGTACCACCTGTGCCAACACCTGAAATAAATGCATCTAGTGTAAGGCCTGCTTCTTCAAATGCAGAAACGATTTCTGGACCAGTTGTTTCGCGGTGAATCACTGCGTTTACAGGGTTTTCAAATTGTTGTGGTAAGAACCAACCGTTTTCTTTTGAAAGTTCTTCAGCTTTTGCAATAGCGCCTTTCATACCTTCTGCACCCGGAGTTAGAATTAATTCTGCACCATAAGCACGAAGTAAATTACGACGTTCCATACTCATTGTATCAGGCATTACGATTACCGCTTTGTAACCTTTTGCTGCTGCTACCATTGCAAGGCCAATACCTGTGTTACCACTTGTTGGTTCAATTAATGTGCTGCCTTCTTTTAATAAGCCATCTTTTTCTGCTTTATTAATCATAGCATATGCTAAACGATCCTTTACACTACTACCTGGGTTATAGTATTCAACTTTTACATATACATCTGCATCATTAGGACCAGTTACATTATTCAACTTCACAATCGGTGTATTTCCGATTAAATCTACTACTGAATTAACTAATTTACTCATATCCTAAACCACTCCTAATCCCTAGTATTTTAATAGGTTTTGTTAATTTTATTTTACAACTATTAGGAATAGTTTGTCAATAAAAACAGCTTACATTTTAAAATCATGTAAGCTGTTTTTGTCTATTTATTTACATTAGACATTAAACTAGTTTTTTTGCTCGTGAATTTCTTCGATAAAGCCTTCTAATTCTTCTTTAGAGTAATGATATCTCTCTTCGCAGA
Organism: Rummeliibacillus sp. NPDC094406; assembly: GCF_044763875.1. Lineage (NCBI taxonomy): Bacteria > Bacillati > Bacillota > Bacilli > Caryophanales > Caryophanaceae > Rummeliibacillus > Rummeliibacillus sp. NPDC094406. The sequence continues at coordinate 41,180 of NZ_JBIWGZ010000012.1, read as the reverse complement.
AGTGACAATGAGCTTCTGCCATACCCTCTTCATCAATCATATCTCGGATTTCTTTTTCACCAAGGCTAAGCATTGCTGCACCAAAGCGTTCTTTAGAACATGTACATTGGAATTTAACAGGCATTGTATCTAAAATTTGAACATTTCCTTCACCAAGAACAGCTTCTAAAATTTCTTCTGGTGTGTATCCTTTTTGAATCATTTTTGAGACCGGTTCAATAGTTGATAAATGCTCTTCAATTTCTGTAATTGTTTCATCATCCACACCCGGTAATACTTGAATGACAAATCCACCCGCTGCAAGAATTGTGTTATCTGTGTTGACTAATACACCTAGCCCAACAGATGATGGTACTTGTTCAGATTTCGCAAAGTAATAAGTGAAGTCTTCTGCAATTTCACCAGAAACAATAGGTACTTGTCCTGTAAAATGATCACGCATACCAAGGTCTTTCACAACTGTCAAGGATCCTTCAGTTCCAACCGCACGTCGAACATCTAACTTTCCTTGTGCATTTAAATCAAAGTGTACTTGTGGATGCGTTGCATAACCTCGAACCTCACCTTTTGCATTTGCGCCTACAATCATAGGACCGATTGGACCTTTACCATCTACTTTAACAGTGATTGAATCATCACCTTTTAACATAGCGCCCATCATTACAGATGCAGTCATCGTACGTCCAAGTGCTGCAGAAGCTGTAGGCCATGTGTTATGACGACGTTGTGCTTCCGCTATAGTATCTGTTGTACTTACTGCGAATGCTCGAACACTACCATTAAATCCAAGTCCTCTTACTAAATAATCAGCCATTATTTTTCCTCTTTTCCTAATGATTTCTTTTATAAATTAAATGTAATCCTTTTAAAGTTAAAAACGGGTCAACAATATCGATTATCTTTGACTCTTTTGCAATCATATTTGCCAAACCGCCCGTCGCAACAACTAGTGGATCTTCTTTACTTTGTTCACGCATACGCTGTACAATTCCTTCTACTTGTCCGACATACCCATAAACGATACCCGCTTGCATTGATGACACTGTATTTTTGCCAATAACACTTTGGGGTCTCGTAATTTCAACTCTCGGCAGTTTAGAAGCTTTCGTAAAAAGCGCCTCCATTGAGATTGAAATTCCTGGAGCAATTGCCCCTCCCATATAGTTGCTGTTTTCATCGATATAGCAATAGGTTGTTGCTGTCCCAAAATCAACAACAATAAGTGGCGTTCCATATTCATGAATGGCCGCAACCGCATTTACAATTCGATCAGCTCCAATTTCTCTTGGGTTTTCACACTTAATATTGAGCCCCGTTTTTACTCCTGGCCCAACTACTACAGGTTCAATTGAAAAGTATTTTCGACACATTGTTTCTAATGAAAACATGATTGGTGGCACTACTGAAGAAATTATAATACCACGCACATCCTCAAAAGATAAAGCCGCATGCATAAACAGTGTTTTAATCTGCATAGCATACTCATCTTCTGTTTTTTGAGGATCTGTTTTCAAACGCCAATGATGCTCAAGCCGATCGGTATTATATACCCCTATTGAAATATTCGTATTTCCTACATCCATCACTAAAATCATGAAATATATCCTCACTTATATGCAATTTCTCCATGAATCATAACATATATGCATGAATAAAAAAAAGCTGACCACCTTACACAATGTGAGGGGCCAGACTTTTATTTTGTATTTATTTGCGTTCTTCTTGAATGCCACCGTCTCGTTGTTCACCATCAGAATCATTAGGTAGATCCCTAACTGTTGGATCAGCCGTGCCTAATACATCTACTTTTGTTTCTTGAACAACATTGGCATCAGTAGATTCAGTTACTTCAGCATCGGTTTCATTTCCTGCTTTATGATTCTTTTTCTCATAAGCGCGTTCAGGAAGTTTACCATATTTCTCCAAGTGTTCGATTTGTTCAGCATCTAAAGTTTCAACGTCAAGTAAAGTTGTTGCAATTAGATTTAGAAGATCACGACGTTCTGTCAAAATTTTTCTTGTACGTTCGTATTGTTCTTTAACCATTCGTTGCATTTCTTGGTCAATTTCATAAGCGATTCGATCTGAGTAATTTTGTTCAGAGTTCAAATCACGCCCTAAGAATACATTGCCACCTTGGCTAGAGCCAAATTGCAATTGTCCAAGTTTGTCACTCATACCATATTCGGTAACCATAGAGCGAACAATACTTGTAACACGTTGGAAGTCATTATGAGCACCTGTTGAAACTTCACCAAAGACGATATCTTCAGCTACACGTCCACCAAGTAAACCTGATACTTTATCAAGAAGTTCAGGTTTTGTCATAAAGTAACGATCTTCTTTTGGAAGCATAACCGCGTAACCGCCAGCTTGACCACGAGGAACAATTGTTACTTTATGCACTTTTTCAGCTTCATCTAGTGTTAAACCAACCACTACGTGACCAGCTTCATGGAATGCAACAATATTACGTTCTTTTTCAGAAATGACTCGACTTGTTTTCGCAACACCTGCAATAACGCGGTCTGTTGCTTCATCAATATCGCCCATATCAATTTTCTTCTTATTTTCACGAGCTGCAACGAGCGCTGCTTCGTTTAATAAGTTTTCTAAATCTGCACCAGAGAATCCCGGTGTACGTTGAGCAATTGCTTTTAAGTCTACTGTTTCATCTAACGGTTTTTTACGAGCATGCACTTTAAGTACAGCTTCACGGCCTTTTACATCTGGACGACCTACAGTAATTTGTCTGTCAAAACGACCTGGACGTAATAATGCAGGGTCTAATATGTCTGGGCGGTTAGTTGCAGCGATGATAATAATACCTTCGTTTGCACCGAAACCATCCATTTCAACAAGTAATTGGTTTAATGTTTGTTCACGTTCATCATGACCGCCACCTAAGCCTGCACCACGTTGACGACCAACTGCATCGATTTCATCGATGAAGATGATACATGGAGCATTTTTCTTAGCGTTTTCAAATAAGTCACGTACACGAGAAGCACCAACACCGACGAACATTTCAACAAAATCAGAACCACTGATTGAGAAGAATGGTACGCCAGCTTCACCAGCTACTGCTCGAGCCAATAAAGTTTTACCTGTACCTGGAGGTCCTACTAATAGGATCCCTTTTGGAATACGAGCTCCGATTTCAGAAAATTTTGTATGGTCTTTTAAGAATTCTACAACCTCTACAAGTTCTTGCTTTTCTTCATCGGCACCAGCTACATCTGTAAAACGAACTTTTTTCTTTTGATCGTCATACAGTTTCGCTTTACTTTTACCAAAGCTCATCATACGATTACCGCCGCCTTGAGCCTGATTCAACAAGAAGAAGAACAGGATGAAGATGACGATAAATGGAATAATCCCAGTAAAGAATTGAATCCACCCACTCGTTTCTGGAGCTTTTAAGAAGTTGATTTTCGAATTGCCTTTAGCAGCAGCAGTAATCTTATTCATCAACTCTTGGTCATCACGAGGAATATTAGTAACGAATGATTCGCCCTTTTTGTATCCCTCCATCTTACCTTTTACGACATAGACTAACTGATCTGGTTGAATCACAGCCTCAGTTACTTTGCCATTTTCTAATGCAGTAATGAACTCGTGATATTGTATCTCTTTCGTAGGTTGGTTCGCATTATTAAACGTCCCAAAGATCCCGATAATCACGAGGAAAATTAATAAATAAAATATGGTGTATCGAAATATTCGATTCATCCCCAGCCTCCTCACAAGATAAACAGAAAAACTATAGTAAATCTTAACATATGAACATTTAGTCGTACAATGAAAAGCCTTTTATTCAAGATGTTTCCTTATAAAATTGTCTAAATTTAAACATTACTCTTAGAATGAGTATACCGCCGGTTTCAGAACACCAATATATGGTAAGTTGCGATATTTCTCTGCGTAGTCTAAACCATAACCTACTACAAAAGCATCTGGAACTTCAAAACCTACATAATCTGCTTGTAGGTCCACTTTACGACCAGATGGTTTGTCTAATAATGTAACAATTTTAATAGACTTCGCTTTACGATATTTAAATAAATCTACAAGATAGCTTAAAGTTAAACCACTATCAATAATATCTTCAATGATAATGATGTCGCGACCTTCTACGCTTGTGTTTAAGTCTTTAACTATTTTCACCTCTCCAGATGAAACAGTCGCATTACCATAGCTTGTTACATCCATAAAATCGATTTCAACATAAGCGTCGATTCGTTTCATCAGATCAGCCATAAATGGCATTGCACCTTTAAGTACACCAATCAATAACGGAAATTTATCTTGGTATTCTAAAGTTAGAGATTCCCCAAGCTCTTTAATCTTATTTTGTAACTCTTCCTCTGAAATTAATACATTTTCAATGTCTTTCTGAAGCATATTTAGTTCCTCCTTGATTGTATATAGACACTACAAAGTTTGTTGATCGACAATAAATATTATATCATCTGTCAATCGTTTGCTATTAGAAAAATAGCTACTTACACGGAGCCCTGGGACGGCTATGACCTCATTATCATTTGTTACAATAATTGGCCAATCTTCTCTAAGCGCCAATGGAACTTTATCGTCGATAAAAAGACGAGAAATTCGCTTTTGTACATTTGCTCCAAGCAATTGTATGCGATCTCCATCCATTCTGCCACGAATATGTAGTGGTTGAGCAAAACTTGTTGCGTTTACAAAATAGCTTTTAGCTTGAGATGTTGTATCTTGTGGAATATCGCCATCTACTCTTCCTATATAAATACGTAAATTATTCGATAAATTCGTCCAATGTTCAAATTTTATTATTGTAGATACCAGCTTTGACGAATTTACTGCTGTTTTTATAAGGATTAATTCATCATATTGACGAATTGCTTTAGCTCCTTTTGGCAAATCAATTGTTGCATTACCATCTGTTGTTTGCGTCAGTTTTAAAATGGAATTCCAAAGGGTGTAACTTTGTATAATGATTGTATCTTTATAAAGATATTTTAATAGTAGTAGAATGATTCTTCTTTGTAAAGCAAGTGGTTTATGTTGGAATGAATTTATATTAATTTTCCACAAATCACGTTGTTTTTCAACTAAAACATCCTCTAATGCTTTTTCAGCTAATGATTGTAATAACTCCTCATCAGCTTGTACTTTTTCTGTATAATGCATCACTGCTTCCGCTACTTTTGGGTTTTCATCTCTCAAAAGTGGAACAACATGATGTCTCATACGGTTTCGTGTGTAGGAATCCTTTTGGTTTGAGTAATCCTCTCTATAGCCCTGGTCGAAGTCTTGCAGATATTCTAGAATATCTGCTCTTGTTATAGATAGAAATGGGCGAATCAATTCACCATTTGCAAACGGACGGCGACGTTTGATGCCTTGTATTCCAATATTATGTGATCCACGAACTAAATTCATTAAAACACTTTCAATTTGATCGTCAGCATGATGTGCTACCACTAATTTTGTGCTGTTAGATTCTACCATCACTTGTTCAAAGTAAGCATATCGCTCTCTTCGACAAACAGCCTGCATATTACCACGTTCCGCTTCTAAAATAGCTGGGATCGAAATATTAATGGCATACACCGGAATATTGTGTTCCTTGCAGAATGATTCCACATAACGTCGATCCCCAGCAGCATCTTCCCCACGTAGCATATGATTCACATGTACAGCAGCAACTGAAACACCCAAGTGCTGCTGTTCTCGATGTAAATAATGCAGCAAAGCCATTGAATCAGCTCCAGCAGAACAAGCTACAAGAAGACGATCTCCAGCACGACACAGCTCATATTGTTGTATATATTCATATACTTTTGGTTCGAGTTTAGTCATCTTCTCACCTCAACACTATTTTACCATTCTTTCCTGGGAAATTTCTTGAAAAGTAGGCTTAAATAATGACCAATCTACGGTTTTATGTTGGACTTCGACACATACGATTGTACAGTCATCAATCGGCTGGTCATCATTACGGAAAGTATTCAAGATTTGCGGACAAATCTCCTGGATCGGGAGGCTTCTATGCTGTAATAAACTATTGCGAAGTAGCTTTTCTTGTTGATCCCATGGCATATCCTCAAAGAATAGACCATCTGTACACATGAAAATAATATCCCCTGCCTTCAAACTTCTTTGTTCGGCCTCTACCGAAAAGGAAGTGAATAATCCGAATGGTTCACTGGCACTTTCTACTCTTGTCACTTCTCTTCCTCTCACTAAATATGTTGCCATACTTCCAGCCTTCCATGACCATAGTTTGCCGTGTTGCAAATCAACTAAAGCAAAGTCCATCGTTGCATACATTTCTTCCTCTTGCTTTAGTGACATAACATAATGCAATGTATGCATTGCTGTTTCGGGAGACATTTGATGATGCAAACATTCACGCATAAGACGAATGAGTTTCCTACTTTCTTTATGCGCTCGTTTATTATGTCCCATTCCATCAGATAACATAATTGCTGTTAATCCTGGATTAAGAGAAAATATAGCATGCGAATCTCCTGAATACATCGTATTATTCTTTGAAATGGATAATACATCATATTGCATTGTAAATCGTATAGCAGATCGGAAGGTGATTTGCAGATGTGCGTATGGCTTTGTTTTCTTTACTGTTTGATGAATTTCAAAAGGCTCTTTAAAGACTTCCTGCAAAGCTGGAAGAATCAATCTTTCTGCAACCATCTGGTCTGTTTCCCATTGCGTTTTCTTATATGGTATGCAACATACTATTTTTCTATTGCCGGGGTCATTGGTTAAAATATCAATTTGGAAAAAATCAATACCAATTTCTTCAAAGCGATTTGCTAATTGGTCTTCCTGTTGTTGAAATGAAACCGTATCGTTCGTCATATCCTTCATAACACTATCAATATGTGTAGACATATCCTTTAACTGTAATGCAATCATTTTCTTACCGTGTTGGAACTGGCCACTTAGTTGCTGTTTAGAAACAAATTCAGCTAAAGCATTTAAAAACAATGCAGAGCGAACACATTTATAACGGATTTTATCATCATATTGTAACTTAGAAGCATTATGGCCGGCTGCTTGTGCCATTAACCATTGTTGCATTAGTGGCTCCATTTCATTTTTATCAGCTCCCCAACATCTTTCAAATTGATAACAACTTTCGCACGGTGACAGTGGCCTCGCTTCTACATCATCTGTTAACTGTTTTTCAGTCACACCAAAACGATCATTGACAAGTTCCTTCATAAAAATAACAAAATCATTAAAATTGGTTAATTTCATCGTCACCTTTTCTGTAAGCCACCTCTGCCTTTCTAATAATACTTCTTCATGATTCGGATATAATTGACGTTGCCAATACATTAACCAAGTTTTAGGCATAGTAAGAAATAGAAGAGTAGCAACCCCTAAGGCCGAAAAGTAGGTTTTATCAATTGGCAAAGTAGCATCATAAAGTGCAAAAAATGCAGTTGCAATACTACTACCTAACACAATTCCAAAACGTCCTAACTTTTTACACACACCTGCGCATAATCCTGTTAACGCATAAACAGCAATCATTCCACTAAAGGATAAATGAGATAAACTAATGATTGTCCCCATCAAAACGGCAATGGCAGTAGATAGCGTTGCGCCCCCTACATACGCAGATCCTAATATTATGAACTGTAACGCTATATAAGTAGGTGACAACACATTCCAAACGACGTTATTCGTTGCGGTTAACATTGTCGCCAAAACAATTAAAGCTGCGCCCATTCTTTCTAAAGACCATGAAGCTGTCCATAAAGCTGGCATCGGTAAAAATAACTGCATTAAAAATAAAGTCATAAATATGGATAATATACTTTCATAACCAACATATAATAGAATTAACGTTGGAGGCTCTCCATGATAAGAAATCATTTGCCATCCAATTTGCGTTAAAAACACTGACACACCTACTAAAATTGCAATTGGCCATTTACGAATAAAAGTTTTCATAAAGAGACTAAAGAGAAGCAATTCAATTAGATGAATGGTCAATTCTCCAAAACCTAATGTAATACTCCCAATAACTCCACCAATGAGCGTCCATATAAAATAATCTCGATGATTGATAAATATGATGGCCATTGTTGGTAAAAAAAATGGAACAATCGCTTCAAAAAGTACGGCCTTTGATAAGAAAAAAGCAGCGAAACATAATGTCACAGCAAAGATTACAGGATATTGTTGTTTCAAATTCAAAGATACTTTTGGGATTGATAGTTTATTTGGTTGTATGAACGCTTTTCTCATAGTAACAAAACCTCCATTATACATTTCTGATAGTATAACTGGAAAGTTGTGTAAAGTTTGTCTGTTTGTGAAGGGTTTAATAAAAATCGTTCGACGATAAATCACATAGACCATAGTTTTTTAACAAAAATCGCTTGACACCTTATAATATTCTCTTGTATTATGTATTATGTTGTTCACGAAGGCGGCGTAGCTCAGCTGGCTAGAGCGTACGGTTCATACCCGTGAGGTCGGGGGTTCGATCCCCTCTGCCGCCATATCTTTTATAGTAGCAGGCCAATTGTTTGGGCCACTTATATTCGGCCCCTTGGTCAAGCGGTTAAGACACCGCCCTTTCACGGCGGTAACACGAGTTCGAATCTCGTAGGGGTCATCAAAAAAGAAACTCTCCATTAGGAGAGTTTCTTTTTATTTGTCGATATTTTGAAAATGAACTCTAATACAGACTATGAGCACTGGTTCTCTTGCGACAAGCTAGCGATGAAGTGCACCGATAAAAGCCTTTCTATATAAAATCCCCATAAAGAAAAAAGGTTGTCATATAAGTGTTTTTCTACACTTATATGACAACCTATCAAATATTAATAAAACACTTTTTCTACGATTAAAATAGCCAGCAAGTTATCCTCTTCTTGCGCCACGGCCACCACGTTTAGAATCTTGTGCACGCTTTAATGTTGTAAGGCGATCTTCACTATCTTTTAAGAAGCGCGCCATTTTTTGTTCAAAGTTTTCTTTTGGTTGACCGCCACGATCATTTGAACGATGGTTGTTGTTGCGCGAACGTTGAGGACGTTCTGGTCGTTCTGGTCGTTCTGCTTGAGGTTTTGCTTTACGGATTGATAAACCAATTTTACCGTCAGCTTCAACATTCATAACCTTTACTTCAACCATGTCTCCTACTTTCAAATGTTCATTAATATCTTTAACATAGTTGTCAGCAACCTCGCTAATATGAACAAGACCTGTTGAGCCATTTGGCAGCTCCACGAATGCTCCAAAATTTGTGATACCTGTTACTTTACCTTGTACCTTGCTGCCTACTTCAATTGACATAAAAAAAATGCTCCTCCTTAAAATTTAAGCGACTTATAAGTCTAATAATCAATTTGTAAAACTTGAGTGATTCTTACCTTTATTATAGCCAACAAAAAAAGAGTGTCAATAAGACTACTCTTTTGAATCTGTTTTTTTCTTATCTTTTTCGGAAGTTTTTGGAATTGAAAAAATAATTTCCCCATCCTCAGATAAGAATAAATCCTTACGTGCAAGCTTAGCGATGTAGTCATCATCTTTTAATTTAGCAATTTGAATATTCAAGTTTTCTTTGTTTTCTTTTTGTTTTGCTAAATCATGTTGAAGCTCAACTTTTTGCTGTTCCTTTTCCGCTAATGTATGTTTTTGTTTAATCAACATGAATACAAGGGAACCTGCAATTAGAACAAATACTAGTGTCATACATGTTAGGCGACGATATAAGCCTATCTTACGATTTCGGTTTACCTGTTTTCTGTGTGTTTCAGTTTTTGTGTAATCTGTAGGCATTGGAGTAGTTTTTTCATATTGTCGTTTAGTTGTTATTGGCATGCGGGTACCCTCCCTTGAGTAGATTTTGTACGATCATAAATATTTACATATCGAACCTATTATACCTAACTTTTTCCTATTTTTTAAGAGTCAACTTTTTGACTTTTTTTGTAACAATGAAAATAGGATACGTAATAATTCTGTAAATAGCAAAAAGTAATCGAATGATTTGTCTTATAAGACTCACAAACAAATGTAATATAAACCCTATAGGCCGTATTACTAAAGTGTCTACAAGTCTTCCTATAAAACGGAAGAACCTTTGTAAAAACAATTGGTAAAGACAAAATCCTAACAATTGAGAGAGAAAGTCAACAAAATGCCATTCTCCATCTCTTACAATCATTAATAATGAAAATGTGCTAATTCCTAATAGAATCCATGTAGATAACTCAAATATGATGTAGCCTTTTCGCCGTAAAGATTTCGGTGGCGCATAATGACTTAATGTTCGTACCAAATCAATACAAGCAGCTCCTATAACACCACTAGTAATTAGTACTGTTATACTAAGGAATTGTTCAGAAACTGTCATCCAAATAATTTATGCAAGATACCACGGGATAGTCCACTTTCCTCTTCATCATATTGAAGGTTTTTCACTGTACCTTCTAACGTGAGCAACCCTTTATCTACATCTAAATGTACAATTCTTAAATCTTCTCCACGAATCTGTAAATGCCCTTGAGAGGTGAGTACAAAAAACTCCTCTTGATCAAAGCGTTCAATTGATTTTACAGATGTAACATCCATTCTTTTACGATTTCGTACCGTTAGTAAATGATCTCCTGTTGGAATTGTATAAGTCGCATTATCTTGTTGAAATGTCATTTTCTTTCCCCCTCCTTGTCCTGTCTATTAACTATATGCTTGGACATTCCTTAATATGAGAGAAAAAATAAAATCACTATCAATAATTTTGATAGTGATTTTATAATCAGAAGTAAGATGTTTCAAGTTTATCTATCACATATGTTTTTTCTATTGCATAATATCGCTTGATAGAAATAACATTATTCTTCATCATCAATAAATTGGGGCTCAACTCTATCTAGCTTTTCTTCTTTTAAGATTGTAAACATTTTAGCAGCGTCTTCTTTACGTACTATTTCTTTTAATTCTTCAACACGTACAGTTACTATTTTTTGACCAAAGCGAATTGCTAGCTCATCGCCTACTTTAACCGCACTGCTTGCTTTTACTACTTTACCGTTGATCGTAATACGACCTTGATCTGCTACTTCTTTTGCTAGAGTGCGGCGCTTTATCAATCGAGAAATTTTCAAAAATTTATCTAATCTCATATAAGTAACCTCTTTTCTTATTGTTTAGATTCTTGCCAAAATTGATCTAGTTCTTCAAATGAATAGTCTTTAAAATCTTTGTGACCTGCCATAACTTGTTGTTCGACATAGCCGAATCTCTTAGCAAATTTAGCATTTGCATGAATCATTGCATCTTCTGCTGAAATTTTATATACGCGTGCTAAGTTTACTAGTGTAAATAATACATCACCAAATTCATCAAGTCTTGTCTCTGGTGTTCCGTTTTTTACTTCTTGACGGAACTCATGCCACTCTTCTTCTACTTTATCCCAAACTCCTTCAACATCTGGCCATTCAAAACCTACTTTTGCTGCTCTACGTTGATAGTTATAAGATGTTTGTAGCGAAGATGTCGCACGATATTCACCTTTTAATAGAGGTTCGTAATTGTCATCATTTTGATGTTCTTTTTTCTTTATTTTTTCCCAATTTGCATTAACATCTTCTACACTATTTACCTTTACATCACTAAAAACGTGTGGGTGACGGCGAATCATTTTGCCTGCAACCCCCTCTAGGATATCTTCTAAATTCCAGTATCCTGAATCCTCTGCAATTTGAGCATGTAAGAAGACCTGTAACAACACATCACCAAGTTCTTCAATCATATGCTCATCATCTTGTTCATCAATAGCTTGTAAGAATTCATGGACTTCTTCCAACATATAACGTTTTAAGCTTTCGTGAGTTTGCTCACGATCCCATGGACAACCTTCTGGGCTTCGTAAAATAGAAATAATGTCGCGGAATGTCGACCATTCACGCAGAGCATCTTCTTTATCTTTAATAGGCGGAACATACACCGTTGTTAAATTATTAATTTCTGTAACATGATCTAATTCATGTAGTGGTACAGTACGGACGAATTCATCTTTTGAGCCCGCTGCTGTCACGATTGTCACTGGATAGTCTGGGTGGTATTTTTCTAATAGTGTAAGTTTCACTTCAGAAGCACTAAATTGATCATATACTTGTGCGATTAATAGATGATTATACATATTCACTTCATGTATCGAGAACGTGGTACCGTTGACCAGTTCAAAACCATCGATTGGGTCAATTCGAAGAGCACCAAAAATAGCATCTAAGAAACTTTGACCACCTTCAATTTTGAGCTGAACCTTCCCTTCTTTTTCTGCTTGAATAAGCAGTTGAACTGTCATTTCAGCCATTAAAGGGTGCCCTGGAACAGCATATATTATATCTTCTGTTTCTATATAATTTAGTAATGTTGTGACGATTTCTTCGTAAACAGGGAGAAAATCATTATGTTTTTCATAGATTGCATCAAAGCTTTCGAATTCAATGCCCTCTTTTGCCAATTCGTTTAATACTGCATGTTCTTTTGTACGAACACATATCTTCTTTGCTTGCTTTAATTTTCGATAGACGCCTATCGGAAGTTGTTCAAAATCTCCTGCGCCTAATCCAATGACTGTAAGTTGATGCATATTCTTCACCTATTTTTATTTATTTTTTTCGATTGATCCAAAGCTGATAACTAGCCATACGACGCCCTAAGGGAAGTAAATACCAATCTCTAACAGATAAAATATTTAACTTTGCGAGCATTGTCAAAAATACAAAAGCACCAATTCCCGCTTTCAAAACGCATAGAATCAACGCTCGCACGCGCCCCGATAAGGAAGGGAAAAACATTGGTTCTACGAACATCGTAAATAGTACAACAAATAATACCATCGCGAGCGTAGCGAGCGCCGCGCCACTATAAAAACGGGTTGTTGATAGATGGATATTTTTCACTCTTTTAAAGTAACTTATAAGCCCCATCGTCGTCATAAAAAGTCCTAAATTCCCAGCCCACGCGGCTCCAATAATACCAAATTTTAGAATAAATAATTTATTACAAAGCATTTTGGCAATGATCCCTACTACTATTAGTAATGCCGGTATTTTTAATCGATCTAACCCTTGTAACATTGCCGTTAATGTCATAATTAATGATAGCCAAACAATTTGAAATACAAATACAGATAATACATTTGATAAATCTGCATTCTCAAAAAGGGCTGTATTTATATTTGGCATAACCAGTATTAATCCTACTGTAGCAGCTATTCCAAATAATAGAGATGTACGATATGTGAGCTGGATAAATCGATCGGCATTTCTGCCATCGTCTCGTTTTGATGCATGTGCTACAAGGGGGACAATTGCAAGAGAAAGAGAAGAGGCAACGACAAGTCCAACCTGTACTAACGGCTGTCCCCGATCATATATTCCTTTCGTTTCCATTGCCTTTAATGACGATAACCCCAACTCCTGCAATGCACTGTATATAGTAAATGAATCGACTAATTGAAATACTAGCAGTACTAAACTACTCATACTTACACTGATACTTAATACCATTAACTTTTTAATTATTGGCCATTTTGCTAGACTTATTTTTACTTCTCGGTTATATTTTGCACCAAAAGATGAATGCTTTTTCATATACCATGCTAATAAAAGAATGCCTGCAATCTCTCCTACAACCGTTCCTAAGACTGCTATTTTCCCTGCACCATATAAAGATTCTGTTGTTGACATGATGGCCCATGTACCACCTAAAATAACAGCCACTCTAACAGTTTGTTCAACTACCTGTGCATAAGCAACCGGTTGCATAATGCCTGTAGATTGAAATAGCCCCTTATAAATAGCTAATAGTGGCATACAAAATACAACAAACGCACCGATTTTAAGAAGCCCTGCGAGTTTGGGGTCACCCATCAAATGTGCAAAAAGCGGTGCACCAAAATACAAGATCACAAAACACACCATTGATAGCAAAGTTAGAAAGTGAAATATAATACGTAGCATAGCACTTCGCTCGGCACGCTTATTACTTTCGTCTAAATCAGCGAGCATTTTGGAGATGGCTACAGCTATACCACTAGATGTCCACGTAACAAATAAAGCTACAAAGGGATATACTTGCTGGTAAATATAAAAACCATGGTCTCCAACTAGATTTTGAAATGGCACACGGTAAACCATGCTCAATACCTTCACAAAAAGAGCTGCTACTGTGAGTAATGCAACTCCCTTTAAATAAACTTTCATCCCCCATTTTTCGGACATGATAATCCTCTTTCCTGTAAAATTCATCAAATACAACACGAATAATTGACAACAGTATAGCATATTACCCCTATCGTCGAAACGTCTCCCATCTTTTATGCCAGCAAATCGACCTTAGAAGCTCGTACCCAGAAAAAATTAAAAAGAACACATAATTCACCTCAAGTATATGTTTCCTTTAATTCATTTTTCTGGAATATTGACGATAATTATTATAACAAATAGGTCAAAGGAGGGTTTTCATGAAGGTTTCCGTCTCAAAAATAAATACATTTCAAAATACAGCACAGTTTAAACAATCTCCTTTAACTCAAGAGAGTTATTTACAAATAGAAAAAAGGTTAAAAAACAAATCACCACGTATTATTACGGAAAGGAAAAATGGCTTTGTTCGTAAATATCTTTTAAAAGAGGATGGCACGAAGGTTTTAATCTTTGAAACACGGATCAATGAACAACCCTTACTTCCTGATTCTGAAAAGCCATCACAAATTCCTACTTCTTCTACAAACACTACAAAGGAGATGTTAGACTACCTCAATGTTTCTTCTCAATTCAGATCAATTCATCTTAAAAAATACAGATTATAAAGCAAAAAGGCCATTCACTATTGATCATATCAACAGTCGAATGGTCTTTTGTCATTAATCTTCCATTTGCTTTGCCAAAAAATGCGCTGCTGTCTCCGCTACTTTTTGCTCTGTATCACCAATAAAATGCATCTTCGATAAGATGTAGACAGCTCCTATTGCATCCCCTGCAACAACAATCGGTGCAATACAATAGGATTTGATTTGTTCAATTTGGCCTGGTACGATTTCTATGGAGTTTTCATGTTTTTCAACGATAATCGTACGCTGTAAAATACAATCTTCAGCGAAGGAAGATATCTGGCGGTGCATATACTCCTTTTTCGATACACCCGCTACAGCAATAATTTCATCTCGATCACTAATAAGTGCACTTGTACCTAAAGTTTCAAATAATGTGTCTACATACGAAAGGGCAAAATCACTTAATTCATTAATAGGAGAGTATTTCTTTAATATAATTTCGCCTTCGCGATCAGTAAATATTTCTAACGGATCACCTTCACGAATGCGTAAAGTTCTTCGGATCTCTTTCGGGATTACTACACGTCCTAAATCATCGATTCGACGTACAATGCCTGTCGCTTTCATTCGTGTTGCCTCACTTTCGACAAATTTTCATAATAGTACTTGTCGCTAGTATGGTTCAACCAAATATAAATTATACATGACAATTATTAGTCTTTTATCTCTACTTTTTCCCGTATTGCATTAGGTAGTAATTTCAGCAATGACTCTAAAATATCAAATGGCAATTGCTTTTCTGCCTTTTTCTCATCAATTGTTAATATAAGTCTCTGCCCTTCTAATTGGAATCCCACTGCACGGCCAAATTGCATTGATTCTGAAACAATTTTCCCGCCATCGAGGTTCGCAGTCCCATCTTCTGAAATATCAATCGTAATGATTTTATTTTTGGTCTTAATCGACTCAACTCCAACTTTTTTAGCCCAAACTTTAATACGTGCTATACGTAATAAACGTTCTGTTTCAATTGGTAAATCTCCAAAGCGATCATGTAATTCCTCGATAATTTCAGCGTAATCTTCCTCTTCATCCATTCCCTTAATGCGCTTATACATTTGAATTTTTTGATAGCCATCTGTTATATAAGCATCTGGGATATAGGCATCATACGGAAGTAAAATTTCGATATCTTTTTCTTCTTCTTTTTTCACACCTGTTTGGCGTTCAGCAATTGCCTCTTCTAGCATTTGAGAATATAAATCGAAACCTACAGAATCAATAAAGCCATGTTGTTGAGAGCCTAGTAAATTTCCTGCTCCACGAATGGATAAATCCCGCATCGCAATTTTAAAACCAGATCCAAGCTCTGTGAATTCTTTTACGGCTTGTAATCTTTGTTCTGCAACCTCAGTTAGCACCTTATCTCGTTGGTACATGAAATAAGCATATGCAACACGATTTGACCGTCCAACACGTCCACGCAACTGATAAAGCTGTGATAGTCCCATACGATCTGCATTATTAACAATCAACGTATTCACATTTGGAATATCAATACCTGTTTCAATAATAGTAGTCGTGACTAAAACGTCATATTCTCCGTCCAAAAATCGTAGAATAACAGATTCTAATTCAGACTCTGACATTCGACCATGGGCAAAACCAATTCGTGCATCCGGCACAAGCATTTGAATTTCATCAACTTTACGAGCCATATCCTCAACACGATTGTGTAAATAGAAGATTTGCCCACCTCGTGACATTTCGCGTTCAATCGCTTCACGTACTAATGCTCCATTATGTTCCATGACATACGTTTGCACCGGGAAACGATCTGCAGGTGGTGTCTCAATTACAGATAAGTCTCGCACACCGACCATCGACATATGCAATGTACGTGGAATAGGAGTGGCTGTTAATGTCAATACATCGACATTCGTCTTTAACTGTTTAATCTTTTCCTTATGTGTTACACCGAAACGTTGTTCTTCATCGACCACGAGTAGTCCAAGATTTTTATATACAACGTCTTTTGATAATAGGCGATGTGTGCCGACAACAATATCGACTGTACCATCCTTTAACCCCTTCAGCGTCTCATTTTGTTGTTTACGAGTGCGGAAACGGCTTAATAAGCCAATTGTAACCGCTTGATCTTGAAATCTCTCTTGGAGCGTTTCGAAGTGTTGCTGAGCCAAGATGGTTGTTGGTACTAAAAAAGCTACTTGTTTACCATCCATAATTGCTTTAAATGCACCTCGAATGGCTACTTCTGTTTTTCCATAACCTACATCACCACAAACAAGACGATCCATTGGGCGCTCTTTTTCCATATCAATCTTTACTTCTTGAATTGTACGTAATTGATCTTCTGTTTCTTCATAGGCGAAGGCTTCCTCAAAAGCACGTTGCTCATCCCCATCAGGAGAAAAGGCAAATCCTTTTTCTGCTTCACGCTTTGCATATAATTTTATAAGATCATCTGCAATATCTTGAACTGCTGATGATACCTTACTTTTGGCTTTTTTCCACTCTGTTCCACCAAGTTTATGAAGCTTTGGTTCTTTATCTTCTGAGCCGACATACTTTTGGATTAAATCAATTTGATCAACAGGAACATATAGTTTATCATCTGCACGATACCGGATGTGCAAATAATCTTTATGTTTACCATTGACGTCAAGTGTTTCAATACCTATATACTTCCCTATACCATGGTGAACATGCACAACATAATCGCCAGGTTTTATTTCTGTGTAACTTTTAATCCGTTCTGCATTTGTCATTTTTTGAGGGCGGCTTTTTTTCTTTGGTTTTTGCTTGAAAAGTTCTTCCTCAGTAACAATCGCTAAACGTTGTAAAGGTAACTCAAAACCTGCAGTTAATTTACCAGTAATTGCGAAAATACCTTCTGCCTTTGGTTCGCCAATTTGTATATGAATATCGTAATCTTCTAAAGTAGTTTGAATCGTTGTTAGTCGCTCTTCATCTTCTGTTACAAAAAGAACGGTGAATTTCCCTAATTGCCAACGTTCTACTTCATTTTTGAGCAATGGCATTTGTCCATGGAAATGTTGCATAGGTTTACAAGAAAAACTTGTCGTCTTCTTAAAACGAATACCTGCAAATGCTCTTGCAAATAACGCAAAATAGATAGATGGAAGATGAATCATCGCTATAATCTCTTTTAATGAAAAAGAAGGATTTGCTGCATGTACCATTTTCCCTTCTTCAAGTAAAGATAAAAACCATTCTTTCTCTTCCTTTTCCCAAGCTTCCATCACTTCTTGAATTCGCCCAAGCTCGTCATAAACAACAAGCCCATCTTGAGCAAAGTAATCTCCCAAGAATGCTGGACGATCGTATAGTAATGAACCGTAGCGATTCGTAAACTCTGGTAATTCACCTTGTTTTAGTAACTCTATATCGGCTTGAACATGTTGATATAGTTGTTCCTGAACTTCCTTCTTTTTCACCTTTTTTAAACTATCAGCTAAAGCGCCTTCTAGTTTTTGTGCTAACTTTAGACGTTGATCTTTCGTTAACACAAATTCAGATGCCGGTAAAATATGAAGCTTATCTAATTTTCCAATCGAGCGCTGATTATCAGCTGAAAATGTACGAATAGAATCTACTTCTGTATCAAATAATTCAATACGTATAGGATTCTCAACATACGGAGGATAAATATCCAAAATACCACCGCGTAAAGCAAACTCACCAGGTGTTGTGACCATTTGACTTCTGGTATAACCCATTATCACCAATTTTTGAAGCCATTCTTCTACATTGATTTCTTCACCGATAGCAACATTGAGATGTAATGTTAGCCATTCCTCTTTTGGTGCCATCATTTTGCGCATACCAGCAATAGGGATAATGTATATCCCTTTTTGCTGGTGTAACATATGGTCTAATGTCTCTATACGTTGCGCTCTTAGCTCTGGACTTGCAATTGACATATCCGCAGCTATAAACTCATCTGCTGGATAATAGTGAACATAATCTTCACCAACAAGTTTCACTAAATCATCAAACATCTTCTGTGCTTGCAATAAATTGGGTGAAATTATGTAAATAGGTTTATTTATATAAGCATAAACAGCGTCTAAAAAGGCTGGTCTAGCACTACCTGAAAGACCAGTAATTAATTGTTCTTCTTGACCACTTTTTATATCATCTAACAATCTTTTCACGTGCGTATCTTGAGATAATAATTGACGTAATATTTCCATAATGGCCTCCCTTCGTTAGCAAATAAATGCTATAGATCATTCAATGTACAGAAAAAGGCCTTGGACGCATAATGCGCCAAAGCGTTTTACTGTAACCAATTTTTTAACGCATAATAATTTGGGAATTTCTTCAGCGAGTCTTCGCAATGTTCGCAAATACTATCTACCGTTGTATCACCATTTTGCTCATGACGGATAAATTCTTTAGCATCTTGTTCATTTAGTTGATGAAGTTTACGAATACTATCTTCAGAATCAAATGGCAATACGCCTATTTCCGTGTTGCAATGACGACATCTGTAACGAATAGCCATAAGCATGCCTCCCTTTATAAAAAGTATAGACAGCTTTGACCTCTTTTATGCTTCAGAAATTAGTTGAAACGATTCATTACTTCTGCAAATGGTTTCTCTAACCAATATTCACAAGCATCTGAAGCACGAGCAAATGATTCTTGCATTAAAGGCTGTTCTTCTTTTGAAAATCTAGAAAGCACATAATCGGGTACTTTCATACCCGCTGGCGGACGACTAATGCCTACACGAATACGGTTAAAGTTTTGTGTCCCAATATGTTGAATCAATGATTTAATGCCATTATGACCACCTGCACTACCTTTTTGGCGAAGACGTAATTTACCTTTTTCTAAATCCAAATCATCATAAATAACAACGATATCCTCTACATCGATATCATAGTAATCCATCATTGGGCGAACTGATTCACCGGATAGATTCATATATGTAAGAGGCTTCATCAACAGTACTTTACCTTCTGGGCGGTGAGTCATTCCATACATGGCATTAAATTTTTGTTGATTTAAAGTAATGCCCCATTTTTCAGCTAAGCAATCAATTGTATCAAATCCCACATTGTGGTGTGTATGTTCATATTCTCTTCCTGGGTTTCCTAGACCAATAATTAGTTTCATATTTGGCATCTTCCTTTTCTAACTAATCACTGTTATTTTAACATATGCTTTGAAAATTAGAAAAAATAGCGCCCCTAGCTAGATAGAATTAAAAAACTTACGTCTCTATAAAGAAACGTAAGCCCCTATACGATTTTTCAAATTTCTTTTATAGTCTAGCATCAATTGATTATACTGCTTTATCTGCATCTGTTACGCTTGACGATTCTAGCTCTATTTCTATCACTGGAACAGAGATTGTCACTAATGTAATACTATCACTTGATGCAATTTTATAATTAACCTGATCTCGGATATCACCAATTGTTAATGTGTCACCAATTGCTAAATTAGAAACATCTACTTTAATATTTTCTGGAATATCAGAGGGCTTTGTACTTAACTTTAGCATGCGATTTGGCTGCTGTAAAATACCCCCATCTATTACACCTATTGCTCGCCCCTTTACAATGACAGGAACTTCAACTGTAATTAACGCTGACATATTAACCTCTAAAAAGTCTAAATGCACGAGCTTGTCTTTTAAAGAGTCTCTTTGTATATCTTTTATCACTGCTTTGATTTCCTTACCTTCAATATCTAGAGTGACAATAGCGTTTTTTCCATCCTTACGTAACGTCTTTTCAAACTCTCTTGCATTAATTGCGATTGGTGTTGACTCAATCTGATAGCCGTATACTACGGCCGGTACAAAACCATTCTTTCTTAAGGCTGACATTACAGACCGTTTTCCGACCTCACGTTTATTTGCATGAACTACAGTAATCATAAATTTTATGTCTCCTTCCAAAAATAAAATAACCACATTACACAATGTGTCCATTTATCTTAAGAATGAAACATTTTAATAACTTTAGATTTATCTAATTACAAGAGCCGCTTCTACTTTTATATAAAAAGCTCCACATCCTAAATAGATGTGGAGCTAAACTATTATTAAAAATTAATCAAATAATTTACTTACAGATTTGTTTTCGTAAATACGAACGATTGCATCAGCAAGTAATGTAGCAACTGATAATTCTTTTATTTTTGGTGATTTCTTTTCTTCCGGTAATTGAATTGAGTTTGTAACAACTAATTCTTTTATCACAGAGTTTTCAATACGTTCAATTGCTGGGCCTGATAATACAGGATGTGTGCAGCAAGCGTAGACTTCTTTTGCTCCGCTTTTTACAAGAGCTTCAGCACCAATTGTGATTGTACCTGCCGTATCAATGATATCATCAATTAAGATACAAACTTTTCCATCAACATTACCTACGATATTCATAACTTCTGCCACGTTTGGTTTTGGACGACGTTTATCGATAATAGCAATTGGTGTTTTTAAACGTTCAGCCATTTTACGAGCACGTGTTACGCCACCATGGTCAGGAGATACAACTACAACATCTTCTGGATTGAAGCCTTTTTGTTTGAAGTGATCAGATAACAATGGCACACCCATTAGGTGATCAATTAGAATATCGAAGAAACCTTGGATTTGCGGTGCATGTAAGTCAAGAACAACTACGCGAGTTGCACCAGCAGTTTCTAATAGGTTTGCCACTAATTTTGCCGTAATTGGTTCACGTGAGCGTGCTTTACGGTCTTGACGAGCATAGCCATAATAAGGCATTACTACGTTTACTGTACGTGCAGAGGCACGTTTTACAGCATCAACCATAATAAGTAGTTCCATTAAATTTTCATTTACTGGAGCTGATGTTGACTGAACAATAAATACGTCACAACCACGAATACTTTCCTCAATACTGATTTGAATTTCTCCATCACTGAAGTGTTTTACAGAACTTTTCCCTAATTCTACACCTACTTCTTTAGCGATTGCTGCTGCAAGTGGTTCGTTTGAATTTAGTGAAAAGATTTTTAAATTTGAGTTAGCATATTGATACGGCATGATGGCCTCCTGTTAATTTTTAATTATTTTAAATTTAATTTGTTAACATAGTTTTCTTTGTTTTCTTGTCGAGAACGTCCGATAGCGAGTGCATTGTCTGGAACATCATCTGTAACAGTTGAGCCAGCAGCGACAAATGATTTTTTGCCTATTGTGACAGGAGCTATTAAATTAGCATTACATCCAACAAAAGCATGATCTTCAATTACTGTTTGGTATTTATTTTTACCATCATAGTTTACAGTAATTGTGCCACAACCAATATTGACGTCAGTACCTACTGTCGCATCTCCTAAATAAGTTAGGTGTGAGGCTTTACTACCTTCGCCAAGTGTCGTTTTTTTCAATTCTACAAAATTACCAACTTTCGCACGATTACCCACATTAGATGCTGGACGTATATGCGCAAACGGGCCAATAGCAACGTCATCTCCAATTTGGCTATCTTCGACTACAGAGGAATGCACTGAAGTACGATTACCAATTTGGCTATTCTGAATTTGACTATTAGGTCCTATTAAACAATCTTCACCGATGACAGAAGCGCCTTCAATCATCACACCTGGTTGAATAACTGTATCACGACCAATCGTTGTTTCAACGCTAATATATGTGTTTTCAGGGTTAATAATTGTAACGCCATTACGCATATGATTTTCGTTAATACGGTTACGCATGATGCTTTCTGCTTGAGATAAAGCAATTCGATCGTTTACACCAAGTGTTTCGGAAAAGTTTTCTGTAACATATGCTGCTACAACTTCACCTTGTTTTTGCAAAATTTCAATCACATCTGGTAAATAATATTCACCTTGTGCATTATCATTGTTGACTAGTTTCAACGCAGCAAATAATGCCTTGTTATTAAAGCAGTATGTGCCTGTGTTGATTTCGGTTACTTTTTGTTGTTCAGGTGTTGCGTCTTTTTGTTCGACGATTTGGGCTACCTGACCATCATCCCTACGTAAAATACGACCGTAACCTTTAGGGTCTTCGGCTATTGCCGTTAAAATCGTTGCTTTTGCCTGATTTGCCTCGTGATATTCATATAGCGCTTTCATTGTTTCGGGACGAATCAATGGTGTATCGCCACAAATCACAATTGTAGTGCCTTCTAAATCACCAAGAAGTGGCTCCGCTTGTTGAACTGCATGAGCTGTCCCTAATTGTTCAGCTTGCAACACATATTCACTTTTATCTTTCAATTGCTCTTGAACCCTTTCAGCACCGTGACCAACAACAGTCACAATACGTTCTGTATTCAATTCTTGAATATGGTCTACTACATGTTCAACCATTGGCTTGCCACAAACTGGATGAAGAACTTTATATAATTTGGACTTCATACGCGTGCCTTGGCCGGCAGCCAAAATTACGGCATAAATATTCGTCATTTCGCAAGTCCTCCATTTAAGCAGATTTTCTCTTTAGACTATAAAGCAAATTTAATTAATTTTCAAGAGTTTGTAGCTTGACAAAACAACGATAAAACATTTATTATATAATTTCTTTTCTTTTCTACCAATAAAATTGAAATTTTCTCCTTTTAAGTAATAATAATCAATATTATTTTACTCTTTAATCTTCTCCATTAACTCTATTTTTCTATACATTCCATTTATTTTGATTTATGCTATGAATTTTTAAAAAATCCCCTGGCAAAAGAGTTCACTCTATCTTCCTTAGTGAAATTTAATATAAATTGATTGCTTTCTATATGATTTATAATTTTTAGATTTTTAGACATAGAAAAAAGAGCCTGCTTCAATTATTGAATGGCTCCTGTTTCAAGTCTTATTATGCTTTTTCCTCAAGTACTTGTGTTTCTTCCTCACTAGAATCAGCATATGCTGCTAATACAGATTCTTGAATCTTTGATCGTGTGCCCGAATTAATTGGGTGTGCAATATCACGGAACTCACCATCTGGCGTTCGTTTACTTGGCATTGCTACAAACAAGCCAGTATTTCCATCAATGACACGGATATCGTGCACGACGAATTCGTTGTCCAGTGTGATGGAAGCAATGGCACGCATACGGCCATCAGTCTCTACACGGCGAAGTCTCACATCTGTTACTTCCATTTTTTCACCACCTCTCATCTTGATGCTTAATTAGAATCTATTTACATATATTCAAGAAAAGTATAACTATTTCCTTCTTAATTTTAAACAATTTTTTAAAAATTTAAAAAATAATTTTCATTTTTGTAGAGAAAATTTTACAAAACAGACACTTTGGACGAGCAGTCTCTGCTTTATTTCTATCTAGCAACTCGATATAAGTCATCTCATCTTCTTGTTCATCAAATAGGTAGACACTCCCGATTCGTGCCTTAAAGTAGCGATGAAGGCTTAAAAAGTACGTTCTAGTTTTAAACTAAACTTTATTAATAGCTACAATTCATTTTTTATCCAAAGTGCATGCACAATAACTATCAGCATTTATATTTACCAGCGCCTAAATAAAAAACAAGCCACTTATAGTGACTTGTCTTATTTGTTAATAGATTTCTACTCAAATAGATTTTTAAGAGCTCTAGCAAAAAAATTAAATTAGTGCAATTACTTCAATTTCTACTTTTGCGTCTTTTGGTAATCTAGCAACTTCTACTGTTGTGCGCGCTGGTTTATGCGTACCAAAGTGTTTAGCATATTCATCGTTCATTGCTGCGAAATCTTCCATATCTGCAATAAAAACAGTTGTTTTTACAACTTTATCTAAAGAAGATCCAGCTTCTGCTAGAACAGCTTTAAGATTTTCAAAAACTTGGTTTGTTTGTTCTGTGATATCTCCATCTACAAACTCACCTGATGGTGTTAAAGGGATTTGTCCTGAACTATAAAAAAGATTGTTAACAATCATGCCTTGAACGTATGGTCCAATTGCTGCTGGTGCATTTTTTGTTGCTACTTCATTCATTACTTATTTCCACCCTTCTCAAAATAGTTTCCTTCACATAAAGCAATGGTACGATCTTTTTCATTTACTTCTTTTAATTTAATTAATGAATAATAATTATCCACTAAACGCTCATCGGGATGTTCAGCCTCTACTAGCACAGCAACACCTGCTAAAGTACAATCGAACTCTTCCAATAAATTTTTCATTCCATTCATTGTACCCCCGACCTTCATAAAGTCATCGGTGATCAGTACACGTTGGCCACTTTTCATACTACGCTTTGATAAAACCATTGTTTGTATACGGCGTGATGAGCCAGATACATAATTAATACTCACTGTAGAACCTTCTGTTACTTTGTTGTCACGACGCACAACAACAACTGGCACATTTAAATGTCTAGCAATCGCATGGGCAATTGAGATCCCTTTTGTTGCTACTGTCATGATGACATCTATTTCTTGATTGCAAAAAGCAGAGGCAAATACTTTACCTACACGATTTATCAATTCTGGATTCCCCAATAAATCAGTCATAAATAAATATCCACCTGGTAATAAACGATCGGAATGACTTAATTCTTTTATCAACTCTTGTATTACGTCTTTTACTGCTGCATCAGGTACTTTGGGAATATATTTAACCCCCCCTGCAGCTCCTGGGACCGTCATTAGAAGGCCAATCCCTCTTTCCTCAAATGTATCTTTAACAATCGACAAATCTTCACTAATTGAAGATTTTGCAGATTGATACAATTCTGCGAAAAATGTAAGGGGGATTAACTGCTGTGGATGCTCCATTAAATAATGCGTCATATCAACGAGACGCTCACTACGCTTCCATTTCATAAAATCCTCTCCTGAACACGAATGTTTTATACAAAAAATACCACAATTATACGCATTTAAGCAAGAATATCTCTTTCGCCTAGCATACGTACTGCATATACTTCATCACAAAAACCTCTAAGACCATTTACAATACGACTAACACGTGCTTTGTTTTGCACAAGTCCAAAAACCGTCGGTCCGCTTCCGCTCATCAATACAGCATCCGCCCCAAATCGGCTCATTTGTTCTTTAATTACCGCTACTTCTGGATGTAGCTTTAGTGTAACACTCTCTAATACGTTACTAACCGTATCGCATACGAGTTCATAATCTTTGCTTTCAATAGCTTGTCTCATCTGCATTGTATTTGGATGTTCAACTTCATCCATATTCAAGCCGCCATAAACCGCGGCTGTTGAGACACCAATTGTTGGCTTTGCTAGAACTACCCAACAGCTAGGTGGAGTGGCAATATGTTCGATTTTTTCACCGCGTCCTCTAGCAATTGCTGTTCCTCCATAGACACAAAAAGAAACATCCGAACCTATTTTAGCGCCTAGCTCTGCTAATTCATCGATTGATAGATTGAGATTCCACAATATATTAAGACCTTTTAATGTTGCTGCTGCGTCGCTACTACCACCAGCTAAACCAGCCGCTACAGGAATTTGCTTATCAATAGTAATAGATACACCGTCTTTAATGTTATATGTATCTTGCAATAACTTTGCTGCTTGATATGCTAGATTTCGTTGATCATCAGGAACAAAATTACTGCTGGAATGAATTAGTATTTGTCCATTATTACGATTTTTCAAACCCACACGATCGGCTAAATCAACCGTCGTCATGACCATTTCAACTTCATGATAACCATCCGGACGTTTATATAGTACATCAAGAGTTAAATTAATTTTGGCAGGTGCTTTTACATAAAGCATACCTCCGCCTCCTCCCTAAAAATATAAAAAAGAAGATGTCTATCTCCGTTCTTTATTCACTGAGTTCTATTCTACCACAGGAAAAGAAAGTTGAAACATTTCGTACTTGATCTCTAAAAGCTTTCCCATCTATTATTATTCATAAACAAAAAAATAGCTCTCCCCTATAAGTTTAGAGGGAGCTACTTTTTGTCAGTACGCTTTTTGTTATTTACTTAGTTTAGATTACTCTATTTTTGGCCTTCTTCCATCGCTTGTTGGCGTTCTGCCATTTCAATTGCTTTCTTCACCATGTTCCCGGCATCTCGTGCTTTGATTCCGCCCCAGCCCTCACGTTCTACGGTATCGTAAAAGCCTAATTCTTTTGCGATTTCAACTTTCAAACGATCAGACATAATTGACTTTCTCGCCAAACGAAATTCCTCCTTTAACGACTGACTATGCTAGTATATCCTTAAAAATAAAAAACACTCATAAAGCATTCTTTTAAAAGATAAAGAATGCTCTACAAGTGTCCGAACAAAATATTCGATTATAATAACACTTACTTATTTGGCTGCAGCAACTTTAGTTGCCTCGTCATCAAACGTAATCTCTACTGCTTCTGTTAAAATATCTGTGTAGCTGTAAGACACACGCTCAAAAGCGTTTTCGTCTTGATCAAGATCAACTACAAATACTGCGCGATATGTTTCACGTAATATTCCAGCGCGCTCAATCGTTTTCTTGCGACCACCGTTTGCTTTCAATTGCAAACGTCTACCCAAATGACAATCTAACGACTTTTTAATGTCGGCTAAAGTTTTTGGCATTTTCGCTTACACCTCACTATAAACCAGTATACATAATAAAGCCTTTTTTGTCAACACAAAAATTATATTTTAACAATCCAAGAAAGCGATGTCAATCACTTTTTTATATAAAACCTATATTTTTCGATCATTGTACCAATATATGGATTATCTTTTGAAATATGGATGTAGGGCATCTGCCAATTGTCCAAACTCTAAAATGGATAAAGTTTCACCTCTTCTTGTTGGGTCAATACCTACTTCTTCTAAAGCTGATAGTATTTGTTCTTTCTTTTCTTTACCATTTGGCAATTGTGATTGTAAATTATTTAATATTGTTTTACGTCGTTGTGCAAATGAACTACGAGTAACTTCAAATAAAAATGATTCGTCTATTACTTTCACAGGTGGCTCTGCATGACGTGTTAAGCGCAATACAGCTGAGTCAACATTTGGCTGTGGCATAAATACTGTTTTCGGTACAGTCATAACTACTTCTGCCTTCATATAATACTGCACTGCGATAGACAAGGAACCATATGCCTTTGTGCTAGGTACAGCTGAAATACGATCTGCTACTTCTTTTTGCATCATGACAACCATTCCGCGAATCGGCAAGTTTTCCATTAATAGCTTTAAAAGGATTGGCGTTGTCACATAATAGGGCAGGTTTGCTACGACCATTATGTCCTTATAATCAGCCAATTCCTCTTTAATAATATTCACTACATCTGCCTTTAGAACATCTGAATGTACAATTTTCACGTTGTCATATGGACTTAGTGTATCTTCTAATACTGGCAATAATCGTTGATCAATTTCAAAAGAAACAACTTTTCCAGCTTCACGCGCTAAATGTTCCGTCAATGCGCCAATGCCAGGACCAACTTCGATAGCAGCACTTTCTTTTGTTAAGTCTGCATAACTTACGATATTACGTAAAATGTTAGGGTCAATTAAAAAGTTTTGTCCTAGGCTTTTTTTAAATGAAAAACCATATTTTTTTAAAATTTCTTGCGTGCGTAAAGGTGTTGCAATATCTTTATGCATGTTGTTCCTCCTGATTCATCTGTGCAATTGCTTTTCCAAATTGCTCTTCTGTAATTTGAAACATCTTTAATCTTTTTACGAGTTGTTTACCATTTGTTGAACCAATATTCAAAAGCTCACCTAATCGTTCACGACGTCTTTTTGCATCAGGATGAGATAATAATTTTGCTGCGATTAAATCATCTAAAGTAATTGTACATGTTATTTCTTGTCCTGCTTCTTGTGGAGTATAAACTTTTGATAATGCATAACGAATATCTTCATCCTTAGCATGTTCGATTCCTAAACCTTTGCCATTTTTGGCAATTGTTTTTTCCTTTGGTAAAAATGCATGCTTCACTCCTGCTATACGCGCTTCGATAATAGCTCGAATACGGCGACCTGGATAATCAGGATCTGTAAATACAATAACACCTCTTACATCTTGAGCATGTTGAATGCTACGTAATGTTTCATCTGAGATCGCTGAACCATTCGTCTCAATCGTATCTGCATTTACAGCGCGCTTAATCGCTGTCGTATCATCTTTTCCTTCAACGACAATAATTTCTTTTATATCCACGGATATCAAATCCTCTTTTCTAAAAAGTTCCTTTGAACATTTTACTTCGATTCTACACTTATTGTACAGTAACGGAGAACAAATTAGACATTGTAATGTCTTCCGAATCTGAACGAGTAGCTTCAGCACTTATAGGGGTTAAACAGGTCGCCTCCGTTTTTATAATTAGGATTTGTTTAACAATATTGTTAATATTCCTTCCATATCGCTACAGGCGGACAAACCGACAAGCCTCTTCATCGCTTACGCTCGAGGCCACTGAAAAAGTGTAGTAATACAAATTTTTATAATATATATCTGCTATTGAATGAATATAGTTATACCAGATTTTTATCATAAATTTACATCTATTTTTACTTTTTCAGTGCCCTCCCAACGCTCACTTGCAGGGTCTCTTGTGGCTCGCTTTCACGTAAGGACTATGTCACTGAATTAACATCGCACGAAGGAAATACGAATGCCTTTTCGAGGAGTCGTCGCCGCCTTTCGCTCAAGTAGATTCGTTAAAGAAATTAACAATATCATACAACAGAGCATAAAATTAAAAAGCTTTCCCCTCCAGTATGGAAAAGAAAGCTTTCATTTTTTTATTTTTGAATTGTAACTTTTACTGTACGTCTTCCCCAATTATAGGCTTGTTTTTTTGATGGCATAAAGACATCAATTTTATGACCTTTAATTGAACCCCCAGTATCACCAGCAACAGCTAGTCCATAACCGTTTACATAAACCATTTTTCGTAAAGGTATTACTTTTGGATCTACTGCAATTACTTTTTTATATGGATTCTTGCGTAGATCGATACCAGTTGTTGTCTTACCTGAGCAACCATTACAATATGCCGTATACGCAGTAGATGTTACATACATAGACTTACCATTAAGAGAATTGGATACCTTTTTAATACCTGATTTCAAATAACTTTTTGACACATAGCCTACTTTACCACCATACGATACTTTGTACCATGAGCCTTTACGTCCTTTATACGTAACATTCTTGCCCTTTGGTATTACTTTAATAACTTTATACTTTGTCCCAGGACCTTTACGCATATTTAAGGTACCTGTTGTATGATACTTTTTAGGGTTACTTACTAGTGTAATCTCTTTGTTAGAATTTTCATTTGCAGAATCATGAGAGTCTTCCACTACATCGATGGCTTTTTCTACTCGAACGTCAGATGCGGTAGTGTCATTTGCATTTTGCGTATTCTCAGTGTCTAGAAGTTCGCTATTTTCTCCTGACTCAACTGCGGGTTGCTTTAAAAAGTCAGCGACCGTAGTCGAAGTTGCTCTTGCTAGTTCCTTGTATGTCTTATTTCCCTGTTCTTGTTCATACGAATTATTCGTATTCAATGAGGTTGATATTGCAAAATTGTTAGTATGTAATTTACTAACTGTATTTTTTGTTAAAAGTTTTTCTTGTTGTGTACCGTTTGTCTCAGCATTGGCAGTTTTAAAAGTAGCACCAAACAAAGTAGCTACTACAACAGCAAACGTTAGTATGAATGCTCCAATACTCCATACTCTGTGCTGATTCCTCAATGACTTTAAGAACAGTTTTTCCATGGAATTATTTGGCATGAAAAACGCCTCCTTATCACTCGTTGGATTATATAGGCTCTTTTTTTGACTGTCAACAGATTAGTTTTTTTCTAATATTTTACAAAAGAGTTAGAGATCCTGCTTTGAATGTGGGAGACGTTTGTTTATTTCGCTCTTTTTTTAAGCTTGAATTTTGAAAAAGTTATGCGCATTTTCAGTTGTTTTTTGAGCTACTTCTTCAACAGGTAAACCTTTTAATCGCGCGATTTCCTCAGCGACTAATGGAACTAACGAAGGCTCGTTTCTCTTACCGCGATATGGATGCGGTGCAAGATACGGAGCATCTGTTTCAATCATCAAATATTGTAAAGGAATTGCCGTTGCTACTTCTTTTGGTTTTTTTGCATTTTTGAATGTAACAGGGCCACCTAGACTAATCATAAAATTCATTTTGATACATACTTCTGCGGTTTCAACACTCCCGCTAAAACAATGCATCACGCCGCCAACCTCTTCAGCGTGTTCTTCTTGTAAAATGCGCACACAATCTTCAGTTGCTTCACGATTATGAATCACAATTGGTAAATTTACTCTTTTTGCTAGATGAATTTGTTTACGCAATAATTCTTGTTGAACATCTTTTGGTGATTTATCCCAGTAATAATCGAGCCCAGTTTCACCAATCGCAACAACTTTTGGATGTGCTGCTAACTTTTCGATCCATAGCAAATCTTCTTCTGTACAATCAATGGCATCGACTGGGTGCCAACCAATTGCTGCATATAGAAAATCGTATTTATCGATTAACTCCATTGCGCGAATAATGGTTGGTTGATCGAATCCAACAACGACCATTTCTTTTACATTCGCAGCTAATGCGCGATTGATTACTTCTTGTAAATCATCTTCATATTGTTCAGCATTCAAATGCACATGCGTATCTATAAACATATTCATTCTCCTCACATAATTTTCATTTTAGCTAAATAAACCATTTCACAGTTCACAGCTAAATTACATTTTAATTACAAATATTTCATTTTGAATTATACTTAATACCTAAGGACCAAACGAGCATCAGGTAACACTAATTCTTTTCACCTATACATAAAAATCGAATATATTAATTACCTATCAAAAATTGTAATATTTTTGAACCAATAGATACAAAAACCTGCTGTTTATCACCAGCAGGTTTTTTTAATGGATAGATTGGATAAATTATTTAACTTTGGCACCATTCTCTAATTTTTCGTCAACTGTTGCTAAAGTTAAAATACCATCTTTACTACCAGCTAATATCATTCCTTGTGATAATTCACCGCGAAGTTTTACTGGTTTTAAGTTTGCTACAACAATTACTTTACGTCCTACTAATTCTTCTGGTTTATAATATTCGGCAATACCTGACACAACTTGACGTTGTTCATAGCCCAAATCTAATTGTAGTTTTAATAATTTATCAGCTTTTGGCATTTTGTCACAAGCTGTAACTGTTGCCACTCGTAAATCAACTTTCATGAAATCATCTATAGTAATTTCAGGAACTTCGTCTTGAGAAGCTTCTTTCTTTTCTTCTTTTTTTGGTTCTTCGACAGTTTTTACTGATCCTCGCATTTGATCTCGAATATAAGTTACTTCTTCCTCAGTATCTAAACGAGGGAAAATAGGAACACCTTTGTCGATTACCTTTGTACCTGCAGGTATAACATTTTCTTCATTTAAAGAATCCCATGTAAGTATATCTTTTGATAACCCAAGTTGACGCACAATTTCCTTTGGTGCGTTTGTCATAAACGGTTGCAACATGACTGCAACACGACGTAGGCTTTCAGCTAAGTTATACATAACAGTTGCAAGTTGACTAGTGAGTGCTTCATCTTTTGCAAGTACCCATGGTTGTGTCTCATCTATATATTTATTTGTACGAGAAACTAATGCCCATACGTCTGCTAATACAACACTAAATTGCATTTTCTCCATATCTGCTTCGTATTTAGCTTGCGTTTCTTTTGCTTGTGCACTAAGAGCATGATCAAATTCCGTAGGTTCTAATCCTTCAGTTGGAATTATCCCATCAAAATATTTATTCATCATCGATACAGTACGGTTTAACAAATTACCAAGGTCATTAGCAAGGTCGAAATTAGTACGTTCGACAAATGATTCTGGTGAGAATACACCATCTTGACCAAATGGTAATTCACGTAATAAGAAGTATCGTGTTGCATCTAGGCCATAGCGTTCAATTAACATTTCAGGATATACAACATTTCCTTTTGATTTTGACATTTTGCCATCTTTCATCATAATGAAGCCATGAGCGAATACTTTTTTAGGAAGTGGTAAATCTAAAGCCATCAAGAAAATTGGCCAATAGATTGTATGGAATCTCACAATGTCCTTACCGACTACATGAACATCTGCTGGCCAGTATTTTTTGTAGTCTTCGTCATGATCTGTGTCATAACCTAATGTTGTTAGATAGTTCGTTAAAGCATCAACCCAAACATAAATAACATGCTTTGGATCTCCAGGAACACGAATACCCCAGTCAAAAGAAGTACGAGATACAGAAAGATCTTCTAATCCTGGTTTAATGAAATTATTTATCATTTCATTTTTGCGAGATTCCGGTTCAATGAATCCAGGATTTTCTTCATAATATTTTAAAAGACGATCTGCGTATTTCTTCATATTAAAGAAGTAAGATTCTTCTTTTACACGATGAACAGGGCGACCACAATCAGGACAATTACCGTTGTCTAGTTGTGTATCTGTAAAGAAAGATTCACACGGTGTACAATACCAACCCTCATATTCACCCTTGTAAATGTCGCCGTTATCTAAGAATTTTTTGAAAATTTTCTCTACAGCTTTAGTATGGCGCTCTTCTGTTGTTTGGATAAAGTCATCATAAGAGATGTCCATTAGCTTCCAAAGTTTTTTCGCAGCAGCTGCAATTTCATCAACATATTCTTTCGGATTTTTATTTGCTTCCTCTGCCTTTTCTTGAATCTTTTGGCCGTGTTCATCCATCCCTGTTTGGAATCGAACATCATAACCTCGTAATCGTTTGTAACGCGCCATTGTGTCTGCAGCTACAGTTGTGTACGCGGTACCAATATGGAATTTACCACTTGGGTAGTAAATTGGTGTTGTAATATAGAATGTTTTCTTTTCATTCGTCACGAAAACTTCCTCCAGTGCTATACAGTATACTTCCTATTCTATCGGAGTACGAAAAACCTTTCAATTAAAGTTTACTCAACTCAATTTTGTCTAATTTTGTCGAATAATATTTACAGACAAATCTATCCTAATTTTTAAGCAAAATAACGTATAAAAGTACAATAATTGTTTAAAATAAAATAAATTAATATGATTAATCTCCTTAAAGAACGGAAATATTTTGAAAAAGTGTTTAAAATACAGTCAAAAATAATTGACGTATATGTCATTAGTTGGTATGATATAGGACAGACACAGAGTTTATGTCGAATTTTGACGAAAAATAATATTAGAAAATATAGGAGGAACTCTCGTTATGAAATCTACTGGTATTGTACGTAAAGTTGATGAACTTGGTCGCGTGGTAATTCCAATTGAACTCCGCCGTACTTTAGGTATCGCAGAAAAAGATGCTTTAGAAATTTATGTGGATGATGATAAAATCATCTTAAAAAAATATATGCCTAATATGACTTGTGCTGTAACGGGTGAAGTATCTGATGATAACTTCCGTTTAGCTGGCGGTAACTTAATCCTTAGCCCAGAAGGTGCACAAATCCTTATTAAAGAAATCCAAGGTAAATTAAGCAAATAATTTCTTGGACAAATCAATTCGATCAACAAGATATACAAAAGTGAAATAATTTACTTAATTACCTTACCTTGTTTTCAAATGTGATTTTCATATATCAAAAAACCCATCCGAAATATTCGCCATTTCGGATGGGCTTTTTATTTATCTGATTACGACTGCTAGAAACTCAAAAGGCGACTTCCGATTCGAAATCTTTTAAGAATTGAATCTGAATAAGCATATACCTTTAGTTTTCAATATGATATTGTTGGTAAACATCTCTCTTTGCCAAATTACGAACTTTAGCTACTTCTTTAATCGCTTCTTTTGAAGACATCTTTTGATGCTCAATGAGCTGATCGACATGTTCTACAATAGATAGTTGATCCCACCAATTTTCTTCATCGTCATCTTCTTCATTTAGATTTCCTTCAACAACTATACAAAATTCCCCTCGTATTTCATTGCTATTCGCCCATTCAATTGCCTCATCTAAAGTTCCACGCAAAAATTCTTCAAATTTCTTTGTTAATTCACGAGCCATCACGATCCGACGATTACCAAATATCACTTGCATATCCTTCAGTGTATCCTTTAAGCGATGGGGTGCTTCGTAAAATAGAATGGTCTCATGACGCTTTTTCAATAACTCCAACGAATCTCTACGGTCTTTTTTATAACGACTCAAAAATCCATAAAAAAAGAATGGTTGAGGTACAAGACCAGAAGCGATTAAAGCTGTAATGGCTGCATTTGCACCTGGTACAGGAACAACTGCAAAGTCTTCTTCAATAGCTTTAGCAGCAATATCTGCACCAGGGTCTGAAATACAAGGCAATCCAGCATCACTGACAAGTGCTACTGTTTTCCCCTCATGCAAAAATTGAAGTAACTTTTCACCACCTTGTTCTTGGTTATGATCATGATAACTTATTAATGGCGTCTCTATTTCGAAGTAATTACAGAGTTTTTTCGTATTTCGTGTATCCTCTGCTGCAATAATATCTGCTTCTTTTAATATACGGATTGCACGCATTGTCATATCTTCCAAATTACCAATTGGCGTTGCTACTAAATATAAGCAACCACCATCCTCATGCATTGAGCTTTTCTGTGATTTCACTTTACCTCACTCCTTGTTGCAATATAGTTCGTCTTTTGTTGTCTTGTTAGTTGTTTAAAATAATATTCAGCACTCATAGCATCATGTTTTGTTTCAAATGTTTCAAAATAAATGCATCGTACGGGTCTACGTGCTCTTGTGTATTTTGCACCCTTACCAGAATTGTGTACAGCAACACGTCTCTCCAAATCATTTGTATATCCTGTATAGTACGTACCATCTAAACATTCTAAAACATACATGATATGATTATTGACTGTCGCCATATAGCATTTCTCTCACTTCAGCAGTATATTCACCATCTGCTCCGTATATATATAATGGAGGCAAAATTTTCAAATCCGGTTTACCATCTTTAATTCCTTCTATTAATAATGTATTTGCTTCTTTGCCTTCCTTAGGATAGACAAAGCGGATTCGTTTTGGTTCTAAACGATGTGCACGCATTGCCGTAACGATATCAAGTAATCTCCCTGGTCTATGGACAAAGGCTGCTTTACCACCTTGCTTTAGAAGCTTACTGGCTGAATATATCATTTCATCTAATTTTAAATAAATCTCATGTCTAGCAATAGCCACATGTTCTTTTAAGTTCTTTTCACTTGCTTCATTCGCTGGGAAATATGGAGGATTGCATGTTACAACATCATATTTTTCAATTCCTAACACTGAAGCAATTTTGCGCACATCACCTTGCATAATCGTAATTTGCTCTTGTAATTTGTTATATCTCACACTTCTCTCTGCCATATCAACGAGTCGATTTTGTAACTCGACCGCTGTAATCTGACCTTTCGTACGTGCACTCAAAAATAACGGAATTGCTCCATTTCCTGCGCATAAATCAACGAGATTTCCCTTTTGATACGGGACACTCACAAACTTAGATAATAAAACGGCATCCAATGAAAACGAAAAAACAGATGGACTTTGAATAATACGTAAATTCTCTGCTAATAAATAATCCATTCTTTCATCTTCCTTCAACCATTGTTCCATTTTTTTACCCTCCAACATAACAAAAGACTGACAACCACTACTTGAAGCGGGATCAGCCTTCTTTATCAATTATTGTTTATTTAAAAATGATAGGCAGAATAAACAATCCTCGCCTTTTCTTGAACTACCAAAATGGACATGACAAACATGATATCCTTCGTGATATAGTCGGGCTAAATTATCATAGCCTTCACCTACGTCAATTATTTCTTGTTTCTCTTCCTCGGCATTCGGCTCAACATGTCCTTCTGGTTTCACAGAAAGAACTTCTTCTAAACGTGTTCGAAGATGATGATTTTCCATTTGTAATGTTTGATGCTCTTCCATCATGAGTGCAACAAATTTCTTCAATGCCTCAAATTGTTTTTGCATCGATTCAAGCTGTTGTTCGAACTCCATAACAGTGTCTAAGAAATTACGGTCCTTCACTCAAGCCACCTCATTATTCCCTCTATTGGACTGAACTATTTTCATACTGTAATATTTCATCCAATGTATATTCTAAGATTCGTTGTTCCTCAAATAACTCAACTTGAAGCACTCGTTCTAATATATTCAGCCCAATTACCTTACCTCTACCATCTGGTGTTGTAATTGTTTCACCCATATCAGGCATTTGTTCACGAGCCTCTTCATATTCATCATTTTCATATTTTAAACAGCACATTAGACGTCCACACAATCCTGATATTTTCGAAGGATTAAGTGATAAGTTCTGATCTTTTGCCATTTTAATGGATACAGGCTCAAAGTCTCCTAAAAATGTTGAACAACATAGCATTCTTCCACAAGGGCCAATACCACCTAACATTTTCGCTTCATCTCGCACTCCAATTTGTCTTAATTCAATGCGTGTGCGGAAAATAGCTGCAAGGTCTTTTACTAATTCGCGGAAATCAACTCTTCCTTCTGCTGTGAAATAGAAGATAATTTTATTGCGATCAAATGTATATTCAACATCAACCAGTTTCATCTCTAATTCATGTTCTATAATTTTCTCTGTTGCTAAATCAAAGGCACGTTTAGATTCAAGAGCGTTTTCATCTACTTGTATACGATCACGTTCATTTGCTGGTCGCACTACTTGTTTTAGTGGCAAAACGACATCATTTTCTCCAACTTGTTTCATAGAGACAACGATTCTTCCATATTCAATACCCCTGGCAGTCTCTACAATAACATACTGCCCTTTTTCTAGAGAATAATCTCCAGGATCAAAATAATATATTTTACCCGCTTTTTTAAAGCGGACACCTACTACTTTATACAAAGGATCTTCCCTCCTGCAGATTCAGCATCAGCTGCTCCATCATCAACGTCTTGTTCATATTACTTTGCAATTGTTTACGAGCATTTAAAATGGCTTGCAATTGCGATGATAGCTTATCGAAGGTTGTGTGAAGTGCTACCTCTTTCCATGTTGAAAGTAAATCAGGATACGTACACATCGCCTCTGGATTTGCTTTAATTGCTACTATATCTCGGAAAGCAAATAACATTAAGTCTAATGCTAATTCTATTTGCTCTTTTTCTTTAAATAATGGTAACCAATCTTCATGTACAACTAACATTGCTTCATGTACATTTTTAAAGGTTGCTTCTACCAATTTTAACACTGTTTTTCTAGCCTGTGCAAACGCATCATCTTTTACAATCGAAAAAGCATCTTCTAAATCACTTGTCACCATGCTTACTGTAGCTGCCATAGACTGCGTAATCCCCTCAGCAACCAACTCTTTCATCATTGAATCCCGAGGAATTTCTTGAAATTTAATGTGCTGACAGCGCGAGCGAATCGTCGGTATGATTGCATTAATATTTTGCGTTACAAATATAGCTGTTACAACACCCTCAGGTTCCTCTAAAAACTTCAATAATTTATTAGCAGACTTTACATTTAAACGTTCAGCATTATGGATTACATATACTTTGCGCCCTGCTTCTAATCCTGTCTTACTCATCTCGTTTAGCAATTTTTCAATTGCATCTACCTTTATAAATTGTCCTTCAGGATATACTTGGTGAAAATTGGGGTGATTTCCTGATTTTATACGCTGGCAGCTTCGACATGTTTCACATGGAACATTATTTTGTGGATTTTCGCATAATAGTAGCCGAACAAAGTAAAGCATCACTTCTTCAGTGCCTGTACCTTTACCACCTTCAAATATATACGCATGTCCCACTCTGTTTTTTTCAAAAATTATTTGGAGCTGCTTCATCACTACTGGTTGTAATTTAAGTAGTTCTTCAGCTGTATGCATCATCATTCAACACCTTTTCATTGTTTGAAAAAATCCCGTGCTCCGAAATACCAAGAGACACGGGGTTTTACGTATAAAGATTGATTAACAATCCTTTAATCTCACCTATTTTAGCTAATAAGTCGACAGAATCCTTCTCTTCATTTAGAACGTCTTCTGTTAACTCAATAAGTTTTTCATCAATTGTATCTACTATTTTTAAGCGGCGGCCTTCACCAAATCGATTCCATGTATGAGATTGCTTCAGCTCCATACCATAGGAAACTGCTTCCTTTAAAAAGCGTTTAACTAACATCTTAAACTTTGCTAAATCACGTAAATTTTTAGATTTTGCAATACGATCGCCAGCTGTTGAAATATCACCTAATAATCTTGTTATTTGTTCGGTCTGCATACGTTGTCCAGACTTTACAACAAAATCCCCAAATCGCGTTGTTGGTTGGTGATTCGGCAGTTTTTGTCTAGTTGTATCCAATCCAATTCGCAGATCTTGGTTGATCTTCACTTAATTGTCTCCTCCGTCTCCTAGAAATGATGAAACTGTTCGATTGGTAACACGAAAACGGTTGCTCCCCCTACTTCAACTTCTACTGGGTAGGGGATATATGCATCTGCATTTCCACCCATTGGTGAAATAGGTGCCACCATTTGTTCCCGAGAACGACAATTATCGCGTATAACATCTAATACTTTATGAACTAGTGAATCCTCAGTACCAATCAAGAACGTTGTATTTCCTGAACGAAGAAATCCTCCTGTACTGGCCAATTTCGTTGCGCGAAATTCATTTTTCGTTAAAGCGTTTGAAAGACGGTTACTATCCTGATCTTGTACAACTGCCACAACTAATTTCATCGGCATTCACTCCTCTAATGTTATATAGGTTCTTCTATAAGTATAACATAGTTCACATTATCTCTTCATTTACTTTACAAAGCATTTCTCAAAACTTTCCAGACATTTTGGAAAACTTCTTCTAATGATTTGCTTGCATCAATTACATGGATTCTTTCGGGAAATTTCTCAGCTAACATCAAATACGCTTCTCTTACTTTTTGGTGAAATGCTAGACTTTCTATATCTAAGCGATTTACTTCACGTTCTTTATGCGAATTAATACGCGATAATCCAATCTCAGGATTTAAGTCAAAGAGAATAGTCATATCTGGCATATAATCACCAATGGCAAATTCATTGATAGATTCCACCCCCGTAATGCCTAACCCACGCCCAATGCCTTGATATGCTAAAGATGAATCTATAAAGCGATCACATAGAACCACTTTTCCTTGTTTTAGAGCAGGCTCTATTTTTTCTACAAAGTGCTGACTTCTTGCTGCAGCATATAATAGTGCTTCAGTTTTTGCATCCATCTCTGTATGTGCTGGGTTTAAAATGACTTGTCGAATCTCTTCCGCAATCACGCTGCCACCTGGTTCACGTGTTGCTACTACTTCTCTTCCCTCTTCTTGCAATTTACTAACAACCATTTTGAGTACAGTAGTCTTACCCGCTCCCTCTGGCCCTTCAAATGTAAAAAATAATTTATTCGTCATGACTAAACCCTCTCATATATACTATTACATACCATTATACATGATTGGTTCTAATTAATAATACTATTGCGTGTGCTAAAATATGTTAAAAAATCTAGCCATGCTCTTATTAAAGAAATTCGCCTAAAATGTTTACATCTTACCGCTGCTGTTTTTTATGATTAAACACAAGAAAAATCACTTTTAGGTTAACCTCATTCAAACCACTACAAATCCTTGCCTCTTTTATATCGTCTTTCCCTAAACCATTAGGATATCTTATCTCGAGAAGTTACATATAGATTGGATAAAAGGTTAAAGCAAAGATGTTCGTTTAATTTTGTAAAAAAAAGTTTCTTTTCATAATAAAATGAAGATGTTTTCTATTTTACCTTTTTATTTTTGAAAAAGAATGTTGCAATAACGGTTATAATAACTGCTGTTATTTTTAAGATTGATACGTTTCTAGACATATTTACCCCTTCCATATCAAATTACTTTCTTTTTCATAGAGCATCATTATTTTATTAATT
Organism: Rummeliibacillus sp. NPDC094406; assembly: GCF_044763875.1. Lineage (NCBI taxonomy): Bacteria > Bacillati > Bacillota > Bacilli > Caryophanales > Caryophanaceae > Rummeliibacillus > Rummeliibacillus sp. NPDC094406. The sequence goes on along the minus strand of NZ_JBIWGZ010000012.1, from coordinate 399 downwards.
ATATAAAATTATAAATAGTCAGTTTATCAGTTGCTTTTATAATTTGCCAACTTTCTTTTGTGCTCTTTTATGTAATTTAGACCTCATAGATACATTATTCCTGCATAACCACTACTTGAAGTGTTAATTTCAAGAATCTTAATAAACTATTTCTTGGTAAATATTTTTAAAATACTTCCTGGCTATGAACGTCATAATTAAAGTATAAATCAAAAATAAAACGAATGCCCAATATTTTCAAAAGACATATTAAAAAAATAATCTCATAAAGAAAAAGCACAACTGAATAATCAGTTGTGCTTTAAGTGTGCCTAGCAACGTCCTACTCTCGCAGGGGGACAGCCCCCAACTACCATTGGCGCTAAAGAGCTTAACTTCTGTGTTCGGCATGGGAACAGG
>NZ_JBIWGZ010000011.1:0-72961 GCF_044763875.1 Rummeliibacillus sp. NPDC094406 | reverse complement strand
CACCTGTTCCCATGCCGAACACAGAAGTTAAGCTCTTTAGCGCCAATGGTAGTTGGGGGCTGTCCCCCTGCGAGAGTAGGACGTTGCTAGGCACACTAAGGTACTACTAATTTTATTGGTAGTATCTTTTTTTATACGACAAAACTGTTTCTTTTATCTCCATTAGTTTTTGAAGAATTTAAACGAAATTGACATGACATAACTATGCTTACGACAGAGTTTGATGAAGGCTTAGTTTCTTGCCCTATCTAATAATTAGTTGATTTGTCTGTAAAAGGGGATCATTTGCTGACGCTAAAAATGATATGGTTACTCCTTGATAACTTTAGTGTGATTTTTTTCGTACCTCTTTTCGGAAAGTATGTATTGGTAAAGATTAAATCATTAGCCGAAAAACTACCTAAGCTAAAAATGCTGGGTAGTTCTCTTCGTTCTTTTTACTTTCAACCAAAAGATAATAAACCATATTAGTTACCAGATATGAAATTGAAATTATTAACTCTCCGAAAAATATTTTTATATAATAAAAGTATTGTTAAAATTAGATATATTTGATAGAATAAATCTTGTAAATGAAACGGTTCGGTAGTTCAGCTGGTTAGAATGCCTGCCTGTCACGCAGGAGGTCGCGGGTTCGAGTCCCGTCCGAACCGCCATTTTTTATTTAATGTAAATTCAAACACAGCTAAAGAGGCTGTGTTATTTTTTTATGTCTAGATGTTTCAACTCGTTCACTTTGAACATTTGTAAAGCTTTAGGTAAACTATAGATAATGTGAAATTGAGAGGACGAAGACAATGACAATGGAAATAATGGTTGGTTCTTTAGAGGAAACAAACCAATTAGCGTTGAAATTGGCTAATTTACTTGAGGCACAAGATACAATCACTCTGGAAGGAGATCTTGGCGCAGGTAAGACAACGTTTACGCAAGGCTTAGCAAAAGGTCTTGGTATTACTCGTACAGTCAATAGCCCAACGTTCACGATTTTAAAGCAATATGAAGGGCGATTACCCTTTAATCACTTAGATGTCTATCGTTTAGCAGATAGCGATGAAGATCTTGGTTGGGATGAAATTTTCTATGGTGATGCAATTTCGGTTGTTGAATGGGCACACTTAATAGAACAAGATCTTCCTGCTGCACGTTTAGCAATTGAAATACAACGAGTTGATGAAAATACAAGAAGATTCTTATTGAAACCAATCGGACAGCGCTATGAACGATTGTGTGAGGAGTTAATGAAATGATCTGGTTAGGGATAGATACAGCAAATTCTCCTTTAGCTGTTGCCATAGTAAAAGATGGACAAATCATTACAGCTGAAGTAACGAATATCAAAGTGAATCATTCAGCTGGTGTGATGCCAGCGATTGAGCATATTTTCAAAAAAGTGAATATGTCTCCAAAAGATATTGATGCGATTGCAGTAAGCCAAGGACCTGGTTCATATACAGGTGTACGTATAGGAGTGACGATTGCAAAAACATTATCTTGGACATTACAAGTACCGTTAGTTGGTATTTCGAGCTTACAAGTACTTGCTGCGAATGCAGAGATGTACGAAGGCGTTATTTGTTCATTGATCGATGCTAGACGTCAAAATGTTTATGCTGCGGCGTATGATGCAACCAATGGACTTGCTCCTGTGGTAGAAGATGGTCACTACAGTATGTTAGGGTTATTAGCACAATTAAAAGAACTAAGACAACCAGTATTGTTTGTGGGGCATGATGTGGATAATTTCTGGGCACTAATCCAACAAGAATTAGGTGAACAAGCATTAAGAGCATCATATACACTAGATCTGCCAAATGCAGCACAGCTTATTCATCTAGCGGAACAACAAGAGTTACCAGCTATAGAGGCTACTCATACTTTCGTTCCAAAATATTGCCGCTTAGCAGAAGCTGAAGCAAACTGGATAAAAGATCAAAAGGAAAAACAATAGGTGAGCCGATGATTAAGTATCGACAAATGACTATTGCAGATGTTGAGGCAGTACATAGTATCGAGGAAGACGTATTTGCTACACCTTGGACACTTGATGCCTTTTATCATGAAATGACAACCAATACCCAAGCCACCTATGTCGTTGCTGTGGACGAAACAGATGCAATAATCGGCTTTTGTGGAATGTGGATTGTGTTAGATGAAAGTCAAATTACGAATGTAGCCGTACTTCCTACAGGTAGAGGAAAAGGTACTGGTGAAGGACTAATGCGTGAAGCAATTCGCATTGCAAAGAAACGCAATGTTGTCGTAATGAGCTTAGAAGTACGTGTAACAAATACTGTTGCACAAAACTTGTATCGAAAACTTGGATTCCAAGAAGGCGGAATTCGTAAAGGCTACTATACTGATAATCAAGAGGACGCTCTTGTCATGTGGGTGAATTTATAATGGAAAAAGATTTATATATATTAGGCATTGAAAGTAGTTGCGATGAAACGGCTGCTTCTATTGTAAAAAATGGACACGAGATTGTTTCCAATGTGGTTGCATCTCAAATAGAAAGTCATAAACGATTTGGGGGAGTTGTACCTGAAATCGCTTCTCGTCATCATGTAGAGCAAGTAACAATCGTTATTGAAGAAGCGTTACAACAAGCTAATTTGAAACCAGAAGATTTAGATGCAGTTTGTGTTACAGAAGGTCCGGGTCTTGTTGGAGCATTATTAATAGGAATTAATGCTGCAAAGGCATTTGCATTCTCTAATAATTTACCATTAGTCGGTGTACACCATATTGCAGGTCATATTTATGCAAATGCACTATTTCAACCAATGGAATTTCCATTGTTAGCACTAGTTGTATCAGGTGGACATACAGAGCTTGTTTTAATGAAGGCTGATGGATCATTTGAATTAATTGGTGAAACGCGCGATGATGCGGCTGGTGAAGCTTATGATAAAGTTGCACGGGTGTTGAATATTTCTTACCCAGGTGGTCCACAAATTGATCGTTTAGCACATGAAAGTGATGATGCAGTTGACTTTCCACGTGTTTGGTTAGAGCATGATTCATATGATTTTAGCTTTAGTGGATTAAAATCAGCGGTTATTAATTACAAACATAATGCTGACCAACGAGGCGAAGCGATTAATCCAATGCATGTTGCAAAAGGATTCCAAGATAGTGTGGTAGAAGTTTTAACTACAAAAACTTTGCGTGCAGCACGTGAATTTAACGTTAAACAAGTAATCGCGGCTGGTGGAGTTTCAGCAAATAAAGGTTTACGTTCTTCATTAGAGGATACCTTCAGAAAAGAAGGCATACCTTTCTATGTGCCACCTTTAAAATTATGTACAGACAATGCAGCAATGATTGCAGCTGCGGGTACATCTATGTTCAAAGCGGGGAAACGCAGTGATTTAACATTAAATGGACGTCCAGGAATGGAACTTGTTTCTTGGAACGACTGAATAATCCACAAAAAAGACTTTCATTTATGGATGAAAGTCTTTTTTTATTAGCAAAATAATAAGAAAATTCGAAAATAATCCACAATTTGTGGATAAGGTGTGGATAACATGTGTGTTTTCTATATATAGTGGTGACTTTTGCACAATTTCTTGTTCGTAACTTCACTTCAATCTGTGGATAATGTGGAAAAGTATATTTGTTCATTGAAATAAAAGGATATTAACTGTGTATAAATCTGTGGAAAGAAATAGGGTAAAAATTTATTATTGACCAATATATAGACAAGAACCCCCTTTAAACGACAAAGGGAATGTCGAAAAATAATCTTTCGACATTTCCTTTATTGCGAGTAATCGCAGGAGCCAATAGCCTTTTATAGTATTTTGCGTAATAAGCAGGGCTTTCTAAAAAGTATTTTCTATACTTTTTAGAAAGCCCCAAGGTTCAAAAGTTATTCTAATTCCTCTAGCTGTTCGTTTAATTCGATCCATTCGAATTCAATTTCTTCACGTTGTTCTTTAATACGATCTAGTTCGGTTTGAAGTACTATCACTTTTTCATGGTCTTGGAAGATTGCAGGATCACAAAGCTTTTCTTCAATTTCTTTTATCTGGTTATCAAAAACGCTTAATGATTCCTCAATTTCTTCAATGCGACGGCGTATTTTTCGTTCTTTTTTCTTCGCTTCTTTATCAATTTGCGTATTCTTTTGTTTTTTTAGTATTGTTTCTTGGGCTTGAGGTAATGCTGCTAATTTTTCGGCTGCAATTTCTTCAAGTTCTTTTTTCTTTTCAATATAGTAGTCGTAATCCCCAAGATATTCTGTAGTACCATCATTGGAAAGTTCGATCACCTTTGTAGCTATACGGTTAATGAAGTAACGGTCATGTGATACGAAAAGTAATGTACCTGGATAGTCTATAAGAGCATTTTCTAATACCTCTTTACTATCTAAATCTAAATGGTTTGTTGGTTCATCGAGAATAAGCAAATTTGATTTTTGGAGCATTAATTTTGCTAAGGATAAACGAGCTTTTTCACCACCAGATAAGTCGTACACAATTTTATCCACATCTTCACCAGAGAAGAGAAAGCGGCCAAGTACAGTCCGAATATCTTTTTCGCTCATTAATGGCCATTCATCCCAAAGTTCTTTCAAGACGGTTTTATTGCTTGCTAACTTTGCTAGTTCTTGATCATAGTAGCCAATTTGTACATTCGTTCCATAATTGATTTCACCAACAAGTGCTTGCTTATCCTTGACAATTGTTTTTAATAATGTAGATTTACCGACACCATTTGGTCCGACAAGCGCAATGCGATCTTGACGATAAACACGCATTTGAATATTCTTTGATATTTCTGTTCCTTCATAGCCAATCGTTAATTCATTGATAGAGAGAACGTCATTTCCACTTTGGCGATCAATACCGAAAGTGAAGGTAGCTGATTTCTCATCTCTATCTGGTGCATCCATCCACTCAGTTCTTTCAAGGGTTTTACGACGGCTTTGTGCCATTTTCGTAGTAGATGCACGAGCAATATTCTTTTGGACAAAGGCTTCAAGCTTTGCCTTTTCTCCTTGTTGTTTTTCGAATATTTTACGGTCTCTTTCATAGTTCTTTGCTTTCTCATCTAAATAATTGCTATAGTTGCCTGTGAATTTTGAGACATGATGACGAGAAACTTCGTATACAATAGAAACAACTTGGTCCAAGAAATAGCGGTCATGTGATACGATTAGTATTGCACCATCATAATTCTTTAAGAAGTTTTCTAGCCAACTTAATGTTTCGATATCTAGGTGGTTAGTAGGTTCATCGAGAATGAGTAATTCAGGTTTGCTTAATAGCAACTTAGCAAGTGCTAAACGAGTTCTTTGACCACCGGATAGTGAAGAGATTTTCTGGTCATAACTTTCTGGATAGAATTGCATTCCGTGTAACACTGAGCGCGTATCAGCTTCAAATTGATAGCCTCCATGCTCTTTAAAATCGTGTTGTAGCTGATCATATTCAGCCATAATTTTCGCATAAGCTTCTGTATTTTCATATATTGCAGGATCAGCCATTTTCTGTTCTAATTTTCGAAGCTGCTGTTCTTGCTTTTTCAACGGTTCGAAAATAGTCATCATTTCTTCCCAAATTGAAAGCGAAGATTCTAGTCCAGCATGTTGGTCTAGATAACCTAAGCGAATATCTTTTGGCATGATGATATCACCAGAATCATACGATAGCTTTCCTGCAATTATTTTTAATAATGTAGATTTACCGGCACCATTACGACCTACAAGTGCTACGCGATCTCGGTGCTGTACTTCAAGTTTAACGCCACTTAAAATTTCATCGGCAATATAAGATTTATATAATTGATTGACCTGTAAAACGATCATATTAGACACCTCAGTTCAATCCTAGTTTATAGGAAGATACTCATGTGTGCAACGGGATAGCTTTACATATGGTCAATCGTCATGTAAGATTGAAACGATTTCGGATTGATTGCAGGAGGAAACATTGTGAAAGCTACTAATAATAATATTCCACAAGCTACAACAAAAAGGCTTCCTCTCTACTATCGCTTCATCCTAAGTTTTGCAGAAGCTGGACAAGGAAGAATATCTTCGAAGGAACTAAGTGAAGCAATGAAGATTGATTCAGCGACCATTCGCCGCGATTTTTCACATTTTGGAGCCCTTGGTAAAAAGGGGTACGGTTATGATGTACAATATTTACTTGATTTTTTTAGACATGTACTAGATCAAGATGAACGAATGAATGTAGCGATAATCGGAGTAGGGAACCTTGGCAGTGCTTTACTAGATTACAATTTCCAAAAAAGCCATAATATGAAAATTGTTGTGGCGTTTGATACAAGTGGTACCCCAGAAGGTACATATATAAATGATATTCCAGTTTTCCCACCAGATCTATTAGAGGAGAAATTTGTAGAATATGATGCAGAACTACCGATATTAACGGTACCTGCACGTTCAGCACAATTTATGACAGATCGTCTAGTTAAAATGGGTGTGAAAGGTATATTAAACTTTTCGCCTGTACGATTAAATGTTCCAGATAACATTCGAGTGCATACAATTGACCTTACAATTGAATTACAAACACTAAGTTACTTTATGCGTAACGATTAGTCGTGACTTAAAATATTCACAAATGGTGTTATGAATAGAAATAGCCAAAAATATTGTTATGGGGTAAAATAAGAGCATATTTATGAGGAGGTGCGTAAAATGGGAATTAGTGCTGGAACTGCAGTTATCCTTGGAGTTGTTGCTATACTAATTTTCGGACCGAAGAAATTACCGGAGCTTGGCAAAGCAATGGGTTCTACTCTCCGTGAATTTAAAAATGCTACAAAAGGTTTAGCGGATGATGATGAAACTCCTAAAAAAGTATCTGAATCTACAAAATCTGAAGATAAATAAGTTAGGATGTTAGTTGAATGAATAATACTGAACTAACTATTGTCGAACATATAGAAGAATTAAGGAAACGGCTAATAATCGTTGCCGTTTTCTTTGTGATTGCTGTGATCGGCGGCTTCTTTTTAGCAGGACCATTAATCCATTTCTTACAAGATAGCAGCGGAGCAAAAGAATTACAGCTCCATTCTTTTAAGATAACGGACCCGGTAAACATATACTTTCAAGTGATTTTTGTATTGGCAATTGTTATGACATCACCTGTCATATTATATCAATTTTGGGCTTTTATTAGTCCTGGTTTATCTGCTAAGGAACGCAGAGCAACATTAAGATATATTCCATACATTGTACTTTTATTCGTTGGTGGAGTCATGTTCTCATACGAAGTATTGTTTCCATACATGATTAAGTTCATGGCCGACATGTCTGCTCAGTTAGATGTAGAGCAAACTATTGGGATTAATGAATATTTCCAATTTTTAATACAAATCACACTGCCTTTCGGAATTGTTTTTGAATTACCTATAGTAGTGTTATTCTTAACACGTTTAGGAATTATAACACCACAAATGTTATCGAAAGTTCGTAAATATGCATACTTTATCTTATTAGTTATTTCAGATATTATTACACCAACAGATGTTATGTCATTATTTATAGTATCTATTCCACTTTGTTTTTTATACGAGATTAGTATTATCATATCTCGGGTTGGTTATCGAAAATATCTGAAAGCTGAGCAACAACGACAAATAGAACTTGCAGCAAGTTCTATAGAAGAAAATCCTTCTACCAAATAATAAAGGTAGAAGGATTTTCTTTGCTTTTCGGAGAATAAGTTATTATCCATCTCCAGCATATATCTTTTTAAAAACATGAATTTATTGATATTGTTCTAAAAATTTTTTAATAGGTTCTTGGTATAACTGGATGACCGTTACGAAACCATTTAGCATCATATGAGCAATAATAGATGTAATAATTCGTTTCGTTTTGTGATAGAGGAATGCGAATATGAAGCCTGAGATTGCATATATTATGATGTGCGGCAAGTCTAGGTGAATAAGCGCAAATACAATCGAACTAACTAAAGCTGCAACAAAGAAATTAGTAGTTTGTACGAGTGAACCAAATATAACACGTCGGAATACAAACTCTTCAAGAATTGGCCCAATGAATACAATTGCTAGTATAGCAATTGGGGCAACATCAGCTATTGATACAAGATTAGCAGTGTTCTGAGAACCTTGATGAATCCCTAAGGTACTTTCAATCATTGAACCAATAGATTGACCTATAAACACCATAAAGAAACCAATGATCCCCCATAAAATGGCTAATGGTAGGGGAGCTTTGCTACCTTTATAGATCTTCCAAAAGTTTTGATCACGAGAAACTAATATAAGGAAGATAATAAGAGTAATACCCATACTAATAAAAATGTACCAACCTTGAGTTGTTAAAATAAGCTCGTTTTTACTCATTTCCGGGAAACGCCCCTTAATAAAGTGGAATAAAGGACGTAAAAAAAGGAAAGAGGATAATTGCATCGCAATGTAAATCAATAAAATATATAATGCTGTTTTTTTAGATTTCAATTTCAGAATCCTCTCTAATTACATGGTTTCCTCCATTGTAAAATATAAGCGAATAAAAACAAAATTTTTTATGCTTCTCGCTTGCAAAAAGAAATAGAATTCATTAATATAATAATTGTGTTAGCACTCGATACAGAGGAGTGCTAATAATATAATATATATTCATTCAAATTCTAGGAGGTTGTTTCAATTGTTAAAACCATTAGGCGATCGTATCGTTATCGAAGTTGTCGAAGTTGAAGAAAAATCTGCATTCGGCATCGTACTACCAGACTCTGCAAAAGAGAAACCTCAAGAAGGTAAAGTTGTTGCAGTTGGTACTGGATTCTTAACTGATGGTGGTAATGTAGTTCCACTTAATGTAAAAGAAGGGGACAGCATCATCTTCTCTAAATATTCAGGGACAGAAGTAAAATACGAAGGTAAAGAATTCTTAATTTTACGTGAATCAGACGTTCTAGCAATCGTTGAATAATAATAACTTAAAAAGTTTATAAAAAAAGATAGATAAAATATTAGGAGGTATTTCAAAATGGCAAAAGATATTCGTTTTAGTGAAGACGCTCGTAGCGCTATGTTAAAAGGTGTAGACAAATTAGCTAATGCAGTAAAAGTAACATTAGGACCTAAAGGACGTAACGTAGTTCTTGAAAAAAAATTCGGTTCACCACTAATTACTAATGATGGTGTTACAATTGCAAAAGAAATCGAGCTAGAAGATCCATACGAAAACATGGGTGCAAAACTTGTATCAGAAGTTGCATCTAAAACAAACGAAATCGCTGGTGACGGTACTACTACTGCAACTGTATTAGCTCAAGCTATGATTCGTGAAGGCTTGAAAAACGTTACAGCTGGTGCTAACCCAGTCGGCATTCGTAAAGGTATCGATAAAGCAGTTGCAACTGCAATCACTGAATTGCAATCAATTTCTAAACCAGTAGAAAACAAAGAAGCAATTGCTCAAGTAGCAGCAATCTCTGCAGCTGATGATGAAGTAGGCGAACTAATTGCAGAAGCTATGGAACGCGTTGGTAACGATGGTGTTATTACAATCGAAGAGTCTAAAGGTTTCACTACTGAATTAGATGTAGTTGAAGGTATGCAATTCGATCGTGGTTACCTATCACACTACATGGTATCTGATACAGATAAAATGGAAGCTGTTTTAGACAACCCATATATCTTAATCACAGATAAAAAAATCTCTAACATCCAAGAAATCTTACCAGTACTTGAACAAGTTGTTCAACAAGGTAAACCACTATTAATTATTGCTGAAGACGTAGAAGGCGAAGCATTAGCTACTTTGGTAGTAAACAAACTTCGTGGTACTTTCAATGCAGTAGCTGTTAAAGCTCCTGGATTTGGTGATCGTCGTAAAGCGATGTTAGAAGATATCGCAATCTTAACTGGTGGTCAAGTAATTACTGAAGATATTGGTTTAGACTTAAAACAAGCTACAATCGACATGTTAGGTCATGCTGGTAAAGTAGTTGTTACAAAAGACCACACTACAGTAGTTGAAGGTTCTGGTAACGCAGATGTCATCGAAGCTCGTGTTGCACAAATTCGTGTTCAATATGAAGATTCAACATCTGAATTCGATAAAGAAAAATTACAAGAACGCCTTGCTAAACTTGCAGGTGGTGTAGCAGTTATCAAAGTTGGTGCTGCAACTGAAACAGAACTAAAAGAACGTAAACTACGTATTGAAGATGCTCTTAACTCAACTCGTGCAGCAGTAGAAGAAGGTATTGTTGCAGGTGGTGGTGTTGCTTTAGTAAGCATCTACAACAAAGTTGCTGAAGTTGAAGCAGCAGAAGCTGGTGACGTAGCAACTGGTGTTAAAATCGTATTACGTGCTCTTGAAGAACCAGTTCGCCAAATTGCAAATAACGCAGGTCTTGAAGGTTCAATCATCGTTGATCGTTTAAAACGTGAAGAAGTTGGTACAGGCTTCAACGCTGCAAATGGCGAATGGGTAAACATGATTGACGCTGGTATCGTCGACCCAACAAAAGTAACTCGTTCAGCTCTTCAAAACGCAGCATCTGTAGCAGCTCTATTCTTAACTACAGAAGCGGTAGTAGCTGAAATTCCAGAACCAGCTGTAGCTCCAGCAATGCCTGATATGGGCGGCATGGGCGGCATGGGCGGTATGATGTAGAGCCAACAAGATGTTGGTCACCCGGACGTTGCGACACGATGTCGCGCTTTTAGTCCGAATACTACTGTGTCTGAACCCTTGATATATTAGGGTTTGTATGTAAGATGAAAGTGTAATGCTAACATAAAAGGATTATAATCGAAGCTTCTCATTAGTTGTGCAAACTTTTGGGAAGCTTCTTTTTTCATTTCTTTTGTCACGTAGAGAAAGACATTCTGGGTGATTTGATTATCTCTTAGCGGTTTTTAAAAACAGTGCAAGTTCCTCCTTTTCCAAATACTTAGGGACTTCTTCTTCCTCCAGCTTTTCAATGTTTTTTTATCTTTTTTAGGATAGGCAAACTCGATGGAGGCCTTCCTGATAATCTCTAATTCTAATGCTTTAAATCATCCTCCGAGTTCGATGTATTCCTTCCCTTGTACTATCAGAATATGTCTTTTAAAACGTTTAGAGTATCTTGATATTGCTTTCTGGAAATGTCTTTAAGTTTTAGTTGTGCAAAATAGGGCATACTGTATTTATCGTACTCGTATGCCTTCTAGCATATTTTTTTTCTATTACCTATTGAATTGCTAGTAAAAAAACTGTTATAGTGAGATTGTTTGTCTGACGTCTGACTACTTATTTTCTAGTGAAGATATCTATGGCTGTTCTTCAAGTTTCGTTATTGGAACATAATGAACAAAAGAATGGCTTTGTAGTTTTGGTTATCAAACGCCCAAAAATTATCAAATATATTTATGGAGGAACTTATGAGATACTTAATATCCTTTTGTGGATTGCTACTTGTTTTTGGTTTAGCTCTGTTAATGAGTAAAAACAAGAAAGAAATAAAATATAAAAATATAATTATAATGTTAATCATCCAATTTCTATTGGCAGTATTGCTGCTAAATACAAAGTTTGGTTATGTTCTAATCAAAGGAATAACAAATGTATTTGATCATTTATTGTCTAACGCAAATGCGGGCGTATCATTTGTTTTTGGTGGTTTAGCGAATAAAGGAGAGTATTCCTTCTTTCTAAATGTATTATTACCGATTGTCTTTATATCTGCATTGATAGGGATCTTGCAGCATTTTAAAATTCTTCCTTTCTTCATGAAATGGATAGGTTTACTTTTAAGTAAAGTAAATGGTATGGGGAAATTGGAATCATATAATGCTGTTGCATCTGCAATGGTAGGTCAATCTGAAGTATTCATTACTGTAAAAAAACAATTAGATAAGATTACTCCGCAGCGAATGTATACATTATGCGCATCAGCAATGTCGACAGTTTCTATGTCAGTTGTTGGAGCATATATGACTATGATTGAACCAAAATATGTTGTAACAGCGATTGTGCTGAACTTGTTTGGTGGATTTATTATTGTTTCAATCATTAATCCGTATACAGTAGAAGAAAGCGAAGATATCTTAACGATTGAAGATGAACATAAGCAAACTTTCTTTCAAATGCTTGGAGAATATATCATGGATGGATTTAAAGTAGCCGTTATTGTTGGAGCTATGCTTATCGGTTTCGTAGCATTAATGGATTTAATCAATTCACTATTTGAAATGGTTATCGGTATATCTTTCCAAGAAATATTGGGATATATCTTTGCACCAATAGCTTTCCTAATGGGCGTACCATGGGCAGATGCTATTTCTGCCGGAGGAATTATGGCAACCAAATTAGTAACGAATGAATTTGTTGCAATGATGAGCCTTGGAGAAGTATCTAAGTCTTTCAGTGCACATACACTGGGCATTATTTCTGTATTTCTTGTATCCTTTGCAAACTTTTCATCTATCGGTATTCTTTCCGGAGCAGTAAAAGCGTTGAATGCAAAGCAAGGGGATGTAGTTGCTCGTTTTGGCTTAAAGTTGTTGTATGGAGCCACACTTGTTAGTATCTTAACGGCTATAATTGTTGGTTTGGTTATTTAATTTTAAAAAAAGTAGCAGTTGTTGAAATATCGTTTGAACTGCACTCCTTTAGTTAGACATCTATGGGGGTGCAGTTTTTTTATGACTAAATTGCGTATATTTTGAACTTCATGGATGACTAGAGGCGAAGTTTAGTTGAACTCCCGATTATGCTAAGGTTATAGTTGCTATTAAACTACCGGATCAGTTGAAAAAGATAGCGTACGAACCTTATAGTGATGAATTATGGAACAATTTCAAAAATAGTACCTAGGTTAAAATCAGTCACTTTCATAGAACCATAAACCCCTAAATATAGTCTGGTTTGATCCAGATTCGTCCCCAAAGTAACATAATAAGCTGATTGAGACCCAAAATCATAGTCGGTTTCAATAATACTAAAATCATTTAGTTTACAATCTGCTCTTACATTGGTATAAGCTAAAACCCCTCTAACTGGAGGCTCCGATCCTTCATTCCTGGCAAGATCGGTAAACACAACACTTCCCGTTAAATTGGGGATTTCATTCCCCATATAAGCTTGCACTCCTGTTAGTGCAGTTCCTCCAAACTTATCGGGCCTTTGATCTTTATGAAAATAACTAGTTAAAGGTTGAAGACGCCTGAATGAAGTTTTTACCGCTTCATTGTAATAAGCAATTGTTTCCTCCTCCAAAGTTGGATTGTTAGTGCAGCCCCTTATAATCGAAGTAGGAAAAGCACCTTCCCACCCTCGCCAGCCAAAGTTAATAAATCCATCTTGGTCAGGTTCGGTGTTTCTTAAAGAAGCTTGAATAAGCTGAGTAACCGGTATTGGTTTATAATGAACAAATGAAAAAATTGACTCTACCAAATCCTGTCCAACATTCCCCACATATTTAATATACTGATTATAAAACTTTTGAAATGAAATGCCTGGTATATTGCGTACCCCTTTGGCAAGTACCGTAAGTGTTTCCTGAATAGATGCGGGAAGTTCATTAAAGCGTGTGACTACGGGTGGATTATAGATAAATGTATTTTTAACTACATCAATTTCAATGATTTTACCGGCGATTTCCATATCATCCTGGCTTAAGTTAAATGGATCATAGCCCGATCCACCATCTCCGGTTGTTAAAACAAGTTTTCCTGTTTCAGGTGAAAAGTTTAAGCTATTGACACCATTATGATTAAAAAATGGTCTTCTTATGTTAAGTAATGTCCGTCGTTTTTGAGGTTGACTTTTTCGTTGTACAACCCATTCTTCAACTGTATCAATATGATCATATTGAGTTTCTCTATTTATCCATTTTAAGTTTAAAGTTGTGGGATCACACGGGTTATGTTTAAAAGGTTTAGGAAGAGCACCCGGACCTTGTGTTCCAGATACTGAATAATGAAGATAAAACAGACCGTTATAATAAAACAGGGGATGAAACGCTAGTCCTAGCAATCCCCGTTCATCATATCCTCTACCCGAAACACCCTGTTCAGAGGTACCTAGTTTTAAGATTTGCGGGCGAATATCTAAAAAAGTATTTATAACTCCATTTCCTATGTAAAAGATTTCTCCTACCTGAGTAGCAATAAATAGTCTTTCAATTGAGTCACCCGGAAGTATTGCTGTTTTCAAAACAGTGGGTAAATTTATCTTACTTACAATAGGCTGTAAACTAACCTTAACTTTTCTCAACTAACTTTACACTCCTTCTAACTGTTTTCTTTTTCAAGAATATGATTAGAACTGTTCTATTAGTACCTAATTAGGGTCTAGGAATCTGACAAGGTATTCTAATTTTGTAAATCAAGCAATAGGAACCTAAAGGGAATTGAGTTCAAGAGAAGCACGATTAATGTGGATAAGATTGTCAACATAACATGGGGTGGTTAAGATAAATCTAATGATACAATCATTCCTTTTGTCATTCTCATTTGCTTTTCCTGCAATTAGGGAAGGAGTAGAAACTTCCTCGGAGTATAATCATCTAGTGGTACTTTATTATCCACTTCCTTCTAATTATTATCAGAAAATCCCTTGAATTAATCCGATATTCTTTCGAAAAAAGTACTAGTGTAGAAAAATGTTAATAAGTAAATTATACTGTTATATTGGTAGATGAATGTGATATTTCGATCATTTTTCTTAAAAAAGGCAAACTTATTGAAAGGTAAGGAGCAAAGCTACGAGTCTAAAATCCTCTTGGATAATGATAGTCGGATTGCCAAGATAAGAAGTGGTTATTTGGCTACCCCCAATTTTTTGTTGGGGTAGTTTTTTCGTTTAGAAGAAGTGCTGTAATGAAAGGCAGCTTACATTGTCAGGTCATGGATATAGAGACAGTATCTAAAAAATAGTTATAGAAAAGGAGATTAAAGATGTTAGTTGTTGATAAGCCAAAATATAAAATGGCAATTTATGAAGCAAAGAAAGAAGTGCACGTTCAGGTAATAGGGTTTATTAAAGCAGATCTTGTAGAGGAATATTTAAAGGATTTACAAGAAACCGTAGCAAAAGTACCAAAAAATACTTATACGTTTGTAGTTGATGCAACATACCAATCACCCCTTCCTTCAAAGGTTTCAGCAGGGCTAGGGGAAACTATCTTGTTTTATGTTTCACTTGGCTTTAAAGATATTGTGCTCGTAAATCCTAAATCTAAAATTTCTAAAGTACAAGTTCGAAATGCTCTAGAAATAATTGATTTCCCAGGAACAGTAGTTGATCATGTTTCTGAAACAACTTTACGCTAGTTTTTAACTAATCGAATCTATTTTGGAGAGGAACATCACGATGCATACAACAGAAGATTTATATACATATGAAATCCTTACAAAGGACCAACCAGATTTAATTGAAAAGGCAGCAGCATGTATAGCAAGAACATTTATTGGAGTAGATGTTGCTGGTAAATGGGTGCAAGAACCGATAATCGGGTACGCATTAAAATTACCTTACGAAGATTTCTATCAATTTACAAAGGAATATATCGAGACAAATGCTGACCAAGGCTACTGTGTTGTTGCGCTAGATAAAGAACAAAATGTTGTAGGCGCACTAGTCGGGGATACAAATGCCCTTGAAATTATCGAAGGCGATATTTTTGGTGGCACGTTTGCTGACATGAATATAGTAATGCGGGTATTAGAGGATATCGATATACGTTTCCTAGAAGATTATAAAAAACGTTATGGAAAAGATATGGAAGATGGAGAAGTATTACATGTATTTTTATTAGGTGTAATTGCTGAGTATAATCGTCATGACATTGTACAAAGGTTAGGCGATATATTAACTAAAAAAGCAACAGAAGAAGGCTTAAGACTTATGTTAGCTGAAGCGACAAATCCGAAGTCAATGCGGTTGCTGGAGAAGTATCATGGTTTGACAAAATATGTAGACGTAGAAGGAAACTTTATTGTTCATAAATATGAAAACAATGAGAAGCTATGCAATATTCCATCGACTGTAGCAGATGGAATTTACATCATTGTAAAACAGCTATAAAATTTCATCATTAATACGTTAGTAGAATAGGAGATTTTTTTTTTCATGGAAGCTATCATGCTAGGAATTATTGTCGTTTTATTATGTACATCTTTGTATTTTGCTTACCAATATTTTACGCTTAAACGTCATTCTCATATAAATAATGACGTTACAAAAGAAGTGAAGGAACCATCAGCAGGTCAAGTAAGAGAGCAATTTCAGTTATTTGCAGAAAATGTGAATGAAAAAGGTGAAAAACTTACTGAACATGGGGAATACGCAGCTGAGAAGGCTGATATTGTAAGGGCCGCAATAGATGAGGTTGGTAAAGGATTAAAAAAGCAATTAATAGCTACTGAAGAGAGTTCTACTTCTATCCAAGACATGACAGAGGCTATTGAAGAACTATCTATAAGATCAAACCAAATTTCAGAACAATCGAATACTACGTTAGAATTGACGCAAGAAGGTAACGAAAAGCTAAAAGATTCGATGGTGGAAATGGAGCAATTTAATCAAACGATTAATACAACATTTGGTGCAATCAATATACTTGGAGAAAAATCGCACGAAATTGGTAAGATTGTTAAAGTAATTACGGGGATTTCAGAGCAAATAAATTTATTAGCATTGAACGCAGCTATCGAAGCAGCTCGTGCAGGTGAACACGGTAAAGGGTTTGCCGTAGTTGCTGATGAAGTTCGTAAATTAGCTGAACAATCACGTCAGTCATCTTCTGAAGTATCGAATATTGTAAAAAATATTCAAGAAGAGACGGACAGAGTGGTAAAATCAATGGAGCAAGGAACAGAAGAATTTGCACAAACGAATACTACAATTTTAGAAATTGGAACGATGTTCGAAAAGATTGTAGATGCTACAAAAATTATTGCTGAAAATAATGCTAATTCATCTGCATTTACAGAAGAACTATCTTCAGGTTCTCAGCAAATTATGGCAGCAATTAAAGAGATTGCTTTCATTTCTCGAGAATCAGCTGAAATGTTTGAAGAGCTAGTTGAAATTAGCGATGATGAATTAAATACAATGCAAAATTTAGTTCAAGAAGCAAAAAATCTTATAGAGCTAAAAAATGATGAAAAACTTTTTTCATTAGATAAAGTTTAAGAGAAATATTCATCTGTTGGTCAACCATATCGTTAATTACGGAGATCTTCCATCAATTCATTGAATTGATAGGAGGTTTCTTTTTTTGCTTCTTTTGTAAAGTAAGTATACGTATTTAATGTTGTCTGTATTTACGAAAAGTATGGGTTATTACACTTTTTTAATTCAGGCCAATGTGTTGGGTAGAAACATTAAATGATTGTTCCGGTATTTAACACAATAGTGGATAACGCAAATTATATTTATAAGCGTATTCCTTCACTTAGTATTAAAATTCTTTAAATGCAAAAGATAAGAGGGAATCTTAGCAACTAAATAAGGGAGGTGTACTTCATGACAGTACTAAATCGTATTGCTTTAACTCTGGTTATTATTGGTGCTATTAACTGGGGGCTGATTGGATTTTTCAGATTTGACTTAATATCAGCAATATTTGGAGGGGAAACTGCATTTATATCTAGAGTTATTTATGGTCTTGTGGGTATAAGTGGATTAGCTTGTATAGCCCTTTTGTTTGTCCCTCTAGAAGATGAAGATGAAGAGTATGATACAAACCGTGAATTCAGAAGAAATCCTGATTTGTCTACTGAATTTGGTGAGGAAGCCGATTTTACAGATGTTAAAAAAGATAAAAAGAAAAAGAAGAAAGATTAAGCCGATTTTATTCCAATAGCTATGCGAATTTTAATGCAAAAGAATCTTAGCCAACAAACGAGAGGAGTGTTTTTATGAACAACGCACGAGAAGGGTTAATCCCCGCAGTTCTCGGAACAGCTGTAACAACCACAGGAGTGGTATTACGGAATAATAAAAGCATTACGCCGTGGATTAGAGGCTCGATTATTGGCTTTGGATTAGCTCATATTGTATTAGGTACAATTGATTTAGTCGAGCATCGTCGCTAATGGATTCAAAAAGGGGAAGGAATTATCCTTCTC
Source organism: Rummeliibacillus sp. NPDC094406 (assembly GCF_044763875.1). Taxonomy (NCBI): domain Bacteria; kingdom Bacillati; phylum Bacillota; class Bacilli; order Caryophanales; family Caryophanaceae; genus Rummeliibacillus; species Rummeliibacillus sp. NPDC094406. The sequence goes on along the minus strand of NZ_JBIWGZ010000011.1, from coordinate 54,874 downwards.
CCTTTTCAATTTAGTAGGGTACCTGTACATAAATATATATCAAGGGAAGGGAATGCATTAAAGAAGAAATTATTTCAGGTTAGATATGTTAATTTGCTTCAATTTTTTCACGAAACTAATTCATCCTCAAACGAATTTAGCATTTGATTAATTTTCTCTTTACCAGCTTTTACCCATCTACTTTTATCGTTAATTTCACCATCCCTATCCAAAGGATCTTGAAATTGACTAAATCCACCTGTAGCAGTTAATAATGAGTTTTCATCATAGTCTAAGCCAAGATTTACTACATGCTTGATTACATAAGGTTTTCCAAACTGAATATAAGCAGAGTAGTGATCTAACTCACCTTCTATAACCCTAAAAGGCATCCGAAGGTAAATGGTTTCTCCGTCTTCTCGATAAAGAATCGAATCAAACATCCCTTCATGGTATTCAAAGTTAGAGCAGAAATTACAGCTGAAAGGTTCGAAAATATCTCGAATATAGCCAAATTCCGTTTTTTTACCTTCAATTCGTGATTCGAATTGTATCATGCTTATTCACCTCTGTTAGGATTTACTGTTACTATTCTTAACAAAAAAATGAATATCATTCAAAAATAGAAAAATCTTTTAAAATAAGGTTTTAAGTTATTTGCACATTAAAAATCCCTCCTATTGTTAGCATGTATCTGACAATGGGAGGGGAGTATATAGTTTACTGTAGATTCTTATTTTGCACGAGTTTAAGTACGCAATTTGCTAATGCTTCTTTTTCGCTTTCTGATGCAACGCCCCACATATCAGAAAGTACACGTTCTTGTTCGTTTTTTGGATCAACATTTTGCGCCAAGTACTCTCCAATTTGCACTGCAGCTTGTTGGATTACTTTATTGGGCATGCCAGCATGCTCAGCTTGCGCTACATTTTGCCCTAAAAAAGATGTCCATTTTTGCCAGTTATCTAACATAGGATATTATCCCTCCTTTATACTTTAAGTATGTCCAAAGGTGAAAATAATATGTAGTCCTATCGATTATTAGCATAATACGTTAGATCGAATAAATAACAAAACAGCAACAATTTATTAGGTATAATCAACACTTTTGTATAAAAATCCCTTCACCTTCTAGCCATTCAGCTAAAAAGACATCAGTATATTTCGAAATGTTATGCATTGCTAATTGTTTTTTTAACCAAGTTTCATCAAAACCAATATTCTTTAATTCATTTTTTAATACTTTACCATCACTAATAAGCGTAACAGGGACGTAAACGGGTTTTTCAGGAAGGTTGAAGTCTTCTATTATTGTCTGCTGATACTTTGGTTTCTTTAAAATACTAAGTGAACCATTTGACTCCAAAAAACAGTAGGCCACTTCTCGAGCGGAAAAAGTCCCATTTTGCCTAAGTAAGCTTTGTAATTGATTTATATTCATACGGCATTTTTTTAATTCTTCACGATCAATTATTCCGTTTTTAATGAGAGCGCTTGGTTCCCCTTGAAAAAGCCTCCGAAAGGGTAAAAACTTTCTATCTAGATATTCGACTATAAAGAGTAGTAGCCCCCAAAAGCTAATCGTATAAATAATTTCTAATATACGAACATGTTCTTCATATACAGCAGTTCCTAAAAACTCTCCAATAACAATGGAACCTATAAACGTAAAAGGTGTAATTTGATTGATAATTTTCCGACCTACAAAAGAAATAATGATAAATAAAATGATAAATCCTGCTAACAGCTTAAAGGTTATATACAGCATGATTAAAGAAAATTCTCCTTAGTTATTTTTCAGAGTTGCATCCGTTTTTAAATGTGAATATTTCACTTGAATAACCCATGTGTAATCTAGGTTTATTTAATTATCTCCACGTTCAGTTTATTTCATTCTTTATTTATAGTTTTCAGTCCCTATCTAGGTAAGCATTTTTAATGAGGTATAGAAAAATTTAACTTCTAATATATCATGTATTTAAAATATATGTTAAAATGAGGGCAAATTACAGAAGGTTGGTAATAAATGGGTATTTGTACCGATTTCCTGTAAGAGGCTTATTTGATCTAAAAGGGGAGTGTGGAGAAATGATGCGAGGACATATTCAAAATAAGAGAGTAGAAATATCTGATGAAGAAGCAAAGCACTTTTTGAAAATGGCTAAAGTAGCACATGTAGCAACTGTAGATGAAGAGGGATTTCCATATGTAATTCCACTTATCTATATTTTTGAAGAAGGCAAGGTATATCTTCATATTGGCAATATCCGTGACAGCCACTTTTGGGAAAATATAAAAAAGAACCCGAATGTTTGTATTGAGGTAAGTGAGATGGGGGACTTACACCCTGGCAAAAAGTACGCATGCCAATCAGCTCTTGTCTATACAAGCGTTGTTCTATTTGGGAAGATCAACCGCATTGAAGCAGATGAAAAAAAGGCATGGTTTTTTGACTGTTTGTTAGAAAAGTATGGTAATCCTGATTGGACGTTTGAAAGAGAAGGATATCCGATTCTTCCTAAAATTGAACTTTTTGAAGTCCAAATTGATAAAATAACAGGTAAATTAAATGAAGGATTAATGCATTAAAAAGTTTTGGCGTAAGTTACATGAAGGAAACATTCAGTAACTTACGCCAATTTTAATTTAAAAGAATTTCTTTGTATTTCGATCCTCTTTTAAAATCTCAACAGCTTCTCTAAAACGGAGTGAATGTATAATTTCTCTTTCTCGAAGGAATTTTAAGCTATCGTTTATATCCGGATCATCTGACATATCAATAATCCATTGGTAAGTAGCACGTGCTTTTTCCTCAGCAGCAATATCCTCATATAAGTCAGCAATTGGATCTCCTTTAGCTTGAATATAAGTGGCTGTAAATGGATTTCCTGCAGCATTACTGTAAAAAAGCGCTTGATCATGATTTACAAAGTTTTCACCAAGACCAGCTGCTTTTAATTGTTCTGGTGTAGCGTCTTTTGTAAGTTTACAGATTGTTTCTATTATGCAACTTTGATAAGATAGGGTATATATCAATAGTAGCGGGGTGGCATTTATGGAACGAAAAATAAGCAGTGTAGCGGTTTATGTTAGAAAATCTAGGGAAGATGAAACAGAAGAAGTTATAAATAGACAGCAGGCTATTTTAGTTGAGTTATGCCAAAAAAATAAATGGGCATATGAGATTTTTAAAGAGGTTGCGTCATCCCAAACACTAGATCGTCCACAACTTCAAAAAATGCTTGATAAGGTGAAAGCATACTCATATGACGGGGTTGTAGTAAATGATTTAGATAGGCTTTCAAGAAATACTACACACTTTGGAATAATCAAAGAAGAATTAATAAGTGCGGGGTGTAAAGTTATAACCCCAAATAAAATATATGACTTTACAAAGCAAGAAGATGACCTATTTAGTGACATACAATCAGTTTTAGCTAAAAACGAGTATCAAACAATTAAAAGAAGGCTTGTAAGGGGTTCTATACAATCTGCAAAAGAAGGTAATTGGATGGGGAAGAAAACCCCTATCGGTTACAAATACAATAGGAAGACCAAAAGGCTAGAGACTACAGAAGACGCCACAATAATCCTAAGACTTTTTAATGACTATGCAAGTGGTATGTCTACAAAGGACATAGCTTATCAATATTCTTTAGAAGGTGTAAAAACATCAAATTCCATGGTATGGAGTCCATCAGGTGTTAATAGGCTTTTAAATAATCCTGCTTATAAAGGGGACTCACTTTATAGAAAGACTAAAAGTGAATACGGAAAAAGAAATATCAAGACAAGTGAAGACGAACAAGTTTTAGTAGAAGGTACACATGATCCAATTGTAAGTAAGGAACTTTGGAACAAAGTACAAGAATTAAAACAAAGTAGAAATTCAAGACCTATACCTTTAAAATTAGGTAAACATCCTTTTAGTGGATTTATAAGGTGTGCTTTATGTAATAGAGTACATTCTTTTCAAACATCTAAAGGCGGGAAAAAAAGAATTAGTTCATGTCAAACAAGGCATTATATAGATCAAACAAATTACACTGTATGTAAAAATCAAGGGGCGAATATGGATGACTTTGAAGAACTTTTTTATGGTCATTTAGAGTCATACCTTCACGAAATAGAAAACCATAAGGACCTTATACAAGAAATAAAAGTGGAGGATAGCCATAAAATTAATGTACAAATTAGAACTAGTGAAAATGACTTGAAGAGGATAGGACAAGAAATAAGAAGAGTTCAAAAGGGATATTTAGCAGAAATATTTACCGAAGATGAAACAACAGAACAGATTAAAAACCTAAGAGCAAGAGAAAACTCTCTAAAAACTAAATTGGAGCAACTAGAAGAAAATAAAGCCTTATCGAGTACAGACTATATAGATCATGTGATAAGCAGAATGAAGGGCTTTTTAGAAGGAAAAGACATATTACCACCAACAGAAACAAATAACATTCTAAGGGAATTTGTAGATGTTATATACTATAAGAAAATAAACAAAGAAATCGAGTTAGATATTGTTTGGAAAGACTTTACTAGTTAGTTTTTTAATTTTACCAATAGGTGAGATATGAATAGTATTACAATTCTTTACCGATAGGGTACGGTCTATTGCTAGTGCATTATGATAGCGATATATGATAGCAATTGAAGTCGCTTTGTCATCGCTTACTATCATATACCTTGGGTTACGATAGCAGTTCGATAAACGGTGATTGATTGATCCGCACCACCATTGCCACAAAATCATTCAATATAATAAAAAATATCCACTTATAAAAAAACCACCTATTTTTTAGGTGGTCTTTTCTTTTTGCCTTTGCCTTTATTTTTATCTTCATTTTTGAACAACATACCAATCCTAAGTGTATGATAGACCACATTACCAGTAATATTTATTGCCATCCCTATCAATGCCCCACCTACAATTAAGACCATTTCTAAATACTTTAAATCCATATGTAAATCCCCCTAAAATTTTGATGTATTTTAATTGCTAAGTAATTTCGAATGTCCTTCTTTAATCTTTTAAATTTTTTTTAAATATTTTTGCAATCTAGAAAGGACAACATAATAGACGCCTATTTATTCGTGTTTAAAGTGTCGTTGCAGAAAAAAACTTTTTTGCATTTCTGATATGTTATAGGCAATCGCTATAAAAATGTAAAAAGGATTTTTCAGATTTTATCTAAATTTAATTGTCCCATATAATTTGCATCCACCGTATAATACATTTCCTAGTATATAGATGAATTTCAAAAACTCGAAAAATGGTAAGTTTGGTAACTTTGGAAGGTTTGGTAATTTTGGAAAGTCCAACAGTTGACGAATGTAACATTCTACATAAAAAAGTCGTTACCGATAGACTACACTTAAACGGTAACAAAAATGATACGCTTAAAAGCTTGATTTAACAACGTTCTTAAATTACCGTTTGACTATTACCGTATTTAACGGTAAGGTAAGAGTAATAAAAATGGTAACGGAAGGAAGTTGGGCGGTAATGACAATTTATTCTTATATTCGTGTATCAAGTGTAGATCAGAACGAAAGTAGACAAATCGAAAGTATGAAAGCTTTAGGAATTGATAAAGAAAATATGTTTATTGATAAAATGAGCGGTAAGAATACAGATCGCCCAAAGTATCAAAAACTAAAGGGTGCAGTACAAGAAGGGGATACAGTTGTATTTGACAGTATTACACGACTTTCACGTGACTATGAGGACATTAAAGAAGAATACCAATTTTACTTGAAGAAAGGTGTCTTCCTAGAGTTTATAAAAGAACCCATTTTGAACACGCCAAAAGAAAAAGTAGATGATATTGTACAAGTAGCACTAGCAGATGTCATTCTTTCTTTATTAGCAGCGTTTGCACAAAAAGAGCGTGAAGATATTAAGCTAAGACAAGCAGAGGGCATTGCAATAGCAAAAGCAAAAGGTAAATACAAGGGGAGAAAGACTAAACTTGTTGAAGGTGGGGAAGAGGAAGTAAGACGTAATGCAATTATAAAAGCATACCTAGAAGGAAACAGTATAGCAGATATACGAAAAACTTATAAGGTTGGTACAGGAACAATATATAGATTACTTGAACGTGAGGATATTAAACGATAAAGGTAGCTTTAGAGAGCTATCTTTTTTATTTTAATCCTTAGGTGAGGTGTGTTAGGACAACGTGAAAGAAGAAGTTATATGTAGCAATGCAGATAATAAAGGGAGTAGTTAATTTACTACTCTCTTTTTGTTATATGACATACCCGTTATCGAATGATTGACTTTGAGCAGTATATTTTTATGTATGGGTCATCCGCTCCGCATAAAATTTTTTTCAAATTATCAAGACGCACAATGCTTTAAAACATACGCCCCAAAAGCTTTAACTTTAATAAAGACAGATACCATCATTTTTACAGGTTATAACTATACATTCGTTCCCTCAACTTACCTATATATTTCTATCCACGTACGCACAATAGGTATTTATTGTTATCTATCTTTGTATATTTTTTTATATTATTTTATTTCCTTTTAAGGTTATGAATTTAAATACCATTCTTATAATGTTTTGTGAAAGAGCAAGAAATAACACAAATTAGGAGGTTTAGAGTATGGAAACAGAGTTCCTTACAGTACGTTCATTAGCTAATCTTTTAGAGATGTCAGATCAGACAGCCTATAGGTTATCTCGTGAGGGTGTAATTCCAGGGCGTGTAAAGGTTGGTAAGTCAGTACGGTTTAACAAGGCATTGGTGATGGAGTGGTTAAAGCGGGGTGGTGCTAGTAATGATAGTAAAAAATGAAAATCTTTATAGCTTTTCTCAAGCAGCTAAAGTATTAGATATTTCAACTACAAGGCTTTTTGAACTTGTTGCGTCCCCATACGTTGAAAAAGTCTACCAAGGCAACAGTCTTTATTTTACAAAAGACACTATCAGAAAACTCGTTTTAAGGAGTGATATTTAATGATTACAGTTGAAAAAACTAGCCGAATATTAAACGATTTTAACATAGCGTTTACTGAGGGGGCTGTTTTAGGTTACTTACAACGTGGGCTATTTAATAGTGCCCATCGTATCAAAGATGGCTATTACTCTCGCAACACTAAGTACAATTTTGCCGTAGATAAAGATAGTCTAGTAAAGTTTTTACTAGGACGTGGAGCAAGTGAAGAGGAAATTAATGTAGTCATTTCTGAATAACCATTCTACAAACCCACCGCTTTTATGTAGTAAATACATAGGAGCGGTTTTCTATAACCATTACCCCCTTACGGTGGTTTTTTTATGCAACAACTAGATCACATGAAACGATTGCTAAAAAGACTATGACAATTTACAGGAGGTTTTTGAAGTGAGTATTCCAATGATAAACACACTTACAGGTGAAGTGGTTAATGTAGCGAGTTATATGACAGAAGAAGGGAAAAGGGCAATTCAGGAAAGACAAAGGAAAACCGCTTATAGGAATAAGATCATAATTCCGTTTGTTGCATGTTATCATGACCCTATCAGAGAGGTTACACAACATCTATCATTAATAGAAGGTGGAGCGGTTATGAAACTACTCCACTATTTAAAACAAAATGGCAAGGGTAAGCTATCTAAAGCAGGAAAACCCTTATATCAAAAAGACCTACAAGCAATACTAGGCAGAGGAGCAACACAGACAAAGCAAATAGTAAAAAGGCTTGAATATCTTTCTATACTTATCCCAACGAAAGAAGGACGTTCTAAAGTCTTTTACATTAATGAAAACTTCCATTGTATGGGGAAGTTATTAAAGAAACCTTTTACAAAGCTACTAAAGGGGCGATTAAGTACAATTGTCGATAATCTATCACTTAATCAGTTAGGTTTTCTTTATAAGATATTGCCCTACTTCCATTTTGAAAAATGCTTTCTTTGTCACAACCCTGACGAAACAGATCTTAGTATCATTAGGAAAATGAACAGAGGGGATTTAGCTAAAGCTATTAATCTTGACCCTGATGAACTTACTAAAATTGTAAAAAGTCTTAAAAAAAAAGGACTGATTATGACTACTGAAAGTTGCGGTAGTTTAATGTATTACGTCCATCCTGATCTAATGTATAGAAAAGACAGTAACGGACAGGACGACTATACAAACGGTTTAAGGGCAATGTTTGAGGAACATTTAAAAGAGGAGAACCCCCTAAAATAGTACCTTGTACGTACGAGTAAAACCGACTGTTTTAGGCATTCTGTACAGGAAAAACCGACCCAATTAAACAAAACAAAAACACCTGTTAGACCTAGAGCCACAAGGAGTTCTAGGTTTCTCTTATTTACATAGACTCTTTATTCTTAGATGAATAATACTAATAGGTTAAAATTAGTGTGTATCCCCTCCGCTTTGCTACGTGGATACACAACTATAATTATTAACAGGGTCGCTACGCTCCCCTAATGATAAAGGCTATTTTAGTCTCTAAAGATAAAACAATTAGGGCACGAACGTAGTGAGTGACCTGTGTACCTTGACCGTAGCGGAGCGGAGGGCAAGTACACCATAGCCTTATTTAATATTGTGATACTTGTTACGTTTCTTTAAATACTCTTCTTCACATTTTAACTTATTATATTCAATTTGTTTTCCGCTTTTCTTTTTCTCTTCTACAACCACCCATTTTTCATTCTCTAATTTTAGTTTAACCATAACATTTGTATTATCTGTTTCTTTATATAGAAAGTAACCATTCTGAGGTCTTATATACACTCTAGGATGACCTACTGTACTCCCGATGTTTTCAAATAATTGGTTTAATGAATTATAGTAAGTATCATCAACTTTTCCACCATACATCAAATTAGCATTCAATAAATCATCATTTGAAAATTCGGCATAACCACTTTTATCAATATCTAATTTAAAACTTGAAATTATGTCTTCCATAATCCTTTTATTAAATTCTTTATCTCTTTCCTTACCTTTTTCAATACATTCAGAAGTTAGTTTTGGCGGTGTTTCTGCACTAATTGATTGACTATTAAAAGATAAAATCAGAAATAGTAAACCAATTATAGTCATGACTTTTTTCATTTTTATCACCTCAAATATTTTTCTCTATTCTCCCCTTAACATAGTTGTTTTATTCTCTCAATCACTATCAATAACCCTAAAAAGTTCGCAACTTATTCCCTACATAGAACGAATTCTAGGGTGCTAGGACAAACATTATCCTTCATAGGATTAATTAAAGGGGAGATCGCTTTGAATGGTTATCTAAGACAGTACACTGTTGGGAAAAAGATTACTAGAGAAAGTGAAAAAGAAGGAGTAGGGAAGGTTAGAGAATGGGGGAAGTTAGACATAGAACAGCTTATAAAAAGGCTATTAGAAAGTAAATACATTACAGGTTAAGGAAGGCGAAGAGCCTTCTATTTTTTTGGATTTTTTTAATTGCATAATATAATTGTTTTGTTTATACACCATTGTTGCAATCATCTCAAGATGGGCAAATTCTTCTGTACCAATGTCATTTAAGAGGCCAATCACCTTATCTGGAATTGTATAGCGTTGATTTAAGTATCTGAGTGCAGCTGCTAATTCACCATCTGCACCACCATATTGTTCAATCAAAAATTTAGCTAATCGAGGATTACACTCCCTTACCTTTACGGGATATTGCAGCTTCTTTTCGTAATACCACATGCACTAATTCCTCCTATCAATCATTCGCATCAAAAAGCTTTTAAACCTGCCAAGGCCAAGGGGTGTCCTTCCAATTCCAAGGATATCCAGAAAAACTTTTACCAAAATGCATAAGAGGACCAAATTGTTTCTCAAATTCTATTTTCATTTCCATGCTTTTAAGTGAAGCCTCATTAAATTGTTGAATAGCTGCATAATCATGTGGATGGGTGTCTAAGTAAAGATTTAATTCAAGAATCACGAAATCATTTGCTTGAATTTCCTCAAGCATCGTATAAAACTCAGGAGGCATTTTCTTTGTCATTTTAAATTCTCCTTTGTTTGTGGATTAGGATAAGGGCTGAACAGGTCTGGCCAAAGTGTGCCACAATGTAACGCTTGTTTTGCAGTTGGATATTGTGGTAATCCAGGTGGTTGGAATGGAATATAGAGTTGTGGTGGAGTTGAGAAGCTTTTCACGCGTATGGGTTTACAAGGATCAAAGGGACTAACATAAGGCTCCCAATATTTGAATTGTGTAAACATATAAACCTCCTTCCCGTAGTTTTTGCATCATTTCAACTATATGAAGTCAATAATAGCTTCATTCATTCTTTTTTACATAATTCGACTTCTCATGGATAAACTAATTCTGAAAGAAAGGATGGATGATAAATGGAAGAAAACAAATATGCATCACTTGATGATGAAAAGATAAGAGAGTTAAAAGACTTGGAAGAAGAATTTGGTTATACGCTGGTTGCTTATGAGGCAGGTTCTTTTAAAGGTGATCAACCTGGGATTAGTGAAATGAATTCGTTATAAAAGTATCTAACCTTGCAGGAATGCAAGGTTTTTTAAATGTGGAGTAGGTTCGTCAGTTTTAATGTAAATGAAGTTTTGCTAATTGCAAAGGTATTACAATTCTAAAGGATGTGATTCATATGTTATCGGAATTTTATGCAGATCTACATATCCATATTGGCCGTACATGGAAAGGAAAACCAGTGAAGATTACCGGGAGTAAATCACTAACACTTGAAAATATTCTGCATACTGCAACAATGAAAAAAGGTCTAGATATTGTTGGAGTTATTGATTGTCATTCCCCAGAAGTATTAGAAGAAATGGCGGTGCTAATAAAAGGAAATAAATTGGTAGAACTAGCTGGTGGTGGTTTATGCTATCAAGATACGACGCTTATTCCAGGTGTAGAAATTGAAGTAAACGATGAAAATTGCTTAGGTCCACTACACGTGCTTGCATTTTTCAAATCGTGGCAGGTAATGCGAGAGTTTTCTACATGGATGCAGCATAATGTTACGAATATTAACTTGAGCACGCAGCGTATCGCGTGTGATGCGGTTACTTTGCAAAATACGGTCCATGAACTAGGCGGTTTATTTATCCCGGCACATGTCTTTACGCCTTTCAAAAGTGCGTATGGTAAAGGCGTAAAAAAGAGCCTTGCTGAGGTTTTTGATATGAATCAAATCGATGCAATTGAATTAGGACTGAGCTCGGACACAGGTATGGTAAAGGGCATTAGTGAACTAGCAAATTATACGTTTGTCACAAATTCAGATGCACATTCTCTTGGCAAAATGGCACGTGAGTATCAAAAGATTCGTATGCAAGAACCAACTTTCGATGAATTTCAAAAAGCATTGAAAGAAGAAGATGGGCGAGAAATTATTGCAAATTATGGTCTTAATCCTCTTTTGGGGAAATACCATGAAACAGCATGTTCTGATTGTGGCTATCGAACTACAGAAGTCCCTTGTCCGAATTGTGGGGGGAAACATCTTGTAAAGGGAGTAGCAGTACGGATTAAAGAATTAACGGACACAGATGAAACTTTGCGTGATCGTCCACCTTATATTCACCAAATCCCTTTAGATTTTATTCCTGGCATTGGTAAGAAAACAATGGAAAAATTGCTTATTAGTTTTGGAACGGAAATGGCTATTCTTCATGAGGTAAGTAAAGAAGATTTAGAAAAGGTCGTCCCATTAAAAATTGCAGAATTAATTGATAAGGGGAGAAATGGTAGACTTTCGTTATCGGTCGGTGGTGGAGGAACGTATGGGAAAATAAAATCAGAGTAGGGTAACCAAAGGAATGTTGCTAAAGACGACATTCCTTTTCTTTTTTTATATAAAGTGCAAAATAAATACAACAAATACCTAAAAGAACCACAGTAGCAAGTAACATTGACATATGCCATGGAAGTAAGAAAGTGCCGATGATTAGTGCCCATGGCTCAATATAGTTCTATTGAAAATTCAGGGAATAATTCAAAGTTAAAATGATATAGAATAAAAATGGAAAATATTAATAATATTTGGTAGCATTATAGATGAGCAGTAACTATTAATGATAGGTGAGGTGATTGATATGTCGAAGAAGGTTTATTTGAATCATGATGGTGGTGTAGATGATTTAATTTCACTGTTTTTATTATTGCAAATGGAGGATGTAGAGTTAGTAGGAGTTGGTGTAATTCCAGCTAATCCTTATATAGAGTCTGCCCTGTTTGCAACTGAAAAGATTATCAATCGTTTCGGTCACGGAATCACGGTAGAAGTGGCAAAGTCCAATTCAAAAGGAAAAAATCCATTTCCAAAAGATTGGCATGTAGATGTATTTTATGTAGATGCATTGCCAATATTAAATGAATTTGATATTACGAAACCAATGATCATTGAAAGACCGGCTCATCTTCATTTAGTAGATAACTTAAGAAATAGTCAGGAGAAAATAACGCTTATATTTACAGGGCCATTATCGGATTTAGCAAGAGCGTTGGACGAAGCACCTGATATCGAGGAGAAAATTGAAAAGCTGATATGGATGGGTGGGACATTTTCAGATAAAGGGAATGTAGAGGAAACACGACATAATGGGACTGCAGAATGGAATGCTTTTTGGGATCCAGATGCTACTGCAAGGGTTTGGGAATCTTCTATAGAAATAGATTTGGTAGCACTAGAAAGTATCAATAAAGTTCCATTAACAACAGAAATAAGAGCTTCCTGGGCAAAAAATCGTCAAGATTTTGGTATCGAATTTTTAGGGCAATGTTATGCTATAATCCCAAAACTATTGCGGAATAATGAGAGCTCAACCTACTTTTTGGGAGAGGTATTAACAACACTTACTGTTTTTGATACGAAATTGGTTAAGCGAAAAGAAGTTCCAAGTATTGTTCATATTGATGGACCAAATCAAGGGCGGACAGAGACTATTTCTAACGGTCGAACAGTTAATCTTATATATGATGTAGAGAGAGAAACTCTCTTTGACTATATAGTAGATCTTGCTAGACAAGAGTAAAGTATAGAAATTCTGCTAGTAAATAAGCGGAATTTCAAACATATTATCCGAATGGTATACTAAAATCTCGTTCATCATTGTGTTAGAATATTTTTTAGTCGAGAACAATCATTTAATTGTTCTCGACTTTTTAAATTCGACATTCTAAAATAGTTTGGGGCACAAAAAGTAATAGAGAATAGATAAAATTTCACATATATTTTTTTGTATATAAATCTTTTGGTACATTGAGATTACTACGTAATTATTGCACAATACTTTATGTAGGTCATTTGGCGAACCTTGTCAAAAATAGCCTATGTTTTTTTACTTAAGAGGGTAAAAGGATATACAATATAAGTTACATAGCGCAGCAAATATCGAGATTTTGTCTTTTTAATCTGTTAATAATTTAATAAAAGATTTTTAAAACTAAATTAGAGTTTTTAGCGTCTAGTTAATGAAGCTATATTGTGAGGATTGATTTGTAGGTAGGAGGTACGTTCATGCCAGAACCGGTAAGGAAAAATCACAGATACATTAGTGGTTTAGACGGTCTGAGAGCGATATCGGTAATAGCAGTTATTTTATACCACCTTCATGTAAGTGGAATTGTGGGAGGATATTTGGGTGTTACCATTTTTTTTGTGTTATCAGGCTACTTAATCACTGATTTATTAGTGAATGAATGGGAAAAATACGGAACAATCAATTTAAAGAATTTCTGGATACGTAGATTTAGAAGGTTAGTCCCAGCTTTAATCATCATGCTGATTTTAGTGGGATTTTGGATTACGTTATTTCAACGATCATTTTTAGTTGGATTACGTTCAGAGATACTAGCAGCGATATTTTATGTTAGTAACTGGTTTTATGTTTTGCAAGATCATTCGTATTTTACGAAGTTTTCACCTCCATCTCCTCTTCAACATATGTGGTCACTAGCGGTAGAGGAACAGTTTTATATAATTTGGCCACTTGTCATAATCATTTCTTTGAGCTTTGTTCGATATAAAGAAAAAATGGCGTTGGGTACTCTGGTGGTAGCATTGGTATCAGCTATTGCAATGGCAATTATGTTTACTCCAGGTGAAGACCCAAGTCGTGTTTACTACGGTACTGATACTAGAGCATTTTCTCTATTAATAGGGGCTACCTTAGCATTTATTTGGCCAAGTAGAAAACTAAAGGCAAATGTAACAGATGGAGCGAAAAAATTATTAGATGTTACGGGATTAGTTAGTTTCTTTGTTCTTCTTTTGATGTTCTTTTTCATGCATGAAGAAGGGCCATTTTTATACTACGGTGGTATGTTTTTAGCATCTATTGTAACAGCAGTATTAATCGCAACAATTGTACACCCAGCGAGTCATGTTGGGGATGTATTGAGTTTTAAACCATTAATATGGGTTGGGGTTCGATCATATGGTATTTATATTTGGCATTTCCCATTAGTTGTTTTGATGGGGGTTGGAATAGAAGGCGTAGATGTACCACTTTGGAAAGTGCTTTTAATTATTGCACTAACACTTTTATTTGCTGAACTTTCTTGGCGCTTTGTGGAAGATCCTGTTCGTAAAGGTGAATGGAAAATATGGATACATAAGTTTCAAACTCATGAATGGTCTTTAAATTGGAAAGAATGGACATTACCATATCGAATTGGTTCAGCATTTTTAGGATGTATTATTATTGTTTTTGTGATGGGGATGATTTTTACTCCAGAACAGAAGCAAACAAATAACGAAGCATTAGAACAACATTTAAAAGAAGAACAGAAAAAGTTAGAGGAAGTAAAAACAGAAAAACCACATAACATAGAAAAAACAATTACTCAAAAAGATGTTGCTAAAGAGAAAACAGAAGTAAATCAAAAAAAATCAACAGTTGAAGTAGAAGCTAAACAAGAGACAAATAGTAAGAAAATCGCGGCAATGGAAGTACCATCATCCATTAGTGTGACAGCAATTGGTGATTCTGTTATGCTGAGTGCAGCAACTGCATTGAAAGAACAAATTCCACAAATAGTGGTGGATGCAAAAGTTGGACGCCAAGCATATGATTCAATAGAAGTTGTAAATCGCTTAAAACAGGAAGGCAGATTAGGAAAAGTTGTTGTTTTAGGCTTAGGTTCCAATGGAGATTTCAGTGAAGCTCAAATGAATAATTTATTGGATGCAATTGGTAATAACCATCACATTTATCTTGTAAATACACGCGTTCCACGTAACTGGCAAGATAATGTGAACCGCAAAATCAACATTGCTGTAAAAGATCATAAAAACGTGAAACTAATTGATTGGTATCGTGCGACAGAGGGAAAGTATGATTTGTTCTATGATGATCATATTCATCCAAATCAAGAAGGTGGAGCTTATTATACAGCATTAATTAGTAGTGAAATTGCAAAAGGTGAAAAATAAAGAAAAAGCATGCAGGAAATGAATCAATAATTCCTGCATGCTTTTTGTTATTCTACGTGTTCGTATAAGTTTACACTTTCGATATAGTTGACAAATCTTCGCAAATCTCTTTCTTGTTCCCGATTAATCTCACCAGCTTCGTACATCTTATGAATTTCTGCCCGTTCTGTTTCTGTGATGACTGCACGTAATTCATCTTTTAATTCTTCTTGTCTACTAGAATCGGTTGTAACTGGCTTTCTTATTTGATCAAGTGCTCTTTCATATTCAAAGGAGATCATATAATAAATGTCAGGATATTGAGCAATCTGTGCTTGCTCCTTTAAAAATGTTAGAGCCTGCTTGAATGCATTTTTTCGTACCTCTTGTTTCATCCGGACATAAGAGACAAATTGTTCTTTATCGAGATGATATTTTTTTCGAGCAATTCGCCATTCACGTAGAAATCTATAGAATATATACGTAAATCCTTTTTGCATATTGTGCTGAATAACGCGTTTTCTTTCTGAGAAGGTACTTTGAAAGGCAACATACATATCTGCATCTAAATGATGACCATCATATAATTCCTTTATATATTGTTCTTCAATTTCGAGTGCTTTTAAACGTACATTTGTAATTTCATTCTGATGTTCTGGTTCTCCAGCTTTTGCGGCATTGCCATCTAACTGAATTTGACGGAACATCTGCTGATATTCACCAATTAACTGATAAGAGACATTTCGATTTTCATCATTCATTTCACGGTGAATTTGTTTAATAGAAGCAAGTAAAATTTGCTTTTTTGCTTCGTCGAAATTTAACTGTTCGTCGTTTTCTTCTCTTAATTCGTCTGAATCAATTAGTAAAGGAAGGAAAATGGTTGCAACGATTAATGTGAATAAGATCACAGCAGAAGCTAAAAATAGTATCAGTGAACGTTCTGGGAATACATCCCCGCTATCTGTAATAAGTGGTAATGACAATACACCGGCCATTGTTACTGCACCACGTACCCCTGTTAAACTGCTCAGTAAGCTCGTCTTTAATGTAGGTTTTTCATCTCGGTTATTTTTAAATTCATACATAGCAGTAAGGTGTGACCAAACAAAACGTATACCCAATATGACAATGCCAATTGCAATTGCATACCCCATTAGCTTCCAATTATTAATACTTGTGTTTTCAATCGATTCTTTCATTGTTGATGGAATATTCAAACCAAGTAATAAGAACACAACCCCGTTTAGGATAAATAAAACAATTGACCATGTATTTTCAGTAAGTAATTGCTCTTCCGCTAAAACAGTCTCTGTTTTGTCTTTTACTAATGCTTGTGCAATACCAGCAACCACGACAGCTATAACACCTGAAGCATGGAAAATATCTTCTGCTACTAAATAGACGATAAAAGGTGTTAATAATTGTAAAAGCGTATGAAACACAACATCACGAATACCAGTTCTTCTTAAAGAAAAACGAATTTGGGTTAAAATAGTACCAACAACTAAACCTAAAATGGCACCAACAATAAAAGTATATGAGAAATTCAATAATGCCTCTTTAATAGAGAAATATCCAGTGACTACAGTAGCAACTGCATATTTGAATGCAACAAGACCAGATGCATCATTGATTAGCGATTCCCCACGAACAACATTTAAAATTTTCTCAGGGATTTTAATACGTTTTGCTATTCCATTTACTGCTACTGGGTCAGTTGGAGAAAGAATGGCAGCTAGTGCAAATGCAGCAGCTAAGGGTATAGAAGGAATTAACCAATGGATAAAATAGCCACCAGCTAACGTGGTAATAAGTACTAAAATAATGGCGTTTCCTAAAATAGGCATTCGCATATTCCATAACTCATCGCGTGGGAAATTTCGCCCATCATTATATAAAAGAGGTGCTACAAATAATAATAGGAACCATTCTGTTTCGAGTTCTAAAGAAACATCACTAAATACAAGTGCAATAATAATTCCTAAGGCAATTTGAATCAGAGCTGTCGGAATTGAAGGTATGTAGTGACTTATAATATTTGAAAAAAGTAAACAACCTATTAACAATAAAACAATCATCAATAAATCCATAACATCATCCTCACCATCAATTAGAGTAAAATAGAATGTTTTACCTTTATATAAGAAAAATAATAAGATATCAAAATAATTTCTACAAATAATAGCTCCTTATTTAAGGGCAATACAGTAAATTTGACGAAGTTGTTACTATAATTAAATAAATTGCGTGGATTCTAATAACAGATGTGACCAAAATCATGACATCCATTTCTTTGAAAGTTTATACTAGAACATGACAAAAACCTATTGTTCGTAATAACGAAGGAGATGAGCAACTTGAAAACAGTTGTTGTGATTGGTGGAGGTATTACAGGCCTTTGCACCATGCACTATTTACAAAAACAAAAAAATGGAAAAAATTTAGATATACAACTTGTACTAGTTGAAAAAAATGAATTTCTCGGTGGTAAAATCCACTCAGCATACGAAAGCGGATTTATCCTGGAAACAGGAGCTGATTCGATTGTGGCACGACATAAAAGTGTTATGCCACTCGTTCAAGAGTTAGGCCTAGAAGATGACCTAGTTTACAACGGTACAGGCATTTCTTATATATATACAAATAATACGTTGCATGCGATTCCAGTAGATAGCGTATTTGGTATTCCAACAAGTATTGAATCACTAAATAGCAGTACACTTGTATCATCGCAAGGAAAACAAGAAGCATTAAAAGATTTAGACTTACCAAATGACCACTTTACTAAAGAAAGTTCGATAGGTGATTTTCTTGAATATTTCTTAGGCAAAGAGATAGTTGAAAAACAAATTGCCCCTGTGCTATCAGGTGTTTATTCAGGTGATCTATACAAATTAACGATGGCGTCTACATTACCATATTTACTTGATTATAAAGAACAATATGGCAGTATTATTAAAGGTTTCGGAGCCAATCGAAAGCAATTCCAAAAATCAGCAGATAAAAAATTCATTTCTTTTAGAAATGGCTTATCGCAACTAATTGATCGTTTAGAAGAAACATTGACAGATGTAGAGATTATTAAAGGTGTAGCAACAACAAATGTAGCAAAGCAGGGCGATCAATTCATTTGCTCATTTGATAACCATGAAGATATTACAGCTGATTTTGTTGTGCTATCAACTCCTCATGCTGTGACGAGTAACATTTTAGAAGACGAAGCAGTCGAAGAAGAACTAAATACAATTCATAACGCATCTATTATTACCATCTATGTAGGATTTAATATACCTGATGAAAACTTACCAGCAGATGGCACAGGCTATATTGTTTCTGAAAATAGTGATGTGAAATGTAATGCTTGCACATGGACGAGTCGGAAATGGAAACATACATCTAAATCAGGTAATTTACTGGTGCGCATGTTCTATAAGAATGCAAATCCATTGTTTAATGAGTTACAGAAACTAAGCGAAGAAGAGTTAACAGCAATCGCATTAGATGATATAAAAAAATCATTGAATGTAGATGGGGAACCAGCTACTGTTAATATAACCAAATGGAATGACTTGATGCCGGTCTATGGCATGGGACATGCTGATATAGTAAAATCTCTAAATCAACAACTAGAGGAAAAGTATCCAAATCTTATTTTAGCAGGTTGCTCATACTATGGCGTTGGTATTGGTAACTGTATTCAAAATGGTCAAGATACAGCAGAGAAAATTATAAAGCAACTAAAATAGTGCTGAATTATTAATACTTGCGCAATCTGAATCAATTTCATAATGAAAAATCTAATTAACCAAGAGGGGGAATCTGCTTCTCTTGGTTTTAAATTTGTAAAAACAGTTGTAGCTATGTAATATGAGAAGACAAGAGAATATGAAAGAGGTTAATAAGATGATGAGAAAATTAAGTCTAGTACTAGGTATTTTATTTCTATTTGCTGGACTCGTATTAATTTTTCAAAAACCAATAATGGGCTATCTTGTTGCCAATATGTCTGATGAAACCATTCAAAAGTCTAGTATTGAAAAAGCCAAAGTAGCCACTGATACAACTTTCGATTTTAATGAAGTGAAGAATATTAGTTTACAAGATGTGATCAATGCACAAACCAAAAAGAAAGATGTCCATGCAATTGGTGCAATAAGTGTACCAGATATTACTATGCAACTTCCGATTGTCTATGGTATTTCAAATGTAAACTTAACAATCGGTGCAGGAACGATGAAAGCAGATCAAACGATGGGGCAGGGTAACTACGCTTTAGCAGGACATAATATGAACAACGATAAAACACTGTTCAGCCCATTAACAAGAGCAAAAAAAGGTATGAAGATATATATAACGGATTTCAAAAATATATATGAATATAAAATTTCAGATATGTTTATCGTTAAGCCAACACAAGTTGAAGTAATTCAAGACCAAGCAGATGAAAAGCTAATTACACTTGTAACTTGCAACTATAATGGTGAGAAACGCATGATTGTTCGTGGAATGTTCATTAAAAAACTCCCCTATTCAGACAACAAAAACTATTTTAAGATAAGTAAATAATTTTAGAACTCATTTTAATAATAGCCTATGTTAAGTTGAATTACTCTGTTGATAAACGTGAAAGCGGCCTCGCTTTCCCGCAGGAGCCTATGCCATGGTACTTCAAAAAAGATAAATAGAGCCTAATAATAAAAAAACGAAATTCATATGAATTTCGTTTTTTGTTTTGATTATAAGATTTTATTGAAAAAGTTTTCAAACTATTTTCTTATATTGGCTTGACGCAAACTCTGTAAAGGAGTATGATTCTTTTAATTATTCTAACAATTTAATAGTGATTCTTATCAAGAGAAGCCGAGGGACTGGCCCGATGACGCTTCAGCAACCAGCCGAATGGTCAGGTGCTAATTCCAGAGGAGTAATCCTGTAGATAAGAAGGAACATATATCATGAAACGAAACCCTTCTTATTTTTTTTGTAAGAAGGGTTTTTTATTTGACTATGTTATAGGCTATTGTTGGTTTTTTTAATGCATCTTACATGAGCGAAAGGCGGCGATTCCAGCGGAAAGCGTCTGCCTGTAGCAAAACGGATGGAATACCAACAGTATTATTAAATAGCATTTATTTTTAACCGAATCGGGCTACTTAGAAATAGAAAGGATGGACTGTATGGGATTTTTAGAAAAACTTCAATCGCAAGTATTAACAGCTGATGGTGCAATGGGGACATTATTATATTCGTATGGAATTGATTATTGCTATGAGGAGTTAAATGTCAAAAAGCCTGAAGTTATCGAAAATATACATCAACAATACATTGATGCTGGAGCAGATATTATTCAAACAAATACTTATACTGCGAATGCCATCAAGCTTGAGCGGTATGGTTTAGAAAATTCGGCAAAGGTATTAAACGAAAGTGCCATTCAAATTGCTAAAAAAGTTGCTTCAAAAGAGGGACAGTTTGTACTAGGAACTATTGGAGGCATTCGCGGAGTACGTAAAAGTGATGCGACATTAGAAGAAATCATTCAGTCATTGGATGAGCAGGCAGGATACTTGCTCGCTGGTGATCCAGACGGTCTGTTGCTAGAGACCTATTATGACTTTGAAGAATTAACTGCAGCTGTGAAGCATTTACGTAAAATAACGGATATACCGATTATTTCTCAAGTATCTATGCATGAACCAGGTATTTTACAAAATGGCTTGCTATTAAATGATGCCCTTCATCAATTAGAAATGATTGGTGCAGATATCGTTGGCGTCAATTGCCGGCTAGGTCCTCACCACACAATCCAAGCTTTTGAAGATGTTGAACTCCCAACAAAGGCATTCCTTTCTGCATACCCAAACGCTAGTTTACTAGATGTTGAGGATGGGAAAATTTTTTATGAATCAGAAGCAGACTACTTTGGCCGTTCAGCGGTCCTATTGCGAGATCAAGGAGTTCGATTAATCGGTGGTTGTTGTGGTACGACACCAAAGCACATTGAAGCTGTGAAAAAACGCTTAGCGGATTTACCACCAATTCAGCAAAAAGTGGTCAAACATAAAGAAGTTATCAAGATTAAAGAGGCAGCAAAAAACAGCTATGAACCCCTTCATGAAAAGGCAAAAAAAGAGCGCTCTATTATTGTAGAGCTAGATACTCCAAGACATCTAGAGGTTGAGAAATTTATAGAGGGCTCAAAAGTTCTATATGAAGCCGGCGTTGATGCAGTTACAATGGCGGATAACTCACTTGCTTCTCCACGTATAAGTAATATGGCAATGGGGGCCATTTTAAAGTTAGATCATCATGTTCGACCACTTGCTCACATTACTTGCCGTGATCGGAATTTAATTGGCTTACAATCGCATTTGATGGGCTTAAGCGCGCTGGGTATCCACGATATTTTAGCTGTCACGGGTGATCCAACAAAAGTAGGGGATTTTCCAGGTGCAACAAGTGTCTATGATGTTTCAAGCTTGGAACTTTTGGAACTCATCAAAAAGTTAAATGAAGGTATATCCTTTTCAGGAAAACCACTACGAAAAAAAGCGAATTTCTCTGTCGCAGCAGCTTTCAATCCAAATGTTCGAGTAGTAGAACGTGCTGTAGGTCGTTTAGAGAAAAAAATAGAAGCTGGAGCAGACTACTTTATCACACAGCCAGTTTATAGTAAGGAAAAAATTATTGAAGTTTATGAAGCAACGAAACATTTAGATACACCTATTTTCATCGGCATTATGCCACTAACTAGCTTAAGAAATTCTGAATTTTTGCACCATGAAGTACCGGGTATCAAGCTTTCAGAAGATGTATTAAAACGTATGCGAGCGACAGGCGAAGATAAAGAGGCAGCAAAAGCAGAAGGTCTAACTATTGCGAAAGAGTTAATCGATACAGCTGCTGAATTGTTCAATGGCATTTACTTAATCACGCCATTTATGCGTTATGATATGTCGATTGAATTGATCGAGTATATTCGTGAACTAGACCACAAGAGAGAGGAAGAAACCAACTATGCCAAAGCATCTCATTGAAGAACGACTCGAAAATCATATATTAGTGCTAGATGGTGCCATGGGGACAATGTTACAAAATGCAAATTTGACTGCAGATGATTT
Source organism: Rummeliibacillus sp. NPDC094406 (assembly GCF_044763875.1). Classification (NCBI taxonomy): domain Bacteria; kingdom Bacillati; phylum Bacillota; class Bacilli; order Caryophanales; family Caryophanaceae; genus Rummeliibacillus; species Rummeliibacillus sp. NPDC094406. The sequence goes on along the minus strand of NZ_JBIWGZ010000011.1, from coordinate 32,393 downwards.
TGGTGGAGAAGAGTATGAGGGATGTAATGAATATTTGAATGTCACACGTCCGGATGTTGTTGAAGCTATTCACCGTGCGTACCTCGTAGCAGGTTCAGATGTCATTAGTACAAATTCATTTGGCGGTACACCTATTGTTTTAAATGAATATAATCTTGGGAGTAGAGCAGAGGAAATAAATAAAAAAGCTGTTGAAATTGCAAAAAAAGTTGCAAGTGAATATTCTACACCTGAGTGGCCGCGTTTTGTTGCAGGAGCAATCGGACCAACTACGAAAACTTTATCTGTTACTGGTGGCATTACCTTTGATGAATTAAAGCGTGATTTCTATGTACAGGCGAAGGGATTAATAGAAGGAGGCGCGGATGTTTTATTACTTGAAACGAGCCAAGATATGTTAAATGTCAAAGCAGGCACGCTCGGTATTAAGCAAGCTTTCGAAGAGTTGCATAAAACAATACCAGTCATGATTTCTGGAACAATTGAACCGATGGGGACTACACTTGCTGGTCAAGGTATTGAAGCTTTCTATATTTCAATTGAGCATATTAAACCTCTATCGGTAGGTTTGAACTGTGCAACAGGTCCTGAATTTATGACAGACCACTTACGTTCATTATCAGAAATCGCTACAAGTTATATCAGTTGTTATCCAAATGCAGGATTACCGGATGAAGAAGGGCATTATCACGAAACACCCGCATCATTATCTAAAAAGCTTGCTGGTTTTGCGGAGAAAGGGTGGCTGAACTTTGTAGGAGGATGTTGTGGCACAACTCCTGATCATATTCGAGCAATACGTGAAGTGGTAAAGGATTTTAAACCACGTCAAAAGCCAGATTCCGAGCATGGTCATGTTGTTTCTGGTATTGACCCATTAGTTTATGATGATTCCATGCGACCATTATTTGTCGGAGAACGGACGAATGTTATTGGTTCACGTAAATTCAAACGTCTAATAGTTGAAGGGAAATATGAAGAAGCTTCAGAAATAGCACGTGCACAAGTAAAAAACGGCGCGCATGTTATTGATATTTGTCTAGCCAACCCAGATCGTAATGAGCTAGAAGATATGAGAAACTTCATGCAAGAAGTAGTGAAGAAAGTAAAGGTTCCTCTTGTCATTGACTCAACAGATGAAAAAGTTATTGAAGAAGCGTTGAAATATTCACAAGGTAAAGCCATTATCAATTCGATTAACCTTGAAGATGGCGAAGAACGTTTTGAAGCTGTTCTTCCAATCGTAAAGAAATACGGAGCATCTATTGTTGTCGGTACTATTGATGAAAAAGGGATGGCAGTAGATCGAAAACGAAAATTAGAAATTGCAGAGCGCTCATATGATTTACTTGTTCATAAATGGGGGATTGCACCAGAAGATATCATATTCGATCCACTTGTATTCCCAGTTGGAACAGGTGACGAACAATATATTGGTTCAGCTGTAGAAACCATTGAAGGAATCCGCTTAATTAAAGAAAAATTGCCCAGATCTTTAACGATTCTTGGTGTAAGCAATGTTTCTTTTGGGTTACCACCAGTAGGACGTGAAGTATTAAATGCTGTCTATCTTTATAACTGTACCCTAGCAGGACTTGATTATGCGATTGTAAATACAGAAAAGATTGAGCGATATGCTTCTATCCCAGAAAATGAAATTAAACAAGCAAATGATCTATTGTTTAATACAACAGATCAAACATTAGCAGATTTTACAGATTTCTACCGTGATAAAAAGAAAGAAAAGACAGAAGCTGATATTCCAAAAACTGTCCCCGAACGATTAGCCTATTATGTTGTGGAAGGTACAAAAGAGGGACTAATTCCAGACTTACAAGTAGCATTAGAGCAGTACGATATACCACTAGATATTATTAATGGACCTTTAATGGAAGGTATGGCTACAGTCGGTAAGCTTTTCAATGATAACCAACTAATAGTTGCGGAAGTTCTACAATCTGCAGGTGTGATGAAGGCTGCAGTGTCATTCCTTGAAGACTTTATGGAGAAAAATGAAGATGATACAGGGAAAGGTAAAGTGTTGCTAGCTACTGTAAAAGGTGATGTGCATGATATTGGGAAAAACCTTGTTGATATTATTTTAAGTAATAATGGCTATAAAGTAATCGACTTAGGAATTAAAGTATCACCTCAAGATCTTATTGATGCCATTCGTATTGAAAAGCCAGATATCATAGGTTTATCCGGCTTACTTGTAAAATCAGCACAACAAATGTTGATTACCGCACAAGATTTTAAAGAAGCACAGATTGATACACCAATATTAGTAGGTGGTGCAGCATTATCTCGCAAATTTACCGACACGAAAATTGCAGTAGAATATGATGGGCCAGTACTTTATGCAAAAGATGCAATGCAAGGCCTTGAACTGGCTAACCGATTACAAAGTGATGAAAAAGAAATTTTAATACATGAATTGCAAGCATCTCAAGAAAAACGTTTAGCTCAAGAAGCGAAACGCGCTGGAAGAACGGCGGTTGCGGTTGCACCAAAACCAGTGAAAACTGTACGAGCAGATGGCCCTGTATTTGTTCCACAAGACTTAATAAGACATGTAATCAAAGACTATTCAGTTGCTCATTTACAACCATATGTAAATATGAGAACACTCATTGGACATCATCTGGGTCTAAAAGGTTATAATGAAGCAATGCTTGAAAAAGGTGATGAACGCGCTGTTCATTTATCCGAATTAGTAACAGAATTTTTGCAATCAGACATATTGAGCCCTTCTGGAATGTATCAATTTTTCCCTGCACAATCAAATGGAGATGATGTCATTATATATGATCCTCGTGACGCAAAAACGGAGATTGAACGATTTACATTCCCTCGTCAAAATAAGGAGCCATTTTTATGCTTAGCAGACTTCTTAAAATCAGTGGATAGTGGAGAAATGGATTATGTGGGCTTCATGCAGGTGACTGCAGGACATGGTGTTCGTGAAGCAGCGACTCGCTTGAAAGAACAAGGGAAGTTCTTAGAAAGCCACGCACTTCAAGCAACCGCTTTAGAGCTTGCTGAAGGCTTTGCAGAACGTATACATCAAGAAATGCGTGATCATTGGGGCTTCCCTGACGCAACCGATTTTACAATGCGTGATCGATTCGCGGCAAAATATCAAGGTCAACGTTTTTCATTTGGCTACCCAGCTTGTCCAAACTTGGAAGATCAAGAGAAATTATTCAAGCTTATTAAGCCCGAAGATATTGGGGTACAACTGACAGATGGTTATATGATGTCACCAGAAGCATCAGTTTCAGCTATCGTCTTTGCGCACCCAGATGCAAGATACTTTAATGTTGAATAAACATTCCTAAAGAGCGTATCCAAATTTCATTTGGGTACACTCTTTTTCTTCGTAAAAAATCATTATTAATTTGGTATCGCTTTCATTTCCACTGTTTACGCATACTTGCCGAAGGAATATTAAGTTCATCTCGATATTTACTAATAGTTCTTCTGGCGATTTGAATCGCATGTTCTGTATTAAAATACTCAGCAATTTTCTGATCTGAAAAGGGTTTAAGTTTATCTTCTTTTTGGATGAATTGCTTTAATAGTGTTTTTACTTTTTCTTGAGAAATATTGCCACCATCATTTGTTGCAACTTTAGAAGTGAATAATGATTTTAACTCAAACGTACCAATAGGTGTTTGAATATATTTATTTGAGGTTGCTCGACTCACAGTAGATTCGTGCATCTCGATTTCATCCGCCACTTCCTTTAAAGTTAAGGGAATTAATTCAGATAGTCCTTTACTAAAGAAAGGTAATTGCCTTTTCATTAAAACATGCATTATTTTAATAATTGTATTACGGCGTTGTTCAATACTGTTCATAAGCCACTGGTAGTTTTTGTAGTGAGTATGAATATATTGTTGATCGTCGCGATTTGTGTTGGGAACCGTTAAATAATACTCATTCAATTTAATACTTGGTAGATAGTAATCATTTAAATAGAAAATTAGTTCATTTTGATGTTCTTCTACAATAATATCAGGTCGTAAATATTCTGTACTTCCGATTTGCATAAGGGAGCATGGTCTTGGATTGAGCGTAAGGATGAGTTCACTTAGCTGTCCAACTTGTGAAACGGAACATTTTAGATTTTTAGCAATGAGCGACCATTTTTTTTCAGCAAGCAAAGGCAAATAATGTTGAATTATTTCTTCTAGCATTGGGTATTCAGGATAGCGATATTGACTTTGTAATGAAAGGCATTCTTCAAGATTTCTTGCACCAATTCCGATAGGTCCTATTTGTTGAAGGAGTTCTATACCTTTCGTAATACATTCTGTAGAATAGTTTGAACCTGTTCCTTCCATTTCTAAATATCCATTGTCATTTAAATTGTGAATCATATATGTTAGTAATTTCTTTGTAGAGTCATCTTTGAAATTTAATTTGACCATTTGCATCAATTGATCTCTAAAATTTTCTTCTATAGGTTTTGATATATCTGTTGGTTGCAGAGCCGTACGTTTTAATTTCTTAAAAGACGGAAGCCTTTCAACTTGTGTTGTAATTGAAGAGTCTTGAAGTTCAATTAATGGATTTTCTAACTCTTGTTGCCGGATAAATTGTTCTAAATCATCAGTTGAATATTGGAGTAATTCAATGGACTGCCGAAGTTGAGCTGTCATTAAAAGTTTTAATTCTTGACGTTGTTGCATCATAAGTTCCATAACAAAATCCTCCTAACTAATCTCTTATCCTCAAAAACATGATCATTAGTCTAAAATGTTAAAAAAATCTGGTATATGTATAAAATATTATACTTTAAGTATTCGTTTATTCAAATATGTAATTGTCATTTGGTTCATTTAAAGTAGATTGAGAAGGTAGTTTTTTATACTGATATTCACTAACCATAGTTAAAGAATTAAATGAAAAAACAGTTCGGTGCTAAAAGCTTCCCACTGAAACGTGATATTTAGCTATAGTAATTCAATGGGTATTAGATTGTAGATTATTTAAAACGAGGGATATATAGGATATTATTGATAATTTTGCAACCTATTATTAGTACCAGGTATATGATAGATGTCATATTATCATTATGACATCTATGTCTATGTCAAATACAAATAGAGACGTATGATGAACTCACAGTACAAAGGCTGGAGGGGATTTTTTTGACAGATCGTGAAAAGACAAAACAGCTAAAAAAAGCTGTTATACCATATTCAACATCTGATACGAAAAAGAGTGTAATGCAAATAATGAATACTATTCCACCAATGATTGCATTGTGGATAGCTGCATATATGATTTTACCTTACACTGTATGGGGAGCTGTTGGACTAAGTGTGATTGCGGCAGGTTTTGTTGTTCGTACATTCATCATTTTCCATGACTGCACACACGGATCTTTCTTTAAAAACAAAAAAGCTAATGATATCGTTGGTTTAATAACAGGGGTTCTTACATTATTTTCATACGAAAAATGGAAAAAGGAGCATATGATTCACCATGCTTCAAGTTCCAATTTAGATAAACGAGGAATCGGCGACGTTTGGGTCATGACGGTTGATGAATATGTAAAAGCATCAAAATGGCAACGCTTTTGCTACAGAGCTTATCGAAATCCACTTGTCATGTTTGGTTTAGGTCCTTTATATTTAGTACTGGTTTCTAGTAGATTTAATCACAAAGATGCAAGGAAAAAAGAACGTTTCAATACGTATTTATCCAATGCGATCATTGTCGCTCTTTTCGCAGGGGTCATCTTATTGACAAACGTACAATCATTATTAATTGTACAAGGGACATCAATGTTTGTTGCAGGGGCACTTGGCATTTGGTTATTTTTCATTCAGCATACATTTGAAGATTCTTACTTTGAAAATGAATCTGAATGGGATTATGTAAAAGCTGCTGTAGAGGGTAGTTCTTATTATAAATTGCCGATCGTTTTACAATGGGTAACTGGTAATATTGGCTTCCATCATGTGCACCATTTAGCACCGCGAGTACCTAATTATAAATTAGAAGAAGCACATAAAATGACACCACCATTGCAACAAGCAACAACCATTACACTTAAAACTAGCTTTGAATCATTACGTTATAAATTATATGATACACCAAATAAAACATTCGTTACATTTAAGGATGTTAAAAGTCTTGTGGTAACACATGACGGTAAAATAAAACAATCTATAGAAACAATCAAAAAGACAGTTAATCAGCCTAAGTCTAGTAAAAATGTAATATAACAAATAATTTACCTTGGGAAAATACTATGTTAGAGTGTGTCATAAATTATTGATAATCTTAAATAAAATATAGAAAAACGTACATTACTAAGAAATTAGTGGTGTGCGTTTTTTTGTTTGTTCCGATTAACGGATACTTATCTTTTCAATACAATCCATCATTATTATGCTATTTTTTTATAAAACCCAAAATGAGTTAACCTATTTTCATTTTAGGTTGACATATAATTCGAAATGATACACAATAATCACAATTAAAAAAATGAAGAGAGGTGATATTTTGAAAAGTAAAACAATCGCTTTTGCTGCACTTTTTGCTGCTTTGACATCAGTAGGCGCATTTATTAAAATTCCAATTCCTTATATTCCTTTTACATTACAAATTCTATTTGTCTACTTAGCTGGTGCACTATTAGGACCAAAAATAGGATTCATTAGTCAATTAAGCTATGTATTAATTGGATTAGTGGGAGTGCCAGTTTTTACGGAAGGAGGCGGTCCTAGTTATATTTTCAAACCGACATTTGGTTATCTGATTGGTTTTGTATTAGGTGCATTTGCAAATGGTTGGCTTATTCAAAAGTTTAACTTGAATAAAATTTATTCTATTTTCTGCGCGAATTTAGTTACGCTACTTATCGTGTACTTTTTTGGGTGTATTTGGCTTTACGGAGCAATGAAGTGGGTTGTTGAAAAACCATTGTCTATTCATCAAACACTATTATTTGGCTTTTATTTACCCGTTCCTGGGGATATTATTTTAGCTGCTATAAGTGCCGTCATAATACATAAAGTTCGTCCAAGAATAAAAAAATTCATTTAAATGAAAAGAAGGAGCTGTATAGATGGGGAAATCATTTTTTATCACTGGAACTGGAACAGATATAGGAAAAACTGTTGCTACTGGTTTTTTATACTTCACATTAAATAAGCTAGGAATTAAAACGACAGTATTTAAACCTTTTCAAACTGGACTGATTGAGCAAACACAAACTTATCCTGATTTAGGGTGGTATGAATCGGTACTTGGTGTAAAAAATACTGGATGCTTTGTTTTCGAACCAGAGACTTCGCCACATTTAGCTATTAAGATGCAACCAAAAGAAGTGAAAATTGAAGCTGCTCTACAAAGAAAGAAGGAATTAGAACAAACAAATGATCTTGTTTTAATAGAGGGAGCTGGAGGATTAGCTGTGCCTTTAATAGAGCAAGAGGATAGCTTTTATATGACTAAGGATTTTATTAAAGAACTGAACATACCTGCTATTCTGGTTAGTTTAAGCGGACTTGGTTCAATACACAATGTTATTACAACAAATTTATACGCTCAAACGTATGAAATCCCTATCCATTCAGTGATTTTCAACAAATTCGATAAAGACAATGTAATTCAACAAGATAATATTCATACTATTGAAAAAATGCTAAAACTACCTACTTTTACTATTCCTGATTTCAAAAATGTAAAAGAAGAATTAGAAAAATACTCAGATGAATGTATCAAATCAGAACAATTCAAAGAAAAAATGAAGGAGGTTTTTCTTTATGAAACAATATAAAAATCAAGACCTTGAAAATTGGGACAAAGAATATGTATGGCATCCTTTTACTCAAATGAAGCAATACCAAAAATCGAAACCACTTATTATTGAAAAAGGGGAAGGAAGCTATTTATATGATATTGAAGGAAAAAAATATTTAGATGGTTATGCATCTCTTTGGGTTAACGTTCATGGGCATAATATCCCTGAGCTTAATGAAGCACTGACAAATCAAGTACATAAAGTTGCACATTCTACTTTATTGGGTTCTGCTAATGTTCCTTCAATCTTATTGGCTAAAAAGTTAGCAGAAATTACACCAGGAGACTTATGTAAAGTATTCTATTCAGATACAGGCTCTGCTTCTGTAGAAATTGCACTGAAAATGGCTTATCAATATTGGCAAAATATCGATTCAGAGAAATATAAAAGAAAAAGTACATTTATCTCATTAGATGATGCTTATCATGGTGACACAATTGGATCTGTTAGTGTAGGTGGCATGGATTTATATCACCGGATATTTAAACCATTACTATTTAAGCGTATTTCTTTACCATCACCTCATACTTATCGAATGTCGGAAGATGGAGACGAAGAAGCTGTAAAAAATTTCTGCCTACAGAAATTAGAAAGTTTACTTCAAGAAAAGGCTGATGAAGTAGCTGGTTTAATCATGGAACCTTTAGTACAAGGAGCAGCAGGAATTATTACCCATCCTGAAGGCTTCTTAAAAGGGGTAGAAAAACTTTGTAGAAAATATAACATTCTTCTTATTTGTGATGAGGTAGCAGTTGGCTTTGGAAGAACAGGAACCATGTTTGCTTGCGAGCAAGAAGGGGTTGTCCCTGATATTATTTGTGTAGGGAAAGGGATTACAGGTGGTTACATGCCTCTTGCAGCAACTGTTACAAGTCAAAAGGTTTTTGATGCTTTTTTAGGTGAAAAAGCGGAGCATAAAACGTTTTACCATGGTCACACTTATACGGGTAACCAATTAAGTTGTGCTGTAGCATTAAGGAATATTCAATTGATGGAGGAAACTGCATTAATTGAAAAAGTTCAGGCGAATGCTTTATTTGTAAAGGAAAAGTTAGAAGACTTATATAATCTAGAAATTGTAGGAGATATTCGTCAAAGGGGATTAATGATCGGAATTGAGATTGTTAAAGACAAAGAGTCAAAAGGTATTTTCGAAGCACAAGAAAACAAACTTGATAGCATTGTCTTGGCTGCACGTGAAAAAGGGCTTATCATCCGTCAATTAGATCAAGTACTAACATTCATGCCTGTATTAGCGATGAGCCAGAGCGAACTAGAAGAAGCGATTAAAATAATATATCAATCTATCTCAGAAAATATTTAATTTTCTTTTCTTGTTAATAATTAAATCAATTATATAATGCAAAGTTCATATGAAATATACAAACATTTAATAAAAATTTTGTATATCTATCTTTGTTGATGTGGAAATAGCGAAGAGTCCTCGAAAATGCATCCGCATTTTCTTCGTGCGATGTTAATTCAGTGAAGTTCATTCAATGTCCTGCGGGAAAGTGAGATAGGTGAGACCCCGCAGTGAAGCTCGGTACGTGCTTCCGAGGAGGCTCAACGCTCGCCCGCGGAAATCAAAGCTAATTCCACATCATTTAGCAAGCATATTAATACTATTAATATTTGTATTTAACCACTTTTTCAGTTCTCTCAACGTAGAGATGAAAAGATAATGTGTTGAAATGTTCGTATGTATAAACCGAAAATGGATTTGTGAAATTGATTCAATTAGGTATAGACTTTCTAAAAGTTATAACCCCTGCAAAGTAATAAATTGCAGGGGTTAAATGTTTTTTGAGACAGTTGAACTGCCACTTAATTCCTTCTTATTTGTTATAATAGTAGTTAAATGACTGGATATTCAAAGGAAGTGAAACAAGATGATTAAAATAGTTATTGCCGAAGACCAAGGAATGCTTCTCGGTGCTTTGAAATCATTGATTAATATGGAAGATGATATGGAAGTTGTAGGGGTAGGGCACAATGGTGTAGAAGCATTAAAGCTTGTTGACCAATATCAACCGGATATCGCCATTATGGATATTGAAATGCCTGAAAAAACAGGTTTAGACGCTGCAGAAGAACTAAAGGAAAAAGACTGTAAGGTAATCATTTTAACAACCTTTGCAAGACCGGGGTATTTTGAGAGAGCTAGAAAAGCAGGTGTCAGAGGATATTTGTTAAAGGATAGTCCTATTGAGGAATTAGTCAATGCCATTCGAATCATCATAGATGGTCGCAGAATTTATGCACCTGAGCTTATTGATATTGTTTATGAAGAAGAGACAGAAAATCCTTTAACAGATCGGGAGAGTGAAGTATTGGATCTTGTGGCAAAAGGAAGAACGACGAAAGAAATCGCAAATGAATTGTTTTTGTCTCCTGGAACTGTTCGTAACTATATCTCTACTATTTTTGATAAATTAGGTGTAAGTAATCGTATTGAAGCGATAGCGAGATTTAAGGAAAAAGGTTGGAATAAATAATATAAAAAGATCCGGATTAGCCTCTGAGGCGAGTGGCTAATCCGGATTGTTTGTGCTGAAGCTGGTAAATTTATTTACGTTTCGTTAAGCGGCCAATTGCAAAACCTGCAGCTGCTACCCCGATGATTGTATTTGTTCTCTTATTGAATACTTGTTTTACGACAAGTTCTATATTTTGTGGACGTTCTGCTAAACGGCGCATAAAGTAACCATACCAATCTTGCCCAAATGGTACATATGTGCAGAAGTTATATCCTTCTTTTGCTAGTTCAAGCTGCATATCGCGACGGAAGCCGTAAAGCATTTGAAATTCGTATTTTTCTTTTGGAATATCATGATTTGCGATAAATTGCTTCATATGATTAATAATATTGTGATCATGTGTTGCAATTGAAGTGAATTTACCATTTAGCAAGTGATACTCTAATAATTCTATGTAATTACGATCGATATCTTCTTTTGCTTGGTAAGCAACATCGCCAGGTTCTTTATAAGCACCTTTAACGATACGCAAACGGTAATTTTTGAATTTTTCGATGTCTTCTTTTGCACGGAAGAAGTATGCTTGAATAACTGTGCCGATATTATCATGTTCTACAGATAATTCTTCAAGCAAATCAAATGATGGTTGTAAACGATCATAATTTTCCATATCAAAATTAACAAAAATATCATAGTTGTCTGCTAAAGCTACTATTTCTTTTAAATTTTCATAGCAAAAATCATAGTTAATATCTAAACCTAATTGAGAAGGTTTTAAAGAAATATGAGCGTCAACACCATTTTGATGGATTGCTTCTATGACTGCTAAAATTTGTTCTTTTGCAGCGGTTGCTTCTGATCTTTCATGAACAAATTCCCCTAAATTGTCCACTGTACATGAGATTCCATGTGAGTTTAGTTCTTTAATGCTATCGATTACTCCTTCGATGTTTGTACCAGCTACTACGCTCGCAGCACCCATCTTTAACCCATACTTTTTAGCATTGTTATTTAAAAATTGGTTTTCTGATAATGCGATAAAGAAATCTTTAAGTGACATATGCCATTTCCCCTTGTTGTGAAGTTGTATTTTCTCGATTATATCATAGTTGAAGGAAAAGTCATTCTATTCATATATTTCTTAATAGATAAATATAAATGCTCTATTATGAATTTTTTTTGTGAAAAAGCAAAAGTGTTGAATGTCCTAAGATTAGGGTATATGCTATTTATTGTTCAAACACAATTGAACAATAAAGGCAACATGCGTTTATAGGCTCTTTTTTGTCGATTTTTGTTGCTTTTTATGAAAAACAAGTTGCATTAACTAAATAATATCTGTAATTTAGTAATGAGGTACAAAATTAATATTATGACGCAAAAAACGTTTTCCCTACATGGAATGGGGAAGACGTTTTTTTGCGTTCTATTAAAATTTATCTTTCAACATTTGCACGCGGTTATTGAAAAGAGAAGGGTAAGATAAAAAGCCTAATAAGATACTAGAGATAGCTGCTGTTGTTAACAACACAAATAATATTAAAAGTTGAAATTGTACTGCCTGTACAGGATCAGCACCTGCAATGATTTGGCCACTCATCATACCAGGTAATTGAACAAGACCAATCGTTTTTTGACTTTCGATTGTTGGAATCATACTTGCTTTTATCGCATTAATTAGTTGTCTGTGGATTGCTTGTTTTGGAGTACCACCAAGCGACAAAATCAGTTCTGTCTCATCTCTGTAAGCCTCTAACTCTGCTTGGAATCGATTTAAAAAGAGAATAGAGAGTACCATAGAGTTCCCGATTGCCATACCACTAATAGGAATAATATATTGTGCTGTAGCGGGAACGATATGAAATCCAAGCAAAATCGATTGTACAATGATTTCGACTGTAATCATCGTGAGAGCAACCTTCCATGTGATTCCACTAATCTTTTTGCCTTTTTTTCGAGCGTTAGCTGTAGCTGCCACAATCATTAATGTAATCATCGTGAATATGTAAAGAATGTTATCCGATTCAAATACAAATTTTAAAATATATCCAACCGCTAGTAATTGAATAATAGAACGAATTGTAGCAATTAGCGTATCTTTTTCTAAACCAAGATGTAAAGTTTTGGACAGTATTAGTGGTATTAAGACAAATAATAATGTTAAAGAAAGAGTGGCATAGCTCATTCCATTACCCCCTCTACAAAACGTTTCACAATTTCTTTTGTTGGATTAGTTAAAAGAGTACTTTCACCGGTTTCAATCACTTGACCGTTTATCATAACCCAAGTGTAGTGACCAATTTTAATTGCTTGCTCTAAATTATGGGTAATCCAAATAATTGTGACTTTGTATTTCTGATTGATTTTGATAATCAGTTCTTCCACTTCCTTAATGGACGTTCGATCTAAAGCAGAAGTAATTTCATCTAACAATAGAATATCTGATTTATTGACCAGTGTTCTTGCAATGGAAACACGTTGACGTTGGCCGCCTGATAAATCTGAAGCGTCCTTATCAAGAAATGATGCATCTAATCCAACATCCTCTAAGAATGAAATGGCTTCCGACCGAGATAATGATAAGCCTTGTAATGTTTTAGGTAAAGATAAATTGATATAAACGGTACCTTTAATCATTGGTGCAGATTGTAATGCTATTCCAACATGGCGACGTAATGAAACTGGGTTTAAAGAGGTAATAGGTTCATTATCAATATAAATTTCACCTGATGTAGGAGAAATTAAACCGTTACATAGTTTAAGTAAAGTTGTTTTACCAGCTCCAGATGGACCTACTAGTGTTGTAATTTCTCCTGTAGGGAAAGAACCTGTAACCTGTTGCAAAATTTTCTGTCCATTCACTTCAAAATCAACGTTATGAAAGTGAATAGCAGGTTGATAAATGGTATTCATACATAACACTCCTGCGAACATTTTTCTTAATCTTAATGTAACATAATCTAAGGATTTTCTAGAAAAGGTGAATATATTAGTATAAGTAACGCCATAAATAGAACGTTGCATATGATTCAAATCCACGCCAGTCTTTTGCATAATCAAGTATTTCTTCTTTTGTGGGTTTGCAATCAGCCTTTGTTATAAATTTAATAGCATTATGTAAGCCAACATCTGCTATTGGAAAAGCATCAGGGTATCGTAAACAGCGCATTAATACATAATTTGCAGTCCAAGGACCAATTCCGCGGATAGATGTTAACTGCTGTTCAGCTTTTTTTAAAGAAACCATTTGTTTTAAAGTATTTTTTGATATTTCCCCAGTAGAGATAAGTTGTGCAGCTAATAAAAGATATTCACATTTTTTAGTTGTTAATTTTAACGGCATTAAATCTTCTATAGAAAGGTTAGCAATTGTTGAAGCGTCGGGAAATAGCCAATAATGTCGATTGTTCCACGTGACACAATTCCCATATTTTTCGACAAGATTCTTCTTTAAAGTATAAGCTAAAGACAAATTAATTTGTTGTCCTAAAATCCCCCAACTAATCGCCTCAAACAAATCTGGAATACCAATAGTACGTAAGCCATAATAATCTTGAACGGCTGAACATAGTAAGCTATCTTTTTTAGCCATTTGATAAAAAGGTAGAAGATCTGTATCAAGATCAAACCACTCACGGATATAGTGTATGATGGCTTCATAATCTTTTGAGCTACAGGGTACTGTAGAATAGAGTATTTGAACATTGAGCAGCTGTTCTTGACAGCTAATTTCTACAAGTGGAAAACTAGGTGGAATTGGAATAACTTTACGTACTACTTCTCCATAGACTTCAAACATGCATTCTTTATCATTTCTTTGTAAATACCTTAGATTTTCTTGAAAACTAAATTCTTTTGGTAATGTAATTTTCAGTGGATTACACATAATCTCACTCCTTTCAATGCTGATTGTATAAGAGAAAAATTTCGATATGTTGCGATTACATCAAAAAAGTATTATCAAGTAATTTTAGACAGGTATACTACAACTATACAGAATCAATTAAGAGGTGTGTAAAATGAAACGGCAAATTGGCAAAACACCAACTCAGGAGGAGTGGACAGCACTAACGACTAATAATAAAAGCTATGATGGGGAGTTTATTTATGCAGTCACTTCTACAGGCATTTGCTGTAGACCATCTTGTCAATCACGTAACCCAAAGTTTGAAAACATACGTATTTTTCAAAATATAGAGGCAGCAATTCAAGCTGGATTTCGGCCTTGTAAACGATGTAAACCAAGTAGTTTACGAATACCTGATGAAGAATGGGTAATGCAAATAAATTATCATATCGAACATCATTTTCACGAACATTTAACATTAGATCTATTGGCAGATGCATGTCATGGAAGCCCTTATCATTTACAAAAAATTTATAAAAAGGTAACAGGTTATGCCCCAATTGATTATATTCAACATATTCGAGTGGAAGAAGCAAAGGTGTTACTTAAAACAACTGAACAAAAAATAGAACAAATTGGACATGCTGTAGGATTTTCGAATACACCGTACTTTATTACATTATTTAAAAAGATAACCGGTTTAACGCCAAGAAAATATCGATTTATTAATGGAGGAATAGAAAAATGAAAAATATATATTGGACCTCATTCAATGAAAAAGAATGGGCAATTATCATCGCAGCTTCTGATGAAGGATTAAGCTATGTTGGAACTTCTATGAATGAGTTAGAAAGTTGGTACCAGAAGCATTATAAGGATGCGGTACTAGTAGAAAACCATTTGAAAATGATAGAATACAAAAAACAATTTCAGGAATACTTTGCAGGGGAAAGATCGACCTTTGACGTACCTTTAGATTTACAAGGAACTGCATTTCAACAACAAGTATGGCAAGCATTATTACAAATTCCATACGGTGTGACGACTAGTTACTCAGAAATAGCGAATATGATCCACAATCCAAAGGCGGTAAGAGCAGTTGGAGGAGCGATTGGTGCAAATCCAATTTTGATTGTCGTCCCATGTCATCGTATTATAGGCAAAAATGGAAAGTTAACAGGATTCAGAAGTGGTATTCCTTTAAAAAAAGTGTTGTTGGGATTAGAAAATGTATCTTATAAAGATTAATTTATAAATCTACTTATTGTGAAATTAGGTAGAGAGGATTCAGTGGTTATACAGTTGTCATGACAACGATATTGTTATCAAGACATATTTAAAGTTAAATAGTGTATACTATTTGTTATTAATATGGTGGAAAAGGGGACTAAGTATGAAATCAAAATATCCAGACGATAGCTTAGCGCTACATACAGATTTATATCAGATAAATATGGCGGAAACTTATTGGGCAGATGGAATACATAATCGAAAAGCAGTATTTGAATTATATTTCCGAAGATTACCATTCGGTAACGGTTATGCTGTATTTGCTGGCTTAGAAAAAATGCTGGAATATTTACGTGATTTTCACTTCAGTGAATCTGACTTAGAATACCTCCAAGAGGAAGTAGGATACGACAAGGATTTTATTGAATACTTAAGAGGGCTACGTTTTACTGGAAATGTCTACTCAATGACAGAGGGAGAGCTTGTTTTTGGCAATGAACCAATTGTACGTATTGAGGCACCTTTAGTAGAAGCTCAACTAATTGAAACAGCATTACTTAATATTGTGAATTATCAAACTTTAATCGCGACAAAAGCGAGTCGAATTAAACAAATCGTCAAAGATGATGTGGTGATGGAGTTTGGTACTCGTCGTGCACAAGAGATGGATGCAGCTATTTGGGGAACGAGAGCGGCAATCATTGGTGGTTTTGATTCAACTAGTAATGTTAGGGCAGGGAAACTATTCGATATCCCTGTTGCTGGTACACATGCTCATTCATTAGTACAAGCTTACAAAAGTGATTACGAAGCTTTTCATGCCTATGCACGCCGTCACAAAGACTGTGTTTTCCTAGTTGATACCTACGATACTTTAAAGTCCGGTGTACCAACTGCGATTAAAGTAGCAAAAGAATTAGGAGATAAGATTAACTTCCTAGGTATTCGCTTAGATAGTGGGGACATTTCCTTTTTATCAAAAGCTGCTCGTAAAATGTTAGATGAAGCAGGTTTCACGGATGTGAAAATTGTTGCATCAAATGATTTAGACGAATACACAATTTTAAATTTACTTGCGCAAGGTGCAAAGGTTGATCAGTGGGGAATTGGTACAAAATTAATTACAGCATATGATCAACCAGCACTAGGAGCGGTATACAAGCTTGTATCACTTGAAAACGCTAATGGTAAAATGCAAGATCGTATTAAAATTTCTGCAAATGCTGAAAAGGTAACTACACCAGGATTGAAAAAATTGTATCGCATAATCGATCTTGAAAACGGTAAAGCAGAAGGCGATTATATTACAATGCATGATGAAGATCCTGAATCACAAGAACGTATTAAAATGTTCCACCCTGTTCATACATTTATTTCAAAATTCGTAACCAACTTTGCTGCGAAAAATCTTCACACAAAAGTCATTGAAGATGGCAATTTAATTTATAAAAGTCCATCGGTACAAGAAATGAAGGGATACGCAGAAGATAATCTAAACTTACTCTGGGATGAGTATAAACGTTCATTGAACCCAGAGGCCTATCCAGTTGACCTTAGTCAGAAATGTTGGGACAACAAAATGCGAAATATTGAAGATGTAAAGGATATGGTTCGCGATATCGTTGCTGGATCAGGGGGGAATATTTAATGACTTTACAACAACAAATTATTGAAGAATTACATGTACTTCCACAAATTAATGCGAAAGAAGAAATTCGCAAATCGATTGACTTTTTAAAAGCCTATGCTAAAAAGAACACTTTCTTAAAAGGTTTTGTACTTGGCTTATCAGGTGGTCAAGACTCTACTTTAACAGGCAAACTAGCACAGCTTGCAGTAGATGAGTTAAATGAAGAAGCTGGAGAAGATAAATATTCCTATTGGGCAGTTCGTCTACCTTATGGTATACAAGCTGATGAACAAGATTGCCAAGATGCTATTGAATTTATCAAACCTACAATGGTATATACGGTAAATATAAAACCTGCTGTAGATGCAGGAGTTCAATCATTAGAAGAAGTAGGTGTAGAACTTTCTGATTTTCTAAAAGGAAACGAAAAAGCTCGTGAACGTATGAAAGTTCAATTTGCGATTGCAGCTCACCACGGTGCTGTCGTACTTGGTACCGATCATGCGGCTGAAGCAATTACAGGTTTCTATACAAAATTTGGCGATGGTGCTGCAGACCTTACACCAATCTTCCGTTTAAACAAACGTCAAGGTAAGGCAATGCTTGCGGAACTAAATTGTCCAAAGCATTTATATGAAAAAACACCAACTGCAGACTTAGAAGAAGATCGTCCATCATTACCAGATGAAGTGGCACTAGGTGTTACGTATGACCAAATCGATGATTATTTAGAAGGCAAAGAAATTGATGATGAGGCTCGTAAAAAAATAGAAGGACATTATTTACGTTCTGAACATAAACGTCATCTACCAATTACAATTTTCGATGACTTTTGGAAATAAATTTTTTGAATGAAGAAATAAGTTTTTAAAACCCGTGAGACTGTAGAAAAACTCGAAGAAATTGAGTTTGCTTACAGTTTTTTCTTTTACAATAATATCAATATCATCATTGAAAGATTTGAAAGCACGAGCAGTAAGTAGGCGATTGTTATATGCCGTATCTATTAGAATATTGTTTATGAAGCGGAAGATGGCGACTCCTGCGGGAAAGCGAGACAGGTGAGACCCCGCAGTGAAGCGCGGAACGGGCTTCCGAGGAGGCTCAACGCTCGCCCGCGGAAAGCGCCATCTGGAGCGGAATACTAAGTAAATACTGAAAATGAAATATTAGCTGAATTATTGGATTGTTTATTCTGAAAACGGCGCTCCAATAAGAATATAGGATTTTTTTTGCTTATTTAGTCAAGAATTAGTCACATAGATTTTCAACTTCTTTCACAATTACAAGGTAAAGTGGTAATTAATTGAAAGGGGAGTAAATATATGAAAAAGGAATTATCTATAGTTATTATTCTAACTGCATCATTATTAGGAGCTTGTAATCAGAATGATGAAAAAACGACTCACCAGCATAAATCAACAGAACAAACAACTAAAGCTAGTAATACAGTAAATGAACGTTTAAAAGAACCAACAAAAGATGATAAATGTGCATTTTGTGATATGAAGGTATTTGATGCAAAACAAGAAATGGGTGCTTTTACTGCTCAAGCAATCAAGCAAGATGGCTCAACTATGTTCTTGGATGATATAGGCTGTATATTAAACCAAGAGCGAAAAGATAAAGTAACATATGAAAAATATGTTCGTGACTATAATTCGAAAGAATGGTTGAAATTAGATGATGCCATTATTGTAAAAGCAGATATTAAAACACCGATGAACTATGGCTATGCATTTTTCAAAGATCAAAAAAGTGCAGATGCATTTATAGAAAAAAATAAAGGTGCTCAGATTGCTAAAGTATCTGATATCGATAAAATAGCTCTTGAGCGGTACAAAATGAAAATGGAGAAAATGCAGGATATGAAAAAAAGTGATTCCGATAAAAAGATGGATATGCATTCAGATGATAACAATTCTGATAGTCATAAATAATAATAATCCTATGGAAGGGCTGGAGGGGACTCTGGCCTTTTTGTCATTAAATGGAGGTGGACAAAATTGAAACGTTTTTGGATACTAATCGTTTTTTTTATCACTTCTTTTTGTTTGATGCCACAAGGTCATGCAAAAGCAGAAACTTTGCAGCAGCTAATTGACCAAACGCCTGAGGGGGGCGTGTTGTCTCTACAAGGAAAAAAGTATAAAGAAAATGTTATTATTCATAAATCTATTACGATTAAGGGATCAAAGCAAACTGTTATAGAAAGTAATACCCGAGAAGCTGTAGTCAAAATAGAAGGTGCAGATAACGTAAAAATAGAAAATCTCACTATTCAAAATGCTCATGTGGGAATTGTGGCGAAGAATGTACAAAATCTTCAATGTGAGGGAGTAACTCTAAAAAATAGTTGGAGTGGGATTCAGCTTTACAACTCAAAAGGTGTTATATTGCAGAATCTTTCGATTAAAGGGGTTCATGGACATTATTCTAAAAAAGGGAATGGAATAGCTTTTTTTAATAGTAGGAATGCGATTGTAAAGCATAACAAAATTGATAATGTTCAAGACGGTATTTATTTAGAAAGTGTAAATGATATCAAACTAGTTTCTAATAATATTCAAAATGGCCGATATGGAATCCATTTTATGTTTGTGAAAAATGGTCAAGCAAATAACAATACATTTAAAAGAAATGTAACTGGGATTATGTTGATGATGTCTGAAAATGCAATACTGTCAACAAATAATATTATTGCTCAAAGTGGATTGAATGCATCTGGAATGACTTTGTTTCAATCCAAAAATATTAAAAGTGAAGAGAACAAATTTCAATCTAATCGTACTGCCATTTCTGCTCAAAGTTTAACAAATTCAACGATACAAAAGAATACCTTTTTAATGAACCAAACGGCAGTAGAATTAATTCGTTCCAATGAAAAGAACCATGTGAAGGAAAACGATTTTATTGGTAATATAGTGAATCTTCGTTCAGATGGGACAAACAGTCATATAGCTCGAAATTATTATGATGATTATGCAGGAATTGATGTAAATGATGATGGTATTGGTGATCGTCCTTATGTTGCACTACAAAGTTTTGGACAATGGATGGTAAGGCAACCAGCTTATCAATATTTTATCGAATCACCAAGTGTCGTTTTGTTAAATGAAATGGACCGACAAACAAATGCAATTGAGAAAAAACAACTAGTCGACAAAGCACCAATGATGCATAGTGCAATTAACATGGAACAAGAAAATACAGTAAATACAGGAAAAGTATTTATAGGAATAGTTGTTATGCTATCAATACTATGGTTTTGGAGAAAGGAAATACAATCATGAAAAAACGATTTTTATTAGGTATTTTCACCGCAGTATTACTACTACAAGCTTGTGGCAATAAAGAATACAAACCAAAAGAGATTGTAAGCGAAACGGATGTTTGTAAAGTTTGCAATATGAGTATTGTCTATAAAGATTTTGCTGGTGAAATTGCATTAACAAACGGTGATTATCAAGTGTTTGATGATATTGGTTGTTTAATAGAATATATGAAAAATATGAATGAGAAAGATTTAGGAGAAGCCTTTATCAAGGATCAAAGTGGTAAGGAATGGCTAAATGTTAAAACAGCAACCTACGTTTATAACAAAGATATTTGGACACCCATGTCTTATGGCGTAATTGCATTTAAAACAAAAGACAGTGCAAAGAACTATATAAAAAAATCGGATAAGGGAGAACTATTAGGTTTTGCAGATTTAAAAACTTTTAAATGGGGTGTGCACCATTGAGAAATCACCTATTTATACGTTTAGAATGGAGACAAATGTTACGGAGCCGATGGATGCAATCGGTAGCATTGCTATTTGTCTTCGTCTTTGCGTCTATATCCCTTATTCAACAAATTGCTTTACCCAATGATCTAGGATTTACAAGACAAACCGCAAGTTTTCTAAATCTACTACTATTCCTACTCCCTTTATTTATCTTAACAATAGGTAGTATGGGCGTCGCAAGTGATTTAGAGTCTGGTTGGTTTTCGTTATTAAAAACCTATCCATTGAGCGTTATTCAATATATTATCGGAAAATACATTGCGTTGCTGTTATCCTTTACGCTCATTTTATTGCTAGCTTTTGGTGTTGTATTAACTATGAACGGAATTTCCGGGCAAATTCATTTTCCTACTATTTTTTTAGGCTTATCCATTTTGACGATGCTTATTTTTTCATCTATTGCTATACTATGTGGAATCTTGGCCAAGAACCGTTTACATGCTTTAGCTGTATCATTAGTTGTATGGGCTTTGTCATTATTGTTAATATCGTATGCTTTGATGGCTGTTGGTACTGTGGTAGCTGGTCATGTTTTGCAAAAAATAACCATTGTAATGATTCATATTAATCCAGCTGAATGGATTCGATTTGGTTATTTTCTTTTCTCAGATCAAACATCCGTATTAGGACCATCATTTTATAGTTTTACTGAGTTTTACAGTTCTCCAGTAGGTTACTTACTTTATGCAGTCATTACAATCTTATGGATAGTGTTTCCGATTTTATTAGCAAAATGGTTATTGGAGAAAAGGGGGCGTCAAGCATGATTGTAGAAGGGGAAAAACTAGTAAAAAAATATTCAAAAGAGCAAGGTTTACTAGATGTTTCGTTTATCTTACAAGAGGGGAGGATAATAGCTTTAGCGGGTGGAAATGGTGCTGGGAAAAGTACGTTAATCCGCCTTCTAATTGGGGAAGAAAAGCCAAATAGTGGGGAATTAAATTGGGCTATTAATCCTTCCATTCGATATATGCCAGATGATGTGAACTTTCCGCCAACTTTGACGGCACTTGAGATCTTGCAGTTACTTGCTGGTTTAAAGAAGATTCCATCAGGAGAGATTGAAACAGTACTTAAACGAGTTGGATTATGGGAATATAGGAAGCAACGTGTTCGTCAATTTTCTAAAGGGATGAGACAACGATTAAACTTAGCACAAGCTCTTTTAGGAGACGAACAGTTACTTATTTTAGATGAGCCAACAAATGGATTAGATATTCGTTGGATTGCTGAGTTGAAGAATATATTACAGGAACAAAAGGATGCAGGGAAAACTATTTTATTTTCTACTCATCTACTTTCCTTTGCGGAAGAACTTGCAGATGATGTTCTTTTATTACATGAAGGAAGGGTTTTAAGACATGGTAATATTAAATCTGTTTTACAAGAGTCAAAAACAATACATTTAGAGGAACTTTTTATGCATGAAATCAGTTCAAAAAAGGAATAAGTGTAATATCGTTTAAAAAACACGACTAATCATTAAGTCGTGTTTTTTGTAAGTGTCGAAAATAGTCATGCTATAATAATGTTAATTGAGGAAATAAAAGAGAAAACGCATAGACGAGAAATTTACAGGAGGACAACGAATGGAGACACAGGAAAAGCTACAATCCATTATCAAAAATATAGAAAAAGTGATGATTGGTAAAAAACATATTGCTGAATTAAGTGTTGTAGCATTATTGGCAGAAGGTCATGTTTTGCTTGAAGATGTACCTGGTGTAGGGAAAACAATGATGGTACGTGCACTTTCAAAATCAGTAAGTGCTAATTTTAAACGTATTCAGTTCACACCAGACTTACTCCCTTCAGATGTAATAGGTGTATCCATTTATAATCCCAAAGATATGGAATTCCACTTCCGTCCGGGTCCAATTATGGGGAACATCGTATTGGCGGATGAAATTAACCGAACATCTCCAAAAACACAATCTGCCCTACTAGAAGGGATGGAAGAAGCAGCTGTAACCATCGATGGTGAAACATTGCAAATTCCAAAACCATTTTTTGTAATGGCCACTCAAAATCCGATTGAACATGAAGGGACATATCCACTGCCTGAAGCTCAGTTAGATCGTTTTTTATTGAAATTGAAGATGGGTTACCCAAGCCATGATGATGAAATTGAAGTTTTGCGTAGAGCAGAAGGAACACGTCCGATCGAATCACTAAAGGCAGTTGTTTCGTTAGAAGAATTAAAGGAATTACAACAAGAAGTGAAAACTGTTCATGTTGATGAGCTGGTTAAAGGTTATATTGTTGATCTTGCAAGGGCAACTAGAGAACATCAATATGTTTATCTTGGTGCAAGTCCTCGTGGCTCAATTGCTTTGATGAAGGCATCGCAAGCTTATGCATTATTAAAAGGTCGTCGATATGTGACGCCAGATGATGTGCAATTTTTGGCGCCATTCGTCTTTTCTCATCGTCTAATATTGAAGCCAGAAGCACGATATGATGGGATTACACCTGAAGAAATTATTGGACGCGTTATGATTAATACAACTGTACCGATTAAAAGGGCTTCGAAATGATGAAGAGATATAAAATCCGATGGCTATCACAAGCTATTACACGTCTTGTAATGGTTGTATTACTGTTAGCTATTTCGCTTTGCTTTGCATTGATGCAGGGGGGATTTGTTAGTTGGTTTATCTTTTTCATGTTTTTCCCTTTTGCACTGTATTCTATCATGCTGTTTTTTGTACCATTAAAACAATTTTCGGTTGAAAGAACAATGCTTACTGGGCATTTGGAACATGGAGATTCCCTTCGTATGAGGATGACATTAACTAGAAAATCACGTTTTCCATTACTTTATACGGTTATTCAAGAAAGCATGCCGAGTGAGATTTTCGATGAAGAAGCAGCTGATCAAACACGGCATTTCTTCATGATGGGTATGAAAAAACAATTGTCTTGGAACTATGAAATTCCTAATATGCCACGTGGCCATCATCAACTAGAAGGCATTGAACTAACAATTACTGATTTTTTTGGATGGGTCAAAAAAACAGCTTTAATTCCAGCAAAACGATCAGTTGTTGTTTATCCAAAAGTTACAAAACTTACCTATACGCCATTGCGTTTAACCAAAAGTAGCGGCGCAGGGTCAGCACGAAATAACGCTGTTCGTGATACGACAATGGTGTCGGGTATTCGTGAATATCAACCAGGGGATCGTATGACATGGATTCATTGGAAAACATTTGCGAAAACGCAAAATTTACAAACGAAGGAATTTGAAGATCAACAATCTCAAGAAATTTGTCTTGTACTTGATGGTTCACCATCAGAGATATTCGAAGAAAAAGTTGAGTTATGTGCTTCGATTTTATCTGCAGTTGTAAGTCAACATTTAACGATGTCTTTTCTATCCGCAGGTGAAAAGCAGTTCTATTTTGATCTGATTCAAACAGAAGAACAATTGCAGCAGGCAATGTATCAATTAGCAGGTATACAGCCTCAGCCGATTGAAAAAGTTGAACATAAATTTGGACAAAATCGTGCCTTGGTAAATGCGGCAATGATCTATTTTGTTACGAATTCATTGACATCTGAGTGGCTTAATATTTTGAAAAAGGTTTCTGGAAAGTCACAAGGAGCAATTTGTTTTATTGTTCGAACTCCTGCACAAAGTATCTCAGAGCATGAGCAGAAATTAGAAACTATCGCAAAGGAAAACGGTATTCTTGTAATCTCTATAACGCATCAGGAATTTGCAAATGCCTTTACGGAGGTGTTGAAATGATGAATTCACCTGTGATGAAATGGGCGAGCTTAATTGGTCTTTATCTCATTATTTTTTTAATGTTAGTAGAATGGCTTGTACCAGTAGTACAACTTACAAATACAGGGCATCTCAGTTTATTTCTTATCTTCGTATTAATTTGTTTAGGTAGTAATATTCTCAATCTAAATGGTGTGCTGTCGTTTATTATAAAAATGCTTTATGTAATCTGGTTTTTAATGTATGTGTATATGGGGACGAAAGTATTTTCTGTAGAGAGTTTTATGAAAATTGCAGATGAATTTGTTATTAGTATTCAAGCGCTCGTGGACGGAAATTGGGATGGAGTGACAGATTCATTTCGCAGTATATTATTTTTTGTATTGTTATGGATGACAATCTATCTGATTCATCACTGGCTAACAGTAAAGCATTCTGTACTCTATTTCTTTTTAACAACTATCATATTCTTAAGCTTGTTAGATACACTGACAAATTACGATGCAAAATATGCAATCATTCGTGTTATGGTACTAGGGATATTACTAATGGGTGTATTGTTTATCAATCGCTTATTTACAAATAGCCAGGTTAAATGGAAACCAAGGCATTATGCTATGTTAATGATTCCGCTTATTGTCATGATTATTGGTAGTACGGCATTTGCGTATATAATGCCTAAAAAACAGGCAATGGTTAATGTCCCTGAGCCTATTGAAAGCCTCGTAAATTGGCAAAATAGTCAAAATAGCGGTATTGGTAAAATTGGTTATGTTGAAGACGATCGTAAACTGGGTGGCCCATTCGAAGAAGATAATCGTCCTGTATTTGAAGCAACTGCTAAGGAAAATCAATATTGGCGTGTGGAAACAAAGAATATCTATACCGGAAAAGGATGGGAACGTAAAAAAGGCGATATTTATGTTCATACCTTTGGCTATGGTGATGAAATTCCAATGTCGATGAAAACTGGTAAAAAGAAGAATATAGATGAAGCTACGATTACTTTAAAGAAAAATTATAAATTTATATTACAACCTAATGGGTTGAAAACCATTGATCAACCCAATGATGAGAAATCTTTTTATATTGAAATTGATGGTGAAAAAATCCGCCCAACCATAAATGAAAAAAGGGTTCTTTTGCCACATTATTCAATGTCCTATTCAACACCTGAATATAGCTTGAAGGCATTGGAAAAAACAAGAAAGTCTGATTTAAAGAAACTTTCGAAGGACTATAATCAATATTTGCAACTTCCTGCTTCTTTACCGAAACGAGTAAAGAAACTAGCTGTTGAAATAACGAAAGATGAGACAAACTTATACGATAAAGCAAATGCAATTGTTTCATATTTTCAATATAACGGTTATAAGTATTCACGTAATGATGTAGCGATTCCTTCAAAAAAGCAAGATTATGTTGACCAATTCCTTTTTGAAACAAAATCAGGTTATTGTGATAACTTTTCAACTTCTATGGTTGTTATGCTCCGTACATTAGGAATTCCAGCACGTTGGGTTAAAGGCTTCTCAGAAGGAGATGAGGTCATTTCCAATGATGATACACATCATTTTGTTGTAACAAACAATAATGCTCATTCATGGGTAGAAGCATATTTACCAGGAGTTGGTTGGATGGCTTTTGAACCTACAATCGGCTTCAATGGATTTGATAATGTATTGGATGATGTAAAAGACAATCAAACGGAAGGTACCATTAATCCTAAGCAAAAAGAAAATGATCAAGCAAAAGCAGAAAAGAAAAAGAAAAAGAAAGCGGAGCAAAAGAAAAAGGACAAACAAGAAAAAGCAAAAATAGAAGAAAAGAAAAAGCAAAAACAGGAAAAAGAAAAAAAACACAATCTGAAACAAGCTACGAATAATCAAGTGAACAAAGCGATTATCATACCAGTTATCATTATATTAGCACTTGCAATGCTAATATACTTTACTCGCCGAAAATGGATGCCAAAATGGTTATTGATGAAATATCGCTTAAGAGGGCATAATAATATTCCAATAGATAAAATGTATGAAGATTTATTGAAGCAGCTTTCTTTAATCGGATTGTCGAAAGCACAGGGACAAACCTTAGGAGATTTTGCGAAACAAGTAGATGCTCATTTTGGGACGCATCACATGAGTATTTTGACTCGAGCATATGAGAAAAAAATATATAGTAAAGAGACTTCTATAATCGATAAGGATAAAATAAAAGAATGTTGGAAATATTTAATCAATCATTTAACCGGTTGATTTTGCCTCATATAACCTGTAAAATTGAGAAAAATTATTAATAATTGAACTACCCTCGTATATGTTCGGAAATATGGTTCGAATGTTTCTACCAAGCTACCGTAAATAGTTTGACTATGAAGGCAAATATAGCTATGTTTTAGACATAGTTTATTTGCCTTTTGGAGAAACTGAACGCGTAGGAAGAGCAATACTTTCAACGCGTTCTTTTCATAATGCGACTATATAAGAGACGTAGTCATTTATAAAATATAGAAGAGGTGGAACTGTTGTCAGCTAGTACACAACTAAAAAATCAAGAAAAAATCATCGTTCTTGATTTCGGTAGTCAATATAATCAATTAATTACACGTCGTATTCGTGAGTTCGGTGTTTACAGTGAGTTGCACCCACATACAATCACAGCACAAGAGTTAAAAGACATGAATGCTACAGGTATCATCTTCTCAGGTGGTCCAAACTCTGTTTATGACGACAATGCATTCAAAATCGACGAAGAAATATTTGAATTAGGCTTACCAATCTTAGGTATTTGCTACGGTATGCAATTAATGGCGCATACTCTAGGTGGTAAAGTAGAAGCTGCGTCTCACCGTGAATACGGTAAAGCAGAAGTTAAAGTGCTTGAAGCAAACAGATTATTTGCTGATACACCAGAAGAACAAGTTGTTTGGATGAGTCACGGTGACTTAGTAACAGCTACTCCAGAAGGCTTTACTACAATCGCTACAAGCGACTCTTGCCCGATCGCTGCTATGGCAAACCCAGAACGTAAATTCTACGCTGTACAATTCCACCCAGAAGTACGTCACTCTGTATACGGTAACGACTTACTACGTCACTTCGCATTAGACATTTGTGGCTGTAAAGGCGACTGGTCAATGGCGAACTTCATCGAAATTGAAACAGAAAAAATCCGTAACATCGTTGGTGACAAACAAGTCCTTTGCGCACTTTCAGGTGGCGTAGACTCATCAGTTGTAGCGGTTTTAATCCACAAAGCAATCGGTGACCAATTAACTTGTATGTTCGTAGACCACAACTTAAACCGTAAAGGTGAAGTTGAACAAGTAATGAAAACTTTCACTGAAGACTTCGATATGAAACTTATCAAAATCGATGCTCGTGAACGCTTCATGAACAAACTGAAAGGCGTATCTGACCCAGAACAAAAACGTAAAATCATCGGTAACGAATTCATTTACGTATTTGATGAAGAATCAGCTAAACTTACTGACATGGACTTCTTAGCTCAAGGTACTCTTTACACTGATATTATCGAATCTGGTACAGCAACTGCACAAACAATCAAATCTCACCACAACGTTGGCGGTCTTCCAGAAGACATGAAATTCGAACTTATCGAACCACTTAACACTCTATTCAAAGACGAAGTACGTGCACTTGGTTTAGAACTTGGTCTTCCTGAAGCAGTAGTATGGCGTCAACCATTCCCTGGTCCTGGTCTAGGTATCCGCGTACTTGGCGAAGTAACAGAAGATAAATTAGAAATCGTACGTAATGCAGACTTCATTCTACGTGAAGAAATCAAAAAAGCTGGTCTTGACCGCGACATTTGGCAATACTTCTGCGTACTACCAGATATCCGTTCTGTCGGAGTAATGGGCGACGGCCGTACTTACGACTACGCAATCGGTATCCGTGGCGTAACATCAATTGATGGTATGACTTCTGACTGGGCACGTATCCCATATGACGTACTAGAGAAAATCTCTGTACGTATCGTAAACGAAGTAGATCATGTTAACCGCGTACTGTATGATATTACTTCTAAGCCACCAGCTACTATTGAGTGGGAATAGGACTGTTCAGTAATATAAACTAAACAGGTTATAAATGCAGTCATATCAATGTCTAACGTAGTTTGTTAAGAACTAAATCAGTGATTAACGTACAACTATTTATATTTCAAAAATTAAAAACTCTTTTAGTTATTTATAACAAATAACTAAAAGAGTTTTCTGTTTTAGTTAAAATTAGCGACTTGATTGATGACTTTAAAATGAATCAGCAAATTTAAGGTCGTAAAGATAAGTAGAATGAATACCATTTGGCTATGGATTATTTCACTAAGTTTTTACTGATATATGCAAGGATAGGCAGTACACTAATAAAGTAAAAAGGTTTACTTCAGTAAAATAAGGTATATTATATTTGTTGAATAGATTCTCTTTAAAGACAAGAAAAGTAGGTGAACAAAGTGGGGAAATATCAATTGGATACCAAAGGTCAGGTGGCTGTCGCAAAGTATCATGAAAAACACAAGCCTGCCAAATTTGATAAAAAGCAGCAACTTGAAAAAATACGTGCGGAGTATTTGAAAAAAAAGCAAAAACAAACAGATAAATAATATGAATGAAAACATAGGAAGACTAAAATCTCCCTTAGAATAGAATTAGAAATTAAGAGGACGCATTAATGGCGTTCTTTTTTGTTTCTAAATAATCAACCACATATTATTGTATAAATAGTGATAAACCTCCCGATTACTCAGTAGGTTTATTTTCTGTATTTGTGTTTTCATCTTTAAAGTTTCTGTTTCTTGTTACCGAATAAGGGGGAAGTAGCACAGATTTATTAGCTTTCAGCATATACTCTCCGATTGCGTCACGATTACGTTTATCTTCTTCTTTCTTAGGTTGCTGTTCCTAGAATTTGCTAACCTCTATACCTAATTGCAATGCTTCCAGTGCTGAATTTGATGCGGTTGTTGTTAAAGATGGCAAGCTTGATGCGTATGATGAGCAGTACGAAGAAGGGTATGTCTGTAATCTGTTTAGAAGAAAGGATTGTGTATGGCGCTTGTAGTGAATCCAATATTGTAAAGAAGCTCACTTATCTTTATGCGATAAGTGAGCTTTTTCTAGTTTTTAATCGTAACACCAAGCATTATCGCAATTGCAGCTGCTTGATCAAAGCGAATTGATAATCCTTTTGCTAAGTTAGGTGATAATTTAATATCAATAAAATCACAAGTTGAAAAATCTAAACGATTTAAATTACTCTCTGTAAAATCTGCTAGTTGTAAATTGCACTTTAGAAATTCTACTTTATCAAAACGAACATCCTGAAAGAAAGCTTCTTCTAATTGATTTCCCTCGAAGCAAACTTGATTCAACTTGCTTTCGGAGAAAATAGAATAATTCATCAAACAATCTTGCCAAAATACATTTTTGAATTTACTGCCGATAAACTGGGAGCCTATTAGTTTACAAGCTTGAAACTGGCAGCGGTAAAATATAGATTTATTAAAGTCAAAGTTAGATAAATCGCATTTTTTGAAAATGATATCTAAGAATTCCGTTTGAGTATAATCGCTTGTTAAGAATTGGCAATTTTCAAACTGCACTTCTTGTAATTGCTTTCTTCCAAAACGACAATCAACTTCGCAATCAATTAAGTGTGTATTTTCTTCAATTTCTTCGAGCATAATAGAATCATTTTGGATGGTTTGTGAGTATTTTTTTGAAGGTTCCATGATCTTGTCCATTAAATCGCCTCGCTAGTTGTTATTTAGTGAATATAGTGTCACATATTGTTTGGAAAAGTAAATAATTATTATTGGTAGCATAACACAGTTACGTTAATGTTAGTCTTATTCACGAACTATAGATAATTAAAATCCAAAAACGTTCGGAAAAAGTGTTGAAATAGTAATAAAAGCATGATATATTATCAAAGTAAATTAAATAACGTCGTCGTATAATGTCGGGAATATGGCCCGAAAGTTTCTACCGAGTTACCGTAAATGACTTGACTACGATTTATAAGAAGAAGGAAAATACCTTCTATTATATCTTTGCAAGGTTTGAATAACTTGTAAAGAATCGTAGGCAGTCAACTTGAAATTGAAGTTGATTGTCTTTTTTACTCTCTAAGACGTATAAGACGGCATACGGAGGATTAATCATGAAAAAGTATTTCCAATTTGAAGAACTTGGCACAAATTACCGCCGAGAGATAATTGGTGGAGTTACAACATTCTTAGCAATGGCATATATTTTAGCGTTAAATCCACTTATTTTAACGCTAGCAGATGTGAAAGATTTACCAGATGCAATGCGTATGGATTATGGCTCAGTATTTGTAGCAACAGCTTTAGCTGCAGCAGTTGGTTCGTTTATAATGGGTTTTATTGCAAAATATCCAATTGGACTAGCACCGGGTATGGGACTTAATGCATTCTTTGCCTATACTGTAATTTTAACTTACCATATTCCATGGCAAACAGGTTTAACAGGCGTATTCTTCTCAGGTGTTATCTTTATTATTCTTTCATTAACAGGTATTCGAGAAACAATTATCAATGCTATTCCGGTTCAGCTAAAATATGCTGTTTCTGCAGGTATCGGTTTATTTATAACTTTTGTTGGTTTAAAAAATGCAGGTATTGTGGTAGCAAATAAAAGTACATTTGTTACTTTAGGTGATTTCACAGATGGTAATGTATTGCTAGCAATCGCTGGTATATTTATAACTGTTATTTTATTAGCACGTAAAGTAAAAGCGGGTATTTTCTATGGTATGGTGATTACAGCAATTATTGGTATGATTTTTGGTTTAGTAGACGTACCAAAAACAGTAGTTTCATCAATTCCAAGTGTAGCACCAACATTCGGTGTTGCTTTAGATCCTATTATTCATGATCCAGCATCATTATTTAATGTAAAGTTCCTTGTCGTTGTATTAACATTCTTATTCGTTGACTTCTTTGATACTGCAGGTACTTTAATGGCCGTAGCAAACCAAGCAGGATTAGTAAAAGACAATAAATTACCCCGTGCAGGTAAAGCTTTATTAGCGGACGCATTAGGTACAACAGTTGGTTCTATCTTCGGTACTTCAACTACTACTGCATATGTTGAATCTACTGCTGGTGTTGGTGCAGGTGCACGATCTGGTTTTACAGCAGTTGTAGTCGGTGTGCTTTTCTTACTAGCGTTATTCTTCTCGCCATTACTAAGTGTCGTAACAACAGCGGTAACAACTCCTGCACTTGTAATTGTTGGGGTAATGATGGCATCATCATTACGTTTAATTGAATGGGATAAATTCGAAATTGCAGTACCAGCGTTTATGACAATGTTCATGATGCCAATGGGTTATAGTATTGCTTCTGGTATAGCAGTTGGGTTCATTTTCTATCCAATTACAATGTTACTTGCAGGACGTAAAAAAGAAGTACATCCATTAATGTATGTTTTATTCTTCGTATTCCTTTCATACTTTATTTGGGTAAGATAATTTTAATAATAATTTAGCAGCTTTCCTTTTAAGGGAAGCTGTTTTTTTGTGTTTACTATAGAAGGAGAGTAAAAGTTTTAATAAAATCATTATTATTTTAAATTAAAACGTTGACAACTAGTTAATATGGGAGTATAGTAAATGACGTTGACTCGTTACGAGGAAGCAAAAAACAAATTATGACTTAAAACTTCTGATAAAAAGTTGTTGACTTTGTAAATTAGACGTGATAAGATATAAAAGTCGTTAAGATGACGACAAGATATGAACCTTGAAAACTGAACAAGCAAGACGTTAATCAATAAACTTTGATCACTAACTTCTGTTAGTGACAA
>NZ_JBIWGZ010000010.1:0-83012 GCF_044763875.1 Rummeliibacillus sp. NPDC094406 | reverse complement strand
ATTAGGCACGCCGCCAGCGTTCGTCCTGAGCCAGGATCAAACTCTCCATAAAAGTAAAGTTTGAAAGCTCATTAGCTTTGCTAGCGTATCATCTAAAAGATGATATCTATTGTTTGTCCTTGTCACTAACAAAAGTTAGTGATCAAAGTTTATTGATTAACGTCTTGCTTGTTCAGTTTTCAAGGTTCATATTATTACGTCGCTATCAAGCAACTTTTATATAATATCAAATCTTTTATTTTTTGTCAACAACTTTTTTCTTAAAAGATTTAATTTATTATCACCATTTCACAGGCGACTTACAAATTATATCAGTTCATTTCTGCGTTGTCAACAAATATTTAATTCATTTATAAGATTCATATCATTTTTGTCGTTTTGTTTTAGCGACTTGATTATATTATCATGTATATTTATATCCGTCAACAGTTTTTATCTGATTTTAAAAAAGAATAATATGAATTCAATCCTAGTCTATTTATTAAAATGGATCACTTCTATTATACTAACTTTCTATATTCAATTTTTCTCCATGATGCGCAGTTGTTTTTTTCAACATATCAATTGAAAAATCCTCTGTCTACTTCTGGCATGGCAGTCAATGCATTATCAATAATCGTTGAGAGTAATTCCTTTATCTCTAATGACAATGTAAATGCACGAATACCTTCACACTATTCCTTCTGTTGATTTTGTAACTCGATTAACCGGTTCTTTAATAAGTAATTTTGTGCATATGTAGCAAGCAACATCATTTGATTTTCTTCTATTATATGTTCTAACTTAAGGCAGACAATAAAATCAGCGATTTCTCTTCCCTCTAACTGCAACATACATACAATTTCTGTTCGATTTCTTTATAAAGCATCCGGATTCCCTTAGTGACGAATTGCCATTGCTTAGTTTTTAAAGATGTAAAGTAAAACCACCTACCCCTATAAAAGTAGAAAAACTGCAGATACACCTTAAACAAGGATGTATCTGCAGTTTTTTTCTATCTATTTAAAAATATAGTCAATTTATAAAAGCTTATTTTTCCCCGCTTAATTCAACAAGGATTTTAGCTTGTGATTTATCGTTTGTTAATGCTTCGAAGCCTTTTTCTACGATATCGTCTAGTACGATTTGAGATGTTACAATACCCTGCGGTTTCAATTGGCCCGTACCCATTAAGTCTACAGTTTGTTGGAAAGAAGTTGGTGTATATGCAATTGTAGAAGTAATTTTAACACCCGTGTTTGTTAACTGTAATGGATTCCACTCGATTGGACGTGCAAAGATTGATACGATAACCATTGTACCACGTGCACGAGTTGAATCGATTGCTTGTTTAAATGTTGAAGCAACACCCGCAACTTCGAATGTTACGTCTACACCACCAGGTACGATATCACGAACGGTTGCAGGGCCATCTACTTTACCAGAGTTAATGATATGAGTAGCACCAAGTTCTTTGGCTTTTTCTAAACGAGTTTCAGAAAGATCAAGAACGATGATTTTGCTTGCTCCAGCTGATTTTGCTGCAATTGTTGTAAGTAAACCGATTGGACCGGCACCATAGATTGCTACTGTATCACCAAATTTCAAGTTACCTTCTTTAACAGCTTGTACTGCTACAGCAGTTGGTTCTACTAGAGCACCATCTTGAAGTGTTAAAGTTTCAGGTAAACGATATAAGTTAGATTCTGGAACATTCGTAAATGTTGTAAAACCACCATCTCCATGTAAACCGATGAAGCTAAAGCCATCATAACAATCTATATCCTCGGGTTTATTACCATGTGTTAGCGTTGGGTTCACAACTACACGATCTCCTACTTTATAATTTTTTACGTCTTTACCGACTGTTTCAATTACGCCAGCAAATTCATGACCCATGATAATTGGAGCAATTCCCCCTGTTAATTCGTCAACTTTTTCTACTGGTACAAATACAGGTCCTTCTTGATATTCGTGTAAGTCACTACCACAGATACCTGCCCATGCAACACGAACTGTTACTTCATTATCTTTTAAAGGTTTTAACTCTTTTTCTTCTACACGAATGTCCTTTTTACCATGCCATACTGCTGCTTTCATTGTTAAACCCTCCTAGAAAATTATAATTTCTAACTTTATAAAAATTTTAATAACCGTGAGGTAGATGAGCCTCTTTTATGAGCCGGTTTCCGGAAACGTTTCATAAACTGTACTATATTTTTCCTTATATTGATTAGTACTGTTAAATTATAGTTTATTTTTCCATAAAATACACTCTAATAATCTTTTAATTCACAAATTATACATTTAATTTTAAGATGCCGTACTTCTAAAATACTCATTTAACATTTCTCTTCATCGGCATAAACATTCCATTGTAAACAGAAAAGAGCTATTGTAAAATTAAAAAGCAGAAATTGTTACTTGTATGAGAATACCTATTTTTCTCAATGTAACCGGACTATTTAACATGTAATTTCATCAACGACAAATACTACTTCTATATTTACATCAGTCAACCGGTTTCTTGGGAAATCGGTTTTTATATTAAGAATGAAACGCCCTTTTCCTCTCACAGTGTGAGGGGAAGAGTATTTGACCTCAAGAGATTAACCTGTAGCTGGATAATCGTAGTAGTGGAGCACACCCAATCTTAAAGTTAATAAGGAGACCTCGTTATGCTAAACCGACTTGTAATTACAGGTTACAAAGCACATGAACTAGGCATTTTCAACGATAGCCATCCTGGTTTACCAATTATCAAAAAATCAATACAGGATCGACTAATACCACTGATTGAAGATGGACTTGAGTGGGTCATTTTAAGTGGACAACTAGGTGTTGAAACATGGGCTGCTGAAGTTGTTATGGACTTACAATTGGAGTATCCAGAATTAAAATATGCCATTATGACACCATTTTTAGATCAAGAAAAGAATTGGAATGAAGCAAAGCAAGAAAAATATGAAATGATTTTAGCACAGGCCGACTTTGTGACGAGCCTTACAAAGCGACCATATGAAGGCCCTTGGCAATTTATCGAGAAAAATAAATTCTTTCTCAAAAATTCCGATGGTATTTTAATTATTTATGATGAAGAGAATGAAGGATCTCCGAAATATATAAAAAAACTTGCCGAGCAATATGCCGACAAGTATAACTATGAAATCCTTCTAGTTAATGCCTATGATTTACAAGTAGTTGCTGAAGAAGAACAAATGAGAAACTGGGAACAATAAACAAGTTGCTACCCAAAATGGGTAAGTCTTCTTCATAGTGTAAAAACCTCATCCAAGAGTTTCATTCATTACTACTTCATTTTCTTAAACTATAAAAAATAGCCTCGTCCTTTTCGGATGAGGCTATTACTTGTTTAATTATTAAGCATGTTTTTCAGTGAATTTTGGATTTGCTTCTTTCACTTCTTCTTGTACTTGTACATGATCAATTTCTACTTTTTCATCACGTCTCCATGGAATCATGTTGAAGACGATATTTAACACGATTGCTGTAACACTACCAGCAACAATACCGTTACTAGTTAAAATACGAACAGTTTCTGGTAGCATTTTGAAGATATCAGGAACAACTGTTACACCAAGACCCATACCAATTGCACAAGCAATGATCATGGCATTACCTTCTGATTCACCAATAGTAGTACTTAACATTTTAATCCCTTGAGAGATAACCATACCAAACATGGCGATCATCGCACCACCAAGTACCGCTTTCGGAATGATTGTTGTAAGGGCTGCAATTTTTGGCAAGAAGCCAAGGCAGACTAAGAAAATACCTGTTACAAAAATAACGGCACGATTCTTTACTCCTGTTAACTGCATTAAACCAACATTTTGGGAAAATGCAGTGTAAGGAAACGAATTGAAAATACCACCAATAATAGAAGCTAAACCCTCTGATCGATAACCACGCGCAAGTGCTTTATCGTCAATTGGTGTATTTGTCATATCACTTAAAGCAAAATATGAACCAGTTGATTCAACAAGTGATACAAGTGCAACCAATGTCATTGTAACGATAGGTACAACATGGAATTCTGGAGTTGAAAAATAGAATGGTGTTACAATTTGGCCCCATGCAGCATCTTTAACAGGTGTGAAATCTACCATACCCATGAAAGTTGCAGCGACAGTGCCAAGCACTAAACCTATTAAAATAGCAATTGAACGAACGAAACCTTTAGTAAAACGATACAACAAAATGATGGCAATTAATGTACCAAAAGCAAGCGAAATGTTAGAAGCAGAACCAAAATTCGGTGACCCTTGACCACCACCAGCATTATTAAAAGCTACTGGAATTAATGTAATCCCGATAATTGTAACAACACAACCTGTAACGATTGGCGGGAAGAATTTTACCAGTTTACCGAATACTCCTGAAATAAGAACAACAATTATACCTGATGCGATGACTGCACCATATATTGCTCCTAAGCCGAATTCCGTACCTATTCCAATAATTGGTGTTACAGCTGTAAATGTACATCCAAGAACTAATGGTAATCCGATACCAAATACCTTACCACGAGCAACTTGTAATAATGTAGCAATCCCGCACATCATAATATCAATGGATACTAAATACGTTAACTGAGTTGAATCAAATTTTAGAGCCCCACCAATAATTAAAGGCACCAAAATTGCTCCTGCATACATTGCTAGTAAATGCTGAATTCCAAGTGTTGCAAGTTTTACCTTGTTCATTTGATCCGTTGCCTCCTAAGCAAATTGTACTTTTCCGTTTTCTAATGAAGAAACAATAGCTAATGAATCAACGCGATAACCTTGTTCGCGTAATAATTGGCCACCAGGTTGGAAACCTTTTTCGATCACAATACCGATACCACTTGTAGTAGCATCTGCCTGTTTTACAATATCCAGTAAACCTTTGGCAGCTTCTCCGTTTGCTAAGAAGTCATCGATGATTAAAACAACATCATCATTATTTAAATAATCTTTTGAGACAGAAATAGTACTTGTTACTTTCTTCGTGAATGAGTAAACATCTGCAGAATAAAAGTTATCTGTTAATGTTACCGATTTACGTTTACGAGCAAAGACAACAGGGATTCCTAAAATAAGACCCGCCATTACTGCTGGCGCGATACCTGAAGATTCAATCGTAAGGATTTTTGTTAAACCTGCATCTTTATATAGATCAGCAAACTCTTGTCCGATTTCTTGCATGAGTTTTGGATCGATTTGATGATTTAAGAATGAATCTACTTTTAAAACGTCTCCTGATAAAACTTTACCTTCACTTACGATTTTGTCCTGAAGTGCTTTCAACTTTAGGATCTCCCTTCTTGTTTCGTTTTCTTGAAATTCCTTTAATAATGTAGATTCTATATCAACTTTTGGAGTAAGACATTGAAATGCCTAACAAATTGATAGAACCAAAATAAAAAAGCCCAAAGAACTTGTACATCCAATCATCTACGAGTGGAGCAAAGTCCTTCGAGCTATAGAGTCGAAAGGAATAGTAAAGAGAATACTACTTAAGTATACTTATTACTATTCATTGCTGCTCATAGTCAGTTCATTTACGGTGACCTGGTAGAGACTCGCGAGCCATATTCTCGCTATTATATGAGTGAATGATATTTTGTTTTAGATTTGAGAATGTCCCAATTATAGCACGCTATAGACAAATTTCAACAAAATATTAAAATATAAAACTATTCAGAAATGTTCAAAACCCGAATATTTACAAATATATAAGCAAAAATATAGGCATTACGCGAACATTAATGATGTTTGCAATCATAAATATACGCTGATTCACCTTTTAATCCTTTAAAAAAGGCTAATCTATTTCAGGTATCTTCCCCTGAGATAGATTAGCCTTTTAATTAACCGTGATTTGGTCGATCAGATGTAAAATCTGCATCCTCTAAACGAACAATTTTAGTTTTATGCTTCCATTTGTAACCGAACCACAGGATAAAGAAGATTGGTAAACCAATATAGGATACTAATATGCCATACCAATCGATATGATTTCCCGTAAAAGCTGTATAGTTTTGTCCTAATACAACAATCGCACATAGTACAAATGCAAAGATTGGTCCAAATGGGAAGAATCTTGAGCGATAAGGTAGTTCAGATAAGTCATGGCCCTGTGCAACATACGCTTTGCGGAAACGATAATGACTTGCTGCAATCCCTAACCACGCAATAAATCCGCACATACCTGAAGCATTTAACAACCAAATATATACAGTACCTGTACCAAATAATGATGCTAAGAATGATAAACAAGCTACTAGAACTGTTGCAACAAGTGCAGCCACTGGTACACCACGTTTGTTTAATTTTTTAAAGATTTTAGGTGCTTTACCTTCCATCGCTAATTGCCATAGTGTACGAGATGATGCATATAAACCAGAGTTACCAGCGGATAATATAGCTGTTAATATAACAGCGTTCATAATAGATGCTGCAAAAGCAATTCCTGCATTTTCAAATACTAAAGTAAATGGACTTACTGTTACATCATCACTATTAGCAAGACGTGGATCTGTATAAGGGATTAACAAACTAATAGCTAAAATCGCCAGAATATAGAATAACAAGATTCGCCAGAAAATTTGACGAACTGCTTTTGGAATTGTTTTACCAGGATTTTTTGTTTCCCCGGCAGTAATACCCAGTAATTCTGTTCCCTGGAATGAGAATCCAGCAGCTAAGAAAATTCCAAATGTTGCAAAGAAACCACCGTGGAAAGGTGCATCACCTTTAAAGAAATTTGTAAATCCAACTGGTGCTTTGCCTCCAAGAATTCCAAAAATCATTAAGAAGCTGACAATCAAGAAGATGATAACTGTAGCTACTTTAATGAAAGCAAACCAATATTCACTTTCTCCAAAACTATTAACAGATAAGTAATTTAACACAAAAATAATCACTAGAAACGCTGCGCTCCAAATAAATGAAGGCGTGTCTGGGAACCAATATTTCATCACAATGGATACAGCTGAAATTTCTGCCGCAATTGTAATCGCCCAGTTGTACCAATAGTTCCAACCTAGTGCAAATCCTAATGCTGGATCGATAAATTTTGAAGCATACGTATTAAACGAACCAGAGACTGGCATGAATGCAGCCATTTCTCCAAGGCTTGTCATCAAGAAGAATACCATAATCCCTATCAATCCGTAGGCTAGTAATGCTCCACCAGGTCCAGCAGCAGCAATCGAATTACCACTTGCTAATAGCAAACCTGTACCGATGGTTCCACCAAGTGAAATCATCGTAATATGACGACTTTTTAAACCTCTATTTAAGCTCGGCTGTTCACCAGAGCTTGTATTTTTTGTATTCATAGTTCTTCTCCTCTTTCCCATTTTCATTGCAAGAAAGGTCGGGTTGAAGTCAATTCAGCTTCGGACACAAGCCCGTAGCTATAAAAATAAAAATACCATCACAAGGATGCTTGAGATGGTATCTAAAATTCCCCATCAACCTTGATAAAGATAGCTCAACACGTCGTTTCAGACGTGACAGTTCTGTACCTTTCGATAACAGCCCCAGCATTGTTAATAAAAAGCTTACCAACACTTCGGCAATATTCCCTTTTTAATCGAGTCGTTAATGCTTTTTCATCTCGTCGATCATACTCATGAATACCGCGACCTCTACCTCACCTATTGGATGAGGCATGCAATATATAATTTCAATACGTTCCTCATTATAATACAAGGTATCCTCGATAACAAGACATAAAGCACATGGTATTTTAATACAATAGAAGTTTTGTAAATGTCCTAACCTCTTATTTTATGTCGAAATATTGAAATTTACTATCTATTAATGATACGGTTGCTAAAGAATCTTATTTACAAAGGAGGAAAGAGATTGGCTTCACAACAATCCACTAGAGAAAATAAAAAATTATCTTGGAATCGAAATACTTGGATACTCGTGCTTGGCATTATCTTCATTGCCGCTACATTACGTTCACCACTTACTTCAGTAGGTCCAATTATTTCTTATATAAAAGAAGACTTGGATATTTCGAATGTACTAGCTGGGTTTATAACAACCATCCCTTTACTAGCATTTGCAATCGTGTCACCATTTGCACCAAAACTCGCCAGAATATTCGGATTCGAAAAAACACTACTAGTTGCAATGGTCATATTAACAGCCGGTATTTCCATCCGTTCACTTGGAAATACTTTCTTCCTATTATTAGGAACTACATTAATCGGGATTGCTATAGCATTTGGTAATGTTTTGCTACCAGCTCTTATTAAGTTAAAATTCCCTTTACAAGTAGGCTTACTCACATCTATCTTCACTGTTGCGATGAATGTCTCAGCAAGCGTTGCAGCTGGGGTTAGTTATCCAATAGCTGGTACATCCTTCGGTTGGAAAGGTGCACTTGGCTGCTGGATTATTCTTTCCATTATCGCAATTATTGTATGGTTACCACAATTACGCCAGAAAGTAGCGATACAAGAAAATCAGAATGACGCGAAACTAAGCAAACCCATTTGGAAATATCCCTTAACTTGGGCAATTACACTAGCAATGGGATTGCAATCTCTAATATTCTATACAACAGCTGCTTGGATTCCAGCAATGTTAGAATCACAAGGAATGAGTGCAAATCAGGCAGGATGGATGTTCTCTATTATGCAATTTTCACAATTGCCTATGACTTTTCTTATTCCTATTTTAGCAGGGCGCAGATCTGATCAACGCTCACTTGTAGTAATGTTCGGTGCATTCTATGTGGTTGGCTTTACAGGAATATTAATGAATTGGACCTCACTGACTATGCTATGGATGATTCTACTTGGACTCGCAGGTGGGGCATCATTTGGACTTGCCATGATGTATTTCTCTTTACGTTCTCGCAATGCATTAGAGGCAGCAGAACTTTCTGGCACAGCACAATCTATTGGATACCTACTTGCAGCAGCAGGACCTGTTCTTTACGGATATATACATGATTTATGGGATAGCTGGCATGCAGCAAACATACTTTACGCAATCACAGTTGTCGGTTTAATAATCTCCGCATGGATTTCAGCAAAAGACCGCTTTGTAACGCCAGAAAAGTAAAAAAATCTTGAGCGACAACGTAATGTCGCTCAAGATTTTTTGTTCCTTACTGTTTATCATTAAACAAATATATTAATAAGGTGCTTTTTGATATGAATAAATGGGTGATTTTTTCGTATTATCGTAGGGCTTACGGAAAATATGCGTTGTGGCTGGTGATAACGGTGGTATTAGCCATGTCCAGTTTCCTGTTACATCACGATTTGCACTCTCTTCATTTGCCTCAAAACGTTTAAACTGTTGCGCCGCTGTATGATGATCGACAATACTCACACCATCTTCTTTAAAAGAATAAAGTACAGCTGTATTTAGTTCCACTAATGCACGATCTTGCCATAAACTTGAACTTGAAGACATATTTAAGCCCATTTTCTCCGCAACAACCGGCAATTGATTATAACGGTATTCATCTGCTAAATTACGGGCACCGATTTCCGTCCCCATATACCAGCCATTAAATGGTGCTGCTGCATATGCAATCCCCCCTACTTCAAGCTTCATACTTGAAATCATCGGTACTGCATACCATTTCAAATGTAACTCAGCAAACCAATCAAATTCAGGATGTAGCAAAGTTACTTCTTTTACATATTCTTGCGGGATATTAAACAATCGAGGTTGACGATCCTCAATTTGAATAACTAGTGGTAATACATCAAACTGACTACCTTCTCCTTGCCAACCTAATTCAATACACTTTTTCGTAAAAGTAAGAGAATCAGAATCCCCAATTACGGAACCATCTTCTTGTTCATAACCAGCATAACGAATTAACTGGTGATTCCAAATCCGTACTTTTTCCGGTTCGAAGATGGAAATGGTAGGTCGTATTTTCCCATTATTCGTAGCAAACTCGATATGTTCTAAAAGCTTTTCATAAATCGTTTCTTCATCTGTTATAGCGCGTTGATCTTTTACTTGTAGCGATTGCCAAAACAAACGTCCGATACACTTATTACTATTTCGCCACGCCACTTTTGCCCCGTAAGCAAGTTCATCTGAAGTATGTGTATAATGTCCATACTCCATAATATCCCTTTCAACTTCTTCCAGTCGTTTTTCTAACTGATCTATTGGCAAATTATTTTCCGTATAATACAACTTTATAAAATCAAAAGCCTCATTTAGCATCGGCATAATATTACTAAAAACCTCCTATTAAAAACCAAGTACTTCTATCATAAATGAATTATTCTTAATAAAAAATATGTAGATAAAATACTAATTTATATCTTAATTTTTATTAGGTAATATTCTATTCATGAGCTATAGGCTCTCAACATTGAATAATTTTATACATAAAAAATGTCCGGAGTATAAACTCCAGACATTAACATCTTCTATTTTAAAATAAACATATGATTTTTATATTTAAATTTTGAGCAAAACTAATCTCTTGTCGAAAATCCCAGCTATTATCTATGTACTTGTTATCAAGCATAAACAGTCACTCCCATTAAAAGTCCTCTAACCTCTAAAATACTTTTACATTAATATCAATTCACCCAATTATTTTCTATTCAAAACGAAACAATTCATATAATTTATTTCCAATATATCAATTAATAAGATGGAATAAATATCCTCTGTTATCTATATTCATAGTTATATTAACCTATATTAAATAAACAAATTCCGAACAAACGTTCAATATATTTATCATAGATTAGCAGAATACCAAAAAGAGACCCTAATTAAAAAAATATTTAGGGCCTCTTTTAACATTAACTTATTATTCCTAGTCTCCAATAGAAGTGAATTTTTTTTGCAAGATATAATAGGATTCTTTTAAACGATAGGTAGACGTTGGTAGATCCCAATTATCCCAGCTATATTGTTTAAATGCAGGGATCGTCTTTTTTTCTGCTTTCGGGAATGAATCTAACAATTCCCCTTGCTTATTTACATAAGCAACTCCCACCTGAATTCCATTCACTTTTTCGCTTGCAGAAAAGTTTAGTTCGCTTATGTTCCCCATAATTTCCTTCGTACTAGGGTCTTTAAAATTCAACAAAAGCCAAGGAATACGTAACTCTATGGTATTTTCCTTTTCATTTATATTAAAATCAGCTAATGAGTTATAGTCCTTACTAGCAGGATTTCCATTCCCTTCTTTCAACTTACCCGTTTCATAGTATGAAAAAGGAATAACCTTTTTAGTCGTAGGAATTGTAAAACTATCATTTAATACGTAACGAACAGGAGAAAATAAACCTGTATTTCCTTTGCTATAATAATCGAATCCTGCTCTATAGCCCCTATAAAGAGCTGCAAATAAATCATATTGACGATCCACTAAGACATGTGCAT
Source organism: Rummeliibacillus sp. NPDC094406 (assembly GCF_044763875.1). NCBI lineage: Bacteria > Bacillati > Bacillota > Bacilli > Caryophanales > Caryophanaceae > Rummeliibacillus > Rummeliibacillus sp. NPDC094406. Next base: position 71,628 of record NZ_JBIWGZ010000010.1, on the reverse strand, counting down.
CATTTTTACTTTTAATTGGTACAATGAAATCAAGTCCGTTTTTTGTATGAACCATTGGCATCTGCTTAATGGAGGTATTCCCTTTTCCTTGTAACGTATCTAGTAGTAATACAGGATAACCTTGTTTTAAGTCATTCATTTTTATCTTGTAATATAAATAACATTCATCATGGTCGACCATTAAAGATTGTAATTCTCCTTCGCCGCCTTTATAGAGTTCTTTAGCTTCGGACCAATCATCATACTTTCCATCCACTTTTATCTTTAATCGATCAAAACTTAATAGACCAAATTGCTGCTCGTTCGTTTGAGCATTCGACCAATAAGGACGACGATTTGGATCATCATAATCCATCGTATTCCAAGTTCTTTTAAACCACTCATCCTGCCATGTAAAGGCAAGTCCTCCTAAAAGCCCCTCATGTTCAATATCTTCATACAAATGCACTAAGATATCACCTTGTTCCTTTTCAGATAAATGACCTTGATTCCAACCGTAGATATTTGTATGGGTCATTCCTCTAGAAGATGGTACACCAAATTCAGCAACTAAAATGGGTAGTTTATGTGCCTTATGCAAATCATGTAAATATCCAGCATAGTTATTTTTCTTCCCTCTAAAATCAACAAAATTTTTATAATCATAGTTCATTGATTCCGGGTAATAAGGATAGATATGATAACTCGCAAATTCCTTGGTCAATGTATAGGGACCTTTTAAATGAATAACATTCGGATTAACAGAAACTAAATCTTCCTCTTCACTTGGTTCAGTAGGATGTTTTAATAAGTCTGTCGTCACCCAGTTCGTGAAGCTTAGTGGACGTATCCAATTATAATTTTCTAATTCATATGTTGCCGTATAATCCATTTGTGTAGCTAACCAGTTTTCAAACGGAGATGCATTTTTTGCCTCGACATATTTCCCCTTATAGTCGTGCATTGTTTTATTCAATTTATTTGTTGATTGAACCATCTCAGGATCCCATTCAATCCCAAGTATCCATCCAATAACGTATTTAGAAATATCCGCATTATATGCACCTGAAGCATGTCCAGCTTTTGGTAAAATCAATGCATTCCCATGAATAATATCTATCGTCTTCTTTATTTCATTTTGAAAATTAATTGTTCCTACTTTATCAAAGGCATTGCCCTTACTAACCAGTCTTTCCTCGTCAATCCATACACCATGTAGAACATATATAGGTTTTTTATGATTTTCATTGTATTTTTTTAATGCATTATAAAATCCAGGTGGGTGGATTGTATAAACTCGGATTGTATTGGCTCCTAGTTTACCTATGTCTTTAAACCACTGATAATACTCATCTTCTGTAATAGCTGTTTCTCCTGGAAAATAACCAGGTTTTGCAATACCAACATTTACTCCTTTGATCTTCATACTTTGCCATTTATCGTCTATTTTAACTTCCATTTTGTCGTCAGATATTTTAGCTGTGTAGTGAACATCATTATTATTTTCAGTTTTCTTCTTGCTTATATGTTCTTTATCATCGTTTTTATCGTCATAAGCCTGTTTTAAAATTTCTTTCATCATGGGAACATATGCATCAAAATAAAATGCTGAATCTGAAAATCTATTAGCGTATTTATTAATAGTAAGGATGCCTTTCATTTTGTAAAAGTTTGGCGCAGTTGAAATATCATTAAAATCTCCTGCTAAATAGTAGGTTGTTGCATTCTTAATTTGTGTTTTATTTACTGCTACAAAGGATGTTGGAATATTATTATCTGTTAATTTCTCTTGCCCTTTTTTGGTTAAATTCCAATCATAATTAGCCAATACATTTCTTTTATCTTCTGATGTCACAATATCAAACCAATAATTATATTTGACGCTTTTTTCAATATTGAACTCTTTCTTACCCTGTTCAGTGAAATTTAGCCAAATCCCCTTGTTGTCTATATCTTCTCCCGTTTTTAATACAACGATTTCATTTTCTTTCTCATTAATTAATATAAAGCCCTTACCTTTATATCCCCAATTACTACCGTATTTATCAACTATCCATTTAGGAATTTCATTGTTTTTACGATAATCCAATTCATCAAAATATCGCCCCATCCATCCAGATGACTGAATACCTAAAACACTGCTCATATGATTTCTTACTGTTTCATCTGTTGGGGATGCTAATGTATTAAATTCGGCTACTAACGTACTTTTTTTGTCCTCACTTAATCGATTAACGATCGCTTTCCATTCATTCATTTTCAGTCCGCCGTATACTAGATTAGATCGCTCTCCTTCTCGATTTTTATTTATCCAAGGAAAATCATCTTGATACACTCCATATGTATCGGCAATGTAAATGACATCATCATTTTTATATGAATCTGGTAAATCTTTTATAGAATACGTTTTTTTACTGGTATTCGGTTTAAATCCAAAATAATCATCCAGCTTATAGGAATCATTATTTGAATCTACATATTTTAAGGTTTTTAATAACCAATTCAATCCTAAGTGTTCTCTATAGGATTCATCGGGCACTGTTTTATCGATTATCGCTATTTGTAACTTCTTCTCATCTTCTAGTTGCCAAAGGATAAATGATAAAGAAATGACCAGGATTACGAAGACAAAAATCCCTATAATCTTTTTCATTCTACTTTCCCTACTTTCCTATCTAGACCTTTTCTAGTCATATCCCCCCAACTACTTTTGCGCGTAAGATAATTCATAAGTCCTTCTAATCTAAATAATAAAGTTAAAGGCTTGTACCATAAAACTTCTGTAAAAGAGAGAATTAATAGATTCAATAAGTCTTTTATTTTAGGATAGCTTTTCATCGTCCAACCTTCTAATATAATTGATAGCATAGAAAATAACGTTCCATACAAAATAAACAACAGTAACAATAAAACAGCAAATTCAAAATAGACTTTTCCGGTAAAGAATGCGTAAATAACGTAGATATACCCTCCTAGCTCAACAATCGGGCCAACACATTCAATAATAAGATAATAAGGAAAAGCAATCATTCCAATGCGTCCGTATTTAGGATTCAACATCATCTGGCGATTTTTCCATAAACTTTCCATCAACCCTTGATGCCAACGACTTCTTTGTTTTCGAAGTGTTTGAACAGTTTCAGGCGCTTCTGTCCAACATACCGGATCTGGTACAAAAACAATTTTTTTCTTTTCCTTTTTTTCTCTCGTTAATCGATGAAGTCTTACTACGAGTTCCATATCCTCACCAATTGTATTTCTTAGATATCCTCCAGCATCAATCACATATTTTTTAGAAAACACACTAAAAGCGCCTGAAATAATCAACACCATATTTGACTTACTAAAAGCAATTCGCCCCATTAAAAATGCACGGAAGTATTCAATAACCTGCATTACAACAAGTGGTTTTTTTGAAAAACCAACACTCATAATTGAACCCATTTGAATATCCGATCCATTTGCAATCTTTACACTCCCACCAGTTGCAATGACATCATCTGATTGAATAATAGGTTCCATTACTCGTAATAACGAATTAGTATCTAGAATACAATCACCATCAATTGAACAAAAATAAGGATACTTAGACACATTAATTCCACAATTCAATGCATCTGCTTTTCCACCATTTTCTTTATCTACTAACACGATTTTTTTATTAATTGTGGATTGGTAAATAGCTCTAATTGGATTGGTGGTAATTTGTTTACATACAACTTTTTCAATTTTTTTCATTTTGAAATTTTTGATTAAGACATCGAGTGTTTTATCTTTTGATCCGTCATTAATAATGATAATTTCATACTCTGGATAATTGATACATAATAATGATTGAACCGTATCCAAAATATTCTGTTGTTCATTATATGCTGGAACTAATATGGAAACTGGCTTCGAAAATTGAATATCATTTAATTCTTCATATAAATTTACCTTATCTAATTGATGATCTTTCCATAATGTATATAAAGAAAAGAGCAGCATAATAGTATAAGTGAACACGATGATTAATACATAAAATAATATTAAATATACAAATGGATGAATTAGCATCTGTTTTAGTAAATAGTCCATATTTACGCTCCTAACGACTCTAAAATAATATCTCTAGCGTATAGATCATCTGTTTGTTCATAAAGTAATTTCAATACTTTTTCACCATTCTTTTGATCTGTAATCATTTGTACAGTATGATACCTTACCCACCATGAAGGATCCGTTACCAAAACTTTGAGGTAATCTATAATCTCATCTAATGAAAAATATTTTAGTATTTTTGCAAATAACATTCTTTCTCTCCAATCGTCTGCATAGAAAAATGGTTCATATGTTTCAATTGGTTGAATAAAACCTATTTGCTCGATTGCCTTCATGGCATGTATCCGAATCTCAATATTCTCATCTTTAATCAATTCATGCAGGAAATCTGAATACTCTAACATACTTTTTGATGCAATTGTATCAATAACAGCAATTTGTTGGCTTTGTGTTAATGATGAAAAGTCTTGCATGATTTCTTTTATAGTATCCTCTTTTAATAAGGCTAATACTTTATATAATTCAATATTACTTATTCTATCAGTAGAGTTTTTTAATTGGCTCATTAAGTGTTCTGGCATGAAGAGGGCAATCACCTTATACATTTCAAAATACTCTTTTTGCGAAAATTTTCTGGAGCTATTTAAAAGTTCCAACACGCTTGGCGCTAAAGTTTGTATTTTAAAATCAAGTATTTTAAATATCGCGTTTAAACGTATCCCCCATCTTCTACTTTTGAGGTTTTTTTTATAATGCTCTGATAGGTTCTTTTCAACATATTGAGTTATACGATTCACGACATCTTGATCGTTTAATAAATGAATATATTTTGTAAGAATGATTTCGATTGCTTTGACTTGATATGGATTATGAATATTCTCGAGAGTTTCTATTGGACTACCTTCTATGAAATAGTAATAACACTGAGGTAAAAGTTCTGATACGTATTTCTGGACATTTTTTTCATCTTTATTTTGTAGCAAACGACTATAAATAAGATAAATAGAGCAACAAGCAACGATTACGACGGTACAAAAAACAACGATTGTCAAAAGTAATATTTCACTCATTATATTCGGATCCTTTTAATCATTTGTTTTAACTCCGCTCTTACGACACTTAAATTAAACGGTTTAATAATAAAACCATCTACTCCCGATTCATAAGCATAAATCAAATCTTCCGGGGCTTGCTGTTTCGCAATAATATAAATAATGTATTTTCTGTTATTTGGCATCGACCGTAATTCATGCAATAATTGCATTCCATTCTTTTTAGGTAAAGCGTAGTTCATTAATATTAAATGCATATGATCTGATTGATACCATGACGAATCGAGAAAACTTTGACCATCAAAAAAAGAACGTATATTTAATTCAAAATTTTCAACATCTATTTTTTTCATCATCTCACAAAAAATATTATTTGTGATTTGGTCATTCTCTATAATACTTACTTTTAAATCTGCAGGTTCTGGTGTTTGGTACTTTTCCACAACCTTAAAAGAAAATGATTCTTCCATTAAAGCTTCTTTTAAAGCCTGTATTCCATCTGTATAAATTTCTTCAAATGTAGCAAGTGTATTCTTAATTTCAACTATACTAGCACACCATTTTATTCCCTTTATTATAGAAAATTCTTCTCTTATCTTATTTAACCTTCTTAAATAATAAACACCCTCTAATTCCTCTGCGTTTGGTAACAAGACGATCCAGCCATTAAAATCCGGTAGTTTTGTCAATATATCTGATTCTCTTAATGTTTCGGAAAGAAATTGATTCATATAATCATACTCGAGTTTATAATCAGTACCATTCGAATTATTTTTTTGAGGGATATTTTGAATATTGATAAATATTAAGGTTACTGGACTTTTTGTACGCTTATTATTACTAGAAATAAAATTAAAAAATGTAAAAAAATCTTGAAACTGAACTAAATTCGACTTTTGTACAGTTGACAGATTTATGGTATTTTCCATTTTTCTATTTCCCTTCTTTCAATCTTTAATAGAATGCATAGGTATGTTCATATTAATGTATTTATCTAAACAAATTCTGAAAATATTCGATTCGTGTCACAATTTTAGGGATATATAAGTTAATAGATTTCGCTCTACATAAGCACATTTTGGAAGTGTAATTAGCTAAATTTATTCATTTCATACTTGCAGTTACTTTGCTAGAATACAGAACTTGTAATTATTACGCCTACTCATATGAAAGAAACTAACAATTACCTAATATTACTTCGTCTCTTTATATTATTTATCCAAGGTCTTTATAATAAGCGCCACATAAGAAGAAAAGCAAACTCTTTTAGAGTTTGCTTTTCTTTTTAGCGTTATTTTTTCTAAAGCTCTATGCGGCCTATTTTCCCTGAGCTTTTCACCGTATAATACAGTACATTACTCTGAGTATATAAATTTATAACATGAAAATTTTTCACTTTCATTTTTTCTTTACCAGTAAGCTTCACTTTGTATAAATTACCGCCATCTGAATAATTACTGTAATAGATCCACTGACCAGATATAGCAAGATATGGAGCTACATTATTAACTACTTTTGATATTTTTTCGCTGCTTTTATTCATTTTATAAAGAATATCATTTTGTGCGTTTGAGTAATAGTAGAAGCCGTTTCTTTCAATCATGTTGTTCATATTATGAAAATAATTGTAGTTTTCGCTAGTAGCAGTAGGATAATTACTTTCCACCCAATAGTGGTCTTTTTCCAATTGTTTGTTCGTCAATAGAAAATAATTATAGTTTACTACTCCTTTTTTATTTGGCGCAGGATCATCCCACGTAGTATCTACGTGGTAATGTTTTCCGTTTATTTTTACTAGGTTCCATGAATGATTTCCACCATTTGCCGTTCCCGTTACATAAATAGATTGTATACCTGCCTTTTTCAGCAGTAGCTGCATTGATTTTGAATACCCATCACAGACCGCTTTTTTATTTATTAAAGCACCATAAACTTGATAAGAATCATCTGAGACTGTATTGTTTAGATAATTTTTATTATCATATTCTACATTTAAAACTAGATAATCATGGATGGCCTTTACCTTTTCAAGATCATTCATTTTCTTTTTTATAGTTGTATTCATGACCTTTTTTACTGCATTATCAATTTTATTTTTCTTTTGAATAATGTTCTTTTTGCTATCATTGTATTTAAATATAATTGTTCCGTCCGAAATAACCGTCACACCATTATAATAAAAAATCTCTGGGTTTTCTTCGACAACTTGATTTACAATATCCCCGACATCTCTATAACTAATATTTTCAGGATTAAAATTAGCACTGCTATCTATATTTAAGATGCTTTTTAGTGCAATATTATAAACAGTTTGTTGTTCTTTACTTAGCGTATGTACGGAATCTTTCTCCATTGCAAATCCTTGCATTGGAGCGATACTAATTATTAATATGATGGATAAAATAACTTCTATTAATTTCCTCATCTGTATCATTCCTATCACTTATTTTTCTTTCATTATAATAGAAATGACACAAAACTAAAACGTTACGTTAGTCTTATGGACTATTTAAACTCCATAAATACCAACAGTAAAATTACCTAAAAATATAAATAATTAGCGGAAATAGATTGTTTTTATAGGCATGAAAACCTAATTGCGTCATTAGATTAATAGTTTTATATAACAATACGGATGATATTCCATCATTTTTGCTACAGATAGACCCTTCACTCACAAAGGATGCATAAGAAATCCACTATCATATATCAAAACCAATAAAAAAAAGCTATTCAGTAGATTAAATTCTGCTGAATAGCTCTTCTATAATTTACGCTTTTTTATTTCTCTTATTAAATACGATCCATAAACCTAACAACATGATTAGCATCCCTGCAAATATCGATCCCCATAAAGAGTCTATACCAGTTTGGGGTAGAAATTCACCTTTGTTAGAAGACGTTGGTTTTCTCAATTCTTCCGTCTCTTTCACATCTTTAGGTTTGTCTGGCTTTGTATTACCCGAAGAATTAGGTTGATTTTCTTTATCTTTTTTACTAGAATGATTTAGCTTGTGATTGTTGTTATCTTCTTGGCTATTTGGATTATTTGGATCTTTAGAGTTATTCGGTTCACTTGGCTTACTTGGCTTTCCTGGTTTGCTTGGTTTCCCTGGCTTACCTGGCTCTCCTGGTTTGCCTGGTTCTCCCGGCTTACCTGGCTCTCCTGGTTTGCCTGGTTCTCCCGGTTTACCTGGTTCTCCTGGCTTGCCTGGTTCTCCCGGTTTACCTGGTTCTCCTGGCTTGCCTGGTTCTCCCGGTTTACCTGGCTCTCCTGGCTTGCCTGGTTCTCCCGGTTTACCTGGCTCTCCTGGCTTGCCTGGTTCTCCTGGCTTGCCTGGTTCTCCTGGCTTGCCTGGTTCTCCTGGCTTGCCTGGTTCTCCTGGCTTGCCTGGTTCTCCCGGTTTACCTGGTTCACTTGGATCTGGGATATAAGGTATACGTACATTAGACTTTGATAAATCTATAATATTAATCTGTTCTCTATCAATAGTAAATTCAACTGGTTTATTATCTAAATAATATCCTGTTGGTGCTTTTATTTCTATTAGTTGATAATTACCTTCTTCCAGGTTTTCTACATAGATTTCTCCGTTATCGTCTGTTACTAGTTGTTCTTTCCCAACAACAACTTCATATCCATCTGTGCCCGGTTTTTGATACATTAATTTAAATTCGGCACCTTTTAATCCAAGCTTTGTATTATTAGCATCTACTTTTTTCAGTTTAAATGCATGAATAATTTTATTATTTTTAATCTGTTCTTCTTTGTTTTCTTGATCTAAATCCACTGATAGATTGCCATCTTCTTTATCGATCGCATATCCTTTTGGTGCTTTTACTTCTTTTAAGGTGTATTGATCATAAGGTAAATCTGTAAAAGTAATTTCGCCATTATTATCAGTTTCTTTAGTAGCAATCAAAGTATTTTGACTATCATAAAGCTCAAATTTTGCCCCTTTTAAAACTTGTGATGGATCTTTTCCATCGACTTTAACAATAGAAAGATTACCTTTGCCTCTTTCATTTGTCTTTTTAACTTCTTTTGTTGCTATTTGGTCCTTTTCAATCGTAAATGAAACTGGTTTTTGATCTAATAAATAATGTTCAGGAGCTTTTGTTTCAACAAATTGATAGTCACCTGGATCAAGATTATTAACAAGGATTTTACCATTTTTATCCGTTATAAATTTTGCATTTCCTTCAACTACTTTATAGTTGCCTGCTGTATCTTTTTTCTGTAATTCAAATTCGGCACCTTTTAATGCCTTTTTATCATTGTTTGAATCTACTTTTGTAAGCTCTACAGCTCGTATGATTTTTGAATTTTTAACAGGTTCTAAGACGATATCACCATCGATCTCTACTTTTTGCTTTTTAATATCTATTGCATAGCCATCTGGAGCAAGTAGTTCTTTTAATAAATAGTTTCCAAAAAGAAGTTTATCGAATCTTGCAATACCCTCTTTATCAGTGGTTACTGTTTTAATCACAGTTTTAGTTTCCTCATCAATTAATGAGAATACAGCACCTGGTAAGAATTTTTTCGAATCGTCTGCTGCCACCTTTTTAAATGTAAGGCTACCTACTTTACCTTCACCTGTTCCCATTCCTGTTGTTTGTTTCACGGTAACAGTAGAAGAGGATTGCGTATTCTCTTTCGTTATTTCATCACCTGTTAGTTTGATGTCATTATTAATTTTTGCACCTACTTTATCTAGTATAAGTGATTGATATTCTAGTATATATGGTACATCAATGGCGCTTGTAAAGTTAATTTCAAACGATTCTTTATCAACCGTCATCGTAATTGTGTAGTCTTTGCCCTCTTTTAGCTCTTTTCCCTTGGTAACATTTCCATTTTCATCAACAATCGTGTCAAATAAGCGGAAAGAATCCTTTAAAATGGATTGGTTTTCGCTTGGGGTATCCTTTAAAACAACATTAGAAATTGCGGATTGGCCAAAGTTAATATTCACACGCCAATTAATAAATTTACCTTTTTGCTCAGCTGATTTTGTTGTATATTCGCCACCGTGTTTTACAGATACAGCTGCTGAGAGATCCGTTACTTTTTCTTCATTATTATAAAGTGTAGCTGTGTTGTGATATTGATTTTTTATAAGTGAATCTTCTAAGTTCGTTTTATACGTAATTTGATATGGTTCATTTATTCCCTTTTGGAATATTACTTTAAAACCTGAATTCCCATCCTTATTTGGACCGATTTTTTCTACGGTATAATCTTCACCCTCAGTTAATGCCCCTTTTTCGACGCCATTATCTCCTCCAGTTAAAGACATTTTAGAAACAATTATTGAACTTAGATCAAGCTTTTGACCATCTAATATATAATCTTCTACCGAAGCTTTTGAAAGTGTTTTAAGATTATAGTTAACCCCAATATTCCACGTGATTTCTTTATTTACTGCATTGTATGAACCATTTTTAAAACCATTCGATTGTGTATAGTTATCCGGCTTGAATGTCGCAGTTGCTTCTTTTGATTTCTCATTATCTTTTTCGTCTTTCCATGAAAGAAGCGCTTTATTGTCTAGTGATTTTTTAGTTTGATCTTCACGCTCTTCGTAGTTAAATGTTGTTTGGTACTTAATTGTATATGGCGCATTAATTTCGTTTGTAAAATTAATTTCAAAACCATTATTATCTGATGTAACTTCATAATCTTTACCTAATTGAAGTGTTATTCCACCAGTTTCAATCACTAATGTATCTAGAAGGAAAGTTAGTCCTTTATTTGTAAAGATATCATTTAAAATGACGTTCTTCATTAGATGACTATCATTATTAAAAGTAACTTTCCAACTTGCAGTCTTATTTTTATAATCTGCACCAGTAAATGCTTTAGTAAGTATTTGTTGATTGATGTCTTGAGTACCAGTTGCCTTTGTATCATCACCATTTGTTACATCATTTGTGATTTTCTCTCCACCGTATACACGATCAATAGCTTTTGTTTGATAGACAACTTTATATGCTTTATTTATTTCATGGTCGAATTTTAGTTCAAATCCATTTTTTCCTTCTTGTGATTTTTTAGCTACTGTAAAACCAGATGTAACCGGAATTAAATTCCCTTCATTGCCATCATCCTTAATAGTAACTTCATATACCTTAACTGAATTATCTTCAAGCTCTTGTGAATCATTAAAGTAGTCTGTTAAGGTTGCTTTGTCTGCTGAGATAGTTTTTTCGTTGTAATTGTACTTAATTTCCCAATTAATGGTTTGCTTAGAACCATCGTAACCTGTTGATCTTTTGGATAATGATGTCCCACGGCCAACATTTACGGTTGCGCTTGCAGACTGATTAGTAAAATCATCACCAGATAGTGTGGCTGTATTAGCATATTGAGTTTTATCTTGATCCGTAATATTGGTTGTGTACACTACTCGATAGGCTGAATGAATATCTCCTAGATTTAGTTGGAAATCCTTACTTTCTGTTGTCTTTCCAATTTCCAATCCATTTACTTCTTCTCCTATTTTTACACTTCCATCAAGATGTGTAATTAATTTATACACTTTGATCGAACCCTCTTGTAATTCCTGACCATCTTGAATCGGATCACTTAGTACTGCATTTTTGATATCATTAAGATTTTTATTGAAATCAACTGTCCAATCGATTGTATTAGCATTGTATTTTTTATTAGGGGTACCGCTTTTATCTATTGTAGAACCATTCGAAATGTAGTTAATCGGAATATCTATTGATGCTTGCCATTCAATAGGAGTTACACTCACTTTTTTATCATCAGAAATTACTGTTTTCTCACTAAGTTTAGATAAAACTTGGAGTGTACCCTTGATATTAGAGTGAGATTCAATGAAGTTATTAAAAACTACCGTAACTTCTCCATCCAATGCTACTGAGAATTCCCCAATAGTTTGACCATCAAATTTAAGTGGCTCATCTTTCAACGTTTCGTAAACTTCTAATTCCTTTGGTAGATGAAATTTAAATGTAGCCCCATCTGTATAAGTATGACCATTCGGAAGGGCATACGTGTAATCTACAGCAATTGTTGATTCACGATCCACCTTCTCAATACTTTCACCTTTTGTATTTGTAAAGGTTAAATTTGAACTTATTAAAATACTTTCTTTGATATCAGTATTTGATGTTTTAATACTGTTAATTTCCTCAGCATTTTCATTTGCATCAGCTTGAGGTTGTTCTTCAACATTTTCTGCCGGTTGTTCTACTGATTTCTTTATGACTGGTTCTATTGGTTGTTCTGTTGTATTTGCTACTGATTCTGCTTGTTTTTCTTCAGCAGAAGTATCAGGAATTGGATCCGTAGTCTCTTTTTTTCCATCCATCTCAATCGTTCCTGTCCCATTAACTGTTTGATGCGCTGAAATAGATACTTTTATCTGATTACCTGATACGGTATATGAACCAATTGCTGCACCATTAATTTGTAAAGAATTTGTTTGTGTATTTTCAACTTTAATATTTTCAGGTAATTGAAAGTCGTATGTCGTTTCTGTTTCCTTATCACCAGCGGTAAAATTCCAATTATATGTTACTTTTACCGATGATTCGTCTATTGCATTTACTTTTGCTTCACCTAAAGTAAATGCTTGTTCGTTCGTATCCGTGGCATATGCAGCGAGTGGTGTTAAGAAATTATTTGCAAGTAATAGTATTAATGCAACTATAAAGCTAATCCTTTTCATAATGCTCTCCTTTTTATTATTGATAAAAACACTTAGTCTTCGGGCTTAAACTATTAATTCTTCCAGCCCCTCCTATTCTTCTATTATGATTGCTTTCTATATATCTGAACTAATAAGCTTGTAGAATTAGCTCAAGCTTGAAGTCTTTTAGTACATATTAACGGTGTAAACTAAACAAATTCTGAAATTTATATTTCGCTGTAAGTAAAAGTGCCTGTTGTATCATATATTTGTTATTCCATTCAGCTTGAATTAGCGTTTTTATAATTCTTAATACCCGAAAATGTCGTTTTATATATATTTTCAATAAATAAACCATTACTTAATTACCAATTATTTATTCTCTATCATTTTATTGCACACAAAAAAGCTTATGATTTCTATAAAGCTAGAAATCATAAGCCTTTTTAAAATTTATTAAAATAATTATTTTTCAACTCTACGATATTAGTTGGTATACTTACTCCTAATTCATCTTTTAAGCGATGTGTAATGACTTGGAATACTTCTTTCACTTTTCTTGTGTTGTTTAACTCACAATAATACTCCAATAATTGATACATAATCGTGTCATCGTATGGATTAAGAACGAACATTTTATCTAAGCATACCCCAACTAACTTTGTATAATCTTTTTCGTACTTTGGACTTACGACAAACTTTTGAAGATAGCATAGAACTTCTTGCTTTAATTCTTGCTGATGTTGAATCGACCAAATAAAATCATCATTTTCTAAGTAGTCTCCACTATACAGTTCAATTACTCTTTCAACTTTTTTTGAATCTAAACTATCAGATTGAATGATCTCCTGTAATTCAAGCACATCCGCCTCTAATTGAACTGATAATTTATAATGATCGTTTATTAGTGTTATAGGATTTTCTACACCAATTTCCTTTAATGTTTTTCTCAGCTGATAGATGGTCGTATGTAGTAAAGACACAGCTTTCTCCGCTTGCTTATCCGGCCAAAGTTCCTCAATAATAAGCGATTTGTGTATAGGGTTTTTGCCATTATGCCATAGAAATGCGAATAACTCCTTTACTTTTTTTGTACGCCATTTCACCTCATTATTTTGATAGTCAATTAACTGAAAGCTAACCATAAAGTAGCCACGCAATATACTTTTTGATTGATCAGCAAGCTGTTCTCTAGTCTGATACAAAACTAACTTTTCTTCTATCTTATTTATTGCCTTTTGCAATCTCATCATACTAACAGGCTTCAATAAATAATCAATCGCATTAACCTCGAATGCTTCTAAAGCGAATTGCGGATAGGCTGTTACAAAAAGCACCTCAATATCACTATGCTTCCCCATCACTTTCTCTGCAAATTCAAGACCATGCATACTAGGCATCTCCATATCAAGGAAAATGACATCGACTTGCACTTCATCCAGGTCTTTTAACGCTTCAATAGGATTGTTGTATTTCCCTACAATTTCAATGTTCGGTATTTTATGAAGCATGATTTCCATTACTTCTAAAGAAAGTTCCTCATCATCAATTAATAAGACTCTCATTATATCCTACCTCAGGTAATATTATTGTAATTCTCGTTCCTTTTCCTTCTGTGCTTTCCAATGAAAATGTTGCTTTTTTAATTAACTTTAATTTTCTAAATGGGTTAGAGAAACCAATTCTTGTTCCTCTTTCATTTAATAATTCTTCTTGTTTTTGAATCGGAATGCCCACTCCGTTATCTTCTACTACTATTTTTATTCCTTCCTCTACTTTCTTAATGACAACTTTAACAACCCCACCGTCTTGCTTCGAAACAATTCCATGATGTACTGCATTCTCTACTAGCGGTTGAATTGTCATAGAAGGTATTACAGCCTTAATATTCTCATCAATATCATATTCAATATGCAATCGATCACCAAATCGCATTTTTTCTATTGCTAAGTAGGCTTGTACTAATTCAATTTCATTTTCTAACGGGATAAGATTATTTTGACCTTTATAATCTAATTTAGCTCGGAAATAGATTGATAAACATTGCAGTGCTTCTCTAGTTTTTTCTTGATCTTTATAGCTCAATCCAATAATCGTATTAAATGTATTGTACAAGAAATGTGGAGTTATCTGAGTTGATAAGAAATTCAATTCATTTTTTATCGCTTCTTGTGAAGATTCCTTGATTAGTAACAATGAATCTATACGAACTTTCAATTCTTCCATATTCACAGGCTTTTGTAAAAAATCATTAGCCCCTCCTTTAAAGGATACGACCAAATCAGTTAGTTGTCCTGCAGCTGTTAAAATAATAATTGGCAATTCCGTTAAATCATAATCCTGTCGTACAATCTTACAAACTTCAAGGCCAGACATAGTGGGCATCATTAAATCTAATACTAATAAATCAATCGGTTCTTCTTTTATTATTTGAATAGCTTTTTCGCCATTATCAACAGCAATAACTGTATAATCCATAGAACGTATGCAATTAATCATTACTTTTAAATTTGTATGATCATCATCAACAACTAAAATGGTATATGATTTTTTCCCTTCTATTTGAAGAGGTAATTGCAAAAATTGCGATTGACGATTAAATCGCTCTATCACCTTTGTGTTGTTTGGTTCAATCGATGCTGCATATTCTTCCGTATTAACTTCTTTTAGTTGGTTACTATTCGCCAATGGAATAGTAAAGGTAAAAATAGAACCTTTCCCTACTTCAGATGTAACCCAAATTTGCCCACCAGATGCTTCTACTATTTGCTTTGTAATACTTAATCCTAGTCCAAGCCCTTCTGATTCTCGACCATGCACTTGATATAAGGATGCAAAAACTTTCTCAAGGTTTTCTTTTGTAATTCCTTCGCCTGTATCCTCAACAGATATTTGCATTTCTTCGCCTTTCACCTTAGCTGAAACAGTAATTTCTCCGTATTTAGTAAATTTAATGGCATTGTAGATTAGATTAAAAAATACTTGCTTCAATTTACTTTCATCTACGTAAACTGGCGGTAAATTAGCTGGAACTTTATTAATCAAATCTACATTATGTTCCGATGAAATTAAATAAGATAGTTCTTTGATAACTTCTTCCACTATATAGATATTAACTGGTGACGGAATTAGATGAATATCCTCGATCTTCATTTTATCGGCATATAATAAGTCCTCTACAACTCTTTCTAATCGACGCCCAACAGAGTGAATAGAAATAACCGCTTCTAATTGTTCTTTTTTTAATATACCATTATTTCCTTCTATTAAAAATTTTGAAATATTAATAATACCGTTCAAAGGCGTTCTTAATTCATGAGAACTCTTCATCAAAAATTCATTCTTCATCTCATCCATACGTATCAATTCTTTCGATAAACGATCTATCTCTATAAAAGCATGTTGATGTCGGAAACCTATTAATGAAGACATTCCAATAACCATGATTAAAAATAGAAGGAATGGTTCATTGTTAATATGCGTTTCAAACAAAAAGTGCAATCCTACTAATAATCCATAACACCCAAACGATGTCACGATAAATAAGAGATACTCAGAGCCTTCCACTTTTTTTACTAATACCTTTAGTAACACATAAAATATATAGCAATAACTAAAACCGATAATAATAACCATACCTATTTTCTCAACCATAACCGGCAAATGAAGCCACAGTATTGGACTTGGTATACCTTCAATTAGTTCTTGCACAATGATTAAGGAACATAAAACCTTCACAATCAGCTTATTTACATACGGTTTATAAAAGTCGTATATAAATAAAAGGAAAAATAGCAATGCTAAATGAAAAAATGACAATTGAAAAAACGCTCTATGTAAAGAAGGCATCTCAGGCGTTCCGATAAATAGCAACTGTTGATTTAACGAACTAATATAAAACCCCTGAAAAAGGCAAAATAAACTAAAGTACAATTCATACAAGTTTTTTCTTCTTTGGAGAAAAGTGACGAAATACATAATAAATAATAGAGAATAACCTGAAAAAAGTGCTGTATCAAACAAAATATCGATGGTTTTTGATGTGGTTATTTTCTCCTTTTCACCAAATTCAATTGATTTAACAATCCCTACCACAGGATAATCCGGAGATGCTACTTGCATAACGATTTCTATTTCATTGTTTTTACTTGTACTATATGCTACATACTTTTCGTCACTATACTGATATTCCCCCATATGTTTCGTTGGGTTCCCTGTTTCTCCGGATTCAACTCCATTTATAAATAATCTGCTAGCGTTTCGAATTGTATCGGTTTTAACTCCATATGATCCGTCTTTAGGCAACTTAATAAGCAAACGATACGTACCGATTTTATATTTCTTTTGATCATTCCAATTTCCTGGGACATGAATAGTTGTTAGCTTATGTTTATACTCATTGAAGGTGTGCGGATTATTATCCGGTGTGATTAAATCCCCCCCATAAAATTGCCACTCACCATCTAAATTCACGTTTCCATTTTTCTCAAAATCCCAATGACTTAAATCTAATACACCATTTTTAGCATCCGGGCCATTTGGCTCGAAAATATTAAAATAGTTAAAACTACTTATAATGGTGAAAAGAAAAATCATGATACAGCCAATAATAAATAACTTTCTTTTCATAGAGCACCTCTTTAAATGAACATCCAATGTAATTATTATTTGGTATTATAATACATAATTATCTAATTCTATTGTAAATGAAAAATCCTATAAACACCTTTTATTATTTTAGAAAAATTAGAAATAAAAAGATGCCCAAAGTAAAAACTTCAGACATCCATTCACCTATACAAATAGCCGTCTACTTTTCAAGATGATCATCATCCCTACAAACAATAATAACCCAGATCCTAAAAATACAATACGAACGCCAATCCAGTCTACCAAAACCCCAACTAGCAATGCCATGACGCCATACATACTTAAAGTTGCGGTACCCATTGATGCATAGACAGTTGGTAGTTCCTCTGTCGGAACAGATTTTTGAATAATTGTAGCCTGCGGAATATTCTTTAACTGTCCAAACATCCCCATCAATCCTGACATAACAAGTGCAACAATCGGTACACTTGTTAAACCGAAGAGTATTGTACTGACTGTAGTAATAATAGAACCCATTAAGATGAAGAGAAATTTTCGGTCATCCACTAATGTAGCATTTTTCATAACATATAAACTGCCAAGTAATAAACCTATAAAAAACGATCCATTGATAAAGCCCCACCACTTTTGACTGGTCTGTAATGCCTGTTCTACAAATACATAGAGTATCGAAGCAATCCAAACGGTACTGACCATTGTTTCTAGTACTTCTATACTTAGCTGCACTTTTAAAAGCGGTGTTTTCCGAATGATTTTCCAGCCTTGCGTTAAGCTCGCGCGCATACTTATTTTCTCTTGATTTTTTTGAATATTAACAGTTGTTAAACAACCAAACATTATAGAAGAAATAATAAATAAAATTGCGACGAGCAAGGCAAAAGCATTGGTACCCATCCAAATTAAAAGTAAACTTCCGAAAAGCCAAGATGCAATTTGGATCGTTTGTGAAACAGAGTCTACTATACTATTAGCCTTCACCAGTCGACTTTCTTCTACATAATGAGGTAGTAACGAATACATAATGGGATTTGCACAACCATCAAGTAATGCAATACCTGCTATTACTATGAAAATAGAAAAGAAATTTTCTTCATTAATGAAAAAAACGATAAACAGGCTTAAGAACAACAGCAGGATTGTTTTCCCAATCTGTGAACTAACTAATAATGATTTTAATGACCATTTTCTCATAGCAAGTGGAGATAAAATACTCGATATAAACATAGACATAGTAATAGTAAATGGCACAAATGCACTTGCCGTTGCAGATCCGGTTATCTTATATAGCGTGCTAATAATACAAATGATATAAAAGGAGTCGCCTAAATTAGCAATCGACTGACCAATTAATAACAAATAGAAATTACGATTAAAACGCATATTAATCCCCCTATTAAATACAATTTATCTTCTGCTATAGAGGCATTTTAAATTGGACAATTCATTTGTTGTCTACTCTCCTTTTTGTAGTTAACTTACTAAACTTCTATAGGGGGCATAAAAGCTTTTTTTGTTAACCTATTTCCCTTTTCATAAATTTATTATTTTTCCATAAATATGTCAATTCATTGTAAAGATGGCACAAATCCATCTCGTTCTACACAGTTGATACCATTTTCAATTATGCTCATTCTTATAGATAAATTGATAATAATAATTATTATAATATGCAATTATTCATTTTATTTTTCACATTAATGAGAAAATAAAATCATCCGGCATAACCAATACTTTCTTTATTTTTTAATAATTAAAGCGTCATGAATCTGTCACATTCATAAATGTTGATTTTTTCTGCTGCAAAAAGACTTTATTGATAATACGTTAATTGTTTACCATTTTATATTTCTTTTTTTAAGATAAAAATTACTAAAATAGAATGATTATAATTTACTTTCAATTTCTAATCTGTTATAGTTGTTTTCGAAGAGGTAATTCTATTTTTTTTATAGGAGGAATTAATTCATGACAAATGACAACAACAAAAAGTTAACTACTGCCGCTGGTGCTCCTGTCGTAAGTAACACAAACTCTATGACTGCTGGTAAACGTGGTCCGGTTTTACTACAAGATGTTTGGTTGATTGAAAAGCTAGCAAACTTCAACCGTGAAGTAATTCCAGAACGTCGTATGCACGCAAAAGGTTCAGGTGCATTCGGTACTTTCACCGTAACTCATGACATTACTAAATATACAAAAGCAGCAATCTTCTCAAAAGTTGGTAAGAAAACAGAAATGTTCGCTCGTTTCTCTACTGTAGCTGGTGAACGTGGTGCTGCTGATGCCGAACGTGATATCCGCGGTTTTGCATTAAAATTCTACACAGAACAAGGTAACTGGGATTTAGTTGGGAACAACACGCCCGTATTCTTCTTCCGTGATGCAATGCATTTCCCTGACTTAAACCACGCTGTTAAACGTGACCCACGTACGAATATGCGTTCCGCTAATAACAACTGGGACTTCTGGACAAATCTTCCCGAAGCATTACACCAAATAACTTATGTCATGGGCGATCGTGGTATCCCAACTGACTATCGTCATATGCACGGTTTTGGTTCTCACACTTATTCAATGATTAATGCTGATAACGAACGCGTTTATGTGAAATTCCACTTCTCAACTCAACAAGGTATCCAAAACCTTTCTGATGAAGAAGCAGAAAGAGTTGTAGCAAAAGATCGTGAATCTTCACAACGTGACCTTTACGAATCAATTGAAAAAGGCGATTTCCCTAAATGGACTATGTCAATCCAAGTGATGACTGACGAACAAGCCAAAAATCTTCCATACAATCCATTTGATTTAACTAAAGTTTGGTATAAAAAAGACTTCCCACTAATTCCAGTTGGTGAATTCGAATTAAACCGTAACCCAGCTAACTACTTCGCTGAAGTTGAACAAGCAGCATTTGCTCCTTCAAACGTAGTTCCTGGTATTAGCTTCTCTCCAGACCGTATGTTACAAGCTCGCTTATTCGCATACGCTGATGCTGAACGTTATCGTTTAGGTGTAAACCATAACTTAATTCCAGTAAACGCTCCAAAATGTCCAGTACACAACTTCCATCGCGATGGTGCAATGCGTACAGACGGCAATTTAGGTAGCACATTACACTACGAGCCAAATAGCTATGGTGAATGGAAAGAACAACCTGAGTACAAAAATCCAAGCGAAGAAGCAGGTCCAGCAGATATTCATGACTTCCGAGAAGATGATGATAATTACTTTGAACAACCAGGTAAATTATTCAACATCATGAGCGAAGATGAACAACAACGTCTTTTTGAAAACACAGCTCGTAACATGGAAGGCGTTGAATACTTCATCAAAGAACGTCATATCATCCACTGCTACAAAGCAGATCCCAAATATGGTAAAGGCGTTGCAAAAGCAATGGGTATCGAGATCAACAAGATCGATGTACTGAAAGAAGTTCAATACCACTAATATTCTCAATTAAACATAATTCGACAAAATATCCACAAAAGACTGTAGACAAACTCTTTAAGATTAAGTTTGTTTACAGTCTTTTTTTGGCTCTATTAAATTTGATTATAGTTTTTTTAAAGATTATTTTACTTTATTGATTTAGACAAAGACGCCTTGTATAAAGCGCGAGAACGAACCGCATGAGACGACGCAGTTGGCTCATGCGGTTTTTGCGCTTAGCGGGGGGCTTAGCAGAAAAAATATTAGGCTATTTTTTAATTCAAGTAAGACGGCTGTTCGATAGTGAGTTATAAATCCGCATACCCATATAAATACAAGTAAAAAATATACCTTATTGAACGGTCAAGACTGTTTTCTCGACGTTAATGATCATATATATCAAAATAACTAAAATATTGTTAAAATATTGTTGGATGTGAGGAGGATATAAATGTTTGGAATTGAATCAGCTATTATTAATACACTCATAAAGCAAAAAAATTATACACAGCTGGATCAAGCGAAAATACGATTTGGCATGCAAATAATTTTATCTGATGTATATAAAACAATAATTATTTATGGAATTGCTTTTGTACTAAACTGTATAGTTCCAACCCTTATTGCACATCTAACATTCTATTTACTTCGGCAGAAATGCTTCGGGTATCACTTTTCTACTACTTTTACTTGTATACTCTGGAGTATTATCTCATTTCCATTTTTATCTGCATTTTTAGTTTTGTTTCAATTACCACAGTGGCTAGTTTGGGGTATTAGTATTTTCTCAGTATACATAATTTTTGCATACGCACCTGTTGAAACTTTGAAACATCGTATTGTTAATGAAGAACATCACAATTATTTAAAAAAGCATGCACGAATACGATTGTTTGTGGTTATCATTTTTATAAATATTTTGCCAATAACTTTTCAAATATTTGTGGTTCAAGGTTTATTCATTCAAAGCTTAGCTATTCTAATTCAAATAATATTAGGGGGAAAAACACATGAATCTAATTTATAAAGTAATACAATGCATTAACAACTATGTTCTTTCTAGATTATCAAGTGTTGCCTTATTTGTAGGAACCCAAGCTGTTGTAAATTCTTGTACATTGTTTTTTCATGAAGAGGAAATTCCTAAAGAACTCCAAAAAAACCATCCCTTTAAAAAAATAATTCTAAATGAAGAAGGGTTTTAATTGACGAATAGCTTCATATTTTCTGCTTTTATTGAATATAGTTCCATTTTTATTGCTTTAATCTATACATTGAACATCCGATTAAATATTAAATTGATTTTAGCAATTATTGGATTAATTATTTTACCATCTAGTTTTGTTTATTTATTTCTTGTAGATTGGTTAGGTATAATAATTCTTTTTCTATTCACTGCAGTCTTTTTTTATATAATTTCAAAAAATATCCGAACGTTATTAGATATATGTACTATATTTTTTATAGGTATGTTAGCAGACCAACTTACACAGCTTCTCGAGAATTCTCTAATTCCAAAAGGTGTTATGTATCTTCCTTTGCATTATGTATTTTTTATTATTTTTTTCTCTATATTTGTTTACGGCTATAAACAGATTATTATTATGAAAATGTGGGCTCGTTTAGATATTCCACTAATTGCACAAGTTTCTATCTTTATGATTTCTAGCATAACGGTTATAGTTCTTTATTTAAATGTTTTTATTCCTGGTAATAAAGATGCAATAGAATTAGTAAAAATTAACTTAGCGATTCAAATAGGCTATTTTCTTTTAATGCTTTTTTTATTCGCTTTACTTTTATACAACATAAAAAAGGAGAACCAAGTGAAGCAAAACATGGTAGAAAATGAACAATTTAAAATATATGTAGAGGAACTTGAGCATGTCAATCGCGATATGCAGAAGTTCCGTCACGATTATGCCAATATTTTACTTACGATGAAAGGCTATTTAGATAACAATAATTTAGATGATTTAAAAAAATATTTTGAACAGCATATTTTAAAAACCGAGGCAAATGCTTCTTTTAACAATAATGTATTAGGCAATCTGGATAATTTACAACTACTTGGATTAAAAGGGCTTATAGCCACTAAAGCTCTACAGGCGGATGAGCTAGGCATTAAAATCAGTATCGAAATACCCGAAACAATCAATAGCATTTATATGAATATTATAGATTTAACTCGAATTATGGGTATTCTAATAGATAATGCCATTGAAGCAAACAAGTTGGTAGAATCGGGAGTGATTAATCTTGCCTTCTTTAAAACACGAACAGATTCAGTAATCATCATTATTCGGAATACAATGGGAGAAGAAATCACTAATTTAAAGGATATTTACAATGAATCCTTTTCCACAAAAGGAAAGGATCGCGGAATTGGTTTATCTAATGTTAAATATATTTTAGAAAGATATCCACAAGTAATTATGAATACACGAATCGAAGAGGATTGGTTTATACAAGAATTTGAGATTCCGTTTAGGAGGCGCAAAAAGTGAAAGTAATTATTTGTGAAGATGATGAATCACAACTTCGTTTTATTCACACAAAGCTAAAACAATATGCATTCATTGAACACTCTGGTATAGATTTTGTCCTAGTTACTTCTAAACCTGAGGATGTTCTATTTTATATAGAAAAAAATCAAGCTGATTGTTATTTTTTGGATATTGAATTAGAAAGTCATATAACAGGATTAGAATTGGCGAGTAAAATTCGTGAATATGACCCACTATCAAGTATCATTTTTGTGACTACTCACGCAGAAATGCTTCAATTGACTTTTACATATAAAATTGCAGCACTTGATTTTATTATTAAAAGAGAACAAGAGGAGTTAACCCTCCAACTAATAGCTGCATTAGAAACTGCTTATCAAAAATATAAGCAATTAGGCCTTGTTGATGAAAGACACTTTTTTCAAGTGAAAATTGGAGAATTGATTAAAAATATACCCTATGATGAAATTTGTTATTTTTCAACATCTACTCAAATTCATAAGGTTCAATTACAAATTAAAAATGGACACTATGAATTTTATGGAAAGCTAAAAGACATTGAAAAACTTGATGGAAGATTTTATCGTTGTCATAAAAGCTTTATAATCAATATAGATCATGTCCAGGAAATTGATAAAAAAAATCGGACTGTTACAATGTCTAATGGGGAAATCTGCTTTATTTCTTTTAGATCTATACGAGGATTACAGGAAAAAATAAAGAAAGTATCTGTTTATCAATAAGTAAGGATGCGTTGTCTAATAAGTCTCTAAAAAGATAAGAACCAACAAAAAACAAATTGTTTTTCGTTGGTTCTTTATCTCTTCCTGCTAGTTACTGACCATGGGAGAGACAATGAAAATTGAGCTTCCTACAGTCTTTATTAATTTTTGCTAGTCAAGATTATGTTGAAGCTAGATGGGCGCCCCACTTTTATTCTTGACGTAATGCTTGAATAACATCAACTTTTGTCGCTTTTCGTGCTGGTCGCCAACCGCTCATAATAGCAACACCTATACTAATCAATGATGCAATTACGACAAGCTCCCATGGTATCGTTGAAAATTGAATTCCTGCTTTTTCAATACCACTATCAGGCATGACCGCATCTAAGATTTTTGGCAATGCAAAATTCGCCAAAAAGCTAATGATATAAGAAATGATAATTGCAATAACTGTTCCTAAAATACCTATATAAGCACTTTCCATTACAAACAATCTTTGAATTAACTTTGGACCGGCACCAATCGCCTTCATCACACCTATTTCACGTGTACGTTCAGTAACAGCCATTGTCATCGTATTGAAAATACCAATAGAAGCAATTAAAACCGCTATTGTTCCCACAAAAATAAGTCCCACTTTTAGGGCTAGGAAAAATACATTTAATTGATCTAATTGTTCGGTTACAGAATAAACTTGCAAATTCATTGCCTTTAACTCTTTTAGCACACCTTTAACTGCTTCAATATCAGTTGCATAAACAGAGTAGTTCACATAGTAAAAGTCTTTTTCTTTCATCGCTTTATCGACTATTGCATTATAATCCTTTAGAATTTTAGGCTTCATAGTATCGCTTAGTTGTATACTCGTATCCATAGCCCACTCTTTAGAAGGCTTCTCTCCAATTCCAACTACTTTATATTGTCGTACCTTCGTATGTTTATCTCCATTCTCTGGTGTAAAGGATAAGGAAATCGTTTTACCTAATAATGAATGCTGATAACCTTTTTTTGATGTTCCTTCCTCATTTTTTTCCTCTTTAATACTTTGTTCTTCCTTCTTCGTCAATAAGTTTTGTCCTAAATTATAGCCAACAACAACTTCGTTCTCTTTTGTAGGATATGTACCCTTCGATAATTTAATTTTAGCTTTTTGTTGTTCTTCAAAATTATTAAATTTTACATCGCCAAAACCGGAACGATTATCAAATTTCACATTTGGATTTATTGCAGTTGTAATTTGAGTTGTTTCACCTAACGCCTGAACATTCGGGATTTCTTTAATGGCTTTCTTGTCGATGCCCTTTTCATCGGAATTATATACTTCGATCTTCGTCACAGCACTATCTGTTAAAATTTCTTTCTTAATTGAACCTTGTAGTCCAAATGCAATCGATGCTAATACGATTAAAAAAGCACAGCCCATCGTTGTTGCTAATATAGTCGTGAAAATTCGCATACGGTTTTTCTTTACATGTTGCCGAACAAAATCAACTTGATCTCTAAACTGCACTTGGAACAGCCTCCTTCAATACACCATCATGCATACGGAATTTTCGATGTGCTATATTCGCTACTTCTTCATCATGGGTGATGATAATAAATGTAATATCCATCGATTCATTTAATAGCATAATCAGCTGTAAAATTTCTTGTTCCGTTTCAGAATCCAAACTTCCAGTTGGCTCGTCCGCTAAAATAATGGGTGGATTTGTCACAAGCGCTCTAGCAATACAAACACGTTGTTGTTGACCACCAGATAATTCATTTGGATAATGATCTGATACTTTCTCTAAACCTACTTTTCGTAAAATGTTTTGAACTACTTGAAAGCGTGCATTTTTGCCCATACCTTGAATTTTCAAAGACAATTCGATATTTTCAAAAGCTGTTAATCCTGGCATCAACTGAAAATTTTGAAAGATGAAGCCAATATTTTTAGAGCGGAATTTTGCATGCTCTGCTTCTGTTAGATTAGTCGTTTCTTTACCATGTATCATAATTGACCCCTGCTCCAGCTTCAAAAAACCAGCAATTGCATTTAATAATGTTGATTTACCAGATCCACTTTTACCAACAATCGAAATAATCTCTCCTTGCTCTACCGAAAAAGAAATATCCTTCAATACAGGAACCTTTTTTTCGCTTCCTTTCTTACCAATTTTAAAAGTATGATTTATATTTTGTAGCTTAATCAATTTCGTAATCCTCCCTCTACAATCAATCTATTAACAAGTATATGGAATAAATCTTAATAATTAGGTGGCAAAAGAATGAAGATTTTCTTAAGATTTCATCATATTAAAAAGGAGAGCCTTGCTACAATATGTAGCAAGGCTCTCTTAAAAATTTAAATTTCAATTAATTCATTTGTAATTAGTTTAAAGTTGATATTGATTCCTTTATACATATAATAATTTCGCCACATAAATCACGATGGTCACAGTTATACAGCTAACAACGGTTGTAAAAAGAACTGTTTGTGCAGCAAGTTCTGGCTCGGCGTCATACTCTAAAGCCAAAGTGGCACTGTTTCTTGAAGTTGGAAAAGCACTTGCTATTAATAAAGACTGTGCCACAACACCATGGAACCCGAAAATGGTAATCCATGCGAAACCGACTAACGGCCCCATAAGTAATCGGCCGATACAACTCATATATAACATTTTATTAAACATCGTACTAACGTGAATTTTTGACAGCTGTGCCCCTAAAGTGAGTAGCGCGATTGCAACAAAAGCATCGGCCGTATGTCCAACAGCAATGGATAAAAACTGTGGCAACTGAATATTCGCTACATTTAAAATAACACCCAGTATTAAACCATGTACAATCGGTAATTTAACAATACTTTTGGCGATTTCCCATCCGGATTTTGTCGTTGAAATCAAATTATACAATCCGTATGTATAAGTCGTTAAATTTTGAAAAATTACCGTAATGATTTGAATTGCTGTACCTAATGGCTGTGCATGGAATACCATTTGACTTACCGGAATTCCATAATTCCCAGAGTTAATAAGGACAATACTATTTTTGAAGATTGCTGCTTTCTTTTTTTCAAGCTTCAATACCTTACTAATAATCGTACTAATAACCATTAAACTGATACTAAAAGCAAATAAATAGAGTAATATTTTCCCTAAAACTGCTGGGTTCACTTTTGTTTCATATATATTAACAAATACAGCTGATGGCATTAAACAATATGTGATTAAATTCGACAATGCTTTCAAGTTAAATTGAAACTTGCGTTGCATGATTCCACCCACGACAAGTAAAACTAAAATAGGTGCGACTACTTGAAAGAATACTAAACTTAAATAACTCATCATCTCTCCCCTATCTCATTCCTCCTCTATTATGGAGCTTTTCAAAATAAATAAAAAGAGTAGCTATTACGAATTTATTTAATTGTGATGATGAAGTAACTTTTATTTTAGGTGTTTTTTCAAAATCTAATCTTACAAAATATAAAAAAACCCAACTACTTTATCTAGTTGGGTTTAAGCTATTCGCCATTATAACACGGTTTCGACCTTGTTCTTTTGCTTGATATAAGCATTGATCTGCTTGTTCAATTAGCTTAACAGCAGTATATTCTGTTTCCGGGTATTCAGCTACACCTGATGAAATTGTTATTTCTTTTCCTGTAGGACTGGATGTATTTTCAAGATTTTTCCGTAAAATTTCTGCGACTTCAAAAGCTTCTTGAGCAGTAGTGTTTGGTAAAAGGACGATAAACTCTTCTCCACCATAACGACAACATAAATCGGTTGCTCGAGTGACAGTTTTCATTTTATATGCTAAGTATTGTAAAACTTCATCTCCTACACCATGTCCATAAGTATCATTAACCAGTTTAAAATGATCTATATCCATTAAAATAATAGAGAATGGTGTTTTTGCATTTATCAATTCATCCATTTTAGCAGTTAATGTTCGTCGGTTTGTTAATCCTGTCAATGGATCTGTAGTTGATTGATCCATAAAGAAATTTACCTGTTGATGCAAAAAGCTTAAACTGTGAATTAATGCATTTTTTAGTTGTATCACTTCGTAATACCATGCTGAAACAGCAGATAGATTTTTTTCTTCATTTTTTTTCATGCTACTCTCTGTTAATTCGGCTAATCGTTGCAATGGTCTTGAAATTCTGATTGCTGCCCAAATAATGATGGCTAAAGTTATGATGAGTAACGGTAATGCTACATAGAGCGTTTCTTTCACCATATTTTCTGCAGGCTGTAATGAAATTTCTGTTGGTCTTTGTGATACAACTCCCCAACCAGCGGTATCTACAGTTGAAAAACCAGCTAGCATATCTTGTCCCTTTGAATTGGTTACTCTTTGTACACCACTTTTATCGTGATTCATTATTTTTTGAACTATAGGATTTTCAGTCACTACATCATTAATACGTGAACGATCTTCGTGATAAATAATACGGCCATTTCGATCTACTACATAAACATATGAACCGTCATCATAAAAATGTTTCCCTAATAACTCATAGAGAATATTGGCTTCTTCCAAATAAATTGTTCCACCTACAAGACCTAAGTATTTACCATTCTTATTAAAAATAGGTGCCGAAATATATATTAATTCACGATTTGTAATCGCTCTATATGGATCTGAAATCATTGGTCTTTTTTCTCTTATGGCATCTTTTATAGCTTTGGATGTTAAGACTTTACCCTTGATTTCTAGCGTTTGCGGAGAGGTGGCCAGCACTTTTCCCTTTGTATCGACAATAGAAATCGAGTTAAATGTATTTGTTTGCATTCTCAGACGATCAGCCTCTGCATTAAGTCTTTCTTCGTTATCTATGTATTTTGCGATAGTATTTGAATTATACACAAGGGTTTGAAGTGTCTCGGTTAAATAATTATTAGCGGTAGTTGCTAGTTTTTCAGCATATACTCGGTTAGTTTCTAATGTGTTATCCATTAACGTTTGATTGTTCATACGATAACTGCTCCACAGACTACTTGCAATCGTTAAGAGGAATGCTAAAATTGCAACACCAATTATTAAATGCTGCAGTTTTAAGTGATATTTTTTCATTTTTTTTCTCTCTTTATGTTTTTTCTTTATTTTACCAAATAAAGTTATCTATTGCTTAAAGAAATAAAAAATAGCTAAACTGATCAATATAACACCATCAGCTTAACTATTTGATTAATACTATGCATCATAACGGTGTATTGTATCATCATAATCATCATCTAGATCATCTTGTATAAAACCTAAAAACCTTAATAGCTTTTTCAACATACAATCATCCCCTTAACTTGTACATGCATATCGCTAAAACGGTTGGCTATATTTCCGAATATTCTTTACTTATATTTTACATGAACTTAATATAAAATTCTATTAAAATGCTGTTTTGTGTCCGAAAATACATTTTTGATGACTCAAATTTGACATACCCATCCATCTATTTTCTATACTGATTCGTTACCTATTTACTTCTAGATTTATCTGTATTGGAAATTTTTGATTTTTCACTATTTTTATAGTTAGTGTATTGCATTTGACGCTCTAACATCCTATAATATTAACCAATTAGAATAGTAGGAATTGAACCCTCCCTTATTCTAATAGCTGACATTTCGTAAATGTTAGTGAGCTATGCAATTTTGTCACAACACTTTTTATTAAGTTGAAAAATTGTATAGCAAAAATGTAGAACTCTCCTTATTATAGGCATCAGTAGCCCCCTCAATGGTTGCTGGTGTTTTTTTGATTCACTCAAATAAATGAAAATCATATCACCATCTAGCTCAATTTTTTCAATTTGTAAAATAGTACCTCATTTTGTAATACTAATTTGATATTCTTATCACAATTTTGCCATTTAAGTTCTTTATAATTAAACTTGTGCAAAATTATAAGGGGGATAAAAATTGAAAAAATTTAAACTATCTGCAGTCGCACTAAGTTCAGTGATGCTTTTCTCGACAATGTGTGACTTCACTGCTTCAGCAGCAACTACTACATATAAAGTTAAATCCGGTGACACTTTATCAAAAATTGGTGCAAAATACCATACTTCATATAAAAACATCATGAGCTGGAACCATCTTAAAACCACAAAGATTAAAGTTGGACAAAAATTAAAAATTAAAAAAAGCTCATCTTCAAGTAAATCTAGCACTTCTTCTACTACTTACAAAGTAAAAGCTGGTGATACACTTTCAAAAATCGGCAAAAAATATGGTGTATCTTATAAAACCATAATGAGCTGGAATAACTTAAAATCAACAAAAATTAAAGTTGGACAAAAATTAAAAATTAAGAAGTCTACAAAGAAAGTTAGCAGTAGCGTTCCATCATCTACTGCCAATTCCAAACTGCAATCAGCAGTATCTATTGCAAAATCTGTGCAAGGTGTACCCTACGTTTTTGGCGGATCTTCAAAAAGTGGATTTGATTGTAGCGGATTAATATACTATGCCTACAAGAATGCTGGCATTTCTGTTTATCGCACAAGTGCTGCAGGATTTTATTCCATTTCATCAGCTACAAGTTCACCTAAAATAGGAGACTTAGTATTTTTCAAAAATACATATAAATCTGGTATCTCTCATGTTGGCCTTTACATGGGAAATGGTAAATTTATCAGCGCAAGTGGTACAAAAGTTCAAGTAAGTTCAGTATATGAATCCTATTGGAAAAACCATTTCGCAGGCTATCGACATTTGTAATGTCTTTACAGAACACAGTACAAAACGCTTGAAATGTCCTTTTTCAAATTAGTAAATAAATTCTCAAGAAATTATTGTCTTGTCATGGTTCTCATTTGCATAGAAGCCTTAAAATAATATAAGATTTCATAGAAGATATGCAATTGAATGAAAAGGAGCGATTTTACATGTACGTAGTTACGAACCGTATTAAAGTAAAAAAAGGCTTTGCAGAAAAAATGGCGCCAAACTTCACTCGTCCTGGTGCATTGCAATCATTTGAAGGATTCATAAAAGTAGAAGTTGCTGTTTGCAGAGATTTTGAAGAGTATGATGAAATGAGCGTAAACATGTACTGGGAAAATCTTGATGGCTTCAAAAAATGGCGTGAAAGTGATGCGTTCAAACACGCTCATAAACGCCCTGAATCTAAGCCTGGTGAAGCACCAAAAGAATCTCCATTACTTGGTAGTCAAATTGTCGTGGCAGAAATCGTTTCAAGCATTGGAACTGCTACACAAGCATAATCATAAGGAAAAAGCTCTAGAAGAGAATATTACGTTCTCTTACTAGAGCTTTTTTTAGCGTTTTTATTTGATCCGATAACGCTGGGCGAGCCGCTTTTAATTTATGAATTCATGATAGCACCTCCATTTACATGAATGCATTGCCCAGTCATGTAAGTGCCTTCATCCGATGCAAGTAACACATATGCACCTACTAATTCACGTGGTTGTCCTGGTCTCTTCATTGGTGTATCTGCTCCAAAGATCGCTACTTCCTGAGCATCAAATGTGGATGGAATAAGGGGTGTCCATATAGGACCGGGTGCTACCATATTCACACGAATCCCTTTACCCACTACATTTTGTGCAAGTCCTCGTGTAAAACCTACGATAGCTCCTTTGGTAGCTGAATAATCAATCAATTGTTCATGTCCTTTATATGCAGTAATTGACGTTGTCGTAATAATCGAGCTTCCCTCTTTTAAATGTGGTATCGCATGTTTACTTAAATAAAACGCTGGATCAATGTTTGTTGCAAAAGTTTTATGCCATTGCTCAGTTGTAATTTCTGTAAAATTTTTTACTGGATATTGTACCGCTGCGTTATTAACAACGATATCAATTTTGCCAAATTCCTTTATTGTTTGATCGACAATTTCTTTACAAGTTGCTTCTTTTGAGATATCCCCTGGTATAAGTAGACATTTAACTTCTTCCTGTTCAACAAGTTTCTTCGTCTCATTTGCATCTTCATGCTCTTCTAAATAATTTATTACAATATCGGCACCTTCTTTTGCAAAAGCAATCGCCACCGCTCGACCAATACCCGAATCGCCACCTGTAATAATTGCTACACGACTTTTAAGCTTGTCACTCCCTATATAATTGAGTGGTTGTATAGGAGCCGGGTTCATAATTGACTCAATGCCTGGTTGTTTATCCTGAGTTTGAGCGGGCTGTCCACCCTTTTGTTGTTTATTGATATTCATAGAAAGTTGCCTCCTTGATTTTGACTACATTCAGCCTTTGCCAACCACAAATGAAATTAAACATTAAAAAGGGCAATTTCACCCCGGTTCACTTCGTAACAATCCTCGAGGAGCACATGTGAAGCCAATATCTATTCTTTTTCAGCTATCAACAATAAATATTTAACAGCGCCAATATAAAAAGCCACACTTCTTATCCAGCTGGACAAAAAGTGTGACTTTCTTTTAATGAAGAAAGAAATTCCTTCAACATATTCTATTTTTCTTCATAAAACTTACTTATAGTGAACCATAACCGATAACGCGAGCTGCCCAATAGCTACCTTTCGCTACACTTTGGAATTGTACTTTGTTACCTGCTGCATGTAACACTTGACCATTCCCTGCATAGATTCCTACATGTGTAATTGTATTGCTACTTGGTGTTGCACCGAAGAAAATTAAATCACCAACATCTGGACTGCTTACTCGTTTTGTAACAGAATATTGTGTATTACTGCTATGAGGTAGTGTACCGTAACCTGCTTTTTTGTAAACATATGCTGTAAATCCTGAACAGTCAAATCCTGATGGAGACATACCGCCCCATACATAGGGAACACCTAAGTATTGACGACCAATGCTGATTAATTCGTTTCCAGCTACTGCATTAGACACTTTTTTAGTTTTTGTATATTTCTTTAAATAGGATGCTGAAACCCAGCCTGTTTTGCCTTTATATTTTACTTTATACCACTTTTTGTTACTAACAGTTTTCTTATATGTAGCAGTAACAACCGCACCTTTTTTTAAAGTAGTGACTTTTTTATATTTTGTTGAAGCACCTTTTCTCATGTTTAGCGCTGCTTTTGTTTTATATTTGCCTGATATTTTGACAGCTTTTGAGCTAGATACGGTTGTAATATTATTTGAAGTATGTTCTATGTCTGTTTTTGCTTGTGCTTGTATTTGTTCTTGAGGAGCTGCTCCTAACAATGTCCCAAGGCCAAGTGTTAGAGTCAACGCACTTGCGGTAATTACTTTTAATACGCTTTTCTTGTTCATATAGATGATGTTCCTCCGTCATTAATATTATTTATATTTGATGATCCGATTAACTTTGCTGAATTCTTAATAGCTTATGCACTAATATTATGGGAATTTTGATGAAGAAACAACGCGATTTCATTTACAATGCTATTACTTTTTATTACAAATAATACAAAATGACATATCATTGCGCGATTTTTAATACTTTCGAAATTTAATTGGATTTTTTTTACACACAAAAAGCGTTTTAAGCTTTTTATGTCGAAATGCTTTTTTCTATTAGGTAGTGACACTGATTTTTCTGTTTAAGCGGATTCATTTCAAACTTCCGTGGATAAACCGTGATTTTTTTTTGGGGAGTTGGTTGCTCATATTATAGTTAATCTTTCAGTAAACGATGGATATTCTTCCTTTAAGTAAAAAGAAAACATGTATAGTATGCAGCACGTATCAATAAATTAAAGAACTTTACTCAAATAATATTGGACTGTAATCTAGAGTAGCTGTAGCTTCAAAGTTAAATACTCATTGCTTCATTAGCCAACACTTAATATACTTACCTTCGCATTTCTTCCTGAAAAATGCGATAATGAGGAAAATAAACATTAAGGATGACATGATGACAAATATTCTCACTTTACGAGTAGACCCTAAGTATGTTGCTGAACTTAATAGAGGCTATTCACTTATATTAAAAGAAGCAATTCAAAATAAAGATTTATTAGAAGATGAAGGCGAGATCATCCGTTTGGTTGATCATCATAACCGCTATATTGGAACTGGTTATTATGGCAACCAGAATAAAGGGATCGGCTGGGTTTTAACAACAAAAGAACATGAACAAATCGACCAAGCTTTCTTTAATAAGAAATTAACAATTGCGCTATCTCATCGCGAGGATTATTTTAGTGATAGCAACACTACAGCTTTCCGCATTTTTAACGGAGAAGGCGACGGCATTGGTGGGTTAGCAATTGACTACTTCGATGGATACTATATGGTGAGCTGGTATAGCGAAGGAATATATTCATTTAGAGAACATGTTTACAATGCTTTAAATGATCTTGTTGAATACAAAGCGATCTATGAGAAAAAGCGTTTCGATACAAAAGGTCAATATATCGACCAAGATGATTTTGTTATGGGAACTGAAGGTGATTTCCCTATCATTGTTAAAGAAAATGGCATGAACTTTGCTGTTAATTTAAATGATGGCGCAATGACGGGTATTTTCCTTGATCAACGTGATGTTCGTCGTGCTATTCGCGATCATTATGCAGATGGCACAAATATGTTAAACACATTCTCTTATACAGGTGCTTTTTCAGTAGCTGCTGCATTAGGTGGTGCTACAAAAACCACAAGTGTCGACCTTGCAAAACGTAGTCTAGCGAAAACAATTGAGCAATTTAGTGTTAATGGTATTGACTACGAAGCACAGGATATTAAAGTAATGGATGTCTTCCACTACTTCAAATACGCTGTTCGACATGAATTAAAATTCGATTTAGTCGTACTCGACCCACCAAGTTTTGCACGCACTAAAAAAATGACCTTCTCAACTGCGAAAGACTATCCAAAATTATTAGCAGATGCCATTGCCATTACTGAAAAGAACGGTATCATCGTTGCTTCAACAAATAATGCAAGCTTTGGCATGAAAAAATTCAAAACCTTTATCGACCAAGCGTTTAAAGAAACTAATACAAAATATAAAATTATCGACCAATATGGACTACCAAAAGATTTTCGTGCAAATCGAGACTTTCCAGAATTTAATTATTTAAAAGTAGTCTTCATAAAAAAACTAAATTAATCATTCCTATACAAAGACGACTCATCATAATGGTGAGTTGTCTTTTTTATTAGAAAAAAATCGATATATTTGAGACGGTTCTATAAAGAACCAATAAAAGCTAGGTAGCATGCATAAATAAAAGGAAATCTTATTTATGGAGTGGATGGCATGAATACTCGATGGATTAATTTTGATGAATTAGATCTACTTCAAAAATGATGACTCTGGACATTCCGAATCTCGTACAGAATCAAATAAGTTTGATGATTTGGAGGAAGAAGGATTATATGAAGAAAAAGAGGTTGTAAGCAATTAAAGAAATTATTAAATAACATAAAGAGCCCGTCAAAACAACACTATGAACAAAAGAACATTCAACTCCAACAAAAGGTAAATCTTAACTTAATGGTTATCCCTTCACAGATACAAAAGATTAAGACGATCCTAATATGTTAGGGGTAATATAGAAGGTACATGCATCAAGATTGGGTATTTGTTCTTGAGTCTTGCAATGCGGGCCTTACGCCCGTTAATGTGGATATGCCAATTAAAAGTATACTTGGATTAACTAATCTATTAGCCTATTCAACAAGATTTAACCAACATATCGTATTACTGTAGAGTTTGAAAAAGCTCAAAACAAACCAAAGGAGATGTTAATGTATGTCAAAGAAATGTCATAAACATAGTGAGCCATGTGAAATAACTCCAATGCAACAGATTCCGCTCCATGATAAAAATATCGACCTTAAGAAGACTGACAACCCGTGCCCTATATTTAAGGTGCCAGTTGTGCTTGCGGAAACGAAGCTTCAAATTGTAATAGAGGCAGATATCGACCTTGATCCAAAAGCAACAGAGATTAAACGTGTAACAAAGAATGTCTTTTTAACGCAAGTAAAACTTATCCCTGTGGAATTTGAAAAAGCTTCTGATGAACATTGTCACCACATTCCAGGCTTTTTTAAAGTAAAGAAAGCAAAATTATTTGTAGCAGGACATATTCGAAAAAATATCGAATATTCTTCTAGTGAATGTCAAGGTACCCTCCACGATCGAATTGTGACTGTACCGTTTAGTGGATTCGCTGAGCTTAAACATGGTGACTTCTTAA
Source organism: Rummeliibacillus sp. NPDC094406 (assembly GCF_044763875.1). Classification (NCBI taxonomy): domain Bacteria; kingdom Bacillati; phylum Bacillota; class Bacilli; order Caryophanales; family Caryophanaceae; genus Rummeliibacillus; species Rummeliibacillus sp. NPDC094406. The sequence continues at coordinate 35,486 of NZ_JBIWGZ010000010.1, read as the reverse complement.
TCTCCCCTATTATTGGTGTATCTGATAGTGGCAAATCGTATTTCTTAAATGACAATAATGGTGAAGTGCCTCGATTAGACAAAAACTTCTTCCAAAATCTTGTGAGATACAATGAGCAACCATATGGTGAATTAATAGGTGCTAATTTCTTTGAACTTGATTTCTCACCAAAAACTGTAAAACCAGAAGGGGAATTTGGCAAATTACGTGAAAAAATCGTAATGGATCTCTTTTTAAAAGTATTACAAGTTCAACAATTCCAGGTGCATGCTCATAGGGTATTACCAGTACTTGATGAAGGTACACTTGGATAACATTTTAAAGGTATAATATGGACACTGCACTTTCATAACCCGGCACTTGATAAGATCAATGTGCCGGGTTTTTCAATAGAAAAGTGGATTATGGGCATATGCTACAGAAATAATGAAACACCCCATTAACGTGAACTGCGCCCTTAAAAATGGCCAGTTTAAAAAAGGTAACTTATCAGCTTACGCTGCGATCAAATGACTTCGGTATTGTGCCGGAGTCATTTTCTTTAAGTCCCATTGGTATCTTCTTGTGTTGTATTCCTCTATGTATTCGTCAATCCAGTGTTTTAATTGGTTAAAACGGGGCTTCTAAATAGAAAAAACCCCGAAAGAGTCACTTTTTTAAAGTGTCTACTATTCGGGGTTCAGTTCAACGATCATCACACGGCTTTTTAACATTTGATTATTTTACATACAAGTACTCTTTTGCAATGGTGCCATATCGATTTCAAACCCTAAATCTTCAAGTATTTTCTTATCTTCATCACCTGGTTGACCGTCTGTTGTTAAGTAGTCACCTAAGAAAATAGAGTTGGCAGGATATAAGCTTAATGGTTGAAGTGAACCTAAGTTTACTTCACGACCACCTGATACACGTATTTCCTTCGTCGGATTGATGAAACGGAATAATGCTAACACCTTAAGGCAGTATCTTGGATTCAGTTCATGCGTCCCTTCTAGTGGTGTACCATCGATAGCATTTAAGAAGTTTACTGGAATAGAATCTGCATCTAATGCATGTAGGCTACGTGCCATATCAATAACATCTTGTTTTGTTTCCTTCATACCGACGATTACGCCTGAGCATGGTGAGATTCCTGCTTCTTTTGCACGTTCAACTGTTTGCACACGATCGTCATACGTATGTGAGGTTGTAATGTTAGTGTGATTTCTAGCTGATGTATTGATATTGTGGTTGTAACGATCTACTCCAGCTTCTTTTAGACGCTCGGCTTGCTCAGGCTTTAAAATACCTAAACATGCACAGATCGTCATATCTTGATGCTTTTCTTTAATCGCTTTTACAGAATCAACAACGATATCAATTTCTCGATTCACAGGACCTCTACCACTAGCAACGATGCAATAAGTACCAACATTTAATGCAGCCGCACGATCTGCACCTTCCATAATTTCTTCTTGTTTCATCATTGGATATTTTTCGACTGGTGCCTTTGAGACAATAGATTGTGAACAGTAGCCACAGTTTTCAGGACATAATCCTGATTTTGTATTGATAATCATATTAAGTTTTACTTTATTACCAAAATAGTGGTGGCGGATTTGGTAAGATGCATCGAGTACTTTCAATAGATCAATCTCTGGACACTCTAAAATTGCTAATGCTTCTTCATCTGTGATTTTATATCCTTCAATTACTTGCTGAGCTAATTTTGCGTAATTCATATTAATGACCCACCTTTATAATTTTTTGTAATCGGAAACCAAAGATGCCTGCAAATACTGCTAATATAATGTCTTTTGGAAGAGGCGGAACCATCCATAACCATGCCATTTTGTATGTAAATCCTTCTGGAGCTGCTGCCCAGAGTTTGTATGCATAATACATCCAGTTTGTACCAATTAAATAGTTAATGGCTATCCCAACAAGTGCTGCTACAATATACATAGATTTCGTACGGCGATATTCCACCATTTTCCCTGCTACATAAGCTGATAATATAAACGTTACGATAAATCCAAATGTTGGACTTAAAATAGAAGAAAAACCACCACTAAACCCGGCAAATACAGGTGCTCCAGCTAAACCAACAAGCGTATAAACAGTTATAGATATGGCACCTAGACGGCTACCTAAAACAAGTCCAGCTAAAATTGCAAATAACGGTTGCAGTGTAATGGGTACCCCACCTACTACTAAAAACGGCGCGAAAGATGTAATGTTTGCGCCAATCATCATTAAAGTAGCAAACATTCCACAATACACAATTTCTAATGTAGAAAGCTTACTTTTTGTTCCTGAAACATTTGAAGTCATTTTTTCCCACCCTTAAAGTTAACTAATTTTAAATATAGGTTAACATATTTTCGCGAAAATGAAACTAAAATTTTTTAAAAAGTTAGAAGAATATAGGAAAATCCCGCAGGATCTAGGTAGCTTTATAAATAGTGTGCATTTATCTATGTTGCGATTTTTCTTAGTCATTATATTGTTGGCTTCTTTATCTAGTAGACTTAATAATTTTTCTTCTTTCATGATGGATCATTTGATGTTCATCAAACAATTATCATCACCTACAAAATAAAAAAAACGCTAAATTTCCCGTAAGAAATTTACGAGAAAGAATAGCATTTTTCAATAAACATGGTTCGATTTTAAAGTGGATGGTTTAATGGCTGTTTTAAACGTAATCGTTGTATATTTTTTGTTTTTCATATGTAATATGCTTTTACTTGTGTTGACTTTGCCGTTGTTGAAATTGCCATTAAATTTAGCTTTCCACGGTATTTTTTAACAGCTTTTTTTTGAGAAGGATTTAAATCGCTGTATACCTTGTAAAGTGGCAAGAATTCCGATTTCAGACTCAGTTTCTTTCCTTTGTTGATCTTCTTTACAACATTATTAATCGTCGCTTTATTTTTATTTACATAGATTTTTGATGCAGAATCTTTTGCTGTTGTAAATTGAATTGTTTTGCCCGTAGATTCTTTACTGATCATGCTGATTATTGTTACTTTTGCATAATACGTTGTACCTTGTTTTAAGCTTGTTAATACATAATTCGTATCTGTTGTTGTGATTGCTTTCTTGCCAGTTACTTCTATTCGATATTTCTCTACTAGAACATTACGTTTTGTGCTATCTCATAGTGCAAGGTTGCTGATGTTTTCTTAATATTTAGTACAGAAAATTTGCTAACATTGCTCGGGTTCGCTATAGCTGTATTCAGTAATCCATAACCGTACAGGATCCCTTCCTGTTTCTCCTAAATTAATCGACGTAGTTCACTAGGTGGATAGGTTGGATGTTGTTGCTTTAGTAATACGATCATTCCTGTAATATGGGATGCCGACATGGATGTACCGGCTATTTGTACATAGGATTTTGTTGGACTCAGTGTATAAATGTTTACACCAGGTGCACTATACTCCACCTGATCACCTGTATTGGATTTCTTCCATAGCATTTTAGCATTATCGATCGATGATACGGCAATTACTTCACTATAATTTGCTGGATATTCAACATCATGTGCATTGCCTCCACCATATTGCATCTCTTAACATAACTTCACCTGTCTCTATTCAATTAGTATCGTATGTATATTTCCAATATCTTTAAGGTTTTTTCTAGACAGTTTTATAGTACCATGTAGTAAGAGTATGATTATCTAACAAGCGAGTTAAGTTTAATGTAACAATTCATGTGCAATGTCATCGCTACTGTTCTATAATGTGATAGATTGAGATTTAAAACTTCTAATAACAATGAATAGAAACCTATTTTATTAGGTGAAGAAGGGATTTCTATGTTTAGAAATAAAAAGATTAAAATTCGTGTTTCTGGATGGTCAGCTTTGTTACTAATTATTGCTATTTTAGCTATATCACTTACTTTGGCCATTACAGTGCCTTACTTTGGTTTTTACGGTTTATATAATATACTGGCTAAATTCAATCTAGCGAGTATTGATATTTTCGAAAAATGGTACCAAGATCTTTTCTACTTTGGTTGGTTTATCATATTAATCTTTTCTATGATTATCTTACTTGATTTGTTTTGCTTATTTATCATTGCAAGTTGCAATATAAAATTGACGAAGTCAGTAGATACTATTAGTACTATTACGCAATTTGCTATTAGTGTTGTACTCTTTAAAAAGTTCATTGTTCCTGGTTTCGAGCGTATTGATGTAACATGGGCTGGCACTTTCATTCTTTTCTTATTGCTCTATGTTGTTGTAGCTGTTTTTAGTTATGAAAAGTCTAACAATGTAAACAAATAAGGGGAAATCTTTGATTTGATAACAATTAACATCGTTGTGTCAATATCTATACAACACTTGAACATGCATTGATAGTGTGATAGAATCCTAAAGTTCAGTATTTTATTTCTAAATAAAATCTGAACTTCATGTGAGTTTAAACCTAATTTTGGGTCTTTAGCTTAAAGCTGAAGACTCTTTTTTTATTTGACTCCGTTATATGAAATAGCAACAGTATTGTTAAACAAATCTTTTTATCCAAACCAAATAGCTTGTTTTAAAGAATGCCCATAAGTTTATATTCGCTACTTATAATAAGTCCTTAAGTAGTAGAGGAAATTAAAATAGCTCCCCTGCCTTGCATAGAGCGCGAGAACGAATCGTCTCCAGCTCCGCGCGCCAGCTTTTTGTACCAGATAACTTCTCACTGTGGAGGCAAAAAGCGCCTCTTCGTGTGAAGAACTTCTGACCAATAAAGCTAAACAGGCGCGTTCCGCTTTTGAGACAACGCAGGTGGCTCATGCGGTTTGTGCGCTTAGCGGGGGTGCTTAGCAAAAAATAGTAGAATGTTTTTCAATTCGAGTAAGAAGGATGTCCAATAGTGGGTTTTTCATTCACTTTAAGACAGCTCCCCTCAAATACTATATTAATGATTAATATACAATTCAAACACGTCACTATAATCTTTTTTCATACATTGTTCTTTGTTTCTTAACGCCCAATCATTTGCGAACCGTGTAATTTGTTCGAATGATTGTGCAGGTGTTACTTCTTTTGATTCTATTTTTCCGATAGATTGTGCTGCATAGCTTAAACTATTTTGTGCGATTTCGAAGTTTTTCTTATTATGAAGCATTTCTACTGAAATTGTATGGAATGCTTTATAAAGATCTTTGATATCAGTATCAAACTTTTTATGAATATCAATTGACATCGGTATGTTATCAATTGTGAATTTAATTTCAATATCTAAATCGATCGTACCTGCTGTTTCTAACATTACATCTGATATTGTGCTATGTTCATAATCATATCGTTTTAATAGACGCTTTTTACTGATCGCTGAATCACCGTCTACATGGATTAACGCTTGATTTGTAAAACAGTATTCATCTGACTTCGTTTTAATCAAGAAATACACAACTTCTCCTGATTCATGCTTAACAAAATCATCAGCCTCTGTTTTATCGAAATCCTCTCTTGGTACAACGACCCCAATATCAGATAATCCAAGTGCATCGGATGCTAGTTTTTTTAACATAAAGCATTCCTCCTAAGTTTATTGTTGCTCTACTATATTTACGAAAACCCCCAAAAAAAGTTTCAATAAGAAATTCACTGTTCCGTTTTGCACCAATTATTATCGCGAAAGCTCCATCCACAATAAGAGTAAATTCATGTGGATAAATTTAGACTATGTTAATGGATACTGTTAATTTTTATCCAAATCCCAGTATGCGCTGCGCAAAAACTTGATAAGCATGTGGATAAAATCGTTTTATCCCCTTTTATTAATCTGTTATTAACATTTTGTGCATAAGTTTTATGTTATCTGTGTACAGAAAATTTATTCAAAAAAAGTTTATCCACAAGTTAATGCATCATCATCTAATGGTTTACTGATGAAAGGGAAATCTTCTATAAGCCAATCATCTTAATAACAAAAAAGCCGAAGCACTGTAGCTTCGACTTTTTTACCAAAATAATAGTTAATTTACTTTGTTTTATCAGCTAATTCCTTCAATGCATCAGTCAGCTGATCATTTAATGTACCCAAAGCTTTTTTGTCTAAAGTAGGTGCTTCTGAACCTGCAATCGTTGGATCTAGATATTTTTCAACTTTTCCATAAAGATCTTTATTATCTTTTTTCACTTCATCTTCAAAAACTTTCCATTGATCTTCTAATTTCGGGCCAACTTCTTTTACTTTCGCTTGATCCCCACTATCAATTGCTTTTGATAATTGTTCAGTTGTATCAAGCATTTTATTAACTCCGTCAGAAACTTCATTGCTATTATTTGAACCACAACCAGCTAATAATAACGCGCTTCCAAATCCAATTGATAAAACCATCGATGTTAATTTTTTCATGACCTTTTCCTTCTTTCTTAATGAGTATTATTTATTTTAACTAGTTATTACTTTTAAACTTTTTCACTAGAATGATAGCAACAGCAACAATAACAAGAATTAATTGTGGGATGGCACTCTCCCATGAAGGGTATAATGCAAAGAATTCAATGCTTGGAATACTTTCAACATTAGTTGTTGGAACTAATCCAGCTAATTGTAGGCTATGAATGCCCATTCCAGTAAACTTAATGCAAAGATAAAATACAATTAGGCTTGATACCATAAAGAATGGTCGAAGCGGTAACTTCAAGCCTACATATATCATTAAAAAGGCAATGATTCCTAGGATAGCTGCTCCTATTAGAAAACCAAATAGAAGTGACTGAAGCTTAATTTGGCTTGCCATTCCAATATAAAATAGGACAGTCTCTGTTCCTTCGCGGAATACTGCTAGAAAAGCTAAAACTCCAAGTGAAACAAGTTTTCCGGTAGATAGTGCTGCCTGACTTTTTTCACGAATATATCGATTCCAATCAGCAATATTTGATTGGCTATGAAGCCAATAGCTCATATACAACAACATGACCGCTGCAAATACTCCTGTCCAACCAGCAATAAGTGCATTATTATTACCAAACGCTCCGGAAGATATCACGAATTTGACTATTAGTGCAAGAATAATACTAACTCCAAATCCACTTAGAACGCCACTCCAAATCCATTTCTTTCCTCTTGTTTCGCCTGATTTATTTACAAAAGACATCAAGGCAATTACAACAAGTAATGCTTCCAACCCTTCACGAATAAGGATCATTGCAGCATCCCAATAGGTGTAACTAGATTTTTCGGCTAATGGTGTAAGATAATTAATCATACTATCTATTGTTTCATTTGCTTGTTTATAATTTGGTGGATTAGCAGACAACATTGCTTGTATTTTCACCAAATCTCTTTCGGAATCACTATAGACTGATGCAGATTGTGCAACGACTACTCCCTCAACACTTAGCCAACTAGCACTCGCTTTTTTTATGTCCGCAAGAGCGTTATTTTGATTTTGATTATTTATCTCCTTCTTTGTTTGTTGAAGTAGAATAATAAAATCATCTAAAGAAATGTCTTCTTTCTTAAAACTTTTCTCTTTTGGATACCCACCACTTGCAAATTTGTCATTTACATTCTTTAAACCCTCTAAAGCCTGAACTACCTGATCTTGCTTTTTAAGAGTAAATGCATAGACTACTTGTCCCATATTTGATTCAATATCTTGATAAGCTTTTGCTGAGTCATTTTTTATTCCAGTTTCAATTTCTCGCCAAGTTTTATCATATTCGTTATAGGTTTTCTCTGCTTCAGAGAGGTCCCCTTTTTTTGCCAATTCAATAGCTTTATCAACAGATTTCTCAGCCTTTTTCATATCATCATTGGAATTTCCAGCAGCATACGCAGGATTATGTATTCCAACTCCAATAACTAATAAAAGGATAGTTATAATAAATAGTAATTTTTTTCTCATAGGTTTCTCCCTCGAAGATTATAACAATCTTCAACTTAATTGATAATGAATTTCAATATCAAAATACATTACTATTCTAATCACATTGATGTGGACTGTCAATGAGTAATTTATTGCATTTACATAAATATTTAATCAGGAAAGTAAGTATTTCTACAGGACGTTTTCAGCGCACTATTTTGTGTAGATTTATTCGTATTTTATACAGATTAGAACAAACCCACTTTTGTAGGAAAAACTGAGTTATAGGTACTTAACTTTAGAAAAGATTGTATAAAAAGAAAAGACCTCTCGATTTTCTAATGGAGAGGTCTTTCCTTTTATTTAATGTGTAACACGTTCAAAAAAGTCATTTAATCTTTGCAAATCTGAGATGTTCTCATTGCAATTTTTACTATCTGTACAAATGTAGTTACTGTATTTTGTAAACGTATCTGTAACTTGCCCTTTTACCTTTGTTGTGAACAGACTAACATCTGAATGGCGATTACAAACTGCACAAATCCCTTTAATTACCTTGGTATCGATGTTCCCTTTGATAGCTTTAAGCTTTTCTCGTTGTTCAAGTACTACATACTTACGATGTGTACTAACATCGTCCCAAGTTAAATAGCAGATATGTTGAAAATCTATACTTTCTAGGTTAGGTAATTTTAATTTCTTTTCTTTTTTGAAAAGACTTTTTAAATTACTTACTGTCACTTCTCTAAAAGGAATGACATAGGGTTTTAATCTTTCTAAATATAATTCACCTTGAGTGTAATCCGTCATATTGTATAGTTGCTCGATTCGTATTAATTGATTAGGATCAAGCTCTAAATTTTTTGACAGCTCTGTTTCAACAAGCCCTTTTACGGCAAGAATCACATTTTTATCCTTTGTTGTGTGATGTGTATTTATGATTTTATTCATTTGTTGTTCGATTAAATGATAGTTTGCTACCGACAAGAATGGTTGAATTGTTTGTTTTTCCATTTGAAATCACTCCAATTATTTAGGCTTTAAAACTAAGGGAACTGGCCTAAAGAAATGATCCAATTTGTCTTGGAAAAATAAATCATTTTTTGCCTAAGACATTTTATGAAACTTCGATGGAGATTTCTTTGGCCATGAAGTTTCGTGCTTTAGAGTATGCATTAGAAAATAATGCGACCATTTAGATTCCTCCTTGTAAAGAGAACTACCTTCATATTAGCATCCGTTAACTTAAAATACAATTTTGTAAAATTTTAGTTGCGCGAATCGTTTCATATTTGGATATTCTAAGTTTGATGCCATATACGAATGAATCGGTATCAATGGAGCGAAAGACAGTCGACTTCAGCGGGAAAGCGAAGCTAATTCCACATCATTCTAGTATTTATGAAATTGATGCCTATTTAATCCAGCATATCAACCTTTTCTTGTCGTATATAAATTAGAAGCCTCATCGAAATAGAATCTACGTTTACCTTTTCCAAATACAACAAGCATAATATGGATAAAGAGTACAACTGTTAAGATAAAGTACAGAATCATTGTTCCAATTTGTAGGAAAACCGAAACATGATAATACGGCGAATCCATTGAAATTTGAGATTGATTTAAAACATTTATTACGAAGATAATAAAAAATGTTACATAAATCGCAGCAAAACGTTTAAATAGTCGATTTATTGTAGAACTGCGACTAACTTTACTATCGTAGCGGAAACGTATAATGAATGTCCCTAGGGTTCTTCCATTCCAAAGTATTGGAATCACAAAGAAAACTATAAATAGAGAAATAGAGCGCATTAGAAATTCATTTACTTCATTTGTGCTCGTAACATGTAGAATAATTTGAGTCACAGTATCAGAGATAAATAAATCAATGACAACTGATAGTAATACGGCCATCGGTTTTACTTCATCTAGTTTTAATAAAAGCTCTGCCTTCTCATGGATTTTTTCTTTCGATGGGAATAGTGCTAATACTGCTGGAGCGATAAAGAATCCAACAACCCCACCCAATGTATTTAACATTAGATCATCCACATCAAAAATTCGATAGGCACAGTTGTAAATCCCATAAATCCCCGTCACTTGTGTCAATTCATAAAATAATGTCAATAAAAATGTAAGCCCAAATGCAATGGGCCATTTTTTCTTTTGTTGTAAGAAATAACGTAAGTAGACACCAAAGGGCATTAATAACATAAAATTAAAAAACGCTTGGTAGAATGCAGGCTGTTTAAATAAATGTATATACGTTACGGGTTGTGACCATATAATTTCGCTGTTTTTAGACATATCGATCACGAACTGGAATGGTACTAAAGAGTAATGTTGTGTTCCAGGTTCTTGCATTGAACAAGTATCTCGAATTGTTGGTAAAGGTAATAATACTAAAAATAGCGCAGCCAAAAAGTAAAAGATAAACGAGAACGAAATTAACGTTGTAGATAATGGCATAAATCCATATTTTCGATATGTATAAATAAGCCATGGAATCCAAATCACAAATGCTAGTAGTATAAAAGTAAAAATCGCAATTAGAATCGGTTGTGTATAAGCATCCATTTCTTTCAACTCCTTTTTTTCTGAACGGAAATAGACATCCAGAAATCCTACACTTAAGTATTCCCGAATGTCTATTAGACAAAGCATATTACAGGCTGTTTTTTATTCTCCTGCAGCAATATGTTCTTTACAAAAAGCTAAAATCATTTCTTCTTCATCATCTTCTAATGCAAAGTCTAATAATTTTTGGCTTGCTTTTGCAGTGATAAAGTAACTAGCTAATGCAAGTTCGTCATCTTTTTTTGCGACAATCGCTCGAATCTCAATTCCTCCTTCTGTATACAGTTCATCGTCTTCATCTACATTAATATCCAACAGAAATTCGAAACGTTGACCTTCAATAATATTAGTTGGATCTAAAATTTCTTCCATTGTATATGATAAAATATCCAATAAAATCGCTCCTTTTACATCTTTCACTACTTTATAATATAGGAAATTGGCAATTAGTAAAGTTTTATGTTAAAAATAGGCGATAACATAAGGGAGTGTGGAAAAATGCAAGAACTTTTCTATTATCAAGATGGCATGATGAAGGAATTTAACGCAAGGGTTCTAACTCAACAAGAGGATGAAGAAGGAAGAAAATATATCGTATTAGACAATACTGCTTTTTACCCCACTGGTGGTGGACAACCGCATGATAAAGGTATGTTAAATACTGTGGAAGTAATAGATGTGGAGAAAATTGATGGTGAGATTCGACATTATGTAACTAAGTTTTTGCCAGATAATACGACAGAAGTTCATGGTGTGCTTGATTGGCAACGTCGCTTCGATCATATGCAGCAACATGCTGGCCAACATATTTTAACGGCAGCTTTTGTTGAGCTTTTCAACTATCCTACGGTAAGTTTTCATCTTGGGACAGAAACAGTGACGATCGATATTGATCATGCGAAAATTTCAGATGAAGAACTGGCTGCAGTAGAAAAGAGAGCAAACAACATTATTTTGGAAAATCGCCCAATTGTAACAAAATGGGTAACAGAAGAAGAGATTTTAAATTATAATTTACGAAAAGCTGTCTCTGTTACTGGAGAAATTCGTCTCGTTATTATTCCAGATTACGATTATAACGGTTGTGGAGGCACTCACCCTACATCTACCGGACAGGTTCAAGCTATTAAAATTTTAGCGACAGAAAAGCAAAAGAAAAAAACACGTGTGCATTTTGTCTGTGGAGGACGTGTACTTCATGAACTACATTGGCGAAAAAAAGAATTATCTGAAGCAGCTCGTCTTTCAAATGCACCTGAAGAGAGAACAGCACAAGCCGTAACAAAGCTATTACAAACGCAAAAGGAACTTGAAAAAGCCTTAGCTGATGCCAATAATCAATTGCTAACTTTTGAAGTAAAAGAATTAATAAAAGAATCCGATGACAATCTTATTTGTAAAATATTTACCTCCCGCTCCGTTCAGGAGTTACAACAACTAGCACGCGCAATTATATCTACAGATGAAGCAAGCACTGCCCTATTCGTTTCAAAGCATGCTGATAAACTACAATTTGTGGCAGCAAAAGGGGAGGCTGCACATATTGGTAGCATGAAGGAAATAGCAAACACTGTATTACCAGTCATCAACGGTAAGGGTGGCGGAAATGATACCTTTGTCCAAGGTGGCGGTGAGGTTACTATTTCTGCTGAACAATTGCTTGAGCAGATGACAAAAGTGTTAGTATAGTACAAAAGGACGTTTCCAATCTATTGAGGGAAGCGTTCTTTTACCAGTTACCCTCTAAAATAACTGATTACAATTTGAACTATTAGAATAAGCGTAATCATTCTCAGTAATGGATTCACATATTTCGTATCCAGCTTTCGTGCAACCCTTACTGCTACTTGTGCTCCGATTGTTGAACCTATCATTAAAGCGATCGTTAATCCCCACATTATCTTTCCTGTAGCAATGTAGGAAATTGCTGAACCGAAGCAACCTGCAAATACCCCTACCCTGGCAAGTCCAACAGCACGAATATAGACAATCTTTTCATGTGCATATAAATACATTTGTAGTGTGCCACTCCCCGGTCCGAACATACCATCATACATACTAATCCCTAACAATGAAGGCACCGTTATTTTATTGGGCTTAAATAATGCATGTCCTTCAAAATCATTTTTACTAAAAAATGAAGTGACAAATGCGAAGGCAAGTAAAATAATGGCGATCATTGTTAATGTGCTATCGCTTAAGAGGGTAGCGATGACTCCACCAAGTGCCCCTCCTATTAAACACATCACAAGAACCGTAAACGTTTCTTTTAACGAAATCTCTTTTTCTTTGAAAATAACAAGAAAGCTTGTAAAAGAACTAACAGTATTTGAAACTTTATTTGCTCCGATTGCAGAATGGGCAGGTAACCCCATTAGTAACATCGTCGGTAATGTAATCAGACCTCCACCGCCACATAGTACGCCGACAAAATTACCTAAGAATCCAATGATCATAAAAACAAAAAATTCCATCTCTACACCCAACTTTATGTATAGTTTATCCCCAATTAACAGGCAAAAGAGACTCGCTGAATACGACCTATTTTAATAGGATAAGTTCTTCTTATAACGTATTATTATTATTTGCCTTATTAATAGAAAAACTGTGGATACTAGTTGGTACCCACAGCATATTAATAGATCATTTATTCGAATATTTTCCCAGAGGTGAATATCATCGATGGCTGCACTGCTATTTTTTCGATAAAACGATTCCAGTCTTCAATCATTGTACTGAAATGAAAGGCATCTGGTTTACCTGCAGGATAAGTGATAGACTCTGCATTCTCATAAAACTCATCCCAATCATTTTGCTCCTGATAACGTTCAAGTAGGCTACCAGCTTCTACTTTTTTCTGAAATTCTGCGAATGCAGCTGGCAAAACTTCTAGAAAAACAGATTCAACATTTTCCTCTTGAATATGACTTCGCATAATAGTTGCCCAATGCAAAACAACCTTCTCATTTAATTTCGCATATTTCTTATTTAGACGTGTATATGGATAGTGTTTAGATTCTTCTTGACGTTTATTAATATCTTCAATTTTATAAGAAGTAAATGATTGATAGACTCTGCCTAGTTTTTCTTTCAAATTTTGAGACAGATCCTCTTTACGTGATAGAACCTCTAATTTCATACCTAGATAACCTAACTCTACCCCAAGCTGTTCCTCGCTTACAGCTGTTGATTTTTGATTAATAAGCCATTTATGAGCAGATTGATAGAAAGCTCCTGCAGCTGCTAAATCATAAGGAGTATATAAATGCTCAGGTAATAAAATACATTGAGAATAGACCTTAGATACCACCAAACGGAGAATGTCTCCCATAAAGTATGAATCTCTTTCAAGCCATTCGTCTTTTGTTCCTTTAATGTAAGCATAATCAGGATAAATACTGATAAATTGCTCATATTGCTTTATTTTACGTTCATAAAGAGCAGCAATTGACTTTCGCATTAACTCTTTTTCACTATTGATCTCATTTCGCTCAAAGAAGGTACCCACTGTTTTAACATAAGCATTTGAAAGGCGTTCAAAGCCACGCCCTAAAATGGCATTTAATTTCTTAAGCTGTTGTTCCTTTTCTTGACCTTCAAAATCACGATGAATCCGTGCCTTATACGTACTATATTCAGAAGCTAAAAAGTTAATATGTTCACTAATAGCGGCAATTCTTTCAAAAGATACCCCACCTCTTGCACTCACATTAAATTCGACCATTTTCCAAAAGATTTCCTTTGGTAAACCATTCAATTCAATTTCTTCCTTTGTAAGTGCTTGCACTTTCATACGCTTATTAGCAGAGAAATATTGAGGTATTCTATTCTCGGCATCTTGTTTATAATGTTCTTTTATTTTTTCAACATTTAGTATAATTTGTAAATTTTCATGGTCATTCTTTGTATCATGCTCATTGAATGACACAGATGGTAAAGGCCAATTCTCATGTTCCTTCATGTCCTTTTAAAGGGCCCCCTTTTCAAATTTCAGACCAAATTGAATATTACTAAAATCATTATGCTTATTCTATCAATAATTGTGACATGCGACTAGAGAATTTTTCACTATTACTTTATTTTATGAACGTTTTTTATCGTTTATTGCACTTATTCAGCTTTCCATATTAAATGATTGATATCCTTAATTTTCACTTGCTTTGGCACTTTTAAATTTATGATGGTATATCCATCTAAAAAAGATGAATAACCGCTTCGAGAGTACCCCTTGAAATATCCTGGATTAAACGAAAATAAGGGTGTTGAATCTGTGATAACATGATATGTCTTTTCCAACACTGCTGGTTTTGAAATGCGTAATGTGTGTGGAAATTGCCAATCTACTTTGGCATAAGAAATTTCATCATTGAAATTTAGTGAACGATGGTAGGCGTTTGAATGATACACCTCTCCTTCCACTATATGATTATTGTTCTTTATACGTTGAACATAAACAATTAAATTATCATTCCCTGTATCAGCCGTAATATATAGTTTATTTCCTTCTATATTTTGCTTAAAGGATTTGACAAAGAAATCTTCCTCTTTCCCCTTTAATTGGTGATGTTCTGCACGAGTAACAAAGTCTTCATTTTGCTTCACTATATTTACTTTTTCCGATTTCGTCATTACTTTAACATCACCCTTCATAAAGCCAACATAGATCGTCGCTATAATTAATAGGGTGCCATAAACAACTAATATTATTTTCATATATTGCAGCTTCAACTGAACTATTTGAAACAATTTCTTTGCCACCAAGATAATTGACCCAAAAATCAACATGCTAATAATAACAGAAAGAGTCATCACATCTTTACCTCCAATTTATTACTCATTAAATAAGCAATACACATGGAGATTAGTGAAATTATCAAAAAGGGAATATCGAATAATAGTGAATTTGAGGATGACTTAATATTCTCTAAAAACGTACCGTACATATGAAACATAGAGCTTTTAAATATCAGCACCAAAGCGGCTCCCCCAACTATTGACCATTTAGATATTTGACTAAGTATACTAATGACATATGAAAATGTTCCAACGGCTAGTGCTATAACAGTCATCGTAAAGAGGTTATTAAAAAATACAACGGGCGCATTCCATAGTGTATATCCGATAATATACTCTGCGCCGAAAACTAAATTTCGTATCATCGCTTGAAGATAATTAGCCATACTTGTAGTAAGTGCAATTGTTAAACTGAATAGTCCTATAAGCAATAAATCACCTACAACGTGATTAGTACTACTATAACTAAATTGGCTTCCAATCTTCCTTTGCTCTTTACTTGGAAGTTGTAGGATAACCACAAAAAGCCAAAACAAAGTAATAATAAACATAACCGTCGGAACATGTATTTTAAAATCAATTATCATATTGTCACTGCTTGTTCCCTCTCCCATACTACCACCGTATGATGTCAGTAAAAGCATAACAAGTTCAATGATTACTAGCTGCATAAAACTACTGATATGCATTTGAATTTTTAACGTAAGCTGTTTTTTCAATACATACATTTTCGAAGGCTTCACTAATTCCATCAGCTTTCTCCCTTCTCTCGATTAATCATAAATACGCATATTATTTTCATCGATAATATCCATATGTTTTGGTACTTTTAAATACAGAAAATAAGAAGTATTTAAATCGATCTCATGCTCTGCTTCCCATTTTGATGAATAATCTAGATTTTCATTTTCAAATAAGCTTTGCCCAACTGGAAATGCCACGATTTTATCCGTAATGATTTTATTATTTAATTTGATAGATTTTGGATTCTGAATAAATAATGTATGATTGTTTTTCCAAGTAACTTTTGGCTGTTGTATCTTATTTGTGAGGTCAAGTCTGTATTGAATAAACGGTGAGCGGTACAGATGGGCCGATACTTGTTGTGAATCAGATTGAATCCATTCGACAACAACACGCACATAAGGATATGGTCCATTTTCATCCAAAAGTTTTAATTCCAATTTGTCACCTTTAACTTCAAACGACCAATCTTCCAAATTATATTTACTATATTTAGCTAATTTCCCTTGTATTAAATCCTTTGCAAATGTTTCATGTTTCTGAACTTCCGTTTGCTGTTCAGCTTTGCTTAGAACTTTCAAATCTTGTTTATTGGGTAATAAAAAATATACAATCGGTGATAGCAGCAACACACAGCTATAAATCAAAATAAATATTTTTGAAAACTTTTGATTGCCTCTCATATATTTTTTTGCAAAAGTAAGAACTAAAAGTGTAGGTACGATCAATATAACAACTGTCAATATGATTGTTATCGTTAGCAAATAGTTCATTTTACCGCACCTCCAACGCTGTGGAAAATCTTGTACTGATACCAAATAATAGAGTAATTGATATACAAATACTTCCAAAGAACAAAGACGGATTGTTCAGCTTTTCGTATACAACCTCAGCATCTTGTTTTTGTAACCAAAATAAGAAAGCGCAGATTGCCGCAAAAAATAGCGTATAAACAAATTTATATTTATAGGCGAGTAATCCTAAAAAATAGCCAATAGCACTTGTGAACAATAAACATAATATTCCGATTATAAAATTTACAAAAAATATGCGTGGTTCATGTAGCAAATTCGATTCATCTATAATGCCTGTTGAGTTGTACAGTGAAAGCACAATTCGTGTTACATAGTTCAACAACATAGTTGTAAGACTAGCGAATATTGAAAAGCATAAAAAGAGAGATATATTTGTGGTATGTTCCATTTTCCTTGTAACGATAAATGATGCCATTTCTAACCGCTGTTGCTTTTTTGTTACCAAAATCCCCATATAAAATGACCAAATAGCCGAGAAAAAGAGAACGAAAATTGGTGTAAATGCGTGGTATTCTAGATTTACAAGCGGAGCGCTACCACTCATCAATATCCCATCTATATATAAAAACAAAACTTCAGCAATAATTTGCAAAATGACCAAATAGAGTAACATATCCAAATACATATGGATTTTCAACTTAAATTGCGCTGAATAGATATCCCTGAAGCTTTTATTAATTAAAAAGTTCATCAATCCCCACATCCCTTGTATTTGTCATATACATATATACTTCGCTCGCACTAACAGATGAAATGGTAATATCCTCTTGCTGTAATGCTCGTTCATCAAAGGTGCAATCTTCAGCTCTTAAAAGAACTTTTGCATATCCCGGGGCTATTTGCTTTTCATCTAGCTTTTCGAGTCCAACAGTCCACTTTTGTATAGCATCAGTTGGACCTTGCAGTGCCAATGCAAATAATTGTATTTCCTCCAACGATTTATTAAAAACCACTATTCCTTGATCTATGAGCAATACAACCTCAAGTAAATGCTCCATTTCCTCTAAAAAGTGACTCGAAATAATAATGGTTCTTGGATTAGCTATATAGTCTTTTAAAAGTGCTCTGTAAACATCTTTTCGAACCGCCTCATCCATCCCGTTAATCGGTTCATCGAATAATGTTAGTGCACAATGTGTTGATAAGCCTAAGATAAAGTTAAAGGTATTTTTCATCCCTTTTGATAAGTCACTATGATACGCTTGGGGATCCAGACTAAAATATGATATTAGCTTGTTGGCAAGACTTTCATCCCAATTACCGTAAAAGTTCGCTGCTGTCTCTAAAATATCCTGTAATGTAAATGATCCCGGAAATTGCATCTGATCATGAATATAGATGGAATTTGCAGATACAAACAAATTATTAAAAGGCGTTTCTCCAAATACTTTTACCACACCTGAAGTTGGTTTTGTCATACCTGCTAAAAGTTGCAAAAGTGTCGTCTTTCCTGCACCATTACGTCCTAGTAAACCCATAATTTTGTTCTCTTCTAGCTGAAAGGTAATATTCGATAATGCATCTTTTGTTTTAAACTTTTTTTGTACATTAGAACATTCAATCACAGTCATCTTCAGCACTCCTCTCGATAAGATTTTTTTATAAAGTTAATGATTTCATCCTCTGAAATTTTGAGCCTTTTTGCCTCTAATACAATATCGTCAATCATTTTCGTAAAGCCTTCATTTTTCCGTTTTGCTAAAATAACCTGCTTTGCTTCTGTTGTGACGAACATGCCAAGCCCCCTTTTTTTGTACACAATTTGTTCTTCTAAGAGAATACTTAATCCTTTACCAGCAGTTGCTGGATTTATATTAAATAGCTCTGCTAGTTGATATTGCGAATACACTTTATCATCTGGTTTTAAATGGTCTGCGATGATCTCATTTTCAATCCAATCCGCAATTTGCACATAAATTGGCTTCGTTCCATCACTATTTAAATGCACAAAAAGACTCCTCCTTTCATTTTGATAATTAGTACATTACTGTTGTAATGTACTATACATTATATACCTATAAATGTAAATAATTAAAAAAAGACCCATCCCATTGGATAGGTCTATATTTAAATTATTTTTAGTAAGTGTATTTCTTTAATAATACTTCAATTTCTTTATACCCGAGTTTTTCCGCATGTTCGATTGGTGTTACACCATCTTTATCTGCAATATTCGGATTTGCTTTATGTTGCAGTAACTTCCGTATGCATTCTTGATATTTTTTTCTACCATCGCCTAAAATGATGGATTCAAGTAATGCGGTCCATCCCAAATTATTAATGTGATTCACATCTATTTCTGTTTTATTTAATAACAAGTTCAGAGCGTCCAAATTGCCATGTTCAGCAGCTGGTATTAAGGCTGTATTACCATAGCGATCTGTAACAGTGGGATCCGCACCAGCTTGTATCATTAGTTTCAAAATATCCAAGTACCCCTCTGCAGCAGCATATAAAAACGGTGTATTTTGCATATCGTCTTGAATATTTACATCAGCACCTAAATCTATTAACATTTTAGCGATTTCTACATCATGGTTATATGTAGCAATCATCAGTGGTGTACGTCCTCTATCATTTTGTTGATCTAAATCCGCACCATCTCTAACCAGCTTTTTCACTGCGTGTAAATCTTGTTGATGTACAGCGTTCAAAAGCGTCATTTTCCCATCTTTACTTTTGGAAAATTTCACTAATGCAAAGCCCAAAGATAAAGCAACCATTGCAGCTTTATGACTTTTTTTCATGTACTCTCCTCATTCCCCATCTGCTTCTGTTCCTTAATAAGCGAGCCCTACCCTTGTATATAAGAATTGTTGTTTGAAGCATTCTTCATACGCAAATTTGGCAGTATCACCTACTGTTATCTTTTCCCCATTCAAAGGTAATTTATTTTTTTCTATTCGATATTTTCCTATTGCTTCACCGTCTGGTAAGTAGGTTGGGCATACGATTGTCCAATCTACATTTGATTCTGCTAGCATTTTATACACTTTGGCGTGTTCCTCAGCAGCAAATGTTAATTTCTGTTTTGATTCACTTGATTGAAATCGGAATTTTCCAGGTTCCGTACGGCTATCTAAGATTCCCGCCGTTCCTATAGTGACGATTCTTTTTATATGATGTTTCTTCATCGTGGAAATAATATGTGGAATACCTTCTGATAAGGTTGTTGATCTATCTGTACCTAATGCACTAATTACTACATCGGCACCAATAACTGTATTTTCAATATCTTCTTCATTAAATACATTTCCCTGAAGAATTGTTATATGACCAAAATTCTTTAATTTTGTTGGTGTCCGTACAAGTGCGATCACTTCATGTCCATCTTGCAATGCCAGGCGTACTATTTCGCCGCCAACCCTTCCAGTTGCTCCAAAAATAGCCAACTTCATATAGAACTTCTCCTTCCGATACTTTTTTCTAGTCATTATTTTATCATTGCATATTTTTCTTACAAAACAATGCGATTATTCAAAAAATGTAACCATTTAACTATGTGCATAGATAATAAAAGAGGCTGATCAAGAGTTAAAATGACTACTCTTGATCAGCCTTTTATTTTTTATTTATTTCTTTTCCGTTCTTCCTTTTTCTCTGGTACTAAATCTTCATTTTTATCAACTACCTTATATATTCTTTCTAACATTGGTGGGTGCGTATAGCGGAACCATTTCACAAGTAATGGCGGATTCACTTCACTTAATCCAGCCTTCGTAAGTTTTTGGAATGAAGTAACAGCAGCTTGATGGTCTCCAGTTAATTCGATTGCATACTGATCAGCTCTTGACTCCTGATATCTCGAAATATAATTCGACAATGGGCTTGATGCAAACAGCAGAAAAGAGGTAACGAGTAAAAACAATGGCATCGAACGAAGATCGCTTATTTTGCTGATTTTTAATGCTTTTCCATAACGTGCGATGATCCAATTCATCATTTTCGCTGCTAGCCAAAGACCAACAAATGATAGAAGTATATAACAAGCTATTCCGATATAAATATGTTTTTCTACATAATGCCCCATCTCATGTGCCATGATGAAAAGAATTTCTCGATCGGTTAATCGATTTAATGTTGTATCCCATAACACAATTCGTGAATTACTTCCTATTCCAGTAACATACGCATTCATAGCATTCGTCTTTTCTGCCATATTCACTTCATAGACATGGTCTGAAGGAATATTGGCTTGGTCTGCTAACGCGAGAATTTTAGCTTCTAATTCTTTATTTTGCAGTGGATAGAAATCATTATATAAAGGATCTATCACTACTGGTTGCACAAACATGACGAAAATTGAAAAAGGAATGGATAACAGCCAAGCATATAGCCACCATCTCTTTGTGCTTTTTTTAATAAGCCAATAGACAACCGACATAACTAATACAGATGTTACATAATTAACACCAAAGTCAATTAAACCGTCCTTCATCCAAGAAGGGAAAGTCTGAGTGCTAATGCCATAGTCTTTACTTAAGTGATATCTATAATAATCTAAAGGCCATAACACGACATACATGAGAAGTGATAACCAAAACACATAAATAATTGTTTGGAAAAGTGTCGATTTAGCCCGCGAAACAGACCATTTTTCAAACAACTTTGAAAGTCCAGCGAGTAAAATAAATAAATAAATAAGCCATTCTAATGGTGTAGCCACAAAAAAGAGATAGTTTCTAATTTTCGAATATTCCCCACTCAACAACAACTCATGATGAGACATAAATACTGCTGGGTCTGCAACAGTCCCCTTCAATGCTGCTGGAATTTCACCACTACCGCTATGAAAAATATAAAGATACATCCCTACAGCATAAACTCCAAATAACATCAGAGCTATAATGCCCATTCTCTTTGCCATGTCATCTCCACCTTGTTTAGTCTGTCCTATATTTTAGTGTAATCATTTAAAAAAAATATAGAACTAATTTGTATGAGGATTAGTATTGAAATTTCACTCTTAATGTTGCACTAATTGTAATTAGACCTTGTTCAATTGGTGTTGTAATATTCTGACTTGCCATAGCAGCTGATTTGTATAATACAGGCTCCGAAGTACTTTCTTCGAAAACCTGGATTGGTTGTGGTGGAATAGTTAAGTGCATTGTCTCAGCTATTGTATTTGCTTTCATTTGTGCATCTCGAAGGGCCAAAGATAAAGCCTGTTGATAATAATGTTCTTCATGGTCAATTTTAAATTGAATGCTCGAAACACGATTTGCACCACTTTTTACTGCTGTATCTATGACGGTTCCCACTTGATTCATATCCCTTACCTTTACAGTTATCGCATTGGTTACTTCATATCCTCTAAAAACTTGTTTACCCTCGATGTAATCATAATTTGGTGAAACATTATAAGATGCCGTTTGAATATCCTCTCTCGGAATTCCTAATGCTATAAGAGATTGAATAACTCGATTCATAATTGCCGCATTTTCTTGAGCTGCCGAACTTACCTCTTTTCCATTCGTAATTACTTCTACTTGAAGTTGAACGTAATTCGGCGAAGCAGCTATCTTACCATTACCTATCACTGTGATAACACGTAATGGATTGAATAGTCGTATTGGATGAACTTTTTGATGATTCATAGGATTCCACCTTCCATTTTGTTCATACTGCTTATCCTATGCTTTTTCTGTTGAAAACTTTCATTGGAATCATTTTTATTAAATAGAAGTGGTTTAATTGTATTTTTTAAGAAAAAAAAGCTCCGAAGAAAAATATTCCGTTTTTCATCGCAACTTTATTTTCAAATTCTTATGCTGTTTTATGATCCGCCGGAAGCCAAAAGGCAACAAATGCTAAAATGGGTAATACTGATATAAAAATCATCGTATCCAAAACACCATAATGGTCCATCATCATGCCAATAACTACTGAACCAATCGCCCCCATACCAAAGGCAAGTCCTACTGTTAAACCAGCCATAGTACCAACTTTACTTGGCACCAATTCTTGAGCATAAATAACCGTTACAGAAAAGCTCAGCATGATGAAAAATCCGATAACAGCAAGGAAGACTACGACTAACCATAAAGGGATATATGGCAACATTAGCGCAAAAGGCATTGGAACTAGAAATGATAGCAAGATAACATTTTTTCTCCCCATGCGATCTGCCATTGGGCCGCCAAAAAATGTTCCAACAGCTCCAATTGCAAGAAAGATGAAGATCAGTAATTGCCCTTTTTGAATCGTTAAATGATATTTGTCCATTAAATAAAAGATATAAAAGTTCGTCATATTGGTAACATAAAATGAGCGGATAAAAATTACAGCCATTAATAAACCAATGGCAATTCCAATTTGTTTTTTCGTTAAAGTAGGTAAATTAGAAACCAATACTTTTTTCGTTTTCGAGACACTTTCTTCTTCTAATTGTTGTTTATACCACACAGAAATTCTTGAT
The DNA here is from genome assembly GCF_044763875.1 of Rummeliibacillus sp. NPDC094406. NCBI lineage: Bacteria > Bacillati > Bacillota > Bacilli > Caryophanales > Caryophanaceae > Rummeliibacillus > Rummeliibacillus sp. NPDC094406. The sequence continues at coordinate 12,320 of NZ_JBIWGZ010000010.1, read as the reverse complement.
AGCAGAAGAATGCCAACAGCTGCAACAATTAAAAACCAGGCTGCTCCAATTTGACCAAATGGCACAAGAACAAACGCGCTAATCAGTGGGGCTAACGCTTGTCCAGAGTTTCCACCAACTTGATAAATGGATTGAGATAGTCCACGTTTTGGACCTGCCGCCATAAAACTAACTTTTGAACCTTCGGGGTGGAAAATAGCAGAACCTAACCCTAAAAAGATGACAGACAAAAGAATCATCCAATAATTTGAAGATATAGCAACACCCGCAAGACCAACAAATGTACAAGACATTCCTAAAGGCAGAGCATATGGCTTTGGATTGCGGTCACTGAAAAAACCAACAACTGGTTGTAATACAGAAGATACCATATTCAACACAAATGTTATTAACCCCAATTGTGTAAATGTTAAACCGATTTCTTTTTCTAAAACTGGAAACATCGCAGGTACTACAGCCTGCAATGTATCATTAAATAAATGACAAACGCCGATTGCTACCATCACTGGATAAATAGGATTTCCTAATGCTTGCCTTGCCATTGTCGTTGACATGATCGATTTTGCACTTCCTTTATATTTTGAAATTGGTGTACTAATTATAACAATTTTCCAACAATAATTATTATTTAATATGAGAATATCCTCTTTTTTAATGTTCATACTAAGTACGATTAGAAAGAGGAGGAATTAAAAAAATGGAGAACTTTTTTGAATTGAACTTCTGGGAGATGATGCTTCGAACCACAATTTCATTTGTAGTACTACTGTTATTAGCTCGTTTACTCGGTAAAAAACAATTAAGTCAGCTAACATTTTTCCACTATATAACTGGTATTACCATTGGTTCTACGGCGGCCGACATTGCTTCACAGAAGGAAACTCCCTTTATCGATGGCCTTATTTCTCTAATATGGTGGACCATCCTTACAATGATTGCCACTAAAATTACACTTAATTCCACTAAAATGCGTGATATATTAGATGGTAGTTCAACTGTTATTATTAAAAACGGTGAGATTTCGGTTCAAGCATTGAAGACTTCCAAACTTCATATGGATGACCTTCTAATGATGCTTCGAGAACAATCCGTTTTTTCTATACAAGACGTTCACTATGCAATATTAGAAACTAATGGTCAACTTAGTATCTTAAAAAAACCAGCTGAACAATCAGCTACCAAACAAGATGTAAAAGCAGATGTTTCGATACCACCACACATTCCTGTAGAAGTTATCGCTGATGGACATATTGTATGGAATACAATGGAAGAATTAAACTTAACAGAGGATTTGTTAATGAAAAAGCTGAAGAAAAAAAATATTGAAAATATTGAAGACGTATTTTATGCACAACTTCAACCAAATGGCTCATTATATATATGTACTCGAGAAGAAAATAAAGCAACACAAAATGATAAATCAGAGTAACTTATACATTGACATCAATTGATGGATTCCCATAAATTCCGTATCGATTCTCTATAATTCCCCAGGAAATATCGCTATAAATCGCTATATTTCTCTTTTATATAAAATAATCCTCATTAAAAAGGAGTTGTACGTATACGTACAACTCCTTTTTCTCTTTTTATAATAACAACTACTTATTTTGTATTACTCATAAATTTGTTGTAGTGCTTTTTTCATCGGTTCGCGTACATTTACTTTTGGGCGGATTGCTTTTGCTTTTTGCTCTGCTTCCTCCACCGTTTTCGCTTGTCCAAGTTCTAGCAAAGTTGCCGTTGCAATAGTACCAGCTCGGCCACTTCCACTTCCGCAATGGAAGAAAACCTTTTCGCCATTATGATAAGCTTTCATAACTTCACTTATTGCATGCTCGATGGATGGTGCAATTTCCGCTTCCTCATCTGCAATGGGTGCATGAATTCGCTTATAATTTACTTCTCCTGGTTCTACTAATCGTAAATCAATTACTACATCAATGCTTTCGTTTGCAATGGCTTCTTCAGCATCGGCTGCTCCACCAAAGAAAATTTGATTATTTACTAATTCCTGATAATTTTTCTCCATCTTTATCCCTCTTCGTGAAGTAATTCTTTGATTTCTTCATAATGTGGCATTGCTGTAATAGCCCCTGCTTTTGTTGCTGTATAAGCTCCTAAATGATTCGCAAAGTATACATAGTCATAAGCTTCTTCCATTGTCTTAGGTATGCCATATAAGTGAACTTGACGAAGAACCCCTGCCATAAATGCATCGCCTGCACCCGTTGTATCTACACAGTCAATTTTAATAGAAGGAACATGTTTAATTTCATCATTAAACACAACATATGCACCCTGTGCACCAACAGTTATCATGATTAATGGAATATCAAATTGTTTCAGAGCTTGAATACCATCTTCCAAATTATCTGTTTGCGTTAAGAAGAACAGTTCTTCATCTGCCAGTTTCAATAAATCTGCATCTTTTAAGAAAGATGCAATGGTATCTTGACAAACTTGAGCACTTTCCCAGCGAAGTGGACGAATATTCGCATCCATTGCCACAAGCACAGAATGTTTTTTCGCTAAAGCAACTGCAGCCTTTGTTGTTTCTAAAGCGATAGGATGGAACATGGTATTAGAGCAAAGATTAAAGATAGAGGCACGTCTGAAAGCCTCTTCTTGTAAATGTTCTGTCTCTACTTGAAGATCTGGCGTATCATCAATATAATTCGTAAAAATACGTTCATTTCCTTCAGTTAAATGAACATGGACTCCACTTACTCGCTTTTCAGGAATGATTTGTGCATAATTCATGATGACGCCTTCGTGATCTAGTTCATGACGAACGAACTCAGATGTTTCATCATCCCCTGTTACGGTAATCAATGCAGAAGGAGCACCTATTCGGCTGATACCTGCAGCCACATTGACAGTTGCTCCACCCAAAAACTTAGTAAACGACGTATTCGTAGTATCATTAGCTATAAAATCAACAAATGCATCCCCATAGACGAGAACGAATTCTTTTTTGGACTCTAACATTTACAAACTCCTTCACACATATCTTCCTTCTATCGTACCATGAAGTCTGACAACGCAAAAGTAACTTACGAAATAATTTAGGTAATAAATCATAAGATGCGAAAAAATACACTCCTAATTGGATAAATTCTTCAAATTATGTCTAGTCTAAGCAAATATTTACGTCCTCTGTTATACTATCTTCTGAAGGAGATTGATAAAAAATGGACATTACTGTAAGACCTGCTCAATTAGCAGACGCACCATTTGTTGCACCTTTAATCGTAGATGCTATTGATGAAATTGCAAATCGACTTACAGGTGAAGATGAACCTCGAGCTATTCTAAATGAATTGGAAGTTCTATTTAAACGCACAGATAATAGACATTCTTATAAGAACACATATATCGCTGAAATCACTGGTGAAATCGCTGGCATTATGGTTGTATATGGCGGAGACAAAGCACCTACATTAGATGGCAACCTTGAAAATTGGTTAGTCTCTAAAGGCGCAGAAATTCAAACAATTGAAGTCGAAGCACGTTCAGACGAATTCTATATCGACACAATCTGCACAGCCCCACACTTCCGAGGTCATGGCGTTGGCACAACATTATTAAAATATGCTGATATAATAGCTAAAGAAAAAGGCTACCACAAAGTATCCTTAAGCGTGGAAAAACAAAAAGAACGAGCTCGTCACTTATACGAAAAAATGAGCTTCACTTACGCAGAACCCTGGATGATTATTGGTGAAGAATTTGATCATATGGTAAAAGAAGTTTAATTCCTACTAGCTGTATACGCTGAATTTTACAAAAGACAGCCTAAATTGCTTGTCTCTTGTTCTCCAGATTAAAAATAATCAAATTAAAAAGGATGACTCTAGCTGAATCTAGAAGTCATCCCATAACGATTTAAACATTAAACATCTATAATCCTTTTGTTAAACTGCTCTATTTTTTTAGAGCAGTTTACTTTTCTACATAACTATTTCTTAATAGGACGGTGTAATCTTTAAAAACTGGCCATTTTTCACTTTTACATACTCGGTTCCATTAATTTCGCCATTATATTCGATTGCATCGAGATTTAAAATTGAAGAGTTATTGATTACCTCATAGTAGCTACCAAATGAAATTTTATGAGTACCCGCTTTTAAATCCGTACCTATTTTATACATACCTGGCTTTTTAACAGATGAGGAAAGCGTATGTTTTACTTTTGAAGAAGGGATAAAGTAAGCACCTGTACCATAGTCAACTAGCTTAAAATATTGTCCTTTTGATAAACGAACATATGCTTGATTGTACACAAAATCATTTGTAAGAATTGCTTCGAAATTTGATGGTTCTTTTGATATTTCATAGTATATATTCTTACCGAAAATCATGTACTCTCCAGCGGCAATATCTTTACCTACTTTATATGTACCTGCATATTTGGCATATGGTATAAATGTTTTTGCAGATTTTACTGTTGAATATTTACTATAGTATGTTTTCTTCCCTGCCTTTTTTATGGCACGAACTTTATAATAGTACTTTGTAGAAGATTTTAATTTGCTATTGGTATAGGAAGTATTTTTCGTTGTAACTATATGTTTATAATTACCACTTTTTGAATTAGCACGATAGATCTGATAAGAAGTTGCTCCCTTTACCTTTTTATAAGAGATGCTAATCTTAGTTGTACTTGTAGCCTTCACTGTAATCAAAGGTTTAGAAGGAGAACTTACAGCTGATGCTACAAACTGATTACTTAAAACTAAGAAAATTGGACAAGCTAATGTAAGAAATGTTACGATAATTTTTTTCATCTTTACCTACCTTTATTAATAATATGTTTAATGTTAATACAAAAGATAGAAAATTACCATATTTTATTCATACCGAATCCCCTGTGACATTTCCTCTAGTACTTGCTCATCTAATATACGAATAGCTCGTCGACTTTTTTCGATAACCCCTCGTTCACATAAATCACGAATCACTCGATTTAAATGTCGATGTGTCGTACCAAGCAAATCAGCAATTTCCCCTATATTCGTCGTTTGTAACTCTAAGCCAAACTCATTATCTGGCGTTGTTGTTGACAATAAATAGCTTGCAAAACGATTTTCCACCGATGCAAGTAAATTAACACGAGAAGCGGTTGTACTTGTTTGTAACTTATAGCTTAAATGACTCAAAAGATTCTTTAAAAACAATGAATTGTTCATCTCGAAGTTGTAAATATAGTCAAAGGATAATGCGATGCATAAGCAATCTGTCACTGCTGTTATTTGGGATTGTACTGGCACATGACGCACCAATTCTATATCACCAATAATGGCAAGTGGATGGTTAAAACGTAATAATAAAGATCTCCCTGTCTCTACACTTGAAGTAGCCTTTACTTTTCCTTCAACTAGGTAGAGCAGTGAATGTAAATCTGTTCCTTCATGGAGTAAAATCTCCCCCGCCTTGTACTTTTGAAGGACAAACGGCAGTACATCAACATCAGTAAAAATTTGCTGAAACTTATATTCAGTTAATTTTCCGTGGAGTAAAACTGAATCCTCTATGACTTTCATATAAAATCTCCCTTTTGGACATATGTCCTTTTTCATTATAATTTGAATTGCTATGATGGTTGAAGTAAAAAAACACAAAATAGCGTTTTGTTCTAAGAAAATTGCTATTCATGTTATAATTCTTCTTTAGTATTTTTATATTCAGGAGTGTTAATATGAACAAAAATTTAATATATCCATTGCTGATTGTTATTGGATCGAGCTCATATGGAATTTTATCTACAATCATCAAAGTTGCTATGCAACATGGCTTTGAAACGAAGGAAGCTGTTACTAGCCAATATGTAATCGGTTTCTTGCTTGCATTAGTCTTATTCATCATTACTCAACGTTCTTTACCGAAGTTAACTGGAAAAGGCTTTTTAATAATTATGCTTTCTGGATTATTAACTGGGAACACAGGGATTGTTTATGGACAAGCTGTACACTACCTACCTGCTTCCCTTGCAGTTGTTATGCTATTTCAATTTACATGGATTGGTCTATTTTTAGATTGCATCATTCGTCGCCGTCGACCAACACGTAGTGAGTTAATCTCCGTTGTATTTCTTGTCATCGGTACAATTTTAGCCGCAGGAATTCTAGATGTGGATTTAAGTGGTCTTGATTGGCGTGGATGGGCATTTGGTCTGGCATCAGCACTTAGCTTTGCTTGCTTTATGCAATTCAATTCAAAACCAGTTGAGGGAATATCAACAATTGGTCGTATGACGATTATGTCATTCTTTGCTATGCTCATTGTTTGTGTATTCCAAGCACCAGAAATTATGATTAACGGGAAATTATTTGGATCTGAACTATTATACTTTGGTCTAGCTCTTGGTTTCTTCGGAATCATTTTACCGATACTACTATTTACTATCTCCGTTCCTAAAGTTGGAGGGGGACTAGCATCTATTTTAAGTGCGATGGAGCTTCCAGTCGCTATTATTGCTTCTGTCATTGTACTTCACGAAAACCTAACGTTGCTTCAAGTAGGTGGTATTGTTTTAGTATTAGTGGGCATGACATTACCAACCATTTTACAAAAAAGGCCAGCTAAATAGCACGACTTCACACTTATTTCGCAAACTCCCTTTCTTATTTTGCTACAATGATTTATGCAACTAGAAGGGAGTTTTTTAAATGAAAAAAATGGCAATGTTATTCATGGCATTAGCAACAACTGCTGCTCTTGCAGCCTGTAATAATAACACAAATACAACAAACGATACGAAAAAAGAAGCAGCACCAATAAAGGCGACTTTAACTGTTCCTGAAACAGCAAAAATTGGCGACAAAGTTGAATTAAAAGTTGATGTAACACAAGATGGTAAAGCTGTTACAAATGCTGAAGATGTAGCATTTGAAGTTAAAAACAATGACACAAATTCTGATAAAATGGTGACAGCAAAACTACAAGATGATGCATACGTTGCTTCTTATGATGTAAAAGATACAGGTAAATATAAAATCACAGCACATATTTCTGCAAAAGATGGTGGACATGCAATGCCAAACGCAGATATGACTGTTGCAAAAGATGCCACATCTTCAGAACATGCTACACACAATGACCATAAATCCACAACTGAATCAGCTACAGAAGAACATGATCATCATCATGATGTAGCCATCACATACAATCATAAGCATACTGTAGCGAAAGACAAAGAGATTAATCTAAGCGTCTCTTTAAAACATGATGGCAAAGCATTATCTAAGGCAAGTGTACATTATCAAGTTCTTCCACAATTCAAGGGTGGTAAACCAACATGGATTACTTTAGAAGAAACTTCTAATGGCACATATGAAGGGAAACATACATTTACACAAGCAGGATCATATCAACTAAAACTGCATGTCGAAAATGATGAAGGCCTGCATGCTCATGAAGTGAAAGATTTTACTGTAAAATAATATTTCAAGGAAACTTCTAGTGAATTTAGAAATTTTCTCTAACAAAAAGCCTGAATGGAATTGTTATTTCCATTCAGGCTTTTAAATTCTAATGATTAATCATGTTTCAATTTTTTTGGTCAGTAGCCAAATTTGTCAAGTATTACAATGAGCGCTGGGATAACAATCGGACGTACAAGGAATGTATCTACAAGTACAACAATTGCTACAGCAAAACCAAATGCACGAAGTTCCATTACTGGTTGTGTATTGATACGGCGAATATTGCAGCGACAATGCTGAAGTAGCAATAATCCAAATTAGTAGGATAGCAAACCATCTTTTTTCTCTTTAATGATTTTTATACACAACCACTAATCTCTATTAGAGCTAGAATCAATCATAAAGGTTGAGAGAATAAATAACCCAAAACTAATTAACAGTATTGTGCCACCAATAATATAAAACAGTAGTGCAAATGTATCGTTAATACCAAATGGTTTTAAAGTGTTTAGCCACATACCTACTGTTAATCCGATTGAGCCAATAATTGCTGTCCAACCATGAGCAGCTACTAATTTAGCCGACTTTATTTTAAATACGCTATAGAAAATTCCCCATGCAAAAACGGATAACCATCCAACGACTAAAATATGTGCATGAATTGGACGGAATTGATAGCTGCCTGAGCCAGCCATGTGTGAGCCTAACATTGCACCGATTAAACCAAAGATTGCAGCTAAACGAATTAAACGGATTCCCCATTTTCTTTCCATACTATTTACCTCCATAGATTTCAGATTTTTAATACTATGATGTAAATATATACTGTCAATATGAACGCTCTATGAACGCCACATTACAAATTCGGAAGTATGATGATAAAGATTGTCCCCTCACCAAGCTCACTTTCCACCTCGATATGTCCTTCATGAAAATGAATAACCTGCTCTACAATAGATAAGCCAAGTCCAGTTCCGTCTTTTGTACGTGATTCATCTGCACGATAAAAACGGTCAAATAACTGTTTCTTTGTCACATCACTCATGCCAATTCCTGTATCCTGTATACGAACAGTCACCTCATGATCAGACGATGTCAATGATACTTGAATATCTCCATTTGGACGATTATATTTAATCGCATTGGTCAATAAATTCTCCCAAACATTTTCTAACAAGCCAACATCACCATTAAAAGTAGTTGGCTCTAAAGTCATCGAAAGATTAATACCCTCTTCTTCCAACCACCAACGATACTTTTGTATCGTCGCTTTTAGTTGCCGATCAAGTGAGTACGCCTTTCTCTCCATTCTGCGCGTTGATTGATCAAGTGAGGTTAATAATAATAGCTGCTTCGTTAGTGTCGATAATCGATGTGTTTCAGTTTGAATAATAGAAGCGTAATTTTGGCGCTGCTCATCAGTTATATACTCTGATTTTAACAATCCTGCATACCCTTGAATATTTAATAACGGTGACTGAAAATCATGCGAAACATTGCTAATAAATTCTTTACGCATCAAATCATTTTCTTGTAATTGACCCATCATCGTATTAAAACTTGTTGCCAGTTGTCCGATTTCATCTTGCCTCCCAATTTTTAGTGGCGTATCAAATCGTTCATTTGCAATACGTTTTGTTGCTGCAGTGAGTTCTGTAATGGGTCTAATTAATAATTTCGCAAAAAACAACATCGCTACTAAACTAATAATTCCCATAGAGAGAGTCCATCCACCCATAATTGTATGTACTTCATTAAATAACAGTTTAATGTCTGGTCTTAAAAACATCGCATAGTGTTGATGATTATATTGGAATGGAACACCGACTGTATTAGACATATAATTCGCAAAGAAGCCTGTTACAAAGGTTTCTCTAGGGAAATCCCGCATACCATGATAAATCTCACCATCTAGCACAATTTGAATAGTAGAGTCAGGTAGATCCTTAACACGATAATTTCCTCCATAAAACTTATGCTTTTTATTGTCTTCTACAATATAAATTTGGTATCCCACATCGCCGATTGTTTTTAAATAATGATCTAAATTGAGGTCTGGTACTTCATTAATATGTTTAATAATCGACTGTGCAATTGCTACGTTTTTTGCATCATTTTTTTGCTTTGTCACTTGATGATAGTATGTGTTCGTTATTAAAAAGCCTGCGATAGAGCTAAAAATCATAATTAAAATTGTCGCTAATAAAAACTTACTATACAAAGATTTCATTGGCTATGTACCTCTAACTTATAGCCAATTCCTCGTATTGTTACGATTTCTACATCTGTCTCAATTTTTGCTAGTCGTTCACGAATTCGTTTTATATGCGTATTTAATGTTTGCTCATCTCCTTCATAATCAAAGCCCCAAACTTTTTCCATAATATCTGCTCTTTCGAAGACTTGATTTGGGCGGGATGCAAGTAATGTAAATACCTCAAATTCCTTTAGTGGCATGAGCAAGGTACTTTGCCCAGCAGATACTTCAAAACTTTTTCGATTAACTGTAACGGAGCCTACCCGAAGTATAGCGTCACTTGGTTTATCATATCGACGTAAGATTGCTGCGATACGGAATAATAACTCTTTTGGTGCAAATGGCTTCACCATATAATCATCTGAACCAGCTATGAATCCCTTCTCCTTATCCTCTAATTCTCCTTTTGCCGATAATAATAATACAGGCAAATCTAATTTCTCACGTAAACGTTTTATCAGTTCATAGCCGTTCATTCCTGGCATCATCACGTCTACTACTGCCAAATCAGGTATCTCTGTTTCTAAAATACTTAGTGCTTGAATAGCATTTTCAGCTTTCAACACTTGATAACCTGCTTGTGTTAAATGAATACTTACTAAATCTAAAATATTCTTATCATCATCTACGATTAAAATTTTGGACACTGTGGTCGCTCCATTCCCGGTTTTTTCTTCCATTATAGCGAAAGAGCTGGTGAGACTATACCCACCAGCTCTCTTTATGTCGAGGCTTTGTTTATTCGACTGTTGATATTTTAATATTTTAGCTACAGGTGGACACTTTCCGCGGGCCAATCGATCAACTTCCTCGCTACGCTCAGGGGTCTAATCTGTCTTGCTTTCCCGCAGGAGTCGCTGCCTTTTGCCAAGTATAATCCATTCCCTAAAATCAACAATATCATAAAACAGAGTCTATGTTAAAAATGCTATTAAGAGGATGATTATGATTGGCATAAATACTATTAAATAACTCATTGGTCTAGCAAAATTAATCGTCCAACCGATTCCAAATCTTTTTTCAACGAAAAGTGATGGATCTTCTTTATTAAAATACATTAATCCACCTTTCCAATAGCGATCATCATCTACGTCCGTAATACCATCTGGAAAGCTTGAATCATTACCAACTTCCTCTAAACTGCTAACTTTTACAGAAAAAATAATACTACCTACAATAGTCACTACTATAAATGTTATAAATATAGTCAGCATAATACCTTCCCCTACAATACCATGATGAATAGTTGTTAGCTGTAGAAAGGTAAATAAGATAGTAATAAGAAAAGCTGTCAAAAACATAAACCAACTGGTATATTTCCTTTTCTCCAATTGTTTATAAGCTGATATTTGAGGATTAATCGCACTTATCTTAATACCAGAACGCTTTGTTCCTTCAGTTAAAGTAGCAAATAAAATTTGCATAAAGAACATTAAAAGTGGTAACAAAATTACTGAAAAGCGATTCTTCTCCGTAAAAGCATCAGGGTCTCCACTTGGTCCCCAATGTGTAGGAATTTGTTCAGGTAGTAAAGCATACTGATAGTACGTGTAAATGATTAGTATTAATGGAACAAAAGCTAAACTTATAAAATATGAAAGTGGCAGCATCTTATCTTGCCCACTTAATGATGTGTCCACTACTTTCACTTCTGTTAAATTGACTCCCCATTGTTGTTTTTTCACTCGCAATTTTTGATGAAAAAATGCATAGAATAGCATACTTACTATCATTAAGAGGAACATTAATGCTGTACCAACAATGACTCGAAGGTCTTCACTATGAGTTACTAGAATTGACCAAATGCTATAACCAACTAAAAACAAGAGCAAAATACTCGCTACAGCTATACTATAGATTTTTTTAGCTTGAATAACTGATTTGTCTTCAATATGTGAAGCAGGAATCGTAACGCCAAATACAACTGTCTTTTTTAACATATAAGGGATAAATATTTGAACTAGCCCTGTAAAACATAACATAACAATAGAAATCCAAAAACCAATCATAGCTAAACCTCCTAGTGGAATTTTTTCATAATCCTTTGAATTAATCCTTCAAAGTCACTCATTTCTAGCCATTAACAATACTTCGGCTACCACTGGGCGTAGCATTTTCTCCACATAGTCTAACTGTTGTTCATTAAATTTTTTTCATCTTACCAAATGCATTCACAATCGCACCAGATTTCGGCAGAGTTGAAATCAACCCTTTTTTCTCTAATCCATAATAGCTCATATTAACTGTATGCATATTACACCTAAATCGGCAGCAAGTGCACATACAGAAGGTAACGATTCATCTGATTTTATGTCTCCATTAGCAATACCTTCAATGATTTGTTGTGTTAATTGAGCATATATAGGGACGTCTATATTTAGTTCAATTTGAATAAACATTTAATTCCTCAAATCTGTTCTATATGTATTATAACAAAATCAACTTCAAAAAATGAAAAAAGCACAACTGAATAATCAGTTGTGCTTTAAGTGTGCCTAGCAACGTCCTACTCTCGCAGGGGGACAGCCCCCAACTACCATTGGCGCTAAAGAGCTTAACTTCTGTGTTCGGCATGGGAACAGGTGTGACCTCTTTGCCATCATTACTAGACTATTGAGATTGTTCTCTCAAAACTG
>NZ_JBIWGZ010000009.1:0-165425 GCF_044763875.1 Rummeliibacillus sp. NPDC094406 | reverse complement strand
ATCAAACTCTCCATAAAAGTAAAGTTTGAAAGCTCATTAGCTTTGCTAGCGTATCATCTATAAGATGATATCTATTTTTGTCCTTGTCACTAACAGAAGTTAGTGATCAAAGTTTATTGATTAACGTCTTGCTTGTTCAGTTTTCAAGGTTCATATCTTGTCGTCATCTTAACGACTTAATTATTATATCATTATAATCTTTCGTTGTCAACATCTTTTTAAAAGAGTTTTTTTCAAAAGATTAATATAATTTTTGATTGTCACTTGTTAGCGACTTATAAAGTATATCTATTAAATCAGATGATGTCAATATATATTTTTCATAAAGAGAATAAAAGATTCTTTTGCTATAAATAGAAGACTTAACACTATCTGTATTATAGTAAAGAATCCTTTATTTATCATAAAATTAAACGTTCAATATATATACTTCTATTTTTTACAAGATCGATAATATCATTTGAATCGTCTAATTTAACTACAGGTCTTGTTTCTGTTGTTTTGTTAGTAAATACAATAGATCCTTCTAAACCATTTGAAAGTTCTACTTTTGTTCCTAATGCTAAGTCCGCTACACAAGTGGATAACGCTTGCACAACTTTAATGTTAAATTTTCCAAATTCGGATTCCCGTATCATTTCTAATACCTTAAATGGGGACTCTTTTGTACGATATACTCTTTCACAAGTCATTGCATGGAATACATCTGCTACTGCAATAATATGGGCATATATTGAGATTGCATTTCCCTTGTCGCCTCTTGGATAACCACTACCATCTAATCTTTCATGATGTTGATATACCGCAATTTTCATATCTGATTTAAGAATTGAAATACTATTGACCATTTGCAAGCTATAATAAGGGTGCTCCTGAATCTCCTTAAATTCATATTCTGTTAAAGGACCATTTTTCTCCCTTATTTTCTTTCCAACTTTCGCCATCCCGCAATCTGCAACTGCGCCTGCTATAGCAATTTGGATAACGTCCCCTTTACCATAGCCCATTTTTTGTGCAATAACTGCACAGATTAAACTAATTGCTACAGAGTGATGATGAATATAGTTTTTGCTATCTGAGAACTCATTCAATATAAATATTTTTTCTCGATTTTCTAAAACATCATGAATTAACGGTAAAATGTTTGTTCTAACTTTTGTGATATCTACCTTACTACCAGACTCCCAATTTAAAAACTCCATTTTAAACTTTTCTACTACATCGATGTATTTTCTTTCAAATGATGTTATGTATGCTTCTTCTATTGTTTCTCTTTGTTCACTAGACGTAGTTGCAACTTCCTGTTTATTAGCTTTTTTTAATTCGATAGAAGAAGTTAATACTGGCACTTGGGAAATTTGAAAGGCTTTTAATACTGGCAAATGATCCCGTGTAACTTTAGTATTTTTATATATAATAGGAAATTGAGTGTTAGCTATAATATCTTTTGCAATAACGCTACCTAAACGTAAATCGGACACTTTCACTAATTTAGTATCCAAACAAATCCCCCCTTCGGAATTAATAATATTAGATTTATTGTAACTGAATTTTTTTTTAATTGTAATAGTTACTTTACTATTTACTAAACATCATTCGATTCAATCCATAAAAAATTATAAATGAATCCATTTCATAAATACTTTTCTAGTTAAAAATTTCGGCATTATACTCTTGATTTGAATAAATGATAAGCTTATCGTTTCCGTTACAGACGGACCCTTTCCGCAGGCAAGCAACAATCCTCCTCCTGTGAAGTCTGAATCGCTTTGCTAGCTTCAACTTAGCAACACTACGTTCGTGTGGGGCCTTGCTTAGCTTACTTTTCCCACAAAGAGAATTTAATACAAAGAAAAAAAGAACGCTAAATGCGTTCCTTTTTTCTAATCTAGAAAGTAATGATATCTATTAATTATTCTTCTGAAGTTTCGTTATCATTTGTAGTCTCTTCAGTTGATTCAACTTCTTCAGCTACTTCTAATTCATCTAACTCAATTTCTTCATCAGACTCTTTTTTAACTTTTGCTACAGTTGCAACTAATTCATCATCAGATAGGCGAATTAGGCGAACACCTTGAGTGCTCCGTCCAGTAACAGAAATATCATCAATATCCATACGAATTAACATACCGTTAATCGTCATTAGCATAATATCTTCTTGCCCATCAACTGTTTTTACGGCTACTAGAGGTCCGTTCTTATCAGTAATTTGGCAAGTTTTGATGCCTACGCCACCACGATTTTGTAGACGATACTCTGCTTCAGGAGTTCGTTTACCGTAACCCTTTTCAGTTACTACAAGTATTTCTTGATCTGGTTCGACGATTTCCATGCCAACAACATAGTCATCGTCTCTTAATCGAATACCACGGACACCAGCTGCAGTACGTCCCATTGAACGGATATCCTCTTCATTAAAGCGTACTAGCATACCATCGTGTGTACCAATAATAATTTCCTTTTGCCCATCCGTTAGGCGCACAGAGATTAATTCGTCATCTTCACGTAGTGAAATAGCAATTAAACCGTTAGTACGGATATTAGCAAAGTTTGATAATGGTGTACGTTTTGTAACCCCTGTTCGAGTTGTGAAGACGAAGTATGCATCTTCATCATAAGATGGTACACGAATTACAGCAGTTACCTTTTCTCCCTTATCTACATTCAATAAATTAACTAACGGTAAGCCTTTTGCTGTGCGGCCAAACTCAGGTATTTCATAACCTTTAGCTTTGAACACTTTCCCTTTAGAAGTAAAGTAAAGAATGGTGTCATGAGTAGATGTATAAAGTAGGTGTTCTACAAAGTCATCTTCATGTGTTCCCATACCCTGAACACCACGTCCACCACGACGTTGGCTACGGTAAGTATTAGCTGGAAGTCGTTTAATATAACCATTATGTGTTATTGTAATCACAGAATTTTCACGTGGAATTAAATCTTCATCCTCGATCATTTCTAAACCACCAGAAGTAATTTCTGTACGACGGGCATCATTAAAGCGTTCTTTTATTTCTAGTAATTCATCATGAATAATTTGACGAATTTTTGCTTCATCTGCAAGAATTTCTTTTAATTCTTTTATTAGCGCTAGTAATTCTTGATACTCGCCTTCAATCTTATCTCGTTCTAAACCAGTTAAGCGTTGTAGACGCATATCTAGAATCGCTTGAGCTTGACGTTCACTTAAATTAAATCTTTCCATCAAGCCATTTTTTGCTTCTTCAGTTGTTTGAGATGCACGGATTAGACTAATAATTTCATCAATATGGTCAAGTGCGATACGTAATCCTTCTAGAATGTGAGCGCGACTTTCAGCTTTACGTAATTCAAATTCTGTACGTCTACGAATAACAACCTTTTGGTGTTCTAAGTAATGGTAAAGAGCTTCTTTTAAGTTCAATACCTTTGGTTGTCCACCGACAAGAGCTAACATATTAACACCAAAGCTTGATTGCATAGCTGTTTGTTTATACAAGTTATTTAATACAACATTTGCATTGGCATCTTTACGAACATCAATTGTAACACGCATTCCTGTACGGTCAGATTCATCGCGTAAATTTGTAATACCATCGATTTTTTTATCTCGTACTAGTTCTGCAATTTTTTCAATTAGTCGTGCTTTATTGACTTGATAAGGAAGTTCATGAATAACGATGACTTCTTTACCACTTGATTTTTGTTCTATTTCTACACGAGCACGGATTACAATGGATCCACGACCAGTTTCATAAGCACGGCGGATACCGCTTCTGCCTAAAATAATACCACCAGTTGGGAAATCAGGACCCGGTATAATTTCCATTAATTCTTCTGTTGTAATAGCTGGATTATCTGAGACGGCCAAAACACCATCAATTATTTCTCCTAATTGATGTGGTGGGATATTTGTTGCCATTCCTACAGCGATCCCTGATGCACCATTGACAAGTAAGTTTGGATAACGAGCTGGTAATACGACTGGCTCTTTTTCGTTTCCATCATAGTTATCTTGATAGTCAATTGTATCTTTGTTAATATCGCGTAGCATTTCCATCGCGATTTTAGACATACGTGATTCTGTATAACGCATGGCAGCAGCGCCATCTCCATCAACGGAACCGAAGTTACCATGACCATCAACTAACATATAGCGATAGCTAAAATCTTGAGCCATACGTACCATTGCTTCATAGATTGAGGAGTCACCATGTGGATGGTATTTACCCATAACATCCCCAACGATACGAGCTGATTTCTTATATGGTTTATCTGAGGTACTACCTAGCTCTTGCATACCATATAAAATACGACGTTGTACTGGTTTAAGACCATCACGAACATCTGGTAGTGCACGAGAAACGATAACACTCATTGCATAATCTAAAAATGAAGTTTTGATTGTTTTAGTAATATTTACTCCTTTAACGCCGGAGTTGTTTGTTTCAGACAAAGTGCTGACCTCCCTTCGAAAATAACTAAATATCTAAGTTTTCTACATAAACAGCATTTTCGTGAATAAATTGACGTCTTGGTTCAACATCATCACCCATTAATTGTTCAAATGTTTGATCTGCTTCAATGGCATCATCTAATTCAACTTGTAATAGAACGCGGTGTTCTGGGTCCATTGTTGTATCCCATAACTGCTCCGCATCCATTTCACCAAGACCTTTATAGCGTTGAATGCCTGGTTTTGGTTGCTTTGGTAAGCGTTCTAGTATTTCTTGTAATTCTTTATCACTATAGCAATATTCTACATGTTTACCTTGCGCTACTTTAAATAAAGGTGGTTGAGCAATGTAAACATATCCAGCTTCAATAAGTGGTCGCATAAAGCGGAAGAAGAATGTTAATAATAAAGTTCTAATATGCGCTCCGTCGACATCGGCATCTGTCATTATGACAATTTTATGATAACGTGCCTTATCCAAAGCAAATTCTTCACCAATCCCTGTACCGATTGCAGTAATCATAGCTCGGATTTCAGCATTTGATAAAATGCGGTCTAAACGTGCCTTTTCAACATTTAAAATTTTACCCTTCAATGGCAAAATAGCTTGAAAGTGACGATCACGGCCGGATTTTGCTGAACCACCAGCAGAGTCACCTTCTACGATGTAAATTTCGCATTCTTCAGGAAGACGAGATGAACAGTCTGCTAGTTTTCCTGGCAAGCTTGATACTTCTAATGCTGATTTACGTCGTGTCATTTCTCGGGCTTTCTTTGCCGCCACACGTGCACGAGATGCAACTAAACCTTTATCAACGATTGTTCTTGCAACTGTCGGATTCTCTAATAAAAATCTTTCAAAGCGTTCAGAGAATAATGAATTTGTAATAGCACTTACTTCAGAGTTTCCTAATTTTGTTTTCGTTTGACCTTCGAATTGTGGATCAGGATGTTTAACAGAAACAATGGCAACTAAGCCTTCGCGAACGTCTTCACCTGATAAATTAGCATCTGAATCTTTTAATACATGATTTTTGCGTGCATAATCATTGATCACACGTGTTAGTGCAGTTTTAAACCCTGATTCGTGTGTACCACCTTCGTAGGTATTGATATTATTTGCAAAAGAGAAAATATTTGATGAAAAGCCTGAGTTGTATTGCATAGCTATTTCAACAGATATCCCATCTTTTTCACCTTTTAAATCGATTGCTTCATGAAGTGGTTCTTTCTTTTCGTTGATATGTTCAACGTATGATTTAATACCGCCTTCATAATGATAAGTATTTTTGCGAGTTTCTTCGCCGCGTTCATCTACGATGGAAATACTAATGCCGCGATTCAGATAAGCAAGTTCACGAATACGATGTGCTAGGATATCAAATTCATAAACTGTTGTTTCTTTGAAAATTTCTCCGTCTGCTTTGAATCGTGTTGTTGTACCATTACGATCTGTATCACCAATGACTTTTAGTGGTTGTACAGTTATACCACGTTCAAATTTAATTTCATGAATATGGCCATCTCTGTGTACTTGTACAATGGTTTCAACTGAAAGTGCATTTACAACTGAGGCACCTACACCATGTAGACCACCAGACACTTTATATCCGCCACCGCCGAATTTACCCCCAGCATGAAGTACAGTCATAATTACTTCGACAGCTGGTTTACCCACTTTTTCTTGTGTATCGACAGGAATACCACGACCATTATCTTCTACACGAATCCAGTTATCTTTTTCAATTGCTACTGTAATTTCGGAACAATAGCCAGCTAATGCTTCATCAATACTATTGTCTACAATTTCCCAAACGAGGTGATGCAACCCTTTGGAACTTGTTGAACCGATATACATACCGGGACGTTTACGAACGGCTTCTAAACCTTCTAATACTTGAATTTGTTCTGCATCATACGCAACAGGCTTTTTATTGTCTTCGATCGCCATTGTTGTTCCACCTACTCTTTCATGGCATTAGTATGCATTATTTGTAATTCTCTTAAACCTACAAAATCCGTGGAATACTAGTCTTTCTCTGCACCCACGGAACCTTGTTTCACATGAAACATTGCTGACTCACGAATTGTTTCATGATCTATACCCTCTACACTTGTAGTTGTCACAAAGGTCTGTACTTCACCTTTAATCGTGTTCAATAAATGTGACTGGCGGTAATCATCTAATTCTGAAAGAACATCATCCAATAGTAAGATTGGCGCTTCCCCAACTTCTTGCTTAATAAGTTCTATTTCAGCTAATTTGAGTGATAAGGCCGTTGTCCGTTGTTGCCCTTGTGATCCATAAGTTTGAACATCATAACCATTTACAATAAATTGCAAATCATCACGATGCGGACCGATTAGTGTAACGCCTCTTTCTAATTCCCGAGGCACGGCTTCTTTTAATTTTACAGCTAAATGAGCAGCCATTTGTTCTGGTGACCATTCCGCATCCATACCGCTAACCGGACGATAGCGAATTTTCATTTCTTCGAGATTTCTCGAAATTCCATAATGAATTGGACCTGCCCACTCCTGTAGCAACTCCATAAAATGAAATCTTTTATGAATAACCTTAACAGCCGCTTCAATATACTGCTCTGTATAAACATCAAACATCACATCTTGCAATGTTTGTTTCCCTTGATTTTGTTTAAGTAAATGATTGCGTTGCTTTAACAACTTTTGAAAAGTCAATAAATCATGTAAATATACTGGAGAAATTTGCCCGATTTCCATATCGAGAAAACGTCTTCTAATTTGAGGACTGCCTTTAACTACAGTTAAGTCTTCCGGGGCAAACATAACAACATTCATTTGTCCAATATAATCGCTTAAGCGACTCTGTTCTAAATGATTTACTTTTGCCTTCTTCCCTTTTTTAGAAATCGTCAACTCTAACGGTAAGTGACCATATTTCTTCTGAACGTCACCTTCTATTTTACCATAGTCTTGCTCCCACCGTATCAATTCTTTCTCACTCGATGTACGGTGCGATTTAGCCATAGCTAAAACATAAATAGATTCCATAACATTCGTTTTACCTTGTGCATTTTCACCAATGAAAACATTAATCTTTGGAGAAAAAGATAAGTCGAGAGATTCATAATTTCGATAGTTAGTCAGCTTTAGTCGCTCAATGTACATGCTATTCCTCGCTTTTTGAATCTACTAGGCAAAATCTTCCGCACCCTGGAATATTCACTAAATCTCCTACATGTAGTTTACGACCTCTTCTACGATCAATCTCGCCATTTACATAGACATCATTTTCTTGCAAAAACCATTTGGCCATCCCACCTGAGCTAATTGCATCCGTCATTTTAAGAAATTGTCCCAGTGTTACAAATTCACTTTCTAATACAATATCATTCACTATTTTTTCATCCTCTGCTTCTATTCATGTCTAATTCTATTTTACCGAACTTTTGTTCATAAGTAAAAAGGATAGTCACTGAAATGACTACCCTTTTTAAATAAACCCCATAATTAGCACCTGGTACTAATTAAACTTGGGAAATAATTCAGTTTAAAGTTATATCAACAAAACGTTTAGTACGTACGGACAGGCAAAATCAATTGAAGTATTGCATCATCATGAACAGAACGAATAATAAATGGACGCATTGCGCCTGTAAATTGAATAATTACTTCCTGTCCATCAATTGCCTTCAAAGCATCCATCATATACTTCGCACTGAATGAAATACGTAACTCTTCACCTTCTAGTGTTTCTACTTGAATTTCTTCTTCAACTTTACCGATTTCAGGTGAGTTCGAAGAAATTTCAATATTGTTATCTGCCAATGTAGAGAAACGAACTACGTTGTTACGATCTTCACGAGCCAATAATGATGCACGGTCAATTGCTTGTAAAAGTGATTTTCCATTAATCGTAACATTTGTGTTGTATTCTTCTGGAATCAAGCGCGTTGTATCAGGATAATTGCCTTCTAATAGGCGAGAGAAAAATAAGACATCAGAAGTTTTGAATAAAACTTGTTGGTTCGTCATAAATATATCAACAGGAGTTGTTGAGTCACTTAGAATTTTGCTTAATTCATTTAAGCTTTTACCTGGTATTACAACATTTGCTTCTTCAGTTGGTAAATGTTCTAACGTTACTTTCCTACGTGCTAATCGGTGGCTATCCGTTGCTATGCATACTAAACCGTCTTCTTTAATTTGCCACTTTACACCTGTCAACACTGGACGACTTTCACTTGTAGAAACAGCAAAGACTGTTTCACGGATAACAGATTTTAATAGATCTGCAGGTAAAGTAATTTGGCGATCTGGTGAGATTTCAGGAAGCATAGGGTATTCAGCTGCATCAAGACCAATTAAATGGAAATCTGACTTTCCAGAACGAATTCTTGTTTGGAATTGATCTGTTACTTCAATTTCTACATCATTTGTAGGCAATTTACGTACAATTTCATTGAACATTTTTGCCTGTAGTACGATTGAACCTGGTTCTGTTACATGAATAAGTTGTTCTCCATCTTCTTCTACAGGAATAGATGTTTGGATTGTAATATCTGCATCACTACCTGTTAAAGTCATACCATTTGTCGATACATCAATTTTAATACCAGTCAAAATAGGAATTGTTGTTTTGGAACTTACTGCTTTCATGACATCATTTAATCCATCAAGTAAACGATCTCTCATGATATCAAATTTCATTGTTACGACCTCACTTATATATTATTTATTTTTATTTAAAAGATTAATAGATATAGTAATAGGGGCTGTGGATTTCGTGGATAAGTCCCTTGAGCCAAATAAAATCAGTCTATCCACATGTAGATAGACTGTGTATAAGTTTGTTGTTAACTTTCTTGTTATCCACAGTGAAAATTATTTTCCTAACATACTTTTAATCTGCTTAATGTCTTGTTGAAGACCTTGATCATCCTTTAAAAGGGATGATATTTTTTCATGTGCATGAATGACAGTTGTGTGGTCACGGCCACCAAATTCGTCACCTATTTTAGGTAGAGAACAGTCCGTCATTTCACGAGATAAATACATAGCCACTTGTCTAGGAAATGCAATTGATTTTGTACGCTTTTTAGCTGTAAAATCTTCTAACTTAATGTGGTAATGCTCACCTACAGCTTTTTGAATATCTAAAATGGTTAATGTGCGTGGCGTAGCATTAGGAATAATACTTTTTAATGCTTGTGCAGCTAAATCAGCTGTTATGTCTTCATTGACAAGGGAAGAGTAAGCTACTACACGAATTAGAGCACCCTCTAATTCACGAATATTAGAGTCGATTTGGTTAGCAATGTAGAGCATTACTTCATTTGGAATGTCTAGGTTATCGGCTTTTGCCTTTTTGCGCAAGATAGCAATACGTGTTTCCAAATCTGGTGGCGCAATATCTGTAATAAGTCCCCACTCAAAGCGTGAACGCAATCTATCCTCTAATGTTGGAATTTCTTTGGGAGGACGATCGCTTGAAATTACAATTTGCTTTGATTCTTCGTGCAAAGTGTTAAAGGTATGGAAAAATTCTTCCTGAGTTGATTCTTTTCCAGCTAAAAATTGAATATCATCTATTAGTAGCACATCTACACTGCGATATTTATTACGAAATTCTTCTGCTCTGTTATCGCGGATTGAATTAATGAACTCATTCGTAAACTTTTCAGATGATAGATAAACCACCTTTGCGTTTGGATTATGTTCTAATACATAGTGACCAATAGCATGCATTAAGTGAGTTTTACCAAGCCCAACTCCTCCGTAGATAAATAGCGGATTATATGCTTTGGCTGGTGCTTCTGCTACTGCTAAAGAGGCTGCATGTGCAAAACGGTTGCCTGCTCCAATGACAAATGTATCAAAAGTGTTTTTCAAATTTAGCATTCCTGAAGAAGTTTCAGGTTGCTCATCATGTTTTTCTGGGATGCCAGGTGATGGAATATCAAAATTCTCTAAGTTCGGATCCTGTTGAACAACGAAACGAATGTGCAAATCTTTACCTGTTATTTCAGCTAGAATTGCTGCAATTAAATGCACATAATGGTTTTCAAGCCATTCGCGTCCAAAGGAATTGGGCGCTGCAATTGTTACAGTATCGCTTTTATAGGCTAACAATTTCGTTGATTTCAGCCAAGTTTCAAAGCTTGGCTTGGAGATCTTCTGCTTTGCTTCTGAGAGAACTTTGTCCCATAACTGTTCAATATGTTCCAAGCTCTTTCTCCTTTTCTAAAAAAACTATTCTATAAAATTTTTACAAGTGGTTGTGGTTGAATGAAAAATTATATCAAAGTCAGCTTGTGTTTCAACTGCTAATCACAGTAAACAC
This sequence comes from Rummeliibacillus sp. NPDC094406, assembly GCF_044763875.1. Lineage (NCBI taxonomy): Bacteria > Bacillati > Bacillota > Bacilli > Caryophanales > Caryophanaceae > Rummeliibacillus > Rummeliibacillus sp. NPDC094406. The sequence continues at coordinate 154,665 of NZ_JBIWGZ010000009.1, read as the reverse complement.
ATCCTGTGGATAAACCTTATCCAGTTATAGTGGATAATCTTATCCACAAGTTATTAACAATTGTGGATAAGATTTTGTATGAAAATATTTATTTACAGAATAAAACACAATAATTGTATCAGGAAAAGTATTGTATGACAAGAGTTTTAAGGGGTTATCCACAAAATGAATAAATATACACTACGTAGTTATCCACAGTGCATGAACTTGTGTAAAAGTTGTCGGTAAGTGTTGTGGATAATTTTTTGAGTGTGAAAAAATGTTCACAGAGGATTTTATGTATTTAAAATGGAACTGTGGATAACCTTAACATAGAAAAAAGAGAAAAACATTAAGCGATTTGAAAAAGCAATTTTTTGAAGATGGTTGACAAAACGGATTGAAAATAGCTATAATATGCAAGACTGTCTGTAGTATTTAGATAATAGACTTTCATCAGGAGGTGTCATATTAATGAAACGCACATACCAACCAAAAAAACGTAAGCATAGTAAAGTACATGGCTTCCGTGCACGTATGGCTACTAAAAACGGTCGTAAAGTGATCGCAGCTCGCCGTCGTAAAGGAAGAAAAGTATTATCAGCATAAGTCCACTGAATTTTCTCAGTGGTCTTTTTTTCTTTTATATATGAGGGAGAAGAGAAAAAAAGAATAAGCAGGTGCAAAAATGAAAAAACGCCGCAGAATTAAAAAGAATGAAGACTTCCAAAAAGTGTTTAAAAAAGGTAAGTCATTCGCAAATCGCCAATTCGTTGTTTACTATCTTGAAAAAGAGGGACAAGAGGAATTCAGAATTGGATTATCAATAAATAAAAAAATTGCAAAGGCAGTCACAAGAAATCAAATTAAACGTTATGTCCGCCAGAGCTTTTTCGAGTTAAACGATGAGCTTCCGCAAAATATGGACTACGTCATTATCGCCCGAAATCCGGCGGCCACCATGAATTTTCATGAAACAAAGAAGAGCCTTGAACATGTTTTAAAAATTGCGAAGGTTTTAAGAAGAAGTAGTATAGACAACAAGAAATCCCATGATAGAATAATGAAAAAATAATAAAGAATTTTGCAGGGGGTTTCGTTGAGTGTGATCTCAACGAATGGAATCTTGTTATGTGTGCTTTGAACAAAACAACAGAACCTGCGAAGACAGGAGGGGCCAAAAGTGAAACAGATTACGCAAATAGGCGCAACTGTAGAGGAAGCAGTCTTGCTAGCCTTGCATGAGCTTAACCTTACTCGAAAACAAGTAGATGTTGAAATTATTCAAGAAGCAAAAAAAGGTTTTTTAGGCTTTGGATCACGAAAAGCACAAGTTCGTGTGACAGAAAAGCAACTAGAGATGCCGAATACTAAACAAGAAGTCACTGAAAAATTAGAAAAGACGTTTCAAACTGCTATTAATCGACAAGAATCGAAGCAAAATGATACGAATACTAGAATAAGTTCTGTAGCTACATTAGAGGAATCGCCTCGAATTGTTAAAACAGAAGAGTTAGAGGTTGTTGAAGGTGTAGGAGAAAGTGAAACCGTAGATTATACGGAAGCAATTCAACAGTCAAAAACATATTTAGAAAAAATTTCAAAACAACTTGGAATCCAAGATCTTGAAATTAATGTTGAACAAAAGGGAAAAACGATCAATTTCCGATTATCTAGTGAAAAGGCAGCACTCCTTATTGGCAAACGCGGTCAAACTTTAAATGCACTTCAACAATTAACGCAATTAGTTGCACATCAGTATGTCAAACGCTTCATCATGATAAAACTAGATGTTGAAAATTATCGTGAAAGACGTCAACAATCGTTAGAAGTACTAGCAAGTCGTATGGCAGATAGGGCAGTTCATACTGGGCGTAAAGTTGAACTTGAACCAATGCCAGCAAATGAACGTAAAATTATTCATCATGTATTAGCAGATCGAGTGGATGTTGAAACCTATTCCGAAGGGGAAGACCTAAAACGTCACTTAGTTATTGAACCAATTCGATAATTCTTACAAGGATTGTGAAAGAGTCCTTCTCAAAAGTTGAGAAGGGCTCATTTTTTTGCTTTATGGTATTATTGTATGTTAGAGAGTTAGACGGTATTAATTATCCACATGTGGATAATTTTTAATATAGGAGGTAGTAATTATGGAGTTTGATACAATCGCAGCGATATCCACACCGATGGGCGAGGGAGCAATTGCTATTGTCCGATTAAGTGGTGACCAAGCAATTGAAATTGCAGATCGTATTTTTCATTCGCCAAGTGGGAAAAAGTTATCCACACAACCATCTCATACGATCCATTATGGTCATTTAAAAGAAGTTGAAACAGGTGAAGTAGTCGAAGAAGTCATGTTATCAATGATGAAAGGGCCCAAAACCTTTACACGTGAGGATGTAGTAGAAATAAACTGTCACGGTGGGCTTGTTTCAGTTAATCGTGTGCTTCAACTAGTGCTTCGTAACGGTGCGCGAATGGCTGAACCAGGGGAATTTACAAAACGAGCGTTTTTAAATGGACGTATTGACTTATCACAAGCTGAAGCTGTTATGGATTTGATTCGTGCTAAAACAGATAAAGCGATGAATTTAGCACTTGGGCAAATGGATGGCAAATTATCACGTTTGATTAATGAATTACGTCAAGCGTTAATTGAAGTGCTAGCGCAAGTCGAGGTAAATATCGATTACCCAGAATATGATGATGTAGAAGAAATGACCATTCCATTGATGTTAGAAAAATCGTCATGGGTAAAACAAGAAATTGAAAAGCTTTTACAAACATCTTCGCAAGGTAAGATTTTGCGTGAAGGTTTATCAACTGTTATTTTAGGTCGACCAAATGTAGGGAAATCTTCATTACTAAATAGCTTAGTTCAAGAAAATAAAGCAATTGTCACTGATGTTGCAGGTACAACGCGTGATATTATAGAGGAATACGTCAATGTACGTGGCGTACCGCTTCGATTAGTGGATACAGCGGGGATTCGTGAAACAGAGGATATTGTTGAACGAATCGGGGTAGAACGATCTCGCCAAGTCCTAAAAGAGGCAGATTTAATCCTACTTGTTGTAAACTATAATGATGAGCTAACCGAAGAAGACGAGCGATTATTTGAAACGATTCAAAACATGGATTACATCGTTGTTGTCAATAAAACAGACTTACCACAAAAAATCGATTTAAACCGTGTAAAAGAACTTGCGGGTAATCGTAAATTAGTAACCACTTCTCTATTGCAAGAAGAAGGTGTTACTGAGCTTGAAGAAGCAATTGCAGCATTATTCTTTGAAGGCTCTGTTGAAGCAGGTGATTTAACATATGTATCAAACGCTCGCCATATTGCGCTATTGCATCAAGCACTTAATCGAATTAATGATGCAATTGAAGCTGCCAATGCAGGTGTTCCTGTCGATATGATTCAAATTGATGTCACACGAACATGGGAAATTCTTGGTGAAATCGTTGGTGATACGGTACAAGATAGTTTAATCAATCAGCTTTTCTCACAATTCTGCTTAGGGAAATAATATAAATTCAAATTCTAAATATAGAAAGGAAGTAACGAGCATGCCAACAAAATATGAAGCAGGCACGTTCGATGTTGTAGTAATTGGAGCTGGTCATGCAGGGGTAGAAGCTGCATATGCATCAGCTCGAATGGGTGCAAAAACATTAGTATTAACAATAAACTTAGATATGATTGCCTTTATGCCATGTAATCCATCAGTTGGAGGACCTGCAAAAGGAATTGTAGTACGTGAAATTGATGCATTGGGTGGAGCGATGGGGAAAATTATCGATAAAACCCATATCCAAATGCGTATGTTAAACACTGGTAAAGGCCCAGCTGTACGTGCCTTACGTGCGCAAGCGGATAAAGTGTTGTATCAAAGTGAGATGAAAAAATTATTAGAAGATCAAGATAACCTTACAATCCATCAAGCAATGGTTGAAGAACTAATTGTAGAAGACGGACAAGTAAAAGGTGTTATTACTCAAGTAGGAGCTATTTATCGTGCGACTACAGTTATCATCACAACTGGTACATTCCTACGCGGTGAAATTATTATTGGAGATTTGAAATATTCAAGTGGTCCAAATAACCAACAACCATCTATTAAACTTGCTGACAATTTACGTGACCTAGGCTTTAACATGGTTCGTTTTAAAACAGGTACACCACCACGTATAAATAGCAAAACAATCGATTACAGCAAAACAGAAATTCAACCAGGGGATCCAGAGCCTCGTGCATTCGGCTATGAAACAACTGAATTTATCACAGATCAAATTCCATGTTGGTTAACATATACTAGCCCCGAGACACACCAAATTATTAACGATAATCTTGATAAATCGCCAATGTTCACAGGTGTGATTACTGGTACAGGTCCACGTTATTGCCCATCTATTGAGACCAAAATTGTGCGGTTTAATGATAAACCTCGTCACCAATTATTCTTAGAACCAGAAGGTCGCAATACGCAAGAAGTTTATGTTCAAGGCCTATCAACAAGTTTACCAGAACATATTCAACGTAAAATGCTTGAAACAATTCCAGGACTCGAAAAAGCCGAAATGATGCGTGCAGGTTATGCTATCGAATATGATGCTATTGTCCCGACGCAACTTTGGCCAACACTTGAAACGAAACGTATTCAAAACCTTTATACAGCGGGTCAAATTAACGGTACTTCTGGTTATGAAGAAGCAGCTGGTCAAGGGTTAATGGCGGGTATTAATGCTGCTGCAAAAGCTCTTAACAAAGATGAAATGATTCTTGGTCGTGCTGATGCTTATATTGGTGTATTAATCGATGACTTAGTCACAAAAGGTACAAATGAACCTTATCGTTTATTAACATCTCGTGCTGAATATCGTTTATTATTACGTCATGACAACGCAGATATGCGTTTAACAGAACGTGCTTACGAAGCAGGATTAATTTCAAAAGAACGTAATGATAAATTCCTTGTAAAAAAAGCGCAGGTAGAAGAGGAAATCGCTCGTTTACATGGTGTTATCTTAAAACCAAATGAAGAAACACAAGCAGCTATACAAGCGGTCGGAAGCAGTCCATTAAAAGATGGTATCCGTGGAACAGATTTATTAAAACGTCCTGAAGTAAACTATGAACTAGTAGCTTCATTAACACTATCACCTGTAGAGTTAAAAGATGAAGTGAAAGAACAAGTTGAAATTCAAGTAAAATATGAAGGATATATTGAAAAAGCCCTTCAACAAGTTGAAAAACTTAAAAAAATGGAAGATAAGAGAATTCCGGAAAATATCGATTACGATGCAATCTCTGGTATCGCAACAGAAGCAAAAGAAAAACTAAAAGAAGTACGACCATTATCAGTGGCTCAAGCCTCACGTATCTCAGGCGTTAACCCAGCTGACATTTCAATTTTACTAGTGTATATTGAACATGGTAAAATTGCGAAAGTATAATTAAATGCTAAACGCGCCTGTCAAGGCCCGATTAGCAAATATTCTTCTCGTGAAGAGGGACATTTTTCCTCACAATGGGGAGAATATTTGACATCGAGGTTCTGGCGCGTGAAGCTGTATATAATTGATAGCTAAGGGCGCCCGTTCAGATCTTGCGCCAAAAGTTGGAAATAACTAAAAACGAATTAAAAAAACTTACCAGTAGCACTAATGGAAGGGGAATATCATGAACGAAGAACAGTTTGTGCAAGCTTTAAAAGAACAAGGAATTGAGTTATCAGAGGAACAAATTCAACAATTCCATACTTATTTCGAGACACTAGTAGAATGGAATGAAAAGATGAATTTAACAGCAATTACTGATCAGCCATCTGTTTATTTAAAGCATTTCTATGATTCGATTAGTGCTGCTTTTTATATTGACTTTAATCATGTACAGTCATTATGCGATGTTGGAGCTGGAGCAGGATTTCCTAGTATCCCTATTAAAATCTGCTTCCCACATTTGAAAGTTACTATTGTAGATTCATTAAACAAACGAATTCAATTTTTGAATTATTTAAGTGATATATTACATCTAGAGAATATGAATTTTGTTCATTCTCGCGCAGAAGATTTTGGACAAAATACAACATATCGCGAGAAATTTGATATGGTAACAGCGCGTGCTGTTGCAAGATTATCAGTCTTATCGGAGCTTTGTATTCCTCTTGTAAAATCAGGCGGACAATTCGTAGCGATGAAAGCAGCAAGTGGCGAAGAAGAATTAAAAGATTCCCAAAAAGCCATCTCAATCCTTGGAACAAAGCTTGTAGAGAAATTTGAATTCTCATTACCAATAGAAAATAGTGAACGTACAATCTACGTCTTTGAAAAAATAAAAAATACACCTAAAAAATATCCGCGTAAGCCAGGTGTACCAAACAAATCACCAATTCACTAGTATATGTTTCACATGAAACAGAAAAAAGGAATCTACCGTTTTTTATCGAAAGTAATTATAATGATAAATGGACATACTTACTTTTTGTATAATGTTAGTAAATATATATAGATAGATAGTCATCTCCGCAAAATTAGAAAATATTACTTAATAATTTTAGATGGAGTGTGGAGAGAACTATCGTTAAAGGTGGTGCCAAGGGATGAAAAGTACTTTTTCACGTTTTTTTGGAAGTGGTGAGAAAGTAGAAAATGCCTCAAAAAACGAAGTGGATAATACGGAATCGGTTATGAAGCTTGCCATAGAGAAAATTAGCCCAAACCGCTACCAACCACGAACAATTTTTGATGATTCAAAGATTGAAGAATTAGCGCGTACTATACATACACATGGCGTAATTCAACCAATTGTCGTACGTAAATTAGAGAATGATCATTATGAAATCGTTGCAGGTGAGCGTCGATATCGTGCGATGAAATCATTAAACTGGACGGAAGTACCTGCAATCATTCGCGAAATGAATGACAAGGAAACTGCTTCAGTCGCTCTGATTGAAAACTTACAACGTGAAGAACTTACATCAATTGAAGAAGCACAAGCTTATCAAAGACTTTTAGAATTGCATGAGTTAACACAAGAGGCCCTTGCACAACGTTTAGGTAAGGGGCAATCGACTATCGCTAATAAATTGCGCCTATTAAAATTGCCTGAAACAATTCAGACAGCAATTTTAAAGCGGGAAATTTCTGAACGCCATGCACGTGCATTAGTGCCAATAAAAGACGAGGCATTACAATTGCAGTTGCTACAAGAGACAATTGACCATGATTATAACGTTAGACAATTGGAACAACGAATCAATGAAATATTAAATCCTGAGGAAAAGCCTAAAAAGGCAAAACCTCGTCGCAAAGCAATTAGTAAGGATATTCGAATTGCACTCAATACAATTCGCCAGTCTTTATCAATGGTGAACAAAACAGGGATTCATGTAGAAACTGAAGAAGAAGAACATGATGAGTTCTATCAAATCACAGTAAAGATTCCAAAAAAGAAAGCATAGCACCATTTTTATTAAACTCTTACTCTAGAAAACTAGAATAAGAGTTTTTTATTTATATTTAGACTAGTAAATGGAGCCGAAAAAACATTTTTTTGATAGAATGTATAAAAAGGTATGTTAGTTGTTTTGATTAAAATGTTTCTGAAAGCAGGTGCACCATGGGAAGAACAATTGCTATTGCAAACCAAAAGGGCGGCGTTGGTAAGACGACAACATCTGTTAATTTAAGCGCGTGCCTTGCTACATTAGGAAAGAAAGTATTACTGATTGATACGGATCCACAAGGAAACTCTACAAGTGGTGTGGGCATCAACAAAGGAGAAGTAGATAAATGCATTTACGATGTACTAATTGATGATGAACCAATTCAAACTGCCATTTGCAAAACACAAGTTGAAAACTTATATACTGTGCCAGCGACAATTGCACTTGCAGGAGCAGAAATCGAGCTAGTATCAACACTCTCTAGGGAAGTTCGTTTAAAACATGCCATCGATGATATAAAGAAAGACTATGACTATATAATTATCGACTGCCCTCCATCTTTAGGATTGTTAACGATTAATTCATTAACAGCTGCCGATGCAATCTTAATCCCTGTACAATGCGAATACTATGCATTAGAGGGCTTAAGCCAATTGTTATCTACTATACGTCTCGTTCAAAAGCATTTAAATAATCAGTTAATGATTGATGGCGTATTACTGACTATGTTAGATGCTCGTACAAATTTAGGGCTACAAGTAATTGATGAAGTTAAAAAATACTTCCAAGATAAAGTTTATAAAACAATTGTGCCAAGAAATGTTCGTTTAAGTGAAGCACCAAGTCATGGTGAACCAATTATTATTTATGATCGTAAATCTCGTGGTGCTGAAGTTTATTTAGAATTGGCTAGAGAGGTGATTAAAAATGGCTAAAGGATTAGGTAAAGGGCTCGGTGCACTTTTTCAAGACCAAGGGCTTATAGAAGCAGATAAAGTAACGCAAATTGCTATTAGAGATATTCGAGTAAATCCATATCAACCACGTAAAGTCTTTGATGAAGAAGCCTTACAAGAACTTGCACAATCTATTAAAGAATATGGAATTTTACAACCTATAATTTTACGCAGAAAAGAAACTAAATATGAAATCGTTGTAGGTGAAAGACGTTTCCGTGCAGCTAAGTTAGCTAATTTAACAGAGGTGCCAGCTGTGATCCGTGATTTGAACGACTCGCAAATGATGGAATTAGCCATTTTAGAAAATCTCCAACGTGAAGATTTAACACCTATTGAAGAAGCTGAAGCTTATCATAATTTGATGGAACATTTAAATTTGACACAAGAGGAATTGTCTAAACGAATTGGTAAAAGCCGCCCTCATATTGCAAATCATGTCCGCCTCTTAACATTACCAAAGGAAATACAAAAACTTGTTAATGAAGGCAAACTAACAATGGGTCATGGTCGAACATTATTGGGATTGAAAAATAAAAAACAAATTCCAATTGTAGCTGATAAAGTAATGAAACAACAGCTTAATGTCCGCCAATTAGAAGAATTAGTGCATTCTTTGAATGAGGACGTTCCACGTGAAACAAATAAAAAGGTGAATAGAGATATTTTCATTGAAGAAAAGGAATCTCAATTAAGAGATTATTTTGGAACGAATGTTTTAATTAAAAAGACAAAGAATAAAGGGAAGATTGAAATTGAATTTTTCTCTGAAGATGACTTAGAGCGTATATTAGAATTACTTGAGGATTGAGAGGGTGTTAGTTGGTCTTATTAGGAACAATCATTAATACACTGCTAATTGCAGTGGGAGCTGTAATTGGAAGGTTCTTACAAGGGATACCCGATAAAATGAAAGAAACAGTGATGCAAGTAATTGGGCTTGCTGTTACAGTACTCGGCATCCAGATGGGGATTACAAGTAACAATTTTATTGTAGTCATTGTTAGCCTTGTGATAGGGACCGTTATTGGGGAATGGATTGATTTAGATTTACAGTTAAATCGAATTGGGAAATGGTTAGAATATAAAATCGGAAATAAGGGCGAACATGGCGATATCGCCCAAGGTTTTATCACAAGTACATTAATTTTTGTTATTGGTTCGATGGCTATTATTGGTGCACTTGATAGTGGTTTACGGAATGACCATTCTGTATTAATTACTAAAGGAATCATTGATGGATTTACTGCCATATTTTTAGCATCAACCTTAGGCATTGGTGTTCTATTAAGTGCAGTTTCAGTGTTTTTATATCAGGGATTGATTGCGTTGTTTGCAGGACAAATTAGTAGTATTGTGCCAGTTGCATTACTAGATACATTTGTTCAACAATTGACTGCAACAGGTGGTGCCATGATTATTGCCATTGGTTTAAATATGATGGGCCTTACGAAAATCCGCGTAGCGAATATACTACCAGCTATTTTAGTAGTTGCGATTGTAGTTACGATCATGCATATTTTTTAAAGAATGGCGATGCCAAGCCAGGTATAGTGCACGGGCGATACGATTACTCATTTCATAAGTGACATTTAATCTTGTTGTTTGTAAAATAGTATGTTCCATAAAGCCACCAAAATTGACGATTCCCTTAATTGAGACGTCTCCAATTGGTGGTAATTCTTTTTTTACAGCTTTTCCTGGTAAAAGAGGACCTGTTTGAAAAAGAATTTCCCCTATACGTTGTTGTTCACCTAGACATGCATCAATAGCAACAACAAATGGAGGAATAGATTGTCCCAGAAGAGATTCTGTTGTTTCCTTTAAATTTAAGGCGTGTAGCGGTTGATCTAAGGAACCAATGATCTTATAAGGAAATGAAATATAGTTTGATAGTAAACTACCAGTTAAAGGCCCTAATGCATCACCTGTTGAACGATCCGAACCAATACAACAAAACACAAGATTTTCATGTTGAAATGGTATATGCTCTAATAAGAAAGAACTTAAACGCCAGATGGCACCTGAATCCTGATAATGTAATGCGTATGAGAATGCCGAATTAGAAATAGGAAGTGTCATAGAAAGTCTCACTTTCTTCTTTTTCTGCAGTATACGTATGATTGAAAATTTTTATGCAAGAGGAGCAATAAAAGTGACATTAGAGACCATGTATAATAAGTTGATAAATTATTTAAATGATGAAGAGCTGTGGACTAGTATAGGGATAGCGACAATGAAGATTATTGCTATCTGGCTATTATCAATGGTTGTTGTTCGTGTAGCGAAGATAGCGATTAAGAAGTTCTTTCAAATTCGAATGACTGGGCCAATTGCTTTGCAACCAGCTTCAGAACGCCGTCATCTAACGATTCTACGACTATTACAAAGTGTTATTTCCTACACAGTCTACTTTTCAGCAATCATTGCTATTTTATCTGTAATGGGTATTAAAGTGGCTGGTTTATTAGCAGGTGCTGGTATCGTCGGCTTAGCTGTCGGGTTTGGTGCACAAAGCTTAGTGAAAGATGTTATCACTGGTTTCTTCATTATTTTCGAAGATCAATTTGGTGTAGGTGATTTCATTAAAATTACTTCTACTGAAGGTACAGTTCTTGAAATTGGTCTACGTACAACGAAGATAAAAGGGGCATCTGGAGAGATTAATATCATCCCAAATGGCTTAATCACAGAAGTAGTCAACTATTCTATTAATAACTCAATAGCCATTGTGGATGTAAGTGTAGCTTATAGTTCCGATATTACTAAAGCTGAAAAGTTAATAGAGCAATATTTAAAAACTTTACCGTCTACTCGCGAAGAAATTGTTTCAGAACCAACATTACTTGGTGTGCAAAATGTGGTTGGAGCGGAAGTAACTCTACGAATTTCTGTTGAGACATTACCAATGCAACATTTTGCTGTTTCAAGAATGATTCGCCGCGATGTTAAAGATATTTTCGACCGTAATGGTATTGAAATTCCTTATCCAAAAATGATGGTTTATGAACGTAATAATAATCAAGCATTTGAAGAAGGAGAGTAGAGATGGAAGCAAAAAAATACGGACTAGGTGATATTGTCGAGATGAAAAAGCAACATCCATGCGGCACTAACGAGTGGAAGATTATCCGTTTGGGTGCAGATATTCGTATTAAATGTGAGGGATGTCAACATAGTGTAATGATTCCACGCAGAGAGTTTGATAAGAAAATGAAGAAGGTATTGGTCTTTGCAGATCCAACAGAACAATAGCGAAATTAGACTTTTTCCAAGCAAATCTCTATAATTAACAAGTTGAATAGTAAATAATTTAACTTCCTTCAGCAGAAGCCATCACCTCTATAGGTGGTGAGATGAATGCAGATATTTTCTGCTTTTAGTGAGTTTCTAGATAAACGTTGAAAGAAGTTAAAGCTTCTGGCGGATGTAACAGATTTTAAAAGGAGTGAATTGTGCAAGCACAATTCAAAATCTGGAGCAATTACGCCGAATGGTAATTGATTAGCATTTATATTTTGAAAGGTTGTGGAAAGAATGGCTTTAACAGCTGGTATCGTAGGTCTACCAAACGTTGGTAAATCAACATTATTTAACGCAATTACAAAAGCAGGTGCACTTGCAGCGAACTATCCATTCGCAACAATTGATCCCAATGTAGGGATTGTAGAAGTTCCTGACGCACGTTTAGATAAATTAACAGAATTAGTTGAACCAAAGAAAACAGTTCCTACTGCATTTGAGTTCACTGATATCGCGGGCATTGTAAAAGGTGCTAGTAAAGGTGAAGGTCTTGGTAACAAATTCTTAGCACATATTCGTGAAGTTGATGCCATTACTCAAGTAGTTCGCTGCTTTGAAGATGAAAATATTACGCACGTTGATGGCAAAGTGGATCCAATTAGTGATATTGAAGTAATTAACTTAGAACTAATTCTTGCAGACTTAGAATCAGTTGATAAACGTTACTCAAAAGTTGGAAAATTAGCTCGTCAAAAAGATAAAGAAGCAATGATTGAAGCACCAATCCTTGAAAAGATTAAGGAAGCATTTGCAGATGAAAAACCAGCTCGCGCTGTTGAATTGTCTGATGATGAGATGAAAGTCATTAAAGGATTAAATTTACTAACTATCAAGCCAATGCTATATGTAGCAAACGTTTCTGAAGAAGAAGTTGCAGATGCAGACAACAATAAATATGTACAAGCTGTTCGTGAATTTGCTGCTGCTGAAGGTGCAGAAGTAATTGTTGTTTGTGCAAAAATTGAAGAAGAAATAGCTGAATTAGATGATGAAGAAAAAGCAATGTTCTTAGAAGAACTTGGCATTGAAGAATCTGGTTTAGATCAATTAATCCGTGCTTCATACAGTTTACTTGGATTAGCTACTTATTTTACTGCAGGCGTGCAAGAAGTAAGAGCATGGACATTCCGTAAAGGTATGAAAGCTCCACAATGTGCAGGAGTTATCCACTCTGACTTCGAACGAGGTTTTATCCGTGCAGAAACTGTTTCTTATGAGGACTTAATGGAACACGGTTCTATGGCAGCAGCTAAAGAAGCAGGACGAGTACGACTTGAAGGTAAAGAGTATGTCGTAGAAGATGGCGACGTTATGTTATTCCGCTTTAATGTATAATGCTGAATAATTCAAAGGCAGCCCAATAAGATGTTGGGCTGCCTTTTTTAGTTTTTATAAACATATAATTTAGGAAGATTTGGGTCATCTCTAACCAAATATTGTTTTGGATATTTTCGAAGTTTGATATACATTATAAAATCACCAATTGCACCGGCAATTAACCATGCACCTAAAAAAATCCATAGTTTAGAATCCATCATAAAGCCAATTACAGCAGGAATTACACCTGTTAACCAAAAAGGAAGTAGCAATGCTTTTCTCATAGCTTTATTTGATAATAATTCTGTAGTTGTTGCATAAGCCACGCCGATTTTTAAATTGACGCCATATTTTAGACTGCTAAATGGCACTTTTCCAAAAAGAACAAAACCTAATAGATGACAACACTCATGTAATACTATTAGTACAATATACAGAATAATAAATAATAGGAAATTCAAAAGTACATGCGATATCGATATATGAAATGTAAAGTCATGATGGATAAAGATATTTATAAAAAAGAATGCAATCATTAAAAAGACGGTCAAAAGTAAATTTTGCCAAGCTACCTTTTGAATATCTATTTCAATAATAGCAATTGGTTCCGAGTTACTTTCCAAATAATCACCCCAATTTCAGTATAGAGAAAGAAATAAGTATTGCCTAGTGAGGTTAGTTGCTTATTATTCTATTTTATGATACAATTCGTTGATGTTAGTATTAAAAATTACTAACTCCTTGCCAATAATTTTGGCCAAAGTCCATAAGGAGGTGCTTATACAATGAAAGCATACGAATTAATGTATATTATTCGTCCAAACATCGAAGATGAAGCTAAAAAAGCTTTAGTTGAACGTTTCAACGAAATTTTAACTTCTAACGGTGCTGAAATCATCGAATCAAAAGAATGGGGCAAACGCCGCCTAGCTTACGAAATCGAAGACTTCCGCGAAGGTTTCTATGAAATCGTGAAAGTTAACGCTGATTCAAAAGCAATCGATGAATACACTCGTCTTGCAAATATCAACGAAGATATCATTCGTCATATTGCAGTTCGCGAAGAAGAAAAATAATTTTAACTAAAAAACGCAGATAAAGGAGGTTGCATTCTGATGATTAACCGTGTCGTACTAGTTGGAAGACTAACAAAAGATCCGGAACTTCGCTACACACCAAGTGGCGCAGCCGTTGCTCGTTTTACACTAGCTGTAAATAGAACGTTTTCTAACCAACAAGGTGAGAGACAAGCGGACTTCATCAATTGCGTTGTTTGGCGTAAACAGGCTGAAAATGCAGCGAACTTCTTGAAAAAAGGAAGCTTAGCAGGCGTTGAAGGCCGCATTCAAACAGGTAGTTATGAAGGACAAGATGGTAAACGTGTTTACACAACTGAAGTTGTTGCAGATAGCGTTCAGTTCTTAGAACCACGCGGAGCTGCTGGAGATCGTCCTCAACAAGGACAGCCATATGGCGGACAACCATCATTTAATGGTGGAGGTCAATCATACGGCCAAGATCCACAACAAGGCAACTATCAACAACCATCTTATCAACAGAATCAATCACCTAGTCAGCAGAATTATACACGTGTAGATGAAGATCCATTTGCACCAGTTAGTAATGGTGGGGGAAAAGTCGACGTTACAGAAGACGACCTACCATTCTAAGTAAATGACTCATTACACGTCATATATTTATTATTAAATGAGGAGGGAAACTACACAATGGCACCACGTAGAGGAGGCCGCAAACGCCGTAAAGTTTGCTATTTCACTTCTAATAACATCAAAAACATCGATTATAAAGATGTTGATTTATTAAAAAAATTCATCTCTGAACGCGGAAAAATTCTTCCACGCCGTGTGACTGGTACAAGCGCTAAATACCAACGTAAACTTACATCAGCTATCAAAGTAGCTCGTGTAATGGCTTTACTACCATTCACTGCAGATGATAAATAGTCATCAATCGAAGGGATCAGCATCATGCTGGTCTCTTTTTTTAGATATGAAAGGGATTTTGTAAGGATTGGCATATGATTTAGTGCCAGTCTTTTTTATTAACATTAGACTTTTTTTCGTACCAATGAACTTACAATCATTTGATTCAATAACGGTACACTTTTTGTTCGATAACATGAAACATGGTACAATAATAAGATGAAATAATAGATTTTCTTTATGAAAAGGAAGGTTTTAAATGCCGGAAAATCAGACAAGGAGAATTACGCACGGCGCCATGATGGTTGCATTGTTTACGATATTATTAGCTATCTCTACATATGTGCCTGTGGTAAGTATTGTGACAATCTGGTTTATCTCTTTACCAATAGCTTGGTATAGCGCAAAATACAGTCGTAGTTCATCGATATTCGTTGTAATCGTTAGTATCGTTATTTCACTTTTATTTGGTGGCTTATTATCTCTGCCTATAGCAATTCTGTTTGCGATTATCGGGTTTGTTATTGGAGATGTAATACGTACAAAGAAAAGCAAAATATTCTTATTTATGTCGACAGCATTTACCGTTTTGATTTCCATTACTGTGGGGTATATCATTTCGGTTAAGTTTTTCAATATGGATATTTTGAAGCAAGCGTTAACAAGTACTCGAGAAAGTTATCAAAAATCAAATGAAATAGTAAAATCAATTACTGGTCAAGCACCAATCTCAACTGAACAGTTAAATACTATGTTTAATACAATACAAATGGTGATGCCGTCTGTAGTGACGCTATTAGTTTTTATTATGACGTTTATTGTTATTTCAGTGAATTTGCCGTTATTACGCCGTTTTGGATTAGAAATTCCAAAGTTCGCGCCATTTAGAGATTTGCGAATACCACGTGCGACTTTGTGGTATTATCTTGCCGTGTTAGCAATGACTTTATTTGTAAAGCCAGAGGCAGGAACATTTATTTATATAGTGTTATTAAATTTATCTTTTATCTTAAGTATATTATTTATGCTACAAGGTATTTCACTTATTCATTTTTACGTGTATCAGCAGGGATGGCCAAAGTGGACTTTAATTGTTGGTACAATCTTAGCTTTGCCACTAAGCTCGTTTGTCACATTACTTGGTATTGCTGATCTAGGATTTAACATCCGTGGGCTTATTAGTGGCATGACAAGAAAATAAGGAGTTGAGATTTATGGGTACTCTTTTTAGAAAACGACCAGTACGTTATCCTCTTTTAATCCTGTCATTGCTAGGAATAGCGGGCGTTGTTATATGCGTTATGTGGAATTTACCGACTGGTATCGTTTATGGTATTGTCCTTGTACTAGTATTGATTCTTGCTTGGAAAGCTGAATCTGACACATATAAAGAGACTGAGAAGCATATTGAGATGCTTTCTTACCGTTTAAAAAAGGTTGGAGAAGAAGCATTGCTAGAAATGCCAATAGGCATCGTGTTAATTGACGAGCAGTTTTTAATTGAATGGACCAATCCTTATATGCTACGTATATTAGGAACAGATTCACTGATCGGTGAGGAAATTTTCTCTTTATCAGAAGATTTATATAACCTTATTAAGCATGAGGAGTCCAATGAGCTTAATATTACGCTAAAAGACCGTAAATATCGTGCGTTTTATAAGCCAGAGGATAAATTACTATACTTCTTTGATATTACAGAACAAGTAGAAATTGAAGCACTTTACTATGATGACCGTACAGTTATTGCGATTCTTTTCGTTGATAATTATGATGAGATCACACAAGGAATGGACGACCAAAATCGTAGTCAAACCAATTCACTTGTTACTTCACTTGTTAATAATTGGGGCACAACAAATCGTATTTACTTGAAACGTATCGATTCTGACCGTTTTATCGCTGTTATGAATGAATCGATCTTACAAGAACTGGAGAAGAAAAGATTCTCAATTCTTGATGATATTCGTGAGATTACAGCGCAGCAAAATCTATCATTAACATTAAGTATTGGTGTTGGAGCTGGATCACAATCTTTACTTGAATTAGGAGAGCTTGCACAATCGAGTTTAGATCTTGTCCTTGGACGTGGTGGTGACCAAGTAGCGATTAAACAACCTAATGGAAAAGTAAAATTCTACGGTGGTAAAACAAACCCTGTCGAGAAACGCACAAGAGTACGTGCACGTGTTATTTCACATGCATTGCGTGATTTAATACAGGATAGTGACCAAATCTTTGTAATGGGCCATAAAATGCCTGATATGGATGCTATAGGTGCTGCAATTGGTGTTCGCAAAATGGCAGATATGAATGGTATTGATGGTTATGTAGTTGTAGATTTCGATAACATTGATAATAGTATTAGCCGTTTAATGCAAGTGGTGAAAGAAAAATCTGATTTATTTAATCGCTTTATCACGCCAGAAGAGGCATTAGATAAGATTACAGATAAATCATTACTGGTTATAGTTGATACACATAAACCAAGTATGACAATAGAGGAAAAGTTACTTAATAAATCGGATAAAGTCGTAGTCATCGATCACCATCGTCGTGGAGAGGAATTCGTAAAAAATCCAATGCTTGTATATATGGAGCCATATGCCTCTTCAACAGCTGAATTAGTAACTGAACTATTAGAATATCAGCCAAAAAATGATAAAATAACAATGTTAGAAGCAACAGCCTTATTAGCTGGTATTATAGTTGATACGAAAAGCTTCACATTACGTACAGGTGCAAGAACATTTGAAGCAGCATCTTATTTGCGTACAAATGGAGCGGATACCGTACTTGTACAACGTCTTTTAAAAGAGGATATTAGTACGTATATAGAACGTTCTAAAATTGTGCAAACAGCGGAATTTGTTCATAAAGGAATTGCTATTGCACGTGGAGATAGTGATAAAATATACAACTCTGTTTTAATTGCTCAAACTGCAGATATTTTATTGACGATGAAAGATATTTCAGCATCCTTCGTTGTTGCTCATCGTAATGATGGCACAATTGGTATTAGTGCAAGATCATTAGGTGAGATTAACGTACAACTTGTAATGGAGGAATTAGGCGGAGGTGGCCATTTGACAAATGCCGCTTGCCAATTAGAAATTCAAACAATTGACGAAGCAATTGAAAAGTTAAAAGTAGCAATAGATGATGTATTAGAAGGGAGCACAGAATCATGAAAGTAATATTTTTAAAAGACGTTAAAGGCCAAGGTAAAAAAGGTGAAACAAAAGAGGTCTCAGATGGCTACGCGCGTAACGTATTGTTAAAACAAAAAAGTGCAGTAGAAGCAACAGCTACAGAAATTGCAAAATTAAAGGCACAAAACAAGCGTGCTGCTGAAGATGCTGCACAAGAATTAGAAGATGCGAAAGCATTAAAAGAAACATTAGAAGGTTTAACTATAGAGTTAAAAGCAAAACCAGGTAAAGATGGTCGCTTATTCGGTTCAATCACTTCAAAACAAATCGTGGAACAATTACAAAAAGACCATGGTATTAAAATTGATAAACGAAAAATGGAATTAAAAGATGCTATTCGTACATTAGGAGTAACGAAAGTACCTGTAAAACTTCATCATGAAGTAACTGCTACATTGAAAGTACATGTTGCAGAACAAGCGTAAGGAGAGACGTTTATGAACGATCCACAATTGGACCGCGTTCCGCCTCACAACCAAGAAGCTGAACAATCTGTCATAGGTGCTATATTTCTCGAACCCCAAGCATTGATTACGGCGTCAGAAATTTTAATTCCTGAAGACTTTTACCGCTCTGCACATCAAATAATTTTCCAGACGATGTTACGTTTAAGCGATCAAGGAAAAGCAATTGATGTAATCACTGTTACTGAAGAATTGTCATCACATAATGAATTAGATGATATTGGTGGTATTTCCTACATTACTGAAATTGCCAATGCTGTTCCGACAGCAGCTAATGTTGGCTACTATGCTCAAATTGTATCGGAAAAAGCTGTGTTACGCCGTTTAATCAGAGTAGCTACAAAAATAGCAGAAGACGGTTATACGCGTGAAGATGAAGTAGATGCGTTACTTTCTGAAGCTGAGCGTAAAGTAATGGAAGTGGCGAATCGCAAAAATGCCGGTGACTTTAAGCATGTAAAGGATGTTCTTGTTGAGACATACGCCAATGTTGAACAATTACAAAATCGCAAAGGTGATATTACTGGTATTCCAACGGGGTTCCGTGATTTGGATCGTTTAACTGCAGGTTTCCAACGTGGTGACTTAATTATCGTTGCAGCTAGACCATCCGTTGGGAAAACCGCCTTTGCATTGAATGTGGCACAGGCTGTTGGAACTCAAACTACAGAGAATGTAGCAATTTTCTCGCTCGAAATGGGCGCAGAACAACTTGTCATGCGTATGCTCTGTGCAGAAGGGAATATAGATGCACAAGTTTTACGTACAGGTGCTTTAAATTCGGAAGATTGGCGTAAACTAACGATGGCAACGGGGACTTTATCTCGTGCAGGGATTTATATTGACGATGCTGCTGGTGTTCGTGTTAGTGAAATTCGTGCAAAGTGTCGTCGATTAAAACAAGAACGTGGTCTTGGTATGATTCTAATCGATTACCTACAACTTATTCAAGGTAGCGGTGGTGCAGGTGCAAATAGACAACAAGAGGTATCCGAAATTTCACGGTCACTTAAGGCATTAGCTCGGGAGTTAGAAGTTCCTGTTATTGCACTATCTCAATTATCTCGTGGCGTTGAACAACGTCAAGATAAACGTCCGATGATGAGTGACCTTCGTGAATCTGGAAGTATTGAGCAAGATGCCGATATCGTAGCATTCTTATACCGTGAAGATTACTATGATAAACAAACGGAAGATGCAAATACAATTGAAATTATTGTTGCAAAGCAACGTAATGGCCCAACAGATACTGTAAAATTGGCGTTTAAAAAAGAATTCAATAAATTTGTTAGCGTTGACTGGAGTGCTGAGGCACCAGCAGGAGGCTATTAAACAATAAAACACGAACATTGATGTCTGACGTGTATGATATGTTCGTGTTTCTTATTGCTTTTTGTTGACTATACTCGTTTTCGTTGTTACAATAAGTCTGTTTGAATCAGGACACTATGAAAGTGTCTGACGGAGGTGCTGATCATGACATCAGTTGTAGTAGTAGGAACACAATGGGGAGACGAAGGTAAAGGTAAAATTACTGACTTCCTATCTAAAAAGGCAGAGGCAATCGCTCGTTTTTCTGGTGGCGATAACGCAGGACATACAATTCAATTTGAAGGCGAAACTTATAAACTACATTTAATCCCTTCAGGTATTTTTTATAAAGAAAAAACTTCAGTAATGGGTAACGGTATGGTTATTAACCCTGAATCTTTAGTAAAAGAGCTTAAAGGTTTACAAGATCGAGGAATTGATACTTCTAACTTACGTATTTCAAACCGTGCTCAAGTTATTCTTCCTTACCATGTTTATCAAGATAAGGTAGACGAAGAATCTCGCGGAGATGCAAAAATCGGTACTACTTGTAAAGGTATCGGACCTTGCTATACAGATAAAGTTCAACGTATTGGTATCCGTATCGCGGATCTTTTAGACAAAGAAGTATTTGAAGAAAAACTTCGTAATAACTTAGAAATCAAAAATCGTTTATTCACTAAATTCTACGAAGTAGAACCTTTAAAATTCGAAGATATCTTCGAACCATTCTATGCATACGGTCAAGAAATCGCTCAATACGTAACAGATACTTCTAAGGTATTAAATGACGTTTTAGACGAAGGTGGTAAAGTATTATTTGAAGGCGCACAAGGTATTTTACTTGATGTTGACCATGGTACTTACCCATATGTAACTTCATCTAACCCAGTTGCAGGCGGTGTAGCTACAGGTGCTGGAGTAGGCCCATCTGCAGTAACACGTGTAATTGGTGTATCAAAAGCTTATACTTCTCGTGTTGGTGATGGCCCATTCCCAACTGAATTATTTGATGAAGTAGGTCATCAAATTCGTGAAGTTGGTCGTGAATATGGTACAACTACTGGCCGTCCACGTCGTGTTGGTTGGTTTGACTCAGTTGTTGTACGTCATTCTCGCCGTGTATCAGGTATCACAGATTTAGCTCTTAACTCAATTGACGTATTAACAGGTCTAGATACAGTTAAAATCTGTACTGCATATGATTACAATGGTGAAATCATCACTGAATACCCTGCAAACCTTCACATTATTGAAGGCTGCAAACCAATTTATGAAGAACTTCCTGGTTGGACTGAAGATGTTACAGGATGCAAAACGCTAGAAGAGCTACCTGAAAATGCACGTAACTATGTAAAACGTGTTAGTGAATTAACAGGTATTCGTATTGCAACATTCTCAGTAGGCCCAGACCGTGAACAAACAAATGTACTAATTGATGTTTGGGAAGAAGCTTAATCAGACTATATTTTGAAGGGCAGTTAGCGAAAGCTAGCTGTTCTTCTTTTTTGTGCATCAATGTATAATAAAGGGTAAAATGGATAATGGAGGGGAAAATTGAGACGAACAGTATTTTATAGTGCACTTACTGTAATTATTGCGAGCTTTTTTCTTAATAATTGTTATGCAAATAACAAAAAGATTGGCATGCCAATTGTAATACCATCTTATATTTCAACTTTAGCCGATGATAATTTGCAGTTTACATTGTACTATGTAACGGATCATGATGATAAACGTACAGTTCAGGTGATAACATTTGGAGATACTTATATATGGGGAGAAGGGGATACCAGTGGCTTTTTTGAAGAAGATTCATCGAAATTACATACGATTGATACTTTCAAATATCAAAGATTAAATAGAGCGATCTTTGATATATCTGCAGAGGAAGTAGCGGATATTTATAAAAAGGGAATAATAGCAGAGGATATTCAAGTTGTATTATCAGATAATACTAGGATACCAGCTAATATAAAACATTTTGAAATTTTGAAGACAAAAAAGAAAGAAAAGCTATCATTTATATCAACTGGGGGTTCCTCTGATGGGACTGGATATACAAAGTTTAAGGCAAAACAGAATGTGAAGCTTACACAAATGAATATACCAGAAGAGCTAAAGACGTATTATGAGGTGCAAGTAGTGAAGTCCAATCAAAAGGTAGATTTACCAATTAAGCTAAGTAAAATGGAAACGTTAAGTATTAATACAAAGGTAAAAAGAAATATACCCTTTAGTTATGATGCCACCATTCCTCTAATATCAAATGAAGAAGTGATTGGATTTATCTCTTTACTAAATAATCCAACTATCTCGGAGAAGGATATAGAAAATTTAGTAAAGGAGTACGGTCGATGAATAAAGGATTTCACCATCTATTTATTGGTTTTTTGTTCATTCTCTTGGACATTCGTTTCTTTATTGATGTCTTGCCAGATTCACTTGGCTATTTTTTTATAAGCAAGGGAATTACAGAAATCGCACAATCACATAAGCATTATAGTAAATTATACTTTGCAACATGTTTCCTAATTATAGTAGCAATACCACTTGATTTAAATGTAGGAATTACGAGTGGTTTTTCAGATTACTTAGTGTTTACTTGGCGTGTGATTTGGGTTGTATATTTGTATTATTTATTATCGATCCTTTATTCACATTTAGTAAATGAAAATTATCTATGCTTAGCAAAATCATTAAAAAGTTTATCAAATAAAGTACCAATTATTTTACTTATATCATTATTTATTTCAACATTTCTTATGAATATTCCACATAATTGGGCAGGGAATTTGAGTATTCTCATTGTTATTGTGGAAGCGACTGTTAGCATATGGATGATTGTTGTATTTAATAAATTAAGTAAAACGAAAGAAAAGAAACAGGCAATTTTCGAGTAGCGGAAATCGCCTGTTTCTTTAGTGAATATCCTTCTTTTTAAATCGGCCACCTCTTACTTCAGCTATATTGCCGATTGCCAAGAATGCATTAGCATCTAATTCTCCGACTATCGTCGTTAATTTGGATTCTTCCAAACGTGTAATGACTGTGAAGATAACTTTTTTAGGATCACCAGTATAGGCACCTTCACCTGTTAAGTATGTTACCCCACGTCCTAAACGATCGATAATAGCTCTTCCGATTTCATCGTATTCATCGCTAATAATATAAACAGCTTTCGATTCATCTAAACCTTGAATGACGATATCAATCATTTTATAAGCAATGAAATAAGCTAAACCTGAATACATAGCTTGTTCCCAAGTAAAGACGAAGCCTGCAATAGTGAAAATAATAAGGTTAAAAAACATAATGATTTCTCCAACTGAAAACGGTAATCTCTTATTAAATAGAATAGCTAAGATTTCTGTGCCATCAAGTGAGCCACCATATCGAATGACAAGACCTACACCTATACCGAGAACAATTCCTCCAAATACTGTAGATAATAATAGGTCATTAGTAAATGGTTCTAAATGATGGAATACAATAGTGAAAGCTGATAAGGTTGTAATTCCAAGAGCAGTTGATAAGGCAAAGGTTTTACCAATTTGCTTATAACCGAGGAAAATAAATGGAATGTTTAAGAGGAAAATAAATATCCCAAGAGGTAAATCTGTTAGATGAGAAATGATAATGGAGATACCAACGATTCCGCCATCTAAAACTCTGTTAGGAACTAAAAATAGCTCAAGGCCAATTGCCATAATACAGGCACCAAGCATGACCATTACGATTCTTTGAAATAATTTTTTTTTGGACATCCTTTTGCGCGTTTTATTTACTTCTTTTGCCGATGAGAGTATAGTTTCCATACTCGCCCTGTTTGAATCTCTCATAAAATCCCCCAATCTTGTAATTATATTTATATTTTATCTGAAAATTCTAAAATAAAGAAGTAGAAACATGTAGTTTCCTCAAAACTAAATACTTGTTTCAAAAAATAGGAAAAAGTCTAAAATAATTTGGATGAATATGAAATTAATAATATGTTTATTAGTAAAAATATGAACCTTTTTTACCTCTACAATGGGAAATTCTACGCGTTTACTTTATGTTAAACTTAGATATGCATTCTTTTTCCTGTCGATTAATGGCGAATTATTGCCCAGGAAATGCGAACCTTTAGAAATAGCGAAAGATGCGAATAACATGAAAGCATGGTAGAGTTAGTATATAGAAATTTACCATCTAACAGTAAAGAACAACCTAAACTGATCGTAAGAAAGGGGAAATAAAACTGTGGATAAAACAATTTTAGTTGTAGATGACGAAAAACCAATTGCAGATATATTACAATTTAATTTAATAAAAGAGGGCTATAAAGTATTCTGTGCCTATGATGGCGATGAAGCCTTAGAAAAGGTAGAGGAAGTTAAACCTGATTTAATGCTTTTAGATATTATGTTGCCAAAACGTGATGGTGTGGAGGTTTGCCGTGAAGTACGCAAAAAATACGACTTACCAATCATTATGTTAACAGCAAAGGATTCAGAAATTGATAAAGTACTTGGCCTTGAACTTGGCGCAGATGACTATGTGACGAAACCATTTAGTACACGTGAATTAATCGCACGTGTAAAAGCAAATATGCGTAGACATCAGACCGTTGCAACAGCTGAAGAAGTAGTAGAAGAAAATAATGATATTGTCATTGGATCTTTAGTTATTCAACCAGATGCATATCTAGTATTAAAACGTGATGAAGGAATTGAATTAACACACCGCGAATTTGAATTACTTCATTATTTAGCAAAACATATTGGTCAAGTAATGACACGAGAACATTTACTTCAAACAGTATGGGGGTACGATTATTTCGGGGATGTACGAACAGTTGACGTGACGATTCGACGTTTAAGAGAAAAAATTGAAGATAATCCAAGCCATCCAACATGGATAGTAACTCGTCGAGGTGTTGGATATTATTTAAGAAATCCTGAACAGGAGTAAAGAATAATGCAAAAGGTTCGTTTTTTTAAATCGGTACAGGTCAAAGTTGTACTGATTTATGTGCTGCTCATATTAATTGCCATGCAAATTATTGGGCTATATTTTGCAAGAGGATTAGAAACAACATTAAAAGATAACTTTGAGACATCCATTAATGACCGTATAAAGCTTGTGAAATTTAGTGTGAAAGAGGAATTAATAAAAGAGCGTACAGATAAAGACCCTACGCTTGAACAAAGCTTGAAGAGCGTATTAAATGGATTATCTTCAGATGATATTAAAGAAATAAGAGTAATCGACCCACGTTACCGCATTTTAGCATCTTCCGATATGAGTAATCAGTCAATCGTCGGCCAACGTTCAATGGATAATCGACTTGTAAGCCAAGCAATAAGTACACAAGTTCCATGTAAGAAAATTGCACTTGACGATAAGACAAGAAAAAGAATATGGGTAGTCGCTACTCCTATTATGGATAACAACGGAAAAGTAATAGGGGTTGTTTATGTAAAATCTAATATTGAACGTATATTTGAACAGATGAACGAGATCAACCAGATATTAGCCGTTGGTACAGCGTTAGCATTAGCTATCACTATTATTCTTGGAATCTTCATCTCAAGAACAATTACGAAACCAATTTCAGATATGCGTAGGCAAGCACAGGCTATGGCAAAAGGTAACTTCTCTCGGAAAGTTAAAGTTTACGGTAATGACGAAATTGGACAATTAGCAATTGCTTTCAACCATCTAACAAATAGGCTGCAGGAAGCAACGTCTACTACGGAAGGTGAACGGAGAAAGCTGGCATCTGTCTTAACAAATATGACAGATGGTGTAATTGCAACAGACCGTAAAGGGAAAATTATTTTGATTAATACGCCAGCTCAAAAACTTTTAAATGGTGAGCAGAATGAGTTAATGGGAAGACCATTAGTATCTGTTTTAGGTTTAGAAGAGGAGCATACTTTTGAGGATTTAATTCATATGAAAGAATCTATTAATCTAGATTTCAGTTCTCCGGAGCGTCCTTATATTTGGCGTGCTAACTTTTCGGTTATTCAAAAGGAAACAGGCTTTGTTAATGGGTTAATTACGGTATTGCATGATATTACGGAACAAGAAAAGATTGAAATGGAACGTCGCGAATTCGTGTCAAATGTGTCACATGAATTACGTACACCACTTACGACGATGCGTAGTTATTTAGAAGCATTAGCAGATGGTGCATGGCAAAACAAAGAGCTTGCACCCCAATTTTTAAATGTTACGCAGACTGAAACAGAACGATTGATCCGTCTTGTAAGTGACTTATTACAATTATCACGTATGGATAGCAGAGAGTATGAAATTAATGCTGATATAGTAGATTTTAACAAATTCTTTAATCGTATTATTGACCGTTTTGAAATGTCAAAATCCAAAAATGTAGAATTCAAGCGTTTACTACCTACAGCCCCATGCTATGTTGAAATTGACACAGATAAGATTACGCAAGTTATTGATAACATTATCTCTAACGCTTTAAAATATTCACCAGATGGCGGTAATATTCGTTTTGGTATGACCGCAAATGATGGGATACTAACTGTAATGATTTCTGATGATGGTATGGGTATACCAAAGGAAAATGTAGAACGCATTTTTGATCGTTTCTATCGTGTAGATAGAGCGAGAGCACGTTCAATGGGCGGTACAGGCCTAGGGTTAGCTATTTCTCGGGAAATGATTTTAGCACATAACGGTAAAATATGGGCAGAAAGTGAAGAGGGAGTCGGTACAACAATCTTCTTTACATTACCATATGAAGATGATGAGGCAGGTGAGTGGGATTGAAATATATCGAACAGATAAAATCAGTCATACTCTTTGTCTTGGTGTTATTAAGTATTACATTAACATTTTCCATTTGGACCTATAAACCAAATTATGAGCTTGAGAAACCAACAAACCCTGTTGATATTTCCATAGAAAAAAAACGACAGCTTGTAAATGTTATTAACCCATATCGGATGGTATTCCATGAAGGTGGGATATGGCGTGGCACTGATCGCTATGGAGAAATGAAGAGTATTTTGCAACAGATGCAAAATTGGCAAGTAACTAATCTCGAACTAGTTAGAAAAAATGCCGATAGTACAACGATAAATGGATTAGTAGAGGGGGATAATCGCTTTACACTGTTTTTCCCTGACGAAATACCGTATAAATTATATCAAAGTGTATTACCCTCTAACGATGCCAAAGTAGCTAATATATCGTTTAATCAAATGATCGTTAGTTGGAATCAGCTTTCAAATACTGAGGAACTAACCGTATTTTTTGCAAATACAAAGAAAAAACAATTATATAAAGCCAAAATACATGTTAATAGTGTAGCGATTTTTACAAAACAAGTTATAGAACAATCGCATAACTTAGAAAGATATACTGCATTTACGCATGATATAGGAAGTACATTTTATTTACCTGCAGAAGAATCTAAAATGATGCAATATACGTATTTAATTTCTACTTCGTCTATTGATCGATTTAAAAATGCGTTATTTCCCAATCCGAAAATTGTAAAAAGCAGCGTAGATGATGCAAATGCCGAAGAAAACTATACCGATGGTGTATCTATGATGACGGTGAATAACTATCAAAAGGTATTGGATTTTGTTAATACAACAGCTTCAGATAATCCTGATTCATTAGAAGAATCAAAGTTGATATTAAATACATTTGACTTTATCAATGAACACGGCGGATGGACTGGCGATTTCCGTTATGATACGTTAGATTACCATAATAATAAGGTTATTTATCAGCTTTATAAGGAAGATTATCCTGTGTATGCAGATTCATTTGTGACATCTACTCAAATAGAAACTGTATGGGGTGACAATCGGATTGCACGTTATATACGCCCTTATTACAAATTAGTAACGGTTCCTGAAAACGCTGCATTGACAATCATGAATGGTCAAGAAGTTATAGATCAATTAAAGAAAACTAAAAATGTAGATTTTAAAGAAATTAAAGAAATTCGACCAGGTTATTACTTAAAGAAAAATGATGGTCTGAATGTTTTCATTCTTAAACCAACATGGTTCTATTTGATAAACGGTGAATGGACACCCTTATCACCTGCTACAGTAGGAGGTGGACAAGTTGGATTGGAATAAAACGAAAACCATTTTCATCATTGTATTCTCTATATTAAATGTTTTCCTTTATACGATGTATGTAAACAAATACAACGAAGATATGAAAATTGAATTTATTGGTGAGACCGATAATATTTCGAATCGTCTAAAGGAGGAAAATATTACATTTAAAGGTCAAACTGATGAAAGTGAAAATGTATCTTATATTTCAGGTAAGATCAAGCAGTTTTCACAGGATGAATTATCTCATTTACAAAATCAACATATTCAAATTCATAACGGAACAGACTTAGAATCGAAGATCATCAGTCCAACTCCCTTGACAGAAATTACAGATGAGAGTTTGACAGACTTTGTAGAGCACAATGTATATAAAGGCGGTTCCTACAAACTATGGAAAATAAACAAAGAAGAAAAAGAAGCGATTTTCTTCCAAAGTTCTGAAAACCGTATGATTTACTATAATCAAAATGCAGAGATTAAAATTCATTGGAATGATGATTTAGAAATTACTCGCTATGAACAAAAAATGTTCGATTCACTAAAAAGCTTTGGAGAAAAATATACACTAAATTCAACGGAAGCAGTTAAGGCAATTTTGGCTAACGGTTATCTGCCCGCCAATTCAACTGTCACAAAAACACAGCTTGGTTATTCTACGCTTGTACTATTAACAGAGACACAAGTATTATCACCTACATGGTATATCCACGTTGTTCTTCCTAAAGATAAAAAAGGAGAAAAGAAGGAAGTGGATTACTTCGTCAATGCAGTAGATGGTACAATTGTTGATATCGAACAAAATGCAAAAGAAACAGAATTAAAAAAGCAGTAAGGAGTCTTTACGATGCAGTTCAGTGTATTAGCCAGTGGTAGTACGGGCAACTCCATATATGTAGAGAGCGGAGAACATTCTTTTATCGTTGATGCAGGGCTGACAGGTAAAAAAATGGAGCAACTATTTGAAAAAGTTGACCGTGATATAAAAAAATTAAGTGGTATTTTAGTTACACATGAGCATTCCGATCATATTAAAGGGGTTGGTGTGCTTGCTAGGAAATATAACATCCCCGTTTTTGCGAATGAAAAGACATGGCAAGCTATGGATGGATTAGTAGGCAATATTCCTGTAGAACAACGATTTCAATTCGATATGGAAACAATTAAAACCTTTGGCTCTTTAGATATCGAATCATTTGCGGTGTCTCATGATGCTGTAGACCCGATGTTCTATAGTTTCCATGAAAATGGCCAAAAACTTGTTGTTATTACAGATACGGGTTACGTAAGTGACCGTATGAAGGGGATCATTAAAGGTGCAGATTCATTTGTCTTTGAAAGCAATCATGATGTTGGTATGTTGCAAATGGGGCGCTATCCTTGGTCTATAAAACGTCGTATTTTAAGTGATCTTGGCCATGTAAGTAACGAAGATGCAGCTGTTGCAATGAGTGAAGTGGTCGAACAAAAACCAACTCGTATATATCTTTCCCATTTGAGTAAAGATAATAATATGAAGGATTTAGCAAGAATGAGCGTTTCACAAACTTTACAGTCATGTGGTATTATGCCCGGTGAATTTGTTAACTTGTACGATACAGATGCAAATGAGCCAACGGAACTAGTCACAGTATAAAATAAATTCTCCCCCAATTTAGGGGGTTTTTTTATGCGTAAATTGGGGAAATTAAGATATGTTCACTACTCTTTTTTGTAATTTTGAACTGATTTTTAATTTATTTTCATCTAATTTTAATCTTTACAGGTTAAAGTATTAGTAACAAATCAGAGGATCTCAGAAAGGAAGAAAATAATGGGGTATTACGATAATGATGAAACAAAAAGTCGCAGAAAAGGTGGCAGCAAATCGGGTTATTTCTTTAGTGGAGTTGTTGGCGTAATCGTCGGTGCGTTACTTGTTTGGCTTTTGCTACCGTCTATGATAGGTTATTTGCCAAGTGGTTCAAATGTGAATACGGCAATAAACAAAACCGCAACGCCACAACTATCAACATCAATTAATACTGATGTAACAGATGCAGTAGAAAAAACAAAGGATGCTGTTGTAGGGATAACAAACATTCAAGAAACTCCAAATGATTTATGGAGTACGTTCCCATTCCAAGATGGTGGCAGTAGTAGTTCTTCTAATGAAAAAACTGGTAAACAAGAAGTTGGCAGTGGCTCAGGTGTCATCTATAAAAAAGTGGGAGACAAGGCATACATTGTGACAAACAATCACGTTGTTGAAGGAGCTAAACAACTTGAAGTAACATTCTCAGATGGTTCCAAAGAAGAGGCAAAACTTGTTGGGACAGATATCTGGACAGACTTAGCTGTCATTTCAATTTCAAACAAAAAGGTTAAAACCGTTGCAACATTTGGTGACTCAGATAAACTAAAACAAGGTGAATCAGTCATTGCAATTGGTAACCCACTAGGTATGGATTTCTATGGATCCGTAACAACTGGTGTTATCTCAGGAACAGACCGTACAGTTCCAGTGGATTTAAATGAGGATGGCACTGAAGATTGGCAATCAGAAGTTTTACAAACAGATGCAGCCATTAACCCAGGTAACAGTGGTGGTGCTTTAATAAACTTAGCCGGACAAGTAATCGGCATTAACTCAATGAAAATTTCTGAATCCACAGTAGAAGGGCTAGGATTTGCTATTCCAATCAATACAGCAATTCCAGTAATTGATGAATTACAACGAACTGGTAAAGTGGAAAGACCTTCAATGGGAGTTGCGCTCATTGACTTAACAGATGTTCCAGTTTATCACCAAAGAAATACGCTTAAACTACCAGGTGAAGTAACATCAGGTGTTGTTGTTAGCGAAGTTATAAAAAATTCAGCTGCTGCTAAAGCAGGATTAGAAAAATATGATGTCATTGTTGAAATGGATGGAGAAAAAATTGATAATTCAATTGACCTACGAAAAATCCTTTACAACAAAAAGCATGTAGGCGATCAAGTGAAAATCAAAGCTTATCGTGGTGGGGAAATAATTCAAAAAACAATTACATTAGCAGATAGTGCAAAAAATCATTAGTGTGGATAAATAAAATTTAAACGTAAACTATACACAAAGCGAGTAAGGAAAGAAAGCGTTGGTCTTTCCTGCTCGCTTTTCATTTGTTACAATGGGTTGTGGATAACAATTGAAGAATTGTGCATAAGTCTGTGGAAATCAAAGAGATCGAAAGGAAGAAATATTTTGAAAATATATAGCTGTGAAACACATATAGGACACGCTTTAGACATGTTTGTTGCAACTGAAAAAGAAGTCCCTATTATGGAAAAAATAAGTGAAGAAGAAAAGTTATCCACAAAATGTAGCTATTGCGACGAGCAAGCGACATATATTGTGGCGAACAAATGAGCGCACACAATATCTTGGAACAGCTTGTGGATATGTGTATAACTTATGTGGATAAGATGTTTGTAAATTTAAAATGAAGGTGGATAACCTGTGAGTATTACAATTATAAGCGTTGGGAAATTAAAAGAAAAGTACTTAAAAATGGGGATTGAAGAGTATGCTAAACGTCTTAGCGGTTATACAAAAATTGACCTCATTGAAGTTCCTGACGAAAAAGCACCCGAACAACTCAGCGAAGCAGAGATGGAAATCGTCAAAAAGAAAGAGGGTGAACGCATCCTAGCCAAAATTGCACCTGATCATTATGTCATTGCGTTAGCCATCAACGGTAAAATGCGTAGCTCCGAAGAATTATCAAAAGACCTCGAAAATCTCATGACATATGGTCACAGCAAAATTGCCTTCGTTATCGGTGGTTCACTAGGATTGCATGAGGATGTACTAAACCGTGCGGACGATAAACTATCATTTGGTAAGATGACACTACCACATCAATTGATGAAGCTTGTTTTGGTAGAGCAAATTTACCGTAGCTATCGGATTATGAAGGGTGAACCGTATCATAAGTAACTAAAAACATAAAAAGCCAAAACCTCTTTATGAATGGGTTATGGCTTTTCATGTTTATTTAAAGTCTACATTTCTCAGGAGTGGCAATGAATTATTTTTTATAATTCTATTTTCTAGCCGCTACGCTTCTCTAGATTTTTAGCAGTTTTACTTTGGTCAACATTCTTTTGGTCTTTAAAGGTACCCATGAGGAAATCATAGGCTGGGTTCGTAACACCATACCAGTAATTTTCATTTTTGAAATGATGCCATAAATGAACCTTTTTCATCCAACGCCCCCATGGAGATATTGGTCGAAGTGGGCGATGGGCGATATAATGCTTCCACTCGTAAAATAATAAAAAGAGCATGATCCCTGCAATAAATGCGTTTGTAATTACAAAACTAGATGAAAGAAAATAAAAAACAGCCCCTACTATTGCAATGTTTGGCACACTATACCATAAAGGTAGAAATAATAAATGTAATTCATTCGGATTTGTATGGTGGTCATAATGTAAGCGTTTAAGCATTTTTAACAAAAATGCATTCTTTGGTGGTTTCAGATGAAAAAGAAACCTGTGTGTAACATACTCAGCTAAGGAATATATAATCATACCCAGAATAAAAGCACCCCAAATTACGATAGAGGTTAAATGTAGAATCATAAATCCAAAGCTAATGAGGAATAGACAGCTCATGATTAATATATCAGGGTAGGAAAAATATTCTTTAAAATATTTCAATCTCATTTATCACGCCTCCAGCTTTCTTTATTTTTTTCTATCTTTCCAGAGAGCCAAGCTTTTCGCCATTGTTGTCTTAGATAACCTTTCCGCTTCCATTGCATCTCCCTTTAATGCAGCTTTTAATAAGTCCTGGTAATAGTTGAAGGACACCCCGCGATGATCTTTTACAGAAAAATATCTTTTCGCCATATCTACATAAAAGGAATCGAAGCTATTTAAAATGAGTAGAAAGATTGGATTGGCAGCAAGGCCAGCACACCTTTTTTGCAAATTCCAATCAAATGCTGCATAGCTTTCTGCACTATCTTCAAGCTGCTCTAGATTGGCAAGGAGAGCAACTACTTTAGGTTGATTAAACGTAACAGCATCACGAATATAAGTCGGAGTCAAAGAACTTCTTAATTCTAATAAGTACATGATAAATTCATCTGTAATGGTATGATGATTCTCAACAATATTAACAAGTGTCGTTAGATTCCCATTGCGCCAATAATCATTAACAATCGCAGGCATTCCTTTTCTCCCTGTTATCCATCCGCCCCTTCCTAAACGTTGAAGTGCTTCCCGAATAGTTGGACGACCAACACCAAATTCTTTTGCAAGCTCTCTTTCTGGCGGTAAAGTACTTCCTACAGAATAAGCACCAGTCAATATGGATCTAATTAATTCATTCTCAATTTTATCTGAGGAGCGTTCCTTTTCTTTCAAATCCTCGTCCCCTTTGTTTTTTGGTAATACAAATTAAAGACAGTGGTAATACCAAAAATTATATATTAAGTTTGAAATTTCTGTCAATAAGAAGGAGCGAATTTTTATAAATATAATTACCAAACAAGCCCAACATATAATACAGGAACTAGAACATGATGGAGGAGTAAAGGCCATAGGAAGAGGAGCGAGAAAAAATATATTTATTCACCTTAAAATGGGGCATAATTAGGGTTTAATTCGTTAACAATTATAGAATTAGCTGAAAAATGAGGACAAAAATAGTGAAGTTATTTTACTTTTCCAACGTTATGGTGAACCTTACCATAAGTAAATGGGATTTTTAAGTAAGGGTGCCCTCTTAAGACTGCATAAAATGGAATACACTAATGGTGGAACATTTTTGGTTAAAATTTCGACAATATGCTAGTTACCTAATTGTTCGCTAACAAGTGAAGGAATTCTTGTTTAGATAGTAGTAGGATAAATAATAGGCAAAATACAATTGCATTCTGTTAAACAGAAAAATGGTAACGGTAGTTTCCATGAATAAGCATGTTACCATTTAGGACAAATATGCTTTAATAGTGATAGAATAATAGTTCATCCTGTTCTAAGTAGTCAAAGAAGTGGGGAATTAATGGTGAAAAAATTTAAGAAGTTTTACTTAGAGATTACAAGTGTATGTAATCTTGCATGTAGCTTTTGTCCGCCAACAGAACGACAGAAGCAATTTATTTCTGTGGAGGATTTTTCTAAGAGATTAGACCAAATTAAACCGCACACAGACTACATTTATTTACATGTAAAAGGTGAGCCACTGCTCCATCCTAAAATAGGCCAATTGTTAGACTTAAGTCATGAAAAAGGGTTTAAAGTTAATATCACAACCAATGGAACGTTAATTAATAAAAAGAGGGAAAAATTATTAAATAAGCCTGCGCTAAGACAAATGAATTTCTCACTCCATAGTTTTGATGGCCATAGTGGTTCTAAAGATAAGGAAGGGTATGTGAGAAGTATCCTTTCTTTTATTAAAGAAGCAACGAGCCAATCAGAAATGATTGTTTCCCTGAGATTATGGAACCTTACACAAGACAATACAACGAATATTGAAAGAAAACGAAACAGAGAATTACTAGAAATTATTGAGAAAGAATTTGATTTAGACTACAAAATTGAAGAAAAGGTTGTACCAGGAAGCGGCGTGAAAATTGCGGATCGCATCTTCATCAATCAAGATTACGAGTTTCAGTGGCCTGCGTTACATGAAGAAGAAGATGATGGAAAGGGCTTCTGCTATGGCATGCGAAATCAAGCAGGTATTTTAGCAAACGGAACTGTTATTCCTTGTTGTCTAGATGGCGAGGGAGTTATCAACCTTGGAAATATTAATGATAATTCATTTTCTGATATTATCGAGATGGATAGAGCAAAAAACCTTGTAGATGGTTTTTCACAAAGAGTGGCAGTGGAAGAACTATGTAGAAAATGCGGATATCGCAAAAGGTTTGGAAAATAGATAGGCAAATGGCTAGGGTCTAGTAAGGTTAGATAGAGTCATTCCGAATCATTACCTCATTTAGATATAACGCGGTGAACCCTATCATAAGATTAGAGTCTTGTACCACATACTTGAATAAGTTTATAAACCTTGATTAGACATAAGAGTCAATCAGGGTTTTGTTATGAATTGGGGAATTTGTTTTTTTTTAATATCAACTACTCTTGCATAAATTACTCGTATTATGTCAAAAATTCATTTATTAGATTACATAGGTATTCGTCACTCTATGCGCGCATATTTTTCTGGACATTATACAATACTATATCTAGATTATTTATCTAATTGGCAGGAAGGGAAGAGGCATAATTGGCGAAGCATTCAGATGTAAGTTGGAAACAGGATCATCCTAGCACCTTGTTTGGCAACTCTGTCCAAAAGGCAGAGCGTCTTTTGAAGCAAGCAAAGTCACACCCGGAGGAAATAGCACTGGAACATGCTTTCAATCAAATAGAACATGCAGAAAATGCACTCTTGAACGCAGTAGAATATGGTGAGCATATGGATACAATTAAGCAAAATAAAGATCACTTAGAGCTG
Organism: Rummeliibacillus sp. NPDC094406; assembly: GCF_044763875.1. NCBI lineage: Bacteria > Bacillati > Bacillota > Bacilli > Caryophanales > Caryophanaceae > Rummeliibacillus > Rummeliibacillus sp. NPDC094406. The sequence continues at coordinate 119,120 of NZ_JBIWGZ010000009.1, read as the reverse complement.
ATCAAGCAGCAATTACACGAAGTGCAAGAGAAAGTAGAAGAGCAGTAATATAAGACAATAACCCCTGTCGATTTCACAAAACGCACGGGGGTTATTTTATTTTTTGAGTTGGACACTTGTAAGGCTTTTCTTCCAAACGTAGTTTGTAGTCACAAGGAGGACTGAGCATCAGACTAGGCATTAATATCTTTAGAATGGATTAGATGGTATAAAGTAAATTTCTATAAATAGTATTAACACCAAACGATTATTTTATAAGGTGTGGTTTGAGCAGGGATGCTTCTTGTAGTAGGACCATATATCACGATTAGGTTTCGATTTGCAGGATTTTTTGAAAAAGGCTGCCCATTTGTGAGTAAGACAGTGGTATAGGGAGAGATGTTTAATTTTAATTGGCCATCACTACTCAATAATTGGTTATTAAAAAAGTCTACTTTTACATTTTGATAGTTGTTTTCCTTTACAACGACAAGTGCCCGATATTGTGGTGGGTATATCAAAGGGACAGGTGCATCGCCATCATAATATCCAGTAATCCGATCTCCGAGAATCACAATTTCCTGGTTTACAAAGTAAGTAGTGGGCGAGATCACGAAATTGACAATGCCACCAATCCCATCTTCTACAGTCATTAGTGTATAACAACCTTCTCCTTCCCCATTTTGCCCAATCATAAAATCATTTATCTGGGTCACGATTCCGCGAAAAGATTTAAAATTTACCATAGCCATTCCTTTCTTTATCAAATCTCAATCGATCAATCTCGTTTAGGTTATTGTTTATTTGAATGATAAAAATAAATACATTTTGTACAGTATCATTTTAATTTATGTGACATTTCCAATAAGGGTGACAAAGAACGAATTGAACCTACATTAGTAGGCGCCGTTTTATAGCCGATTTTATGCATCATATTTGAGTGAAAGGTGGCGAATCCTACGGGGAAGGTTCAATTCTAGCGAAACTATTGAAATAGCAACAGTGTTGTTAAACGAAGCATTTTAGTAAAAATCTATTTAAATCTTTTAAGGAGAACCTTATCATTAGTAAGTGATATTAGTTTTGCAAGAAATAATATAAATATTGTATCCAGTAATATATACTTAATAATTTGCTAACGATAACGTTAATCTTCAAAGGAGGAGAACCTAATGAAATGCATTTCTAAAAAAAATAAGAAACCCCTTTTAATATTAATCATTTTTATTATTTTTATGGCTGGTTTACTCGATATCAAATATCAAGGACTATTCTTCCAATCATTACCTAAATCGATGCAATCTTATTTAACTAATATTTTTAAATAAGTGGATTTTAACTGAAAAGTTGCTGGATTATGTTGTTTTCTTTTGAATAGAAGTGTTACTACAATTTAGAAGTAGTAGAAATTGGATCGTGGATCGTCCTTTCTTTACAGTTTTAAAGCAGATCCTTTTTATTCTCCAATTTCCTATAAACAAGGGCAAGCAACATTGATGGAATGGTACAAACAATCATTCCTATAAAGGCGTATCTTGGCTCGATTTGATATAAATAGCCACCGAAAATGGTGAGTGCTGCGGTGCTCCAACTAAGTGCCAGTGCGGAATAAATGCCTTGTGCTTTTGGGATCTGTGCCTGTGGAACATTGTTGATTAGGTATTTCATAAATGCATAATGCCCCATTGCAAACGAGCATGCGTGCAGGGTTTGTGCGATAGAGAAACCAATAACATTTGGAAAGGCAAATATGAGTATCCAACGTATGGTTGAACCAAGTGCCGCTAGTACTAGTAAAGAGCCTATTGAAAATCTATGGAATTTTCGATCTGCGATTGAGAAGAACAAGATTTCTGAGATGACCGCAATGTTAAGTATTCCGCCAATTAAATAGTTGGGTGCATGAATTTCCTGTAAAAAAAGATAGCCATAATTGTAATAGGAAGCGTGTGCCGCTTGCAGTAAAATCACAATAATGAGTACCAAACCAAAGCTTTTGATGCGAAATAATGCAAACACGCTTCCTTTGTCTTTTTGTTCTACTTGCGGTTTTTGAGATAAAATAGCGGGTGCACGCATAAACCCTAGAGATATGAACAGCAATATGCTAAGTAGCAGTGCCCATAAGATCACATCATCTCCAAGTAGCCCTGTGAAAAAGGTTAGAATTATGCCGGCCAAGACAAATCCAATCGACCCCCACTGGCGGCTTCTCCCATAATGATTTAATTGTTTACTCTGCACGAGTATGCCTGCAGCAGTATCTAGAGTAGGCATCAACGTTGGGTAAAAAATATGTAAAAGTAGAGTTGCTATTAGTAAGCTGGTAAAAGAAGTTGCTGGAATATAACATAAAATTGCTATTAACGTTCCAATTCCCGCTACATTTAATAAGGTTTTACTACTAAACTTCATTGAAAAATAAGGAAATGCAACTAATGTAGAAAGGCCTCTCGCAATCAAGCCTAAGCTCATAATTAAACTAACCTGTTGAACCGTTATCCCTTTTGCATGAATCATCCATCCTGTCCAATAAGGTAGAAAAATGCCCCATGTCATAAAAAAACTAAAAAACTGTTTGCTCATCCAGTATTGTGTATTCATTCTGTCTTCCCTCCATGGTTTGCATGATATCATGGAGATAGTTACAATAATATGAGATATCTCATATTACCTGAGGTGGAAAATGGGAATTTATAAAGGTGAGGAAAAACGAGAATATTTGAAGAAAAGCTCCATTGCACATTTATTTTCTTTTTCGATAGAAGAGTTTGTAGAAGTGCGTGAATATCAACGAGATGAATGGATTATTCAAGAAGGCACGAGACCGGATTTCTTATTTTATGTTATAGAAGGAAAAGCAAAAATATATGTAACACATCAAAATGGGAAAGTCTCTTTAATTAATATGATCAAAGTAAATGATTATATTGGGGAAATGGAATTATTAAATGAGGAGTACTACACAAAAGGAATTCAAGCCTCTACTAAGACTATTTGTTTTGCTCTTCCTTTCCATTGCTATCGAGAAAAACTTCTAGAAGATGTGACATTTCTACGTGAACTAACAAAGTTTTTAAGTGTAAAAGCAACACATATGGCTGAGAAGTATTCACAAAGTCTCGCTTTCCCACTTGAAAACCGACTTGCGGATTTTATATTGCAAACTTCTGATGAGGAAATATATAAGGAAAAACATGTAACAGTTTGTGATTATTTAGGTGTTTCTTATCGGCACTTGTTGTATGTACTCGCACAATTTTGTGATGAAGGGTATTTGCAAAAGGAAGGTCGTCATTATCGTATTAAACAGTACAGTTCCCTAAATGAGCTTGCTGAGATGCTGAAAAATACTTAACCATTTAAGGTTTTTTTATGCTTTAACAGTCAATTGTGAGATATAAAAGTTGAAAATAACTGTTGAGAGACCAGCTTTCTCAACAGCCTAACAAAAAGCTGTCAGCTATATGACAGCTTTTTTAATTAGATAGCTAGTTTTTCTAGGATACAATCCACTATTACATGAATATCTTCATTCTCCATGTTTTTCAAGTATTCAGGCTTAATGATCTGGGTCTTTTTCGCTACATAATAATCGAATAGAGCCTGCTTTAATGATAATTCTTCATCTATTAAAAAAGAAGTATTAACTAATTTCCCTAGCACAGTTTCATCTTGAATAATTAGGATCGAAGTATTCAATTCATTAAAAACTCCATCTTTCATGCCATTTTGATAAAAGGTATGAATAGTAGATAATTGCTCTTTTCTTGATTGCATTTTTTTTTCATAAAGATGTGGGCAGTTTCTTTTTAATTCAGATAAATAAATATCAGAAGAATATACAGCTGAAAATACAGCTTGTTCAAACACTTTTTGAAAACGAAGTAAATAGGATAACTCTTTATTAGAAATAGTTTGGCCAGCTTCATTTATATAATCAATACAAATATTAGTCAGCTCCATGATAACGTCTTCCTTGGAAGAAAAATAGTTATACAAGGAAGCTCGGCTCAAATTCATAGTGTTTGCGATATCTTGAATGGTAAGTGAAAGAAATCCCTGTGTCCGAATGACATGGATTAGTTTTTTTACGTAAGCTTTTCTCATCTTCTGTCTTTCATCTGGTGCAATTTTTCTCAAAGTACCACTCCCTTATCCAAAAATTATATCATAATGCCATGTTGTTAATTCATACTTTGATATTCCAACTCTTTTCAGTTTACAACTGAAAGAAAGTGAAGTAAGGTATACATAGTTTTATTTTAGACACTTTATAAAGAAACAGTCTAAAGTGAATAAAATAAATTTATGTAAGAACCTAATATGAAAAGGGGATAAGACTACCATGACTACAGCACAAGTAACGAATGATTTTAATAAAATTGTAACAGGGCGCCGTTCCATCAAAAATTATGATAAATCCGTAAAAATTAGCCGTGAAGAGATGACAGATATTCTATCATTGGCAACGCTTGCTCCTTCATCTGTTAACATGCAACCATGGCGCTTTCTTGTCATTGAAAGCCCTGAAGCAAAAGCAAAACTTGCGCCATTGGCTCGTTTCAATCAGACACAGGTTGAAACATCATCAGCAGTAATTGCTGTTTTTGGTGATGTGAATAATTATGAGAAATTCGAAGACATCTATGGTGCTGCTGTAGAGAAAGGATTTATGCCTTTAGAAGTAAAAGAACAAATTCAGGCATCTTTTGCTGGCTATTTTGAAGCAATTTCACTTGAAGATATGGAAGATGTTGTTTTAGTGGATGGAGGCCTTGTATCTATGCAGTTAATGCTTGCTGCACGTGCTTATGGATACGATACGAATCCAATCGGTGGCTATGAAAAAGATAAAATTGCGGAAGCTTTTGAACTAGATAAAGACCGTTATGTCCCTGTTATGTTAATCTCTATTGGTAAAGCAATAGACAATGGTCATTCAACTATACGTCTACCAATTGAACAAGTCACACAATGGAAATAATAACAATATAAACAAGAAAGAATTGAAGTAAGATGATTATTATTCATGCTACATTCCATATTAACCAAAAAAAGCAGGACATGTTTTTGAAGGAAATTCAACCGCTTATTGCTACTTCAAGAGAAGAGAACGGAAATGTTTCATATCATCTTCAGAAAGATGTAGAAAATGAGAACGTATTTACGATGTTGGAAATTTGGCAAGATATGCAATCTGTTGCTAGCCATAATTCAAGTGAACACTTCACTAGCTTTGTAGCAAAAGCAAAAGACTTTTTGACTGCGCCATTAGATGTTAAAGCATTTGAGGGGAAACCATTAAAATTCTAGACTGCATATCTTAAATATAATGAAAAAAGAGAGGGTATCCCAAAATACTGCGTTAGGGATATCCTTTTTTGTGGACAAAATGGATCCTCCCCCTCATGTTATATCCAGATGAACAGTTTAGTTTGAACAACTGCAGATATGGCCGAAAGGACATGATCTATAGAGTTTACGAAACAGCCTCTTTTTATATTTTTGAATCTTTTTTTGAAATCCGTTCGTAAAGTATATTGTAAAAAGGAAGAGGGTGAAAATAGTGGGGAAAACTCAAAAAATTATGATAGGCATTACAACGACTGCACTTTCACTTGGTCTTGTTGGATGCGGTTCAAATAGCGCTAATCTCCCTCCAAAACCTACTGATAAAAATTGTGATGAATGGGAATGGGACGACAATAAAGGTGTCTGGGTATGTGATGACAGCAGTTCAAGTCACAATGGCCATTATTACTATGGCGGCCATTATTATAACAATAAAAATTCACTATTAAAAAGCAGTGGTTATAAAAGTTATAAGAAAAGCTCTTCATTTAAAGAAGGAATTAAGGCGAGTTCTGGATTTGGTAGTGGGTTTAAAAGCTTCGGTGGATAAAATAATTGTTTTAAGCAAAAAAGGAGGATGAATGTGAATTTATATATCAATTTTTTATCTTATTTAGGAGTAGCCTTGCTTCTGCTTCTTGTGGGAGTTGCACTATTTGCAATTAGCACGCCAAAGTTAAAAGAATTTCAGTTGATTGCTGAGAGAAATGTAACAGCGGCAATGTCACTCGGTGGGAAGATCTTTGGCCTAGCTATTGTTTTAGGAGCCGCTGCTGAATATTCGGTATCACTGGTGGATATGGCCATTTGGGGAGTAATTGGGATTATATCCCAAATTATTGTGTTTGTACTAGCAGAAGCCATCACGATTCGCTTTAGTATTCATCAAGCAATCGAAGAGGATAATCGAGCAGTAGGTACGATGTTATTATCGTTATCGTTAGCAGTTGGTTGGATTTTAGCAAAATGTCTATCTTACTAATTGAGGCGGGGAAGTATATTGAAACAATTAACGTATTATATTGATAAAGGCAATGATTACTATGAGCCGTTCTATGAATATGACATTCCAAATGTTGGAATAGATGAATTTTACGCAAGACAGCTATGTACATATTTCATAATAAGAGGAACCCAATACGAGCTCACTTCAAATGAGATGGATGGGGAAAATGACATTTTGGTGATTAAAGAAATAGGAAGGAATCTGCCAGGGGAAGATGAAAAAAGCTTTCGTGGCGAAGGTATACATATTGAATTTCGTAGCCCTCATGAGCGAGAAAATTTCCGACTGTTTTCTCGAATTTCAAGTATTTCCCACTTTGATGTTCTGCGTTTTCTATTAAAGGATGTTGTTGATATTCCAGGAATCGGGCAGAAGCTTGTAACCTCTACAGAGATTGATGAAGATCGGGGCGTATATGTGATTTACGTCAAGGATTTAGAACAGGACTGAGTGTACATATGTATCATACGAAACGAAAGCAGTTATACGGAAAAATGGAAGGATTTTGGGCAGATCTTTATGGTGAGGAATATGCACTTTATGATATAAAGCTTTTAAACCAAGAGGATGTTGCTCAAATCCGCCTTATTAGTGAACGTATTGGCTCTATATTTTTTAAAATAGGTTCCTTACTTCGAAAAGTGCCCGATGAAATTCTTCTTGAAATGGGGTTCCCAAAGGACACACTTTCATTTATAAGACTAAAAACACTTCCAGCCGAGAGTGTTATCTCACGACTTGACCTTATCCCATATGGAGATAGTTATAAATGTATTGAAATCAATGCCGATACGCCAACATTTATTAAAGAGTTATTTGATATAAATAGATTGGTATGCCAAGAATTTGGCGTGGAAAATCCAAATGAGCACATGGAACGATTTTTACGAAAAGCGGTCCGTGACAGCATATACCAAAGCACAGATAAGGAATCCCCTCATATTGTTTTTACTGCTCACGAGGACAACGTTGAGGATCGTGAGACCGTACAGTATCTTCAAAATGCTGTGCCGCCATCTAAATTTACTCCTCTCCATAAGCTTCAAATCCAAAAAGGTGTGGGGCTTTTTGATGAGGAGGGTATCAAAATTGATATCCTTTATCGGCAAACATTTCCGATTGAAAGTTTGATAATGGATGAAGATGAGGAAGGAAGCCCAATTGGTTTATGGTTGATAGAACTTGTGGAGGAGAAAAAACTGTCGATCATTAATCCCCCTTCATCCTTTTTACTACAAAATAAAGTAGTTCAGGCGGTAATTTGGGGATTGCATAAAGAACATCATACTTTCTTTACAGAAGAAGAACATATGTGGATTGAGGAGTATTTTCTTCCGACTTATCTTGAACCGGATTATTTTTTACAAAAGCGTCTTTCCTTTGTGAAAAAACCTGCATTTGGAAGAGAAGGAGACACGGTAGAAATATTTAATAAAGATGGCCAGTTAATCCACGCGGATGTTCAAAATTCTTATTCGGAATACATCCCTGTTTATCAACAATTCGTCGAGCATCCCACAATAACGTTTAATAGCGAAAAAGGGAAACAGGAAGGAAAGCTTCTACTAGGAAGCTTTCTGCTTAATGGAAAATCTGCAGCATTTGGTTATAGAGTTGGAGGTATGATTACCAATAATCTCTCTTATTACTTGCCTATAGGACTCTTAAAAGGAGAGGGATAGATATGTAGATTTTACATACAATCCTTTCAAAATAGAAAATTGGTTTTTTCAAATCGTATATAGGTTTTTGGATGTTTTAAAAAGACAGAGTCACTAAGTGAAGTGACTCTGTCTTTTTTGAGATAGAGCTTATTTCATTAATTTGGATTGATCCCTTTGGTGTTGTCACATCAGATAATATGGATAAGATTAAAATAGCAATTAATACATTTCCCCATGATCTATGATTAAATAGGAGGCTCCTAAATCTACAAAATTGCATAATTATTAAATAGATATGTATTTAGTAAAATACCCAAGCTATTACTATTTAGATAAAATCTGGTTTTGTTGTAGTATAGATTTATCTTCATCATCGATAGGACCGTAGCCTTTTTCAATCAAGTCTTTTATGTACAATTTATTGTATATAAAAGAAAAAACTAGACCTGGTATCCAAGCTCCAAATCCTGCTGTAATTACGCCGGCAACTGCTGCTAAAATGAACATGATTGCAGCCCACTTTAAATCGCCACGGAACAAAGCAGGGATGAATCCAAAGAAAAACGTTGTCCAACTAAAACCGATTTTTACTTCTTTAGTTAAACCAGAATCATTTTTTAATGTGACTTTCATAATAATATCCTCCTTCCCTTCGTACATTAATTTGGAAATATTATAGTGAATAATAAAAACGTGTAATGAGTACTATAAAATGTTTAAATTGATCTATTTACCAAATTTACTATGTCAAATATATCATAAAATGACGATATCGATATTTTAGTTATCATAAAATTATCAAAAAGTAACTTTATTCATTAATTTTTACAAATTAACGATTATTTTTAGGTGTTAATAATTGTGGGGGTGAGATTAGTTAGGGGGATGTGGGGAATTGAAAAAAGCACATCGTATAAAAACGGATGTGCTTTATGTTCTTAGCTGCTCCAATAGCATCCAATATTTTCTTCTGTTCAGATGGTGAATTTCAATTTGCAAACAAGGCTGGTCTAGCCATTTACTTCGTTATTGTAATCCGTCCATTATTCGTAGTTAGCTTGATTAAATTTTCTCCCTTACCAATAACAGCAGCATTCCTGTATTTATCAAGGATATTGATAGTACCGTTGTCTACATGAACATCAAATGTTACATTTGTCGGTTCTGTTTCGGTTTGAACGGTAATAATTCCATTGTCGGAATCTAATTGAATAGGGCGATCTAAACTTTTGGTTTTTAAAGTGATTTTCCCATTGTTTGTTTCCCCAGTAAGTTTTCCTTCTACATTTTTTAGAACAATCATGCCATTATCTGAGTTCACACTCGTCTTAGTCGATTTTATATTTTCTAAAGTAATAAGGCCGTTGTCTGTCTTTGTATAAACATCATTTACTTGTAGATCCGTTACTTTTATTTTTCCGTTATCACACTCTATTTTTATCGATTTGTATGACTTTTCTGGAACATATACTTTTAATGATAGAGGTATTTCCATAACGTTTAGAGTAAAGAATTTAAACTGACGATCCTTTAATGTAACCGAAAGTGTTTCGCCGTTAACTGTAGTCGATAGTTCTTGTTTAGAGGAAGATGCTTTCTTACCTTTTAGTTCTATCTTAATGGTATTACCCTTTGTAGGGATTACTTCTACACTTGCATTTTCAATTTGAACATCTAATGCCTTAATATCTGGATTAGTAATTTCCTTTGTTTTTGCAACTGAAACCACTTCATTGCTGGAGCGGAATGTTAGAATTCCACCGACTACTCCAATTAATAGAAGGACGAGTGCAATAATTGAGATTTTTAAAATCATCTTACTCATGCTTTTAAACCACCTTTCACAAGAGATACATTAAATTTCAAATACTTTACAAATCCCTTAGTAAGCCACTTTGTGACAAAAAACATGCCCAGTATAATAAATAATCCAAGTCCGCAAAGCCCAATGGATGCAAATAAGTCAAAAATTTCAAAGGTCCCATTGACAGTATTCACTAATACAAGTAATGGTGAGACGATAAAGGATACCCCTGCTACCCAACCAGCAAAAACTACGCCTAATAACCCTATAAATGGGCCAAGGACTATGACTAAATTAAAAAATCCCAATCCAATAGCAGCCCAAACAGCACGAAAAATATTCCCTGTTGTATTGGTTGTTTCAACTTTTTCAAGGTGATAATTTGCAAGTAGCTCCTTGGCAATATGGTGGGGTGTGCCTAGAGATGAAGCAATTTGTTCTTCTGTTTTTCCTTCTTCTAATCCAATTGCAAAATGTTCTTCATAATCCTCTAAAATATCTTGGCGTTCAACTGATGATAGTCCTTCTAAAGCTAAATTTAAATTTTTTAGAAATTGTTCTTTAGTCAAAATTCTCACCTTCTTTTATTAATTGATTGACACCTTTTGCGAATTTTTCCCAATCGTTGATAAGCTCATGAAGATATTCTCTTCCTTTGTCTGTTAATCTGTAGTACTTCCTAGAAGGTCCCTCTGATGATTCTTGTAAGTAGGTTGTAAAGTATTCTTCTTTCGTTAACCGTCTTAAAAGAGGATAAACGGACCCTTCTGAAATCTCAATTTGGTCAGAAATTTTTTGTACTAATTCATATCCATAACGATCTTGCTTATCTAAAAGCACGAGTACACAAAGCTCTAATACACCTTTTTTAAATTGAACATTCACAACTGAATCACCTCATTCAATTAATTCACTACTGTTTATTGTATAGTACAACACTTTAAATAATACCTGTTGGCTATAATATAACATCCAGTATTATACATTGCAAGGTACTAAAACCTAATTTTACTTATTTTCGCATTTTGAGACGCATTTTGAATTGTAGAACTAAGCGAAATTATTAGTAATTGAGTCTCCACAATTAAAAGACAGAAAATAAAAAAGCATATCAATGTATGAATGATATGCTTTCAATTTTATTTTCATGTAGTTAGTTGCCCATTTTCATAATAAAACTTAAATGTCTTCCGGCTCGTTTGTCTTGGCGATAAGAAAATCCTTTTGGGTTTAAAAATGTGCAAGTAGAGTCTATCGTAATCTGATCAGAAGGAATTCCTGCTAGTTCGCATTGTTTTTTAACAGTTTGTTGATTGTCGATATGATACTTATTTGTTTGATCATTGTAATACATAAAGTCATCTGCGTAACCAAGGTTTTTGAACTTTTCATATACATCTTCATCCACTTCAAATTTCTTCTGACTTAGAGCCGTGCCAATATGAATATGGAAATCACTCGGATTACAATGCTCAACTTGTTTTAGATGTTCAAATGTTTTCAAAGAAATTTCTTTGACTGTTCCTTGCCATCCAGAATGAATAACACCAATGAGTCCATTCTCTTCATGGTAAAAAGTGACGGGTACACAGTCGGCTGTAAAAGAGCATAATAATAGATTTGGCTCAAAAGTGTACAGGGCATCTGTATTCGGAATAGCAGTATCTTTACTTTCAGCACCCCTGCCTTTATCAGCACACGTTACCTTATAGACATTTGCGCTATGAGTTTGATTGGCGCAAACAAAATGATCTAGATCACAACCGAGGGAAATGGCTAATCTTTTACGGTTTTCCAATACATCATCGGGGTTGACACAAGTATGTAGTGCCATATTTCCTTTTTCACGTTCGATTTCATCCCTTAGAGTAATACCCGCAATGTACTTTTTATTATCTAAGTAAATGTTTGTTTTCATATCATCACCTAATTTTAATATATCTTAATGGACGGAAGATGTATAGGCATTCTGAATTTCAGCAAAAAGCCCATATAGCATAACTGGAATTACTGTAATCATACCAGAGAATTTTGTCGAATTAAGGAGACTGTTCGCAATATAATAGTACTTTTTTGCATTGAAGCATTGAATTACTGAGAGAGCTATATTTTTTATGTAAAATAGTAATCTAATGTATAATTATATAAATTAATAAAAGGATAATGTGTAAATTTATAGAAGGAAAAGAAAGGGTTTTGATGATGTGGATATTAGCTGTAGTACTTCTAGTAGGGATCTTCATAGTATGCCTTAAGTTAAACTCGATGCGATTAAAATTACAGCAACAAATGAAACATTTAACTCCCATGATACAAGTTGTAGAGAATGCAAAAGATATTCTGTATTATTGTGACACTAAGCCGAAATTAAAATATCGTTATTTGAGTCCTGTCATTGATAATATACTTGGACCTAATTCTTTAAAGGAACATTTGCATTGTTCAGATAAAATCTATGAGATTGTCCATCCAGATGATTATGAGACCTTATTAAAGAAAACAACAGGGAATCTTGATTATAGTAAGCCGATTATTCTTAGATTGAAAAGGTATGACGGCAAATACATTTGGTTTGAGGAATATGCAACACCGATTTATGAAAATAGTGAAGTTGTTGCTGTTCAAGGGATTTATAGAAATATAAATGAAAAAGTTGAACTGCAGAAAAAGTTGGAATATAAAGTTTCCCATGATGCATTAACCAATATCTATAACCGTGAATACTTTGAAACAAAATTTTATTATTACGATAATGAAAGTAATGTTCCAGTTGCTATTGTTATATGTGATTTGGATGAGCTTAAATTTATAAATGATCAATTTGGGCATAAAATGGGAGATGTATTAATACAAGAAGCCGCTAAGTTACTATACAAAATCTCTAGTGAGAAGGAAATTGTTGCACGAATAGGTGGGGATGAATTTGCAATTATTTTAATTGATACGAATCCATCGCAGATTGAAGTGTTTTTGGCCAATTTACAAAATGAAATTGATCTTTTCAATAGCAGTAATCATACATTTTATATAAAAATGTCGAAGGGGTATGCTTATAGTAGCTCATCCATTTCAAAAATGAAGCAGCTATTTATTGAAGCGGATAACAAAATGTATGTGGAGAAGAGGAAGAAAAAGAAAGATCTAACCCTAGAACTAGTTTAATTATGTCATACATTAAAAGTCTTTTGGTTAATTGATATTTAGAATATTTATTTGAGTTGTTCTTGAAGGTTTCTACTTAAACTTACCACGCAACTTCGTTTAAGTAGAAAATGAGGATAGGAGAATTAATGAGTATCATTGAATACATTACTAACGGGGCATTATGTTTATCCAAAGGGATAAGCAAGGTTAACGGTAGGATTTTAATCAATGGTCTAAATATTTCCGAATTATGCTAACAGGTCTAAGTTAAAAGAATAGAATTCCCCTGCGTGGTCTAAAAATTCTTAGAAGAGATTAGTGAGGTACCAAAAATTTATCGGTCTTCATGCTTTACATAATATCGGTTTCCAAGTGCTTTATTAATTTAGATAAGTAATTTATTAGAAAATCCAAGTAACCCAGTAATACAAAATCACCAGTGTAAATAACACTGTAGGCGGGATAACAACCAGAGTAATTTTAATATATTTCCACCAAGTGATTTTTATATTTCCCTTCTTCACAATGTGCATCCACATTAGTGTAGCTAGTGTACCCATTGGAAGTAAAAGTGAGCCGACGTCACTTCCAATAACATTAGCCAAATAGGCAACCTTTAAGGATAGTGGATCTAGGTTCATATTCGTTAAGGTCAATGTCCCAACCATAAGAGCTGGGTGATTATTGAATATGTTAGAGAGGATAGTGAGTAGTACCCCCATTAACACGCTTGTATGAAGTAAACTTCCAGTAACCATTGGGCGCATAAATCCAATCAACCACTCAGTTAATCCGATGTTGTTGAGTCCGTATATGATGATATACATACTAAACGCAAAAATGATGATATACCATGGGGTTTTTTTCAACATGTCACTTGGCGGTATTTTTAGGTAAGCCCATCTCCAACCTAAAAGAACGAGCGAACCTACAACAGCCATAACGGAAACAGGAATAGCAAAAAAAGAAGCGGCAAATAGGCTAAGACGTACTGCAAAGACGAATAGTAGGATGTTACGCATAAATTTTGTACGGTCATTCCCTGAAGCATACATAGAACTTTGCTTGAGAGGATGGTAATTAGGAAGTGATAATCCAGTAACTTTAGTAGGGACACTTTTTGGTAAATCCTTTTTAAGTCTTAAGAAGAGAAGAACAACCAATAAGATTAAACCCAGTGTTGCAGGAACGAACATCATTGCTGTGTGTGAAATTAAACTCATATGCACAATTTTTAGAGCAATCAAATTTACAATATTACTTACACCGATTGGAGCACTTGAGGCAGTTGCGATTAAACCTCCAGATAGTAGATATGGAATTTTTTCATGATTCTTTAAGCCCATATTGTTTAATAACATAACTAAAATAGGTGTTGTGATTAAAATACTACCGTCGTTATTGAAAAAGAGCGTCATAAGAAAACATAAAAGATTTACATACCAGAATAGGCGGATACTTGATCCTTGAGCTTTTTCTGCTAATTTTTCTGCAACCCAGTTAAAGAAGCCAAAACTTTCTAAAACTATTGCCATAACGATTGTTGCCATAATGGTAATTGCTGCACCACTTATGGTTTCTGAAATGATCCCGAGTTCAGAAAGTGACACGCTTCCGCTGAGTAATACAATAATTGCGCCAACAGAAGCAGGAATAGCTTCATTAATACCTTTAGGTCTCCAAAGAATAAGTACGAGTGTAACCAGAAAAGTAATAATGGTTATCCAAGCCGTTGGTCCCATATAATTCTGACCTCCTTTCCGGCTTGATTTTTTGTATTAGTAATGTGTTGCTATTGATGACTATTTACGTTTCACCTCTTCCAAGATGCTCTAATTTTCCTTACGGTATTTATATGTAAATTCAATAAATCTCGGCTTGGCATTATACCCAGATTTCAAAAATTTCGTTTGACTAGTCAATATGAATAAGAGGATATGGTTAAAGGTTAGTATTTATAAAATATGGTAAGATTACTATCGAATCTAAATGTTAAATTGGAGGGAACATGATATATGCTTTCTATGAATACTTATCCTAAAGAATATATTGATGAATGCCGATCAAAAATTGATCAACAGCTTTCAGCATACAAGAGCTTGGTTGAAGCTAGGGCAAATAATGAACAACTAAACACAGCATTTGAAGTATTCGAACCGCATTTTTTCAATCACATGGTTTTAGCTCTAGACCATTACTTCTGCCATAGAAGTAGAACAATAGAAAAGAAAGATGGAAATCCATTAAACGAAGTAAGGATGCTTTGTAATTCAATTATGGAACATGAAAATAAGCTAACAGCGGAGAAATCAATTAAATATAAACCGGAGAAATCGGTTTTAAAAATTGAAATCGGTGATGAAATTAAATTAACTGTTGAGGATTTTGAATTGTTGTCCAAAGCATTCCTTGATGAAATGGAAAGTAAATTTTTGGGGTAAATGTATCGGAGAATAGGATTTCATCGTATTCCCGCAGGAGTCTTCGCTAATTCCACTCCAACAAAGATGGCCATATTAAACTTGATTAAAAAAATGCATCTATTTATATAGAAAAAAACCGTACTCATTTTAAAAAGTACGGTTTTTTTAGCGATTAAAATTGGTGATTTGATAGTATCATGCATCTTCTTATCATACACCATTTATATTAATTTTTTGCACTTTTTTACTGTGAAATGCATATTTAATGTTGTTATTGGTTTGCTAATCATGATGCCTACATTGGAATGCTATTCAAATATTGATCTGAAATATTGGCTAGTTGGTTATAAGAGATTCCTGCTCTACAACCTTTTTTTGCCTTTTCTTAAACGGCTTTCTTAGATGAGGCCTTTTTTGCCTCAGCATTTGCTTTTGCCTTTTTCTCAGTATCAAACTTAATGGCTTGTTCCTTGGCAGCATCTTCTGCAATTTTTCTCTCCTGTTCTATTTTATTTAGTTTAAATAATTGCTTGTACTCAAAAATTTCTCTCTACTTTATTTAGGGTAAAATTAAATGTTAACTGTAGATACCCTGTACCAAATTTTTATGCTAAAGAACATTAAAATATGAAAGGGTATTATAGGAGAAATTTTCGCCATTCAGCTTTTCAATACAATTTTTAAGATATTAGTTTACATCCGCTAAACCATTTAATATAATACCTATAAGAAAACTAGGTAATGAAATGCAAAGGAGAGATTGAGATGAATACAAATGCTTTTTTTAGATCCACGATGGCGAATAATTTTGCAACAAGAAAGTTTTTTAAACGTGTGGCAAAGGATATTGAAAGTCAGTTACAAGAATGGCATGTAGATTATAAAGTAACAGTTGAAACTTGGAGAACATATGCACTATGTGTGCAAAATAGCGAGAAAACGTATCAAGTTGCTATATCTAAAAACCTTGTAGAAATTCTCCAACATGAAACTCCTTATGCATTAGATGCAATGTTGTGGAAAGGTCTTATCAATCAAGGATTAGAATTACCAGGTACACAAGATAATTACCTAGAGATTGCTCTAAACTTTCATCAATACGAACATCAACACTTTGCATTAAAAAACGTAAAGTAATCTTCACTTTCGACAAATAAATTATTTTTAATAGAATAAAAACCACTAACTCGGCTGAGCTAGATGGTTTTTTATTATTAGGCGCTGTTCAATTGGCTTGTTGCTGTTTAAAAGGAATAGCTATTGTGTCTTAGTTTACTGACCTTTGGATAAAAATTCGATAGTCTATTATTGAAAGCGGAACACGTATATAACTAGATATCTCTTATAAGTCCTTTCCTTCAATTGAAATGTTTTGTCGTTCAGTTACAAATTGTTTACCATTCCATTGCAATACATTCTGTACATAACCTAAGCCGTCTGCATGATATCTTCCGGATATTTTTTGAAACGCTAGAAGTTCATACGTGCCATCACGATCAAAATCGATTGGATAAAGGCCTCCTAATGGATCAACCCACCCTTCAAGAGGAGCTTTTAATGTACCATCTAGATTATAAATTTCGGATAAGTATTCCTTTCCCTTATAGCGTATATCCAAGAGATATCGCTTTTTAGGTGCTAAGCTAGTTACGCGTACCTTATAAAAATTCTCATAATCCACGGAGTATTTTGACTGTTGCTGGTAGGCATCACCATTGAAAATCAGGGTCATTCTCCTATTTAAGTAAGAATAAATATCGGTATATATGATGCCGCCACTTCCACCTGTATCAATAGTAATGAATATGTCTTTAATGTGATTACCTGTGAAATCTCCAAGAAAAATGGTGGGGTTATATCCGCTGTTATCTTTAAGAGGTATTTTTTCATAGGTGTTTTTTGAATGGTAGAATATAACAAGAGTGATATTCTGCCAATAGGGACTATCCATTTGTTTGGTACCCGTAAGATAAATAGTATCGATGGTACCATCTCCAGTAACGTCACCATAACTTTTTGTAATGACAATTTGAGGGGAGTCTACAGGGAGTCGTTCAAAGCCATTAGGAGTCCACTGCAAATAATCTAAGTATGATGGTAATTGTTTTGTTTTCCATTCAATTACTAATGCTTTTTTTGTGCGATGATCAAGTTTTATCGCATGTAGCCCAGCAATTGTATGCTCGTCTATTTTCAGATGAACGAGAGGCTGCCATTGAAAATTTACTTGTTTGAGCAAAAGAAGAAAGGTATCGCCTTGATAGATGTATGCACTGACTAATTCCTCTACAAAATCGCCATCTACATCAACATGTTGAATAAGAGCTCCTTTTTGTGGTAATTCTAAGATGGAAGCGGTTGGAGGCAAAAAATACCGAATAAATTGCAAATCATTATTAATAAAGAATCCCACCTTTTTTATATAAATCTATGCTAGGAAGGAATTTATATGAAAGAGATCGAAATTATTCATATGCATTATCTTTAATAGAAATTAAGTACACATTCAGGAGGAAAATGCAAATGATACAGCAATTAGGACAAGTCATGATTTATGTAGACAATCAGGATGCAGCAAAAAGTTTTTGGACAGAGAAAGTAGGATTTACGGTTCGTTCTGAAGAGAATAATGGGCAATTTCGAATGATTGAGATTGCACCAACAAGCGATGCTGAGACATCTTTTGTTTTGCAAAATAAGCAACTGGTTGCTCAAATGGAGCCAAACCTAAACTTAGGAACACCTTCTTTAATGTTTTTTACAGATGACGTAGAAAGTTTATATGAAGAATTTAAAGCAAAAGAAATTACAGTAGGGGATTTAGTAGAGATACCTAGTGGAAAAGTGTTCAACTTTGCGGATGATGAAAATAATTATTTTGCAGTGATGGAGAAAAAATAAAAGTGGATATAAATATTTACTTTATTAATAGAAGGAGTGTAATCAATGACAGTAAATGCATATTTAATTTTTAACGGGAATGCTCGTGAAGCGGTGGAGTTTTATGGTAAAGCTTTTCAAACAGAAAAGCCTCAAATTATGACATTTGGTGATGCTGACAATGATCCAAATTCTCAATTACCAGAGGAAGCAAAAGATTTAGTTATGCATGCCAATATTAAAGTTAGTGGCAGTGATATTATGTTCTCTGATACATTTCCAGGAAATCCATATACAGTTGGAAATAACATCACATTAGCAGTGGTAAGCGATGATGAAGCTTATATTCGATCATCATTCAATGTATTGCAGGATGGAGGAGAAGTAATGATGGAGTTACAAAAGACATTTTGGAGTCCATGCTATGGAAGTGTAAGAGATCGTTTTGGAGTGGAATGGCAGTTTAATTTAGACGATGGAACAGTTTTTCAACCAGAATAAATAAAATAATTGAAGGATGTAACTGTTTTTCTATAAACTAATAAGCATTTATTATAATAGAGGCGATTTTAGTTACTCCAAATATACGTTAAAGAAAAAAAGCTCTGGTATAGTTTGTAAAACTATACTTAGAGCTGTTTTTTTATTATTTCGTTTTAAATTGTTGAACAACATCTTGCAATTCTTCAGACATGTTCAGTAATTGTGCGGCAGATGCTTCCATAGCCTCCATTGAGGATAGTGTTTCTTCTGTAGAAGCAGATACTTCTTCGGAAGCTGCGGCATTATCTCTGGCATGGTCATTTAACGTATGTGCAGTAGATGCCATTTCTTGGATGGATGCGGATATCTGTTGAGATGTCGCAGAAACATTCTCGATTTTTGGTGTAATGTCACGCATGCTCGAAATAATCGCTTTAAATTTTGCAGCTGTATTTTGCGAAATGGTAATACCTTCCTCTACATTTTCTAATGTTTGAATCATCGTTTGTACAGCTTCTCCAGAATCCTGTTGAACTGCAGTAATTAGTGAGGCAATCTTCGCAGCTGATTCTTGGGAACTTTCGGCAAGTTTCCGTACTTCATCTGCTACAACAGAAAATCCTTTCCCGTGTTCGCCAGCACGAGCAGCCTCAATCGATGCATTAAGAGCCAGTAAATTTGTTTGACCTGCAATATCGCCAATGATATCTAAAATTGCCCCAATTTCTTTTGTGCGATCATACAAAGACTTGATTTTGGCATCAGATGTTGTCACAAATTGATGGATTGAATCCATTTGAGATACTGTATGTTTAATGAATTGTTCGCCGTCTTCAGCTTGTTTGGTTGCATGAACAGATAGAGAAGATACTTCAGAAGCTTCATCTGCTATAACTGTGATACCTTTTGCAATTTCCTCTACGGAAGTTGCATTTTGTTCGATATTATTAGTTTGTTGTTCGGTATTTATTGTCACTTGTTGCATTGCAGCTGCAATTTGCTGTGCTGCAGCAATGTTTTGGCTAGAGCTTGCAGATAATTCTTCAGATGAAGAACGAACGAGTGACGTACTGCTATTTACTTTTTGAATTAAAGAAGAAAGATTGTTTTTCATCGTGTTAAATGATTTAGCAAGTTCCCCAATCTCATCATTTGAATGAATAGCAATTTCCTCTGTTAAGTCACCAGCTCCCAATCGATGTGCACTTGCTTTTAATTTGTCGATTGGCTTTATAATGGAACGAACAATGAATAGGATTAAAATGCTACCAATAACGATGAAAATGATTTCTACAATTAGTTCAATATTTAATGTCGCTGCAGCATCTTTTGTTGCTTCAGATTTAAATGTTGTACCAACTATTTTCCAACCAGTTGTATTATTAGTCTGATAGAGTATTTTTTGACCTTTGTAATCTGTTTGACCAGATGAATTAGATAAAACTTGTTTGATGTATGATTCGTTTGCAACCTTTCCACTCTTAATATGAGGATGTGAAATATAGTTTCCATTATTATCAACTAATGAAACATAGCCTAATTCACCAATTTTAACTTTATTGGCAACTTCCTTTAATTTATCAATAGCAATATCAATACCAGCTACTCCAGACCCGTCTGCAAGTTTCTTTGAAATGGTAATTACTAAATTACCATTTGTAGAGGAAATATAAGGCTCGGTAATTGCAACATCACCATTACTTTGAAGCGCTTCTTTATACCATGGGCGCTCGCGTGGATCATAATCCTTTGGATACTCGAAATATGGCATACGAATCATTTTCCCTTTAGCTGTACCTACATAAGCCATTGAAGCTTCAGGATGTTCATTGACATATTGATCTAATACTTTTCGGAGGTCTGAATTCTTTGACGCATCTAATAATGATGATGTGACCTTCTTAGATAAATACCCTACATCATGAGTTTTGGGCTGGATTGTATCTGTAATATTTGAATTTAATAGACCAACCATTGATTTTGCGCTATTAACCTGTTCGAATTCAATTTGTTTTTTTGTACTATTATATGAAATTACCCCAAGAATAATAGAAGGAATCACTAAAATTAGTAAGAATGCACTGAATAATTTTGTACGGAGATTCAATTTTAGAAATTTTTTCAATTAAAGATACCTCGCTACGCCGTTGATTAGTTTTAGTATTTCTCTGCCTTTTTTTTAATCATGTCTATACACTAATTATCGGTTTTAACATATATAATTTATAGTAATATTTAATGATTCAAATGATTGAGATGCATGATTCAATTTTACCACATATTAGATAAATTTAATTATAAATAATCAAAATGGTGGAAAAAAAGATAAAATTATATCAAGATTAGTATGATAGTTTGTAATATTCAGATAACAAAAAGCTACACCTCCAATTGTAATAATTGACGATGTAGCTCTAATAGGTATGAAATGGTGTTTCCTAGTACACTTTATCTCCATTGAAAATAGAGTTTTTCACGACTACATAATCTACGTTACGAATCGCATCAAGTTTTGTACCACCAGCATATGAAATAGAAGATTGAAGATCTTGTTCCATCTCAATTAGAGTATCTCTTAAATGCCCTTTATGTTCGACGTGCATTTTTTTACCTTCAACGTTTTTCTTTTCGCCTTTTTGGAATTCTGATGCAGAACCAAAATATTCCTTATATAATTTACCATCGATTTCAATTGTTTTACCTGGGGATTCTTCATGCCCTGCAAATAGTGAACCAACCATGACCATTGTTGCACCGAAGCGAACTGATTTTGCGATATCACCATTTGTACGAATACCACCATCTGCAATAATTGGCTTTGTTGCAGCTTTTGAACACCAGCGAAGTGCAGCTAATTGCCAGCCACCAGTACCAAAGCCGGTTTTAATTTTAGTGATACATACTTTACCAGGTCCGATTCCAACTTTTGTAGCGTCTGCGCCTGCATTTTCAAGTTCACGTACAGCCTCAGGTGTACCAACATTCCCTGCAATGACAAAAGTGGTTGGGATTAATCTCTTAATATGTTGAATCATATTAATTACGGCGTTCGAATGGCCGTGAGCAATATCAATTGTAATATAATCTGGTGTTAAATTTGATTTAGCTAAATCTTCGATAAAAGTGTACTCTTCAGATTTTACACCGACACTAATCGAAGCAATTAAGCCACGATTTTGCATATCTTTTACAAAATCTGCACGTTTTTCTGGATTGAATCGGTGCATAATATAGAAGTAACCATTTTCAGCTAATTTAATTGCAATACTTTCATCTATAATTGTTTGCATATTTGCAGGAACAACAGGGAGTCTAAATTTGTGATCACCAAGCATTACGCTTGTATCACATTCAGAGCGACTATTAACAATACATTTTGCGGGAATTAATTGAATATCTTCGTAATCAAATACATTATCCATCAAACACACTCCTAAAAACGAATATTATTTTTTTATAACTCGGAAATGTTCGTCCTTTGGTAATTTACATTATTTTCGCCACAATGTCAAAAACTTTTCTTGGATTTATAAATTTAAGTAAAATTAAATACAAAAATGCTAATAAAATAGAATGTGGATCCGTATTAAAAAGAAGTAATCTCTGAAGGAGGAGCTATTTTAATATCAAAACAACTTAAGACGAACTGACATATTTATGTTAAAATCAGGTTTTAAGGGCTATTAGGGAAAACGAGACATCCAAGCTATTTCCTACTTTTACATAAACATAAAAATAATAAATTTCGATATATATTTAAAGAGATTAATGAGAGGAAGCAACTGATGAAAAATTGGGAATTTGTATTGAGAGACTATATCATTGGACGACCAGTTATTACGATTGAATATGATGAGGATGATTCTACAGTAGGCGAAATTATAGACGCTCATAGAGGTCTACTATATGGTCATATGGAGTTATCGGATGAAGGAAAACTAACTTCATTTATGGTTAATCTAGATGAGATTATGGAAAATAATGATGTTTCACTAGATGAATATGAAGAATTGACACCTGATGAAATAATTGGTTGTGCAGAAGATTTCGCACAAGAATTTTGCCGTGATAAACTACATTTTAATATGATGACAGAATGGAATGGGGAATCTTATTTAATCGTTTTTGAGGCAAAAGATGTTGCGCTTAATCTATTTTTGCCTAATTCAGGTGCAACAATCGAGATTAATAAACAAGGATTTATTATTTCAGCAACACTATTCCAATCATACTATCAATTATCATATCCAGATATTGAGATTTCTGCTGATGATGCAAAAAATATTTTATGCCAATATCCTTTGGTAGAGCTTGGGATTCATGGGGACAATGGTGAAATGAAGCTTGTCTATTATCCAAAGCGTAAGTATATGACAGTTCATGTAGATGGGCATATTGTAACTGCAGGAGACTTTGAAGAGCAATATGTAGAGGCACAAACATTTGGAAAAGTAACAGTTACTGAGACAATCGAAGGTTTATTGGGTGTTACAAATGATATGCATTTGGTAGAAAATGAATCTGGACGTTATTGGTATAAAGCAGAAGATGATATTGAACTGGCTGAACCGATTATTAGAATTGAACATTCGGATGACATTCAAATGGATTATGAATCATCTGTAGATTGGAAAGAATTAGAAGAAGAATTACCGGAAAAAGTTTTAGAAGAAAAAGCAACAATGTTCTTAGAATCGGCTGTTGGTAATATTCATGAGAAATATTTACTTGAAGATCAGCTAGAAGATGAAGAAGATTTAGATATTATAAGCGAAGAGGATTTATCAGAAGAGGAACGACAATTCTTTGAAGAACTTGAAATGATGGAAGATGAAGAAGACTTTGATGAAGAAGATAATATTGACTTCGAACCTTTCACAACATTTACATTTATACGCCATCATAAAGGAATTCGTATTGAGGAATATTCTATACATGTAAACGTTGGCGTATATACTGGTATTGTCCGTGATTGTACAATTATATTACCAAATGAGGACGAATTAACTTCTATGGATATGAACCCTGTATTGTCATTAGAACAAGCTGATTCACTATTCAAAGACCAATTACACATGAAGCTTGCCCGAACTTCTAGCTATGATGATGAAGACGAGGAAGTGACAGTATACGGATTAGATTATGTAATGTATTTCCCAAATAGTAGAGATATTGAAAATATTGATGCAACAACAGGTGAAATTCAATATATTGATGCAGATATTTTGAAAGAGGGAGACTAATTATAGTCTGTATTTCTAGCTTCTTATTTTATAATAGGTATAGTAAGGGAAAGAAACTAGGAAAATATTTATTTTATAAATATTTCGATAATTGGCAGTTGACATGAAAATACTAGTATTGTAGACTGTTCACAACAAGTAAATAAGACCTCACTTATATTTGTGAGGTAGAGGCGCGATATTTATTAGTTCTTAGCGGAGTTAGAGAAAGCGATGAAACTAGGAAGAAGGAAATGTTGCCGAAGTGTGTAATTGATCTCGACATTACATGCTGGGTCTGCAGTGAATAATTGCAGGACTGTCTCGATAAGCTATCCGGCTTATTGAGTTGAGCTATCTCATAATGGGATAAAGTAGAGGATTTAGGACTAGATATATTCTGGGACCTGAGTTCAACTCGGGTCCCTTTTTTTATAGTCTTTTTTTCTTAATACAGATATTTGAGGGATAACGTTTTCAAAGGAGAGGAAAACATGAAAAAAACATGGGCATTATTATTGAGCGTTTTATTGATGGCCATCCTAGTATTAGCTGGATGCGGATCAGACGATTCTAAAAATTCAGAATCATCAGGAAACAAAGAAAGCAAAGATACGTTTACAGTGGGCATGGAAGCAGGATACCCACCATTTAACTGGACACAATCAGACGATTCTAAGGGTGCGGTTGCTATCCAAGGCAATGCAGAATACGCTGGTGGCTATGATGTACAAATCGCTAAGAAAATTGCTGACGGCTTAGGTAAAAAATTAGTTATTGTTAAAACAGAATGGGATGGTCTAGTACCAGGGTTAACTTCAGGTAAAATTGATGCCATTATCGCTGGTATGTCACCAACCGCAGAACGTAAACAAACAATTGATTTCTCGGATATTTATTACAAATCAAACTTAGTATTAGTCGTTAAAAAAGGTAGCAAATACGAAGGTGCAACTTCAATTGCGGACTTCAAAGGTGCTAAAGTAACTGCTCAATTAAACACTTTCCACTACTCTGTCATCGATCAAATCGAAGGTGTTAAAAAAGAAACAGCAATGGATAATTTCCCAGCTATGCGTGTAGCTCTTGAATCAGGCAAGATTGATGCTTATGTATCAGAAAAACCAGAAGCTGTATCTGCGTCAGCAGCTAACAACAAATTTGCAATGGTTGAATTCGCAGATGGTAAAGGCTTCAAAACTTCAGAAGAAGATACTGCTATCGCTGTAGGTGTACAAAAAAATAGTGACTTAACAGCTAAAATCAATGAAATTCTAAAAGGTATTTCTGAAGCAGATCGCGAAAAAATCATGGATGATGCAATTAAAAATCAACCAGCAGCTAAATAGTTTTAAACGAACTTAAGCAGAGCTACCGATTGTGAATGATTGCGATTGGTAGTTCTTATTGTGCTTTAAGGAGGAGTAATAATGAGCTTAGAATGGTTTATCAATATCATTACAAATAACTGGCCGATGTTCTTACGAGGCGCTTGGATGACACTTGCTATTTCAACGATCGGGACTATTTTTGGCGCATTAATCGGCTTGATTATTGGCGTCATTCATACGATTCCAAAAGATAAGAGCGGCGCAAAAAAATGGATTTTAAAAATGATCAATATTATTTTAACAATCTATGTTGAGTTTTTCCGTGGTACACCAATGATTGTGCAAGCGATGGTTGTCTACTTCGGTTCTGATTTATTGTTTGGTATCGATTTGGATCGCACATTTGCTGCAATTTTTATTGTATCCATTAATACAGGGGCATATATGGCCGAAATCGTACGTGGTGGAATTATCGGTGTTGACCAAGGTCAATTCGAAGCCGCTCGTGCAATTGGTATGAATCACTGGCAAACAATGATTCATGTAGTCCTACCACAAGTAATGCGTAATATATTACCAGCGACAGGTAATCAATATGTGATGAATATTAAAGATACATCGGTATTAAATGTAATTGGTGTAACCGAGCTATACTTCCAAACGAAGTCCATTGCGGGGAATAACTTCCGATATTTTGAATCATTCTTTGTCGCATGTATCATTTACTTAGTTATGACGATAACCGTAACGCAAATTTTACGCTTCTTTGAACGTAAACTTGCAGGAAATGCAAATTATCAAATGCTAGATGAAACTGTGGTCATTCGTCGACCAGAGTCACCACAATAGGGGTACAAAGGAGAGAAAACAATGGAAACAATAATTGATATTCGGCATCTCAGTAAATCCTTTGGTACACATGAAGTGTTAAAAGACGTAAACTTTTCTGTAAAAAAAGGTGAAGTAGTGTGTGTAATTGGATCATCTGGTTCAGGGAAGTCAACGCTTTTACGTTGTATAAACCTACTAGAAACACCAAGTGGCGGCGAAATTATTTATAAAGGCGAAAATATTCTAGATAATAAGCATAATATTAATATTTACCGTACGCATTTAGGTATGGTGTTCCAACAATTTAATCTATTTAATAACTGTGACGTGTTAAATAATTGCATTGTTGGCCAGACAAAAGTATTGAAACGCTCGAAAGAAGAAGCAACAGAAGTGGCGATAAAATATTTAAAAATAGTTGGTATGGATCGATATTTGAATGCCAGACCAAGTCAATTGTCAGGTGGTCAAAAACAACGTGTTGCAATTGCTAGAGCATTATCCATGCAACCAGATGCACTATTATTTGATGAACCAACATCAGCTCTCGATCCTGAAATGGTAGGGGAAGTATTAAAGGTTATGAAAGAATTAGCAAAGTCAGGGCTTACGATGATTATCGTTACGCATGAGATGGAGTTTGCAAGAGAAGTTTCAGATCGTATCGTATTTATGGATAAAGGAGTTATTGTTGAGGATGGTGCACCAGATGAAGTATTCAACAATCCAAAGCACGAGCGAACAAAAGCTTTCTTACAGCGTGCATAAAATATATACTTAGCTGTCATCTCACATTGAGAAGTCAGCCTTTTTTTGCAGAGTTTCAGATTAAAAAAATCAGAAACGTTGTCTTAACAACGTTTCTGAAATTACAATGGGTATTGTTTTGTGGTGATTAGTCGATTTTAGCCATTTCAATCACTAAAATATGTAATGTTTCTTCAGCTTTAATATGAATATTCTCTTCCACAATTTCTAAGCCATCACGTGTTTCAAGGGCTACATCATTAATTATGGCATGACCTTCTATTTCTACAAGATAAGCTTGGCGGCCAGCAGCCACTTCAAATTCGATTTCCTTACCAGCCTCTAGTTCAATAGCAAACAAATTAGCATCTTGGTTTATTTGAATAGGTGCATTACCATTTTTGTCTGAAACCATATGAAGCCATTTGTTTTTGCGTTCATCCATTTCAAATAAGAATTCTCCATAATGAGGTGTGTGGTCGTATTGATCAGGTAAAATCCAAATTTGCAACATACGAAGTTCTTCGTCGCCCATATTATGTTCACTATGGAAAACGCCAGTCCCTGCACTCATGTATTGCACTTGGCCACGAGTGATCGTATGCTTGTTGCCCATGCTATCCTGGTGAGTAAGTGCACCATTTATAACATAAGAAATAATCTCCATATCGCGGTGAGGATGCAGGTCAAAACCTGTATGTGGTGCGATTAAATCATCGTTAATAACACGTAAAGCACCAAATTGAATATTTTCTGGATTATAATATTCAGCAAATGAAAAATGGAATGTACTGTTTAACCAACCTAGATGGCTAGTACCCATTTGTTTATGATCAACTTTTCTAAGCATAGTAATCTTCCTTTCAAAATAATCATGAAGATATCTTTAATTCGAGATAATTGTAAAACGAACCTACAATTAAGTCAATTTATAAGTCCGCAATAGTTGTAGATTGAAGGTGCAGGCCCCTGGGATTAGCTAATTTAACTATACGATTAAATCTTTGCAACGTTCTAAAAATTGAGTTGTCCTCATTTCAGGTGAAGGGAATTCAGCTGTAGATTAGGTAAGTGAATTACAACAGGTAGTTAAAAAGGTGTTTGTAAGTTACCATTAAGAAAATAAAGGCATAATTAATTAATCGATTAATCGTGATATTTCACATTTGCCTTAGGAATATGTCTTTGTGTATAAGTTATCAATAAATAACCTCTGCATTCAAAAATGGATGTAGAGGTTATTTATCTTTGTAAGGGCTATCTTGCTCGTTTAATAAAAATTTTTCTTTATGATGATGAAAATGTTAAAATAGTCTATATGTGAATTTTTAAGTCTTTTTTATAAGGTGATTTTCCATGAATACAATGTCATTAAAATGGTTAAAATCTGAAACAATATGGGTATCGTTGATCGCAATATTCACAGCGATTAGTAGCGAGATCAAACTCATACCGTTTAATGGAGAGCACTTCCGCTTTGGCTTAGGTAGTATTACCTTTCTATTATTAATCTTGATTCGTTTACCTAAATCAGTCATTCGAACGGGTGTTATAACAGGATTAACGGTCGTTATCTTTCGGATATTTTCAAATGTAACTTTATATAATGGTACATTTTCGGATAGCATTATAGAACACTATCCGGCGTTTTTATATTATTTTGTATATGTTTTATTATTTAGGATTTTAAAGGTAGAACGATTAATTGAACAACCATTTAAGTTAGGTATAATGGCTACATTTATAGAGATTATTGCGAACAGTACGGAACATATTATGCGTTTCTTAACCTTACCTAATTCCTATCTTGGTTTTTATGATTGGTTTTTAATCGTAATGGTTGCTTTTTTAAGAAGTTTCTTTGTAGTAGGCGTATATAGCTCCATTATTATGTCTGAACAACGAAAACGATTGGATGAACAACTTACTCTAGGATCAGACTTATATGTCGAAACACTCTATTTGCAAAAAATGATGAATCATATCGAACAAATAATGGCTGACAGTTACGATTTGTATCGGAATCTAAAGAACCAGCAATTACAAAATCAAAGTATTAGGGCATTGCACATTTCCCAGGAAATTCATGAAGTGAAAAAAGATGCGCAACGAATCTTCTCTGGATTGTCGAATATCACGATGCCTAAGACAGAAGATGTTTACTATTTATCGAATATTGTAGAGTTCGTCGTAACTGCAAATGTTAAATATAGCGAGATGTTAAATAAGAAAATTGAATTTAAAGTAGAAAACACTGTAGATTTTGCATTAACTCAGCAAATCCCTTTACTTGCAATCCTCAATAATGTTACCGCAAATGCAATCGAAGCTGTAGAAGATGAGGGAAGTATTATGCTTCAAGTATCTGATGATCAAGAAATGATTCACTTCAGGATACAGGATACAGGAAAAGGTATAGCTGAAGAAGATTTAGATATTATTTTCGAACCGGGTTTTACAACAAAATATAACCAACATGGCGTGGCAGCAACCGGAATCGGCTTATCTCATGTACAAGAAATTGTCCAAATGTTGGACGGTAAAATCCACGTTGAAAGACCAGCTGTAGGGACTATTTTCTGTATTGGGATTCCTCGTAAGAACATACAAAAAGGAGTTGAGTAACCTTGCGATACTTTATTGTAGATGATGATGCAGCAAGCCGGCGAATGCTAAAACAAATTATTGTTGAAGGGGATATGGGCGTAATAATTGGGGAAGCTGATAGTGGGATGAATGCATTGGAGCCTATTTTATCAAGTGACCCAGATTTTATACTTATTGACCTTTTAATGCCAACATTAGATGGAATCGAAACAATGGATCAACTTCGCAAACAAGGATTTAGAGGGCATTTTATTATGATTTCGCAAGTAGAAAACAAAGAGATGGTTGGCGAGGCTTACGAAAAGGATATCGAATTCTTTATACACAAACCAATCAATCGGATTGAGGTACAAAGCATATTAAAAAAAACGTCCGAACGTTTTCTTTTGAAAAGATCCTTATTAACCATTAGAAAATCAATTTTAAACTTTGAAGAAGAGACAAATGAGGAATCCTATCGTACGATGAAAGACATTGTTTCCTCTATATTAAATGATATGGGGATTGTCGGAGAAGTGGGGAGTGATGATATTGTTTCAATCATTGACTTTTTATCTTCAAGAGAAGAAAAGACAATGCAAATTCCACCATTGAAAGATATTTATGAAGAGCTTGCGAGTCAATCGAAATTTAGTAGTGCAGAGATTATAAAAGAAAGTAAAGCAATTGAACAACGAATTCGCCGTACCATTTCCGTAGCGATGAATAATTTAGCTACGCTTGGAGTAGTCGATTATACGAATCCAGAATTTGAATACTATTCGCCTCGTTATTTTGAATTTGCAGAAATCCGAGCATTGATGAAAACTATTGAAGATACTGCATCTGTTCCTAAAAAGATGAAAATCAATGTGAAGAAGTTTTTGCAAGTGCTGTATGTGGATGCAACTGAAAAATTCAAACATCCACCAAAATAAGGAATAAAATGTAAAAATCGATCTCATTTGGGCATAACACCTATCTATTTTATAGAAAAGTTATATAAAAAATCGTTTTTTTTGAATTTTTATATCTTTAATAATGTCGGATGATGTCGGATTTCATAAGTCGCTCTTATAATAAAATTATGATTTATTGATTATTATCTAAAAAGCAACACATTTTGAAGGGGTGACTTGTTAATGAAAAAGGGTAAAATCGGATTAGCTTGGCAAATCTTAATCGGGTTAATTCTTGGTGTTATAGTTGGAGCTATTTTCTACGGAAATGAAAACGTAACCAAATATCTTCAACCAGTCGGAACAATCTTTATGAACATGATCAAAATGATCGTTGTACCGATTATTATATCAACATTAATCTTGGGTGTAGCTGGTCAAGGGGACTTAAAAAAACTTGGTAAACTTGGTGTTAAAACTATCGTTTACTTTGAATTGATAACGACATTTGCCATTATTATTGGTATTGCAGCAGCGGATTTCTTCAAACCTGGTGTAGGCGTAAATATGGAACATCTTACTAAAGGTGATATTTCTTCTTACGTTGAAACAAGTAAAACAGTAGCAGAAGGTGGTCACGGTTTTGCCGATACGCTTATTCATATCGTGCCAACAAACATTGTTCAAGCAATGGCAGAAGGCAACATGCTTGCGATTATCTTCTTCTCTGTATTATTTGGGCTAGGTGTTGCAGCAATTGGTGAAAAAGGTAAACCAGTTCTAGCATTCTTCTCAGGTGTAGCAGATGCAATGTTCTGGGTAACAAACACAATTATGAAATTCGCTCCATACGGGGTATTTGCATTAATTGCAGTTACAGTTTCAACGTTCGGGATTCAATCGTTAATTCCGCTAGGTAAGCTAGCCATCCTCGTTTATGTAGCAATGATTTTATTCGTTGTTGTAATACTTGGTGGGGTTGCTAAATTCTGTGGTTTAAGTGTATTCCGCTTAATCCGTATCCTAAAAGACGAATTATTACTAGCATACTCAACGTCAAGTTCTGAAACTGTATTACCACGTATTATGCAAAAGATGGAAAAAGCCGGTGCGCCGAAAGATATCGTATCATTCGTTATTCCAACAGGCTATTCATTTAATCTAGATGGTTCAACTTTATACCAATCAATTGCAGCGTTATTCATCGCTCAAATGTACGGTATAGACTTATCATTAGTTGACCAAATTACATTAGTGCTTACATTAATGGTAACTTCTAAAGGTATTGCTGGTGTTCCGGGAGTATCCTTCGTCGTATTACTATCGACTTTAACTGCTGTAAATATTCCAGTTGAAGGTCTTGCATTCATCTTAGGTATCGATCGTATCCTTGATATGGCTCGTACAGTTGTTAATGTTATAGGTAACTCATTAGCATCACTTGTTATGGCTAAATGGGAAAACCGTCTTGATAAAGACAAATACGACAATTATTTTGAAAACGAAGAACAAAATAAATTAGCTTAATTATATTAAATAGAGGCTCTACTAACTGTCATTCATGTTAGTAGAGCTTTTTTGTTATATACCTAATGATACAAGTATAATTAGACATTTTACTGACTTATTGACATGATAATGTATAAGTAAAAAACTAAAGAAGCTGCTGGAGGTCTAGTGATGGATAAAGTTTTGATTGTGGAAGATGAGTTTGCCATTAGCCAAGTATTAAAGGCGTATTTGCAAAAGGTGCATTTTCAAACAGAACAGGCTTATACGGGCATTGAAGCAATCGAAAAATTTCATGCTTACACCCCTGATATTGTTTTGTTAGATGTGATGTTACCTGAAAAAAATGGTTGGCAGATATTAAAAGAAATTCGTCAAGAAAGTAGTTGTCCTGTCATTATGCTAACGGCATTGGGTGATGTGAATTATAGATTGGAAGGCTTGAATGAAGGTGCAGATGACTACATTTCGAAACCGTTCGTAGCAGAAGAGGTCGTTGCACGAGTGAAAGCTGTTTTAAGAAGAACACAAGGGGACACTGGGCCAAAACGGCAATTCGGAAGTTTAGAGATTAACCTACAATCTCATCAAGTAATGGTAGGTGGACATGAAGTGGAATTAACTCCTAGGGATTTATCTGTTCTAATGTTTCTTGCCGAACACCCTAATCATACCTTTACACGCGATCAACTAATTGAACAAGTTTGGGGTTGGGAATATGATGGTAGCGATCGGGCGGTAGATTTGGCAATTAAACGATTGCGTAAAGTATTACAGAATTGGCCTGAAAAAGAAGGAGAAATCAAAACATTACGGGGATTGGGGTATCAACTAAGTGTCAAACAATCATAAAGAAAAGCGAATTTCTTTAACTAGGTACTGGACTACGCGCTATTTACTAACACTATGTATTGGACTTACGATTGTGGCATTCCTTTCCGCAATATGGATTCGCCATTCAACATTGCAAAATCGATTAAACATGCTTGAATTTATGGGAGAAGAACTTACAAACCGTTTAGAAGATAATGCAACAAATATTCCCTCGGTAGGACCACCAAAAGGGCCAAATGGAAATAAGGTAGACCCAGGTATGTTTAGAGAAAGACAACGTTTTATGGACATGGGTATAGACCCAACCATATATATTGTTGATACAGAAGGTAATATTCTTTCAATGAATCACCCTAAAGGGCCAGTAGTTCAACAAGCTATACCAGATTCAGTGATGTCATCTGAAAGTGATGTTATAAAATTCAAATATGAGGATTCTTCACAGTTATATTACGCAGTAAAAAAGGAAATTGTAATTGATAACAAAACAGTTGGTTATATCATAATTACTGAAACAAAAGAACATTTGACACATCTAAACCAAGAATATAGTCAGCTAGCAATTATGATTGGTTGTTTAGCTTTACTTGGTTTAGGGGCTATTTACTTTTTATCTCGTCGTTTGGCTAAACCGATTAAGGATGTAGCATATGCGGCCAAACAAGTTCAAAATGGCAACTATAATATTCAATTGCCAGATAATATTAAAGAAGAGGAAGTTTACGAACTTGTTCATTCCTTTAAAGAAATGGCTTCAAGGTTGCAACAGTTAGAGGCTATGAGAACGGAATTGCTAGCGGGTGTTACACATGAATTGAAAACGCCAGTTACATCTATTAGTGGCCTTTTACAAGCCATTCAAGATGGAGTTGTTGAAGGTGATGACCAAAAAGAATTTATCCGGATGGCCGTTAATGAAACGACAAAACTAAAAACAATGGTAGGAGATTTGCTTGCATTTAATTCATTCTCAGTTAATTCCATACCTGTGAAATTTGAAAATCTTGAAATCAATCAAGTCATACAAGAAACCGTTACGCAATGGGAGCTAACTCAGGATACTGAAGAGATTGAATTGACTTTAGTTACATTGTCAGAACCTAGACAAGTAGAAATAGACCTTGTTCGATTCCAACAAGTTTTTACAAATCTCTTTACGAATTCAAAACAAGCGATGAAAGGACACGGTAAAATCGCCGTTAAACTTAGTGAAACGGCGAATGACGTAATAATTCGTGTAATAGATACTGGAATGGGAATCCCGACCGAGGAACAAACTTTAATTTTTGAACGTTTCTATCGAGGAGAAAATAAAAAATACGAAGTACGAGGTCTGGGACTTGGATTACCATTAAGTAAAATGATGGCACAATCGATTCGAGGGGATCTCCGTCTTATTGATAGCTCTGAAAATGGTACAACTTTTGAAGTTAATATTCCAAAATTATAATTTACTAAAGGAATGTCTAATAAGTGTAATAATCCACTTATTAGACATTTTCTTATTTTTTTAAAGTTTTTGCCCAGACATTTAACTGACACATTAGACCTATATATTATGTATTGTAAAGGATATGAAACGACCTACCACCTAAAAGGAAGGAAGATATACATGAATTATTTAAAGAAAGACAAGCAGAAGGGAATTGGAAAAAAATTAACCTTAGCTATTGGGATTCCTCTCATATGTGTAATGGCGGTAGTTGCTTTCTATGTAGTAGACAAAAGTAATAGCTATGTAGCAAAAGTCGGTGATGTGAAAATCTCACAAGAAGATTTGAATAAGGCTTTAAACAAGCAATATGGGGCAACGGTACTTGATACATTGATATCCGATAAAGTAATTGAAATAGAAGCTAAAAAGCAAGATGTCACCATTTCAAAAAAGGCAATCCAATCTCAATTAGATACGTTAGCAACGCAATATGGTAGTGAAGAAGCATTAAAATCAGCACTTTCCTCAAATAACATGACAATAAGCGATGCGAAGAAAAGTATTAAAACGTATTTGCTAACAAAAAAGTTAATCGAACCAACTCTGAATATTACAGATAAAGAATTAAAATCCTACTTTAATGAAAATAAAGTCACCTACAATCAAGCCGCAGAAGTTAAGGCAAGCCACATTCTAGTGAACGATAAGAAAACAGCGAAAACGGTTTTAGCCAAATTAAATGATGGTGGCGATTGGGACGAATTAGCGAGAAAGTACTCGCAAGATGCAAGTAATGCATCAGAGGGAGGAAACTTAGGCTACTTTTCTAAAAATGATATGGATGAAAACTTCGCAGATGCAGCTTTCTCATTAAAAGTTGGTGAAATAAGTGGAGTTGTGAAATCTTCTTATGGTTATCACATTATTAAAGTAACAGGAAAAAAAGCAGCAAAAGAGGCTACATATGCAGATGCCAAAGATCAAGTAAAAGAGGCAGTAGTAGAACAAAAAGTCAACGAAAATTATAGTTCTTGGTTATCCTCACTATACAAAAAATATGAAATTAAAAACAAATTAGATGATAACAGTAGTTTTACATCTACTATATCTAGCTTAAATAATAGTTAAGCAAGGGGCGACCATTGATGTACTACCATGTACTACCTACCAAGAGGGAGGTTATAGAGGTCAAGTTGGAGGAAACGTGGGACAAGGGGACCGGAAAGCTTAGGACAAAATCAAGCAACCGCCGACATGTCTAAATCGTCCATAATCATGAATTGAAATTGCAATCAGCACACTATTATTAGCCATTATTGTTGTTATCCTATTTAATCGTCGAGGGTTTAAACGGAATAGCATATAACGAGTAATGCACTGCCCGTATCTGTTCGACGATGCGGGCAGTGGAATCCCACCCAATTTTACACTTACACATGCAAAAGGCTATCTCTAATCGTCTAGCACAACGATTGCGATAGCTTTTTGTCTTTTTAGATATGGTCTTTTACATAGATTCGAGCGATTTCTTTACAAATCCCATCCCCTGCTACCAGTAATAATTGCCACTTTGTTTTCAAGATGAGCCATTTTAACCACCTTTTCCTTCTAAATATTTTATGATTAAAGTACGCCTTTTAATAAGTGGAAGTCATCGTGAAAATAAGATATTTTAATATTTAAATATTTATCTATTTATCTATAAAATAGATGGAGGACTTCTATGAATGATCAACAGTATGACCAGTTATTACACATACACACAATAGGTAATCAAAGAGATTTTCCAATGTTATCACATTATTATCCTTATGAACCAACACCTTATGATGTATTAGATGTATGTTTTGATAAGATTGCATTGGGAAAAAACGATTGTTTTATTGACTTTGGGAGTGGTAAAGGACGAGTGCCTTTTTATGTGAATCATCGCTTCCATATTGAGACACTAGGGATTGAAATGAATGAAGGTTATGTGCAAGACTCATTCCAAAATAAGGTTCACTATTCGAAAGAACATCATCTCGAAACTGCACCGGTGAATTTTCTCTGTTCTAAGGCTGAGCAATACAAAATACAACCCGATGATAATATTTTCTTTTTCTTTAATCCTTTTTCAATTCAAATTTTCCGTAAAGTCATTCATAATATATTGAAATCACAACAAGAGAATTCCCGCAAAATGAATGTGATATTATATTATCCATCTTTTGAATACATTCAGTTTTTACGAGATGAAACTCATTTTAAGATTATAAAGGATGTTCTAGTACCAAATACTTCTACTTATAATAGGCATGAACGTATTATGATTTTTGAAACTATGGAGGAGCTTTCACATGACAAATACATGGGATGAACGATTTAATACAACCGAATATATGTATGGTGAGGAGCCAAACGTTTTTATTGAAAAATTTGCATCACAGCTAGATGGGCTAAAAAATGTTGCAGCATTTGCAGAAGGTGAAGGACGTAATGCAGTATTTTTAGCAAAATTAGGACATAAAGTTACTGCTTTTGATTATGCAGAAAGTGGTTTACGTAAAACAAAGCAATTAGCGAAAAAAAATCATGTTGAAGTGAACACTGTACAGGTAGATTTACTGCAGGGTGTTATCCCTATAGAACAATTTGATGCTGCCATTATGGTGTTTGGGCATTTTCCTAGAGAAAACCAACGAGTTGTATTTGAAAAAATTATAAAATCGGTAAAACCTGGTGGCAAGATCATGATGGAACTGTATTCAGATAAGCAACTTGATTATCAAACTGGAGGGCCTAAGAAATTAGAAATGCTTTATAAGCCTCAGGATCTTTTAGATTGGTGTGAAGGTAGTAAAATACTTCATTTTTTTGTAGGAGAACAAACGAGACGAGAGGGAAAACTTCATACGGGACTCGCTCATGTCATACAACTTATAATTGAAAAAAACTAATTCGGAGACAGCTCTAATATTATTAGAGTTGTCTATTTTTAATTCGGCGCTGTTTATTGTTGATATTTGAAAGGAATAGTTATTGTGCTTGGCCGTTGGCACTGTGTATAAAAAATTTTAGAATCCCTTAACATAGAATGTAATGATTATGGGATTGCAATTCCTATAAACTTACTTGAAATTAAAGTTACATTTTGATATGATAAGAAAGTTCATTTAAATTAGTTATCATTGTTAACTATATTAGGAGGGAATATGATTACATTTCGAACCTTATTTCATCAATTGATTTTGACTTACAGACCATTTGAAACGCAATTAAATGAGAAACTTGCAACCCATCATTTGCACAGAACAGAGTGGTCTATCTTGTATTATTTAGTTACCTCTGAATCGATGACA
Organism: Rummeliibacillus sp. NPDC094406; assembly: GCF_044763875.1. Classification (NCBI taxonomy): domain Bacteria; kingdom Bacillati; phylum Bacillota; class Bacilli; order Caryophanales; family Caryophanaceae; genus Rummeliibacillus; species Rummeliibacillus sp. NPDC094406. The sequence continues at coordinate 81,647 of NZ_JBIWGZ010000009.1, read as the reverse complement.
TTAGTAGAAATAGCAAAACTTTTAAGTGTAGAAAAGCCAAATGTCACAAGAACGGTGAAGAGTTTAGCAGAACGTGGTTATGTAGAAGCAAAAACAGGCCAAGACAAACGTGAAAAACATATGGTTGTTACGACAAAAGGTATGGAAATTTATAATGAGATACGAATCACTGTTGATGCATTTGAACAACAAATGTTAGCTGGTATACCAGAAGATGAACAACTAGCATTTATTCAAACAATGCAAAAAATCAGAGGGAATTTATTAAATAGATAAGGGGTTTTAAAATGAGTAATGCAAAAGAGAAATTATGGTCAAAAGATTTTGTCATAATGTCTATTATTAACTTCATTATTTTGGTTATTTTTTACTTATTGATGGTTACGATTGCTTCCTTTGCCGTGAAGGATTATCATGCTACGACGAGCCAAGCAGGTCTAGTTACAGGTATTTATATTATTGGAACATTAATCGGGCGCTTAGCAACAGGAAGGATTATTGATCAAGTTGGACGTAAACGTATCCTTATTATTGGATTAATATTGTTTGTTGTTACAATGTCGCTATATTTCATTCATGCTGGAATTACAGTATTGCTTTTATGTCGCTTCGTAAATGGTATTTCTGTTGGGATTGCATCGACAGCAACAGGTACAATTGTAGCTCAAATTTTGCCAAGATCCCGAAAAGGTGAGGGGATTGGCTATTATAGTATGAGTGCCACTCTTGGTACAGCAATTGGTCCTTTTATTGGTATTTTGATGAGTCAGCATACATCATATAATATTATTTTCTCATTATGTATGATTCTGGGTGTATTGTGCTTGGTAATTAGTTTTATGGCGAAAGAGCTACCTGTACCAGATAAGCCAGAATCCGAGACTGCACAAAAAGGCTTTAGTATTTCTCAATACTTAGAACCAAAGGCGATACCAATTGCAATTATTACAGTCTGCATGGCTCTTGGTTATGCAGGAATTCTATCGTTTATTAACTTCTTTGCAAAAGAGCGAGATTTAATAGCAGCATCAAGCTTTTTCTTCGTTGTCTATGCTATAGCAATTTTATTAACCCGTCCATTTAGTGGACGTTTAATGGATACAAAAGGTGCTAACTACGTTATGTATCCATGCTTTGTCCTTTTTGCATTAGGCTTATTATTATTAAGTACGGCTCATAGTAGTATGGTCCTTTTAGTGTCAGGTGCAATGATTGGTATAGGTTATGGTAATCTTTCTTCTGCAGCTCAAGCAATTGCAGTAAAGCTTACACCTCCACATCGCATGGGATTAGCTACATCAACTTACTTTATTGCATTAGATGGGGGATTAGGTATAGGACCTTATTTACTAGGGTTTTTAATTCCACTAATTGGATATGGTAAGTTATATGTATCATTAGGAATTTTTATCTTTATCACAATTGCTATTTACTTTGTATTACACGGTCGTAAAGATCATTTGATTTTAGAAAAAAAGGCGGTGTAAATCTTTAACTTTATATATATTCTTTTATGGAATCAATATATTTTAACGTTAAACATTTTAGTGTTAAAATATATTTATTCTTAAAAAGGAGTTGTAAGCAATGGGGAAATTAGATGGGAAAGTTGCAATTATAACTGGTGGTGCAGGCGGTATCGGAAGTGGTATCGCAAAAGCAATGGTTAAGGAGGGCGCAATTGTTACAATCGTTGATTTAAATGAAGAAACAGGGAAAGTAATGGAAAAGGAATTACAACAATATTCTCCACAGTCCATGTTCCTTCAAGCAAACTTAATGGATCGTGATAACCTACCAAATATCATTAAAACCGTTGTCGACAAGTATGGTAAACTTAATACCTTAGTAAATAATGCGCATGCTTCAAAACAAAAAACAATTGAAGAAACAACTCAAGCTGATTTAGACTTATCATTCGGTACAGGTTTCTATCCAACATTCTATTTGATGCAAGCAGCACTACCTTATTTAAAAGAAACAAAGGGTAATATTATTAACTTTGCTTCAGGTGCTGGTCTTAACGGACATGAAACACAAGGTGCTTATGCTGCCGCAAAAGAAGCAATTCGTGGTATCTCTCGTGTAGCTGCAAACGAATGGGGACGCTTCGGTATCAATGTAAACTTAATCAGCCCAATTGCAAACTCTCCAGGTGTACAAGCATGGGCTAAAGCGCAACCTGAATACTATGAAGATGTAAAAAATAAAATTCCAATGGGACGTTTTGGTGATGTTGAAGAAGATATCGGCCGTGTTGCAGTATTTTTAGCTTCTGAAGACTCACAATATATCACTGGTCAAACAATCATGACTGACGGTGGTTCAATCATGCTTCGGTAGTATTTTTCGGGGTTAGGAGGACATTTTGAAAAAAACGAATATTTTTCAACTCATACATGCAAACGAATTAGTGAATAATGCGAATATCATTCAATTTTCGCAACGTATCCAAAACTATATAGGAATTTCCCCTATTTTAGTGCTCAGTGAGCTTAAGCAAAGAGGTGCTCAAAAGCAGACCGTATTAGCAGAGAACCTAGGTTATACACCAGGTGCAATGACCAATATTGCCTCAAAGTTGGTAAAAGAGGGCTATGCAGAACGCCAATATAATGCAGATGATCGTAGAAATGTATTATTGGCTATAACTAATTTAGGCTTACAAGCATTGGAGGAAGCCCAAAGGGTAGGGAGTCAGATACAAGTAGAACTATTCAGTGTGTTGAGTGAAGAAGAAATTGAACAATATCTGTCCATCCAACAAAAGCTATTGAACAAGACATTTTAAGAGAAAGCTTAGTTCTTATTATGAGAACTAAGCTTTTTCTTGTATCTATTGCATACCTGAGTCATATCATTAATTGAAGAGAGAATAGCTTAACCAGTAGAATCCTTAAATAAGGATTCTACTTTAACAACTGTTTCTGGTAAGTATGTTTTTGATCAGGCAGGTTATTTAGGAAGAAAAGTGAATAATAATGAAAAAGCTGAGAAAAAAATATAACTTACTCAGCTTTTTTGTTAATAGGGTATATCGGCAACTTGCTGAACGGTAATAACTAAATATGTTCTCCTTTTCAATCAATATACATCTTAATGAAAAGACATAAAAATACTATTTTAAATTAATAATAATAAAAAAATACTATTTTTAATATAAATTTTAAATATTTTAAATTTACTAAAAATTAATATAGACTAAATGATATGAATCATTTACAATATGAGTTGTAAAAAAGTCTAACAAATTTATAAAAGAATAAAATTATATCTACTAATATTTCAGACTATTTATAATTATCTGAAATATCAAAAAGAATAGACTGTAAGAGGGGGATATTACATGAAATCAAAAAACAAATTAAAACGTTATGCTTCGGTATTTTTGGCATCATCTTTAGTTGTTGGTGTACTTGCGGGCTGTGGTAGTAAAGATAACTCATCTTCAAGTAGCTCAGGAAGTAGTAGTAAAGAAATCAAAGTAGGTTTGAATCTAGAGTTATCTGGTGCAGTAGCTTCCTACGGATCAGGTATTTCTAAAGGTGCAAAACTTGCTATTAATGAAATCAACGAGGCTGGTGGTATTGATGGCAAAAAAATTGTTCCAGTCGAAATTGATAATAAGTCGGAAAATTCTGAAGCGACAGCTGCTGCAATTAAGTTAGCAACACAAGAAAAAGTTGTAGCACAAATTGGTTCTGCAACATCTGGCAATACAGTAGCTGCTGTACAAATTGCAAACAAGTATAAAATGCCTATTATTGGACCTTCTGCAACATCTGAAACAGTGACTGTAACCGAAAAGGGCCAATTAAATGATTATGCTTTCCGTACTTGCTTCATCGATCCATTCCAAGGACAAATCGCAGCAAATTTTGCTTTAAATAATTTAAAAGCAAAAAATGTGGCAATTTACGCAGATAGTGCAAGCGATTATGCAAAAGGGCTAGCAAAATCATTTAAGGAAACAGTTGAGCAAAACGGCGGTAAAGTTGTAGCAGAAGAATCTTATGTAGCAAAAGATACAGATTTCAAATCAACACTAACACGTTTAAAATCTAAAAAACCTGATTTCATCTATATTCCAGGTTATTACGAAGAAGTGGGCTTAATTATTAAACAAGCCCGCGCAGCAGGTATTGATGTACCTCTTATGGGTGGAGATGGTTGGGATTCTCCGAAAATGGTTGAGTTAGCTGGTAAAGATTCACTCAATAATACGTACTTTACAAACCACTACTCTGCAGAAGACCCAGATGAAAAAATTCAAAAATTTGTAAAATCATTTAAAGAAGAAAATGGTGATCAAGCACCAGATGCATTTAATGCCCTAGGTTATGACACAGTTTATTGGTTAAAAGATGCAATTGAACGTGCAGGTTCAACAAATGGAGAAAAAATTAAAGATGCATTAGAAAGTACAAAAGACTTGTCACTAGTTACAGGTAACTTCTCAGTAGATGACAAACACAACCCGGTGAAAACAGCAACAGTTCTTGAATTTAAAGACGGTAAACAAGTGTTCAACTCTAAAGTTAATCCTTAATGTACTTTAGTTAGAAAAGGGGGGCACTGACCTCCCTTTTGTCATTACTTTATAAAGCTTTTGAGAAGGAGTGAGATTTATATGGAGTGGTTGCAACAATTAGTTAATGGTATTTCACTCGGTAGTATTTATGCGTTAATTGCACTTGGATACACGATGGTATACGGCATTATTAAACTGATCAACTTTGCACATGGAGATGTGTTCATGATCGGTGCTTTTATAGGATTCTTTGCTATTTCAAGATGGGGTTTTGGATTCTTCCCAGCACTACTTTTAGCAATGGTTGTATGTGCAATTTTAGGGGTATTCATTGAACGTATTGCTTATAAACGTTTACGTAATGCAACACGTATTGCAGCTTTAATTACTGCCATCGGGGTATCATTATTAATCGAATATACTACTATTTTCTTCCGTGGTGCTCAACCAGAGGCATATCCAGATGTTATTTCAAATAAAACCTTTTATTTTTTAGGTGCACAAATTAGCATGCAATCTATTATGATCTTGTCTGTATCGATTGCTCTAATGATTATTCTACAATTCGTAGTACATAAAACGAAAATTGGTAAAGCAATGCGTGCAGTTTCGTATGATGTAGAGGCAGCTCGCTTAATGGGTATTAACGTTGATAATACCATTTCTGTAACATTTGCAATTGGTTCTGCTTTAGCGGGTGCTGCGGGTGTTATTTTTGGTGTTTACTATACTAAAATTGATCCTTTAATGGGTATTATCCCTGGGGTTAAGGCATTCGTAGCTGCAGTTCTTGGTGGTATAGGCAGTATTCCTGGTGCGATGACGGGTGGTATGGTACTTGGTGTAGTTGAAACCGTTGTAAGTGCATTAGGCTTCTCGTTGTGGCGCGATGCTGCAGCGTTCGTTATTTTAATCTTGATTTTAATCTTTAGACCGTCGGGTATCTTTGGTAAAAACACCCGTGAGAAAGTGTAGGTGAGTGGTACTTATGAAAAAGTCTAAAGTATTTTGGATTTATGTTGCCATAGCTCTTGTTCTCTATGCTGTTGTGCAGTTCTTGATTTCAAGTGGACAGCTGGATATGTATTATTCAAATCTATTTATCACAATTGCGATCAATATTATATTGGCGGTTAGTTTACATTTAGTTATCGGCATTACAGGTCAGTTCTCTATTGGTCATGCTGGTTTTTTAGCAGTAGGTGCTTATGTTTCAGCTATTTTTACAACCAATTTAGGATGGCCATTCCCAGTAGGCTTATTAATCGGTGCAATTGTAGCAGCAATTGCAGGTTTAATTGTAGGTATTCCTACACTGCGTTTAAAAGGAGATTATTTAGCAATTGCTACTCTTGGATTTGCGGAAATCATCCGTATTATCTTCTTAAATATTGACTATGTGGGTGGAGCAGCAGGTATGCAGGTAGATTACCTGACAACTTGGACTTACGCATTCTTTTGTGTATTAATCACCGTTATTGTGATTTCAAATTTCACAAATTCTCGCCACGGTCGTGCATGTATCGCTGTTCGGGAAGATGAAATTGCTGCGGATGCGATGGGAATTAACACTACCTATTATAAAGTATTAGCTTTTGCAATTGGCTCGTTCTTTGCTGGGCTTGCTGGAGGATTATTCTCTCATAATTTCTTTATAATTCAGCCTTCACAATTTGGCTTCTTAAAGTCATTTGATATTTTAATCTATGTTGTGTTAGGTGGTTTAGGAAGTTTATCTGGATCTATTATTGCAGCAATATTGCTTACGGTTATCTCATTGTATTTACAAGAATTCCCTGAAACTCGTATGATTATCTATAGTTTAGTACTAATTGTTGTTATGCTTTATCGTCCATCTGGTTTGATGGGGACAAAAGAAATTACGGATATCTTCAAATTCGGTAAAAAGTCAAAAGGAGGAAATGTACATGAGTGACCTTCTTTTAAAAGTTGAAAATGTAGGGATTCAGTTTGGTGGTTTGAAAGCTGTATCCGGCTTGAATATGGAAATGTATCAAGGTGAACTGATTGGTTTAATCGGCCCGAATGGTGCTGGGAAAACGACAAGTTTCAATATGTTAACGGGTGTTTATAAACCAACAGAGGGTATTATTACTTTCGATGGTAAAAAGACAAACAATATGTCCCCACACCAGGTGACGAAAAGTGGTGTCAGCCGTACATTCCAAAATATTCGATTGTTTAAAGAACTATCTGTTTTGGATAATGTAAAGGTAGCAAACCACTCACTTGCACATCATTCTGTTTTCAGTTCTATTTTACGTTTGCCAAATCACTTCTTAGGGGAAGCTAAAATGGAACAAGAATCAATCGAGTTTTTGAAGATCTTTGGTCTAGATAAGTATATGTACGAATTAGCAAAGAACCTTCCATATGGGATGCAGCGCCGTCTTGAAATAGCTCGTGCCTTAGCAGCTAAGCCGAAGCTATTATTGCTAGATGAACCTGCGGCGGGTATGAACCCTCAAGAAACACAAGAACTAATGGAACTAATTGCACTTATTCGTGAAAAATTCGATTTGACGATTCTATTAATAGAACACGATATGGGGTTAGTAATGGGGATTTGTGAACGTATTTATGTTCTTGACCATGGTCAACTAATTGCTCATGGTAATCCAGAGGAAATTCGTAATAATCCGAAGGTAATTGAAGCTTATTTAGGTGAGGAGGTAACGGATTAAGATGCTGAAAGTAAATGACATCAATGTATTTTACGGTAATATTCAAGCATTAAAGGGTGTCTCCTTAGAGGTAAATGCAGGTGAGATTGTAACATTAATTGGAGCGAACGGAGCAGGTAAGAGTACACTGTTAAAAACGTTATCTGGATTATTAAAACCAAAACAAGGATCAATTGAATATCTTGGTAGTTCAATTGCAGGAAAGCCGGCACAGTCTATAGTTAAAGTAGGTATTTCGCATGTTCCAGAAGGGCGCCGTGTATTTGCTAATATGACGGTGGAAGAAAATCTGGAATTAGGTGCGTATTTACGGAACGATCGAGCGGAGATTGCAAAGGATAAAGAGCGTATTTTTAAGATATTTCCTATTTTATTAGAACGTCGTAAACAACTATCAGGTACGTTATCTGGTGGTGAACAACAAATGCTAGCGATGGGGCGTGCAATTATGGCAAAGCCTAAACTGTTATTGTTAGATGAACCATCAATGGGGTTAGCACCAATCATGGTAAAGACGATTTTTAATACAATAGAAGAAATTCGAAAAGAAGGAACAACTATTCTATTGGTTGAGCAAAATGCCCATATGGCACTTTCAATAGCTGATCGTGCATATGTAATTGAAACAGGTCGTGTTGTGCTATCCGGTACAGCCAATGAATTACAAGAAACTGAAAAAGTTAGGGCCGCCTATTTAGGGGGACTCTAGAAAGATGAGGTCGTACAATTTTCTAAATTGTACGGCTTTTTTGCATACAATCGAATTTCTGAATATTATCTAATTGAATAATAGGATATAAAATATTTTGTAAACATAGTAACAATTCCCAATGTTTTATGGAAGCATATAAATAAATTGGTATAATGAAGAATGTGGATTTAGTAAAATGGATCCAAAGAAAGATGTCATAAAGTTGGGATAAAGGGGAATTCTAGCTTTAATATGTATTTTTAAATAATTAATTGGAGGAGTTATTTGTTGTGAGTAGAAAAATAATTGTATCAATTCTAACTGTATGCTTGCTTCTATTAGCCACTAGCTTTCAAAATCTTGAAATTCAGAATGTGGAAGCTGAAGAATTATCTAATCAAATGTCGGGAAAAACAGTAGGAAATGATTTTGATTCACAGAAAGTTCCATATTTATTAATTACGGAGATAGTGCCAGATTCAGTTAATATTGGTTCAGCTGATGGCTACGAATTCATCGAGATTTATAACAACTCAATCAAAGCAATTAATTTAAAAGATTATAAAATTCACTATCGTTATCCAAAGAAAGCATCAAAAGAAGATATAGTAATGCCAGCTGTAAAGGAGGATATCGAATTAGCTTCTGGAGATACTTTTGTGTACTGGATAACTAATTCACACAATCAAGATAAAACCGTAGAAGATTTCAATCAACATTATGGAGTTCAATTAGTAGAAAACGAAGACATTGTGAAGGTTAATTCAAGCGGTTTAGCAAATGATAGTGAACGCGGAATAGCAATTGCGACAAATGTAGGAGAAGATGTTGCTGTAGCGTTTTATAATGATGATTTACAAAACTTAGATACTGCAGAGGACAAAGGAATACTCTATACATATCCTAGAACACCGAATGATAATATGATGAAAAAGTATAGAAGTAAAACAGATTTCGCTACACCAGGATCGCTATTGCCGTTACAAGTACCAGATCAAAAGGTACAACTTTCTGAAGATGATTACAAGCCGAATATCCAAGATTTAACAAATACAGAAGAGTTTAATGTGGAGCAAGATGATCTGACACTTTCATTTAATGTTTTTGATGATCAATTGATTAAAACAACTCGACTTTACTATAAAACTGATAAAGACTCAACCTATCATACTGTCGACCTAAGTAAAAAAAGTGGGAGTAGTATTTATAAATATATATTCCCCTCTGTCGATTTAATTGGAAAAAGCTATTTAGAATATTATGTATTGGCTTCAGATGGTACAAATACTGTTGAATCACCCAAACAGAAAGTTAACGTCATGCAAGATAAAATTCCAGAGGGAATTTCGCTAAATGTAGATGATAATACTGTGTTATCTCAAAATGCGTTAATAAAAGCTTTTCATTCAAAAGATAATTCACAAACAACCTTAACATTGGATAACAAAGATGTTACAGGTAAAACAAGTTATACATTGGACAATAAAGCTTATTACGTAGTCGATGTAAATAAAGTGGATAGATATTTTGAAAACGGCATAACGATCGGCAATGAGCCATTATTTATTTTTCATAATAAGATTACAGAATATACAACATTAAAAGTACCCGTTGATCCTAGGTATTTTACGAAAGGTGAAAAGACAACAATTGCTATTCGAGCTGGTACAAAGAAAACACCTTTTGATGAAGGTTCTGTAGAAAATCGTGATGATTTTGTTGTGAAAAACATACGACTTATTTTAAGCGATGGTACAGTTATTCAAGATCCAGCTTATACAGATTCTACAAAGGAAATTAAAATGGGAGATAGCAAAGGGGCAAATCCTGTAATAAAATCTAGTTTTATCATTCCGGAAGAAAAGTTTACAGCAAAAGCTTATAAGTGGGATACAAAAAGTGCGAAGGATGGTAAGCATATAGTTGTCGCGAAGAATAATAAGGAAACAGTTAAAGCAAATATACTTGTGGATAATACAGCACCACTGATTAATCCATCTATTAAAGCAGGACAACTTTATAAAGGGAAATTTACGATTAATGCCGAAATCAAGGATAACTATTCTGGTGTACAGAATGTTACCACAACATTAGATGGTGAACAGATTACGTTACCTATGAATACATCTTCAGCAACACTAGCACCCGGCGAACATACACTTATTATTAAAGCAATAGATCATGCTGGAAATGAATCTAAAAAGACAACAAAATTTAAAGTAGTGGAAGAACAACCGTATGTACCAAAACTAGTTACCCCAATAGATTATGCAAAAGAAGTCTCCTTGGCGCCAAAGATAAAAGTAGCTGTTTCTGATCCAACAGGTGATGAATTGGATATTTCCTTTAATCGAGCTTATCAATATCAAGCGGATCAGGTAAAACATATGCAAATATTTGAAAACAGTACAGACAATGAGCCCCCAAAATCTATTATTTCTGAAGGGGAAAAAGTCATTACAAATGTAGACAAGCTTACAAAAGTAGATAATCAATATATAACTACTACAGGTACAGATCGATATCCATATCAACGATTTGAAGTAACTTTAGATAATGAAGTAGACAACGATGACGAAATTGAAGTGAATTGGGAAGGTAAGTCGGTAATTGGTCGTAGAGTATCCATGTATATTTGGAACTTTGACAAAAATAAATGGGAAGTACAGGAATGGAAGATTGCTGATAATAGTAAGAATTTCAAGCTGAATGCAAAAGTAAAAGGTGCGAATTATATCAGAAATCATAAAGTTCAAGTACTAATACAAGATGAAATTGCATCCACAAATCAATTTAATTATTCATTTGTCTGGATGTCGGACACTCAATATTATTCAAAGAGTTACCCACTAATTTATCAACAAATGACGCAATGGATTGCTTCACAAAAGGATTCAATGAACATTAAATACGTCTTCCATACGGGTGATATCGTAGATAATTCAACAAAAAGTGGGCAATGGGTGAATGCAGATTTAGCTATGAAAACACTTGATACGGCTAATGTCCCATATGGTGTTTTAGCTGGAAATCACGATGTCAATCATATTGAATATGACTATAAGAAATTTGATAAATATTTTGGAGAAAAACGTTTTGCGGATAGAGATTATTATGGTGGTTCTTACCAAAATAATCGTGGACACTATGATTTGATTAGTGAAAAAGGTAACGACTTTATCATGCTATATTTGGGTTGGGGCATTGATGATGACAGCTTAGCATGGGTTAATCAAATTCTAAAAAAATACCCAGATCGAAAAGCTATTTTAAATTTCCATGAATACTTACTGGCGTCTGGGGAAAGAAGTTCAGTTGGTGATATTATCTTCAATAAAGTTGTAAAGCCGAACAATAACGTAATTGCTGTACTGTCAGGCCATTATTTTGGAAGTGCAACATTAGTCGATAATATGGACGATAACAATGACGGTATAACAGATCGAAAAGTATACCAAATGCTTTCGGATTACTCGGGCGCTCCGGATGGCGGACAAGGATTTATGCGTATTTTACAAGTGAATCCTATTGAAAATAAGATTTATGTAAAAACCTATTCACCATATTTAAATCAATATAATTACTACAATTCAACAGATTACCCAGGAAAAGATGAATTTGTCATTGAAACGGATTTAACGCCTAAAGAAAAGGTAGTAGCAACTGACAAATTACTTGTTAATGTTTACACCAACGATGAAATTGGAAAAGTTACAGGAGTACAAAATAATAAGGCAGCAGGTGTTGTATGGGGTAATTTAGAAAATGATAAAACTTATCATTGGTATGCTGAAGTAACTGATGCTTATCAAGGAAAAGTACACTCACCAATTTGGTCCCTACAAACTGTCAAAAAGGGCGATGGCTTCAAAGACTATAATGTAACTGTTAAAGAGCCAAATGGCCATGTTTATGAACAAAAAACGATTCAAGATAATGAAATAATGCCTGAACCAAAGAAATCAGGGTATACGTTTACAGGTTGGTATGCAGATTCAAATTTAAAAAAGGAATTTGATTTTGATACTATGTTAAAAAAAGAGACAACAGTCTATGCAAGTTTTACCAAAAATCCATCACCTGTGAAAGGATTGGCAGCATCTTCTTCTGCGTATGATAGCATCATATTGAAATGGCAACAAGTAGCTGATGCAGATGGGTATATTTTATATCGTTCGGAAAGTCGAAATGGAAAGTACACTCAAATAGCAACAAATCAAAAGAAAAGCAACGTACAATTTATAGACCAAAAATTAACAACTGGAAAACAATACTTCTATAAAGTGAAGGCTTATAAGAAAAAAGATAGCATAATAATCTATAGTACGGACTCAAGTTCAATAAGTGCTAAGCCAAAATTATCGAAACCTGCAAAATTTGCAATTGATAATTTTAGTGGGAAATCAATCAAATTATCTTGGGAAATGACAAATGGTGCAACAGGGTATGAAATTTATCGTGGCGATCATAAGTCAATGCACAATTCGAATATAGTTACAATCAAGTCAGGAAAAACAAATTATTACATTGAGAAACGTGTAAAAGCCGGAAAGAGCTATGATTATAAAGTACGTGCTTACCGTACTGTAAATGGTAAAAAAGTGTACAGTGATTTTTCCATTATAAAAACATTTAAGTTTAAATAACACAAAAGAGCTAGATATATATATCTAGCTCTTTTGTGTTAAAGCTTTTTTTAATTAGTCGTCTTTAGCATATATAAATAAAGGAAGTCATTTAGTGTAAGTAGAAGTAAGATAGCTAACAATAATTATTCTGAAGAGGGCGTGTCAATTATGATTGATATACATAGCCATATCATTTTCGATGTTGATGATGGGCCAAAAAGCTTAGAAGATTCAATAAAACTGCTTATTAATGCAACAACTGAAGGAATTACAGAAATCATTTTCACTTCACATGCCTTTCATCCACATTACCATGCTGACGTAGGAACTGTTAAGGAAAGGATAGGTGTATTACAACATGGATTAGAAGTACACAACATCGCCTTAAAGCTACATGAAGGACATGAAGTACGAATAAATGAACATATTTGTAGACAAATAGATGATGGAAGCGCACTAACTTTGGCTAATTCTAAATATTTACTTCTAGAGCTACCATCTCACGGGGTTCCTAAATATACGTTTGAAATGGTTAATCGAATAATGGCAAAGAATATTGTACCAATCATTGCTCATCCCGAGCGAAATAAGGGAATTGCAGAAAAACCTGAACTACTTGAGCAACTTATTCGACAGGGAGCCCTCTCCCAAATAACTGGGGGTAGTATTATGGGGCATTTTGGTAGATTTGTTCAGCACACAGCTTTAAAATTAATTGATGCAAATTTAGTACATACCTATGGATCGGATGTACACAATTTGAAATCACGGCCATTTTTATTTGACCAGGGGTTAAATTATTTAGAAAAACACAAACGCTCTGAATACGTAGATATCTTTTTAGGAAATAATGAACGAATTATTGCAAATAGAGAAATACTCGCGTTTGAACCAATGATTGCAGAAAAGAAAAAATGGTGGAATATTTTTGTAGGTAAAAACATTAATAGGTAATATAAATGAATAAATCTGAACAAGTAAGGTCACTTTAAAGGGGTTGGGTAGTATGAATATTTCCTTTATAGTGGCCTTTGATATTAGAAAATAAATTAAAGAAAGCACATATTAGATGGAATAAATAGAAATATTACTATCATCCTTCCACAATCTCTTTTCAGGCATTTTTCTTTGATTGTTTAGTGAAGGAATATGAATGAAAAAGTATGAATAACTTGAGAGAGTAATCACTATACTACTAAGAGAAGAGAGTAGTAGGTAGCTGATAAGGGAGGGAAATAATTGGAAGCAACTATTAAATTAAGTGATTTATTTAAAATCATAAAAGGACACGCATTTCTAATCATTGCGATAACTGTAGTTTCGATTAGTATAGCCGCAATTATTAGCTATTTTGTGTTAACACCAATTTATACAGCGGATACACAAATACTAGTCAATCAAAAAAATGAAAAGAGAAATCAGTATGTAGCGTCGTCTCAGATTGATGCTGATTTGCAGTTGATTAATACGTATAATGTCGTTATTAAAAGCCCATTAATTTTATCAAAGGTTATTGAAAAGCTAGATTTAGATATTACTCCTGAAAAGTTAACTGAGCAAATAACAATTTTAAACACAAGTAATTCACAGGTTTTTACAGTCCATGTAGAAGATACGAAAGCGTCACGAGCTGTAGAAATTTCAAACACTATTGCTGACATATTTAAAGATGAAATTCCAGCATTAATGAAAGTCGATAATATTAACATTTTATCCTATGCAAAATTAAGTGAAAATCCAAATGCTGCAAAACCTAACAAACTGCTTAATATGGGAATCGCAGCTATTATTGGTTTGATGTTGGGGATTGGTATAGCGATTTTAATAGAAACCCTTGATACAAGAATTAAAACTGAACAGGATATAGTGGAAATCTTAGATTTACCGATTATTGGATTAGTTAGCCCGATTATAGATAAGAAAACTATCAATTTTGCAAAAGAAACAAACAAGTTATCGATTCAATCACGTAGAGTAAGGAGGATATAGCAGTGTTCCATTCTAAGAAATCCAAAAAGAAGAAACCTTTGAAATTAGAGAGGAATCTCGTTACCATATCAGACTCTAAATCCATCATATCCGAACAATTTCGGACAATACGTACAAATATTACATTTTCCGTAACGGATGAAGAGTTAAAAACCTTATTAGTAACATCATCCATCCCTGGTGAAGGAAAGTCAACAAATGCTGCGAATATTGGCGTCGTTTTTGCGCAAGAAGGCAAAAAGGTTTTAATAGTAGATGCAGATATGCGTAGACCAACATTACACCATACTTTTCGTTTATCAAATACAGATGGTTTATCCAATGTACTGATAAGAAAGCAAACAGTTCAGAAGGCAATACAAGAAACTGCAATAGTGGGATTATATATAATGACTAGTGGACCTCTTCCACCTAATCCATCAGAGTTACTTGCTTCAAAAACAATGGAAGCTTTCATAAAAGTAGTAGAGCAGGAATATGACCTTATTATCTTTGACTCACCACCTTTATTACCAGTGACAGATGCACAAATTTTATCCCACAAATGTAATGGAACGCTGTTAATAGTGGATATGAATATTGCAAAGAAAGCAGATGTTATAAAAGCAAAGGTGTCTCTTACTAATTCACAAGCTAAAATCATGGGTGTGGTATTAAATAACTCTGCACTACCTCGTGATCATTATCACTACCAATATCAATGAGAGAAAAAGAGAATAGACTTTAAAAAAACTGTCAAACAAGTCATGGAAATGACCGTATGACAGTTATTTCTTTGTGGTCTGGATTACTTTATTCTGGGGATCATGTATAAAAATCGATATATTTTATCAGTTAACAGAATTTATCACGACTTAATTATTCTCTTAAAAAAGAATGATTAAGTCGTAAAGAAGAGAGAATATGACAAATCTATAAAACTTTCGAAAATAAGCTCAAAATATTTGAATATTTAATAGATATAGAACATTATAATAGGTGAAGGCGCCCTCGAATATTCATTCCAAGTTTAATATAGATAAATGTAAGCGAGTTCGAGTGAGTGAGTTTTCAATAAAATTTAAGGGAGAGATTCTACTATGATTTATGCAAATCCTAATACTGAAGGTGCAGTCGTAAACTTCAAAGAAAAATACGATAATTTTATCGGTGGCGAATGGGTAGCACCAGTAAAAGGGCAATATTTTGAAAACAAATCACCAGTGAATGGTGAAGTTTTCACAAAAGCAGCTCGTTCAACTGCTGAAGATATTGAATTAGCTTTAGATGCAGCACATGCAGCAAAAGATGCTTGGGGCAAAACTTCTGCAGCAGAACGTGCCAAAATCTTAAATAAAATTGCAGATCGTATAGAAGAAAATCTAGAAAAGATTGCTGTTGCTGAAACTTGGGATAATGGTAAAGCTGTACGTGAAACATTAAATGCCGATATTCCTTTAGCAATTGATCACTTCCGTTATTTCGCTGGTGCGATTCGTGCTCAAGAAGGTCGTACCTCTCAAATAGACAATGACACAGTTGCCTATCACTTCCAAGAGCCACTAGGTGTTGTTGGTCAAATTATTCCTTGGAACTTCCCGATCCTAATGGCAGTTTGGAAAATTGCACCTGCATTAGCTGCTGGTAACTGCGTTGTTTTGAAACCAGCAGAACAAACGCCTGCTTCATTAATGGTTGTTATTGAGTTAATCCAAGACTTATTACCACCTGGTGTTGTGAATGTTGTAAATGGTTTTGGTGTTGAAGTAGGGAAACCACTTGCTACGAATCCACGTATTTCTAAAATTGCGTTCACTGGTTCAACTGCAGTAGGTCGCCAAATTATGCAATACGCAACTGAAAACATCATTCCTGTAACGCTTGAACTAGGCGGTAAATCCCCAAATATATTCTTTGAAGATGTTATGGACCAAGATGATGAATTTTTGGATAAAGCAATTGAAGGATTAGTAATGTTTGCTTTAAATTCTGGTGAAGTTTGTACATGTCCTTCACGTGCATTGGTCCAAGAATCTATTTATGAAAAATTCATAGAACGTGCATTACAACGTGTTGAATCTATTAATATCGGTAACCCACTTGATACTGAAGTAATGATGGGTGCTCAAGCATCAAATGAACAACAACAAAAGATTCTGTCTTATCTAAAATTAGGTAAAGAAGAAGGCGCTGAATGTTTAATCGGTGGTGAAGCAAACGAAATTGAAGGTCTTGAAGATGGTTACTACATCAAACCTACTGTGTTCAAAGGTCATAACAAAATGCGTATCTTCCAAGAAGAGATATTTGGACCGGTTATTGGCGTAACAACTTTCAAAGACTTCGATGAAGCAATTGAAATCGCAAATGATACTTTATACGGCTTAGGTGCTGGTGTATGGTCTCGTTCAGGTGATCTTGCATATCGTGCAGGCCGTGCAATCCAAGCTGGTCGTATTTGGACTAACACGTATCACCAATATCCAGCAGGCGCTGCATTCGGTGGTTTCAAACAATCAGGTATTGGCCGTGAAAATCACGCAATGATGCTTGATCACTATCAACAAACTAAATGTTTACTAGTGAACTACAACCGTAAACCACAAGGCTTCTTCTAGGCCTCATGGTAGAACGTGTAGTTGCAACAGAGGAAGCACTCGATTTAATCGATCATATTAAAAGCATTCATGGGCCTATCATGTTTTATCAATCTGGTGGATGTTGTGATGGCTCCGCACCTATGTGCTATAGTGAAGGCGACTTTAAACTTGGATCTGCAGATGTATATATCGGATCAATAGGTGATGTCCCATTTTATATGCATAAAAGCCAATATGATTATTGGAAGCATACGCAACTAATAATTGATGCGCTTGATGGAAGAGGAGCAACTTTCTCGTTGGATAGTGTAGAGGAAAAACACTTCATTACTAATTCGCGAGTATTTACAGATGAAGAGTATGAAGAAGTTAAAAAGCTTATATAGCCATGAAATCTCCAGTCGTTAATGACTGGAGATTTTTTTACGTTTCTCCACTAAAGGAAAAGTGAAATTTCTGGCTGATAGAAGAGTGTTTTTATTGTTCATGCTGAACAGAGTGAGTGTTCAACCACTCTATGCCAAAGTCAACTAAAGGTCTCATAGGAATGATACATGTCCGTGCTTGTCCTAATTTACCATAGTGAATTGAACTACTAAATTGTGCTTCAAATTCTTTTCCAATAGCAGGAAAGCGCTCGGAATCTACATCTAACATATTGTATGTAACCCACTGTCTTTTGCCGTTTACTAGAATTGCTGCGCCCTGCTCGAAATAATATTTTTGATCGGCTAAATATTCTGCAAGATGTAAAGCTGTACAGGAATCGTAATTAACGCCTATTAAAACTATTTTTACTGCTGATTGATACATTTTACCAAGTGGTGATTCTACTCCAAAGGAATTCTCGAGAGGATGGCTACTCATCCAGTCTTTAGCATCTTTACCCCATGCCATAAAAGAATGAGCAGGATGGTCACTTCGAATTGTATCGGGATGTCTTAAAAAACACTCTGCGATTTTCCCCATACCGCGTAATGATGTTAAATGCGGATTATATGCCGGTGTTGCATCTCGAATTGGTTGATGCCATGCTTCAGGTACTGGTGGTAAAGACCAATAAGAAGGTTCTGAGTTTGCAGTAGACTGTGCAGGCATGACAATCGTTCCTTTTGGGGTAATAACTTGCATTAATGCTTCAACTACAGCTTGTTCTGCACCAGCGATCCAGCCCATTTGACTAAGTGAAGAGTGGACGATAATCGAATCGCCTTCTTGAAGACCAAGTGAATGAAGTTGCTTCATTAGTGTTGCTGTAGATTGAAGTTCATTTGTTTTTTGAATACTATCAAATTCTGTCATGAATATCACCTCGCTATACTATTTATTATAACAAAAGGAATAATACCCAAATAGTTCTAATTGATAGATTGAAGAAGTAAAAGAACAATGCGCTATAGTAGCCATAGGAGGAACATTGTCATAGCGTACTTTGACACCAACGGTCATGACGAATGTAAAATTGGATACGAAAATCGTATGTCAGGAAACATTTGCACCAATTGTGTCGAATGTTTCATATGAAACATTCGACGAAACTATTGCTTTATTGAACAATTCCGACTTAGGTTTAATTGCTGGTATATTTACAAATAATTTAGAGGATGCTATGAGAGCAGAGGATGACATGAGTTGGAGGCAGGGGCTGTTATTATTAACAATGTTCCAACTTTCAGAGCTGATAATATGCCTTTATGGTGGTGTTAAAAATAGTAGTCATGGTCGTGTGGGTATAAAATATGCTGTGAATGAAATAACGGAAATGAAATTTATTACAATTAGAACAGAGCTGTAATATAATTACCTTACAATAATGTATAACAACTTAATGTTTCTTTAAATAGTTAATAATTATTGCATTGATACAGAATTAAAGTTAGCATGGATACAGATATAATTATAAGGAGTGTTGTTTATGCTTGAACCTATCCCAATGAGCCAATCTAGAACAATTCAAACGAGATTAGTATTACCACCAGATACAAATCATATGAATACAATTTTTGGCGGTAAAGTTTTGGCATATATTGATGAAATTGCTGCTATTACGTCGATGAAGCATGCAAAAATGCAAACTGTTACAGCTTCATTTGATTCCGTTGATTTTTATTCTCCTGTTCGCTCAGGGGAAGTTTTAGAACTTGAAGCAATCGTAAGTTCCACTGGCCACTCATCTATGGAACTTTATATCGTGGTACAATCACGAGATATTCATACGGGAGAAAAGAAATTAACAACTGAATCATTTGTAACGATGGTAGCTGTAGATGGAAATGGGAAACCTCAGGAAGTAGCACCTATTTTTCCTGAAACAGAAGAAGAAAAGAGATTATTTGAATCTGGTCCACAACGTCGACAACATCGTAAAGAAAAACGAGATATGCCGCATAAATTCTTTTCATTGAAATAATTACACTTCATAGCATTTCTCAACTAACTGGATTGCAGAGATGTATTCTAAGTGAAATCAAACGCCAACTCTTTATACAAGGAGTTGGCGTTTTTAATGATTGCAGAGTGAAACTATTTCCAGATTAAACTCGTAGATAAATTAGAGATTTTTTCTGGGGGATGAGTAATGATGATTGAGGAATTTAATAAGGAAATATCTTATTTGAAAATTCAAAAGCACAAAAGAGATCGAGTACTAAGAAGACATAGAGCAATCGAAGAACAAATAATTGATGAAGAGCTTAGAAAGGATCGTTTTGAACAACAACTTCGTAAAGAAACAAAGGATGTTGAAGATTTAGATCGTTTTTCTTTTTTGAAGATGTTTCGCAAGTTAACAGGGAAGCAAGGTGAAATCCGCCAAAAAGAAATAGCTGAAATGGCTGCTGCAGAGGCAAAGTGGCGAGAGTCTGAAAAAATGATTACTACATTAGAACAGGACTTAGAGGAAACAAGGGTAGAGGCAGCAAATTCAGAATGGGAAAATTTAGATGAACGTTTAGATCTTATAATTGCTCAAAAAAAGTTGTGGATTTTTGATAATAATTTACCTGAGAGTGAGCAAATAAAGTCTTTATATCAAAGTAAAGATGAGATACATATATTGAAAAGGGAAATTGCCGAGGCATTAACAGCAGGTGATGAAGCAAAAAGAACCTTGAAGTTTACGCTAAAAAGATTAGATAGTGCTGAAAATTATTCATCGTGGGATACGATATTTGGTGGAGGATTTATCGCAACAGCGATGAAGCATAGTGAATTAGATGAAGCTGAAGATGCTATTCATAAAGCCCAAAGAGCTTTACAACGATTCCATACAGAGCTAGTGGATGTGCGTGATATCGATCTAGAACCGCTAATAGTTGAAAGAGAAGGCTTTACTAAGTTTGCGGATTATTTTTTTGATGATGTTTTTTCTGCATGGACAATCCACTCTAGAATTCAATCTTCACAAGAGCATATTGAGGAAGTGCTTAATAAGGTTGAAGAAATATGTAATTTATTGGACAAGAAACAAGGCGAAGTCGAAAACAAGGAAGAGGGAATAGCTAAACAATTATCGGAAATATTAGGGTAAAAAGAAGTGGCTATTTGGGACGGTATACAACGTCTTTAATAGCCACTCTGTATTGTTATATTACTCTAAATCACAAGCAATATCCGTTAATTGATCAGCAGATGCGGAGACTTGAGTTGCTCCTTCGCTTAGATCATTTAATAATTGAGAAATTGTTGTGATATCTTCCATGGTATCTCCATTGATTTCTTTAATGCCAGCGACTGCTTCTGCAATTTTATGGAACGATTGCGATAGCTCGTTTTGCATGCTGACGCCTTTTGTAATTTGTGTATCAACACCCTTAACGGAGCTAGACATATTTTCGATATTGTTTTCTGTATCTTGAATAAGTTGCGATACATTTTGAACAGCACTTTTTGTCTCTTCTGCAAGCTTACGCACTTCTTCAGCAACAACGGCAAAGCCTTTACCGTGTTCACCAGCACGAGCCGCTTCGATGGAAGCATTTAATGCCAACAAATTAGTTTGATCAGCAATATCTGTTACAAGATGAACGATTTCGTTTATCTTATGTGAAGATACACGTAATTGGCTCATCGTTTCATCAAGTAATGTAACGCTTTTTGACATTTGATTCATCAAATCAGTTTGTGTATCAAGAAGTTGTTTTCCGCCTTCCGACTTTTCTTGTGTAGCAGTGACAAATGTAAGGCCTTGTTGTGTTGATTGAGCGATTTCATCAGCCTGGTTTGCTAAAGATTGAATAGATGCTGTTGTTTCTTGGCTAATTGCACTTAACTCCTCTGCTGTACTTTGAACAGATAAAACGACTTTATGTTTTAATTGATCGTTTTGCGTACGTTGGTCTTCTTGTTTGTTCTCATAGGCTTCAATTACAACTTGTTGTTCTAAGTTAATTAGTTTAGAAAAGGCATTAGTCGCTATAGTAGTCTCTTTTCCTGATAAGTCAAGTTGTTGTATAAAGTTAGCGAATGTCGTTGTTAATGATTGAAATGAATTAATATACCATTTAGATTGAAGTCCAATGTGCACATGAACGTGAGCGATTCTTATTCTTTGTTGAACATATTCATCGTTGATTTGACAATTAAACATTTCGCTTATATGACGTGTTAATGTTACTTTTAATCGTTCAATTGCGGAAAACTCATTGATAATTTGAATTAAGTCTGGCGATTGACTAATTGTTTCATAAAATTTATCAACCATTTCTATTGTTAAATCCTTTGAAATTGGTTGCAATTGTTTAATAATTGCTAAGTCTTCTTTTGTTAATTGCATTAATTGGATTTGTTTTCGTAATTCGGGGTGCTTTGAAAGATCTAATGTTACTTGACCGATATATTGGTCAATTTTAAAATAATTCTCACTTTTTTTTGCATTATGCTTACTAGACCAAAGTGCCACGTTAATTTCTCCATTCTATCATTAGAAAATTAATCTTTAATATTTCTATTCTATCATTTTTTATGAGAGATTAAAGAATAATGTGTAAATTTGACCTAAGTAATTTGAAGCTTTTGGAGTTCATCTATCAGGTAAAATTGGAAATTTAACTATGATTAAAGATCTAGACGAAATGATTTCTATTAATGAAAACATTGTTACAAACTATTATATATTTTCAGTTAAAACAAGAAATTTATGCTGTTTTCAAGTTACGGTAAATATGTTAGCGTGCTACAATAAAGAAAACATTAGGAAAAAGGAATGTACTCGAAATGGATAAACAGCGAGGTATGAAATTTGCATTACCATTAGCGGCCGTTGTTGCGGTGTCTTCAATGATGTTGCTAAATTCAAATTACACGGCAGTACCAATGAATCATCGTATTATGATTACGGTGGGTGCAACAGTTGTAACATATATTTTATCGTTTATTATGTTTGGCTTAAAAGATAAAGAAGAGTAAACTCATTAAAACCAGATTTTACTATAAAAAACACATCACTAATTGTTAGTATTCTAGAACAATTAATGATGTGTTTTTTAGGGCTTAAATAAGTTAAACCAGCCTTTATATTTGAACCAGCCAAGCATTGAAATAGCAATGCCTAACATGATTAATAAGACGATAAAATAGCCATAATGCCACTCTAGTTCGGGCATATTTTTAAAATTCATGCCATATACGCCAGCAATGAATGTTAAAGGAATAAATATAGATGAAATGATCGTCAAAATCATCATAATACCATTCATGCGGCTAGCATTTACAGACATGTGACTATCTCGCATATCTGCCGTTAGTTCACGATTAGATTCCACCATTTCGGTTAACTTGACTAAATGGTCATGAATATCGCCGAAATAGGCACGTTCCTGTTCATCTAGATGGAAACGGTAAGAATTTAATATTCGATAAAGTAAATCACGCATCGGTAAGATAGTACGTCTTATATGAAGTAAATCACTTCTTAAGTCAAATACATAGCGCATAGACTTAGTGCTGTTTTGATAATTTAATTGATCTTCAATTTCATTTAAATGATCCTCAATATTGTAGACCATTGGGAAATAACTATCGACAATTTTATCAATCGCTTGATACATCACAAATAAGGTTCCTCGTTCCCATGTCTGAGGTCGATTCATCAAGCGTTTGCGAACAACATCAAATTCTGGGACGGATGATTTGTGATAAGTAACGACGAAATTAGGAGATACGAACAAGTTTACTTCTTCGGCTTCAAAAGTTTCCTCATTAATCTTATGTGCAACAAGGAAATGATAATCATCATAATAGTCTAATTTTGGACGCTGTAATCGCATTAAGCAATCCTCAATGGCAAGTGGGTGAAAATGAAAGAATTGATCTAATAGGACATCTTCCGAAGCACTAGGCTTTTCAAAATCTACCCAATACCAATCAAATTTTCCCTCTTTAATTTCTTCTAATGGAAAATCCATTTTAAGTTGTTGGTCAGTTGTCACTCCAAGCGTTCGAATCATAGCTACTCCTCATTTCAACTGTTGTTATTCCTATCCTCTCACAAAAAGGTCAAGGTTGCCATGAATTTTATTCATCTGTTGCTATAGTAATTGTTTTATGCTATGAGTAACCGCAGGAGAAAAAGCACAAAAGACAACCGTCAGTCTAACGAAGCCCTAAAATTAAAAAAAGCCACTCATAAGAGGAGCTTTTGTAAAAGTTTAATTAATGGTTAACTAGCCATTGTTTAAAAGGTGTACTAGTTGAAACTTTTTCTAATATATAGGAATCTCGTGAATTAGAGTGGTCTGAAGTAGTACGAGATAGTTTATGTTGAATTGTTTTGGTACATGTTGTTGTTTGTTCATTGCAATCATGCATAAGGGAGCTTTTTAATAAGCAGTATGGCATGCCAATGAAAATGAGTAAGCTAATCAGAATTATTCCTACTAACAAAAAAGCCTTCTTCATAGGAGAAAATCCCCCTTACTATGTGATATTAGAAAAGACGCAAAGTAACCTGAAATGTTCCAACAAAAAAATTCTAAAGAATGAAACTATTCGAAATGTACAACGTAAATTAGTTATAACGGTGAATTGAAAGTGAGTGATTGAAAGTGGAAGAAAAAGGACTGAAAGTAATATTACATGCAAGTGCATTTTTTGCGCCATGTTTAGTACCGATTCTCTTCTTTATTTTTATAAAAGACGAGGAAGTTAAACGTTTATCCGTTCAAGCGTTATTATTCCAATTTGTTATGTGGTTATTGGTGATTATTGGGGGAATTTTGACAATTACAATCATATTGGCCATTATTGGTATCCCAATGATGATCATATTTGGACTTATGGTGGTTATTGTGCCGATCATCGGTATTGTTAAGGCATTGAAAGGTGAAACATGGGAATATCCGATTGTTGGAAAATGGATTTAATACGTTAATTAATGAGCATACTGCATGTAGCGGTATGCTTTTTGTGTATAGTATGATGTAAAAATCAAAAGAAGAATGCAGAATATTTGCGTCATTTTTTATGACCTTATATAATATAGTCAAAGATAGTCAAAGTCAGTGATGTAAGTGAGGTGGAAGCTAAAATGCGAAATATCTCTGACATTATAGAAGGGTATTTGAAGGAAGTTATTGAATTAGGTGGTAAAGGTCATATTGAAATCAAGCGAAGCGAAATTGCAGATAAATTTCAATGTGTACCATCTCAAATAAATTATGTTATTAATACAAGATTTACTGCAGAACGTGGGTATTTAGTTGAAAGCAAACGTGGTGGTGGCGGTTATATTCGAATATTACGCATAAAGGCTGATTCAGAAGCAGAATTGATTAACGAAATTTTGCATCAGGTTGGTGATTCTATTTCTCAAACGATGGCACAAGACTATATTTTCCGTTTGATTGATGAAGATGTAATTACTCGTAGAGAAGCGAAAATGATGATTGCGGCCCTTGATCGTTCAGTGCTGTGCATTAATTTGCCTGCGCGAGATGAGTTACGCGCACGAATTTTGCATGCAATGTTACTAGCGTTAAAGTATGATAAGCAAACGTAAAGAGGTGCAAGAGATGATTTGTGAAAATTGTAAACAGCGACCCGCTACTATCACAGTTACACAGATGAAAAACGGCAAAAAAGTTACGAGACACTTCTGTGATGTATGCAACAAGCAATTAGATCACTTTCACTTGAACCTTGATTCAGATGAAAGTCCGAATGCAATGCAAAAATTATTTTCAAATTGGTTTGGAACACCTAGCTGGTCTGTGCAATCAGTACCAATTAGTAATACACAGGCTAAAGTACAAAATGAAAGCTGTCCTCAGTGTGGAATGACATATAGAAAGTTTTTAGAAGAAGGCAAATTTAATTGTCCAACTTGTTACGATACATTTAAAGAACAGCTACCGCAAGTGCTAAAGCGTCTGCATAATGGTGCAACAGAACACATAGGAAAAGTTCCAGGCTCTATAAATGAAAGTTATCAAATGAAACGGCAGATTGAAGCTTTACGTCAAGATATGAAAGTGGCTGTTGAAGAAGAGCGTTTTGAAGATGCGGCAAACATTCGAGACCAAGTTCGTGCATTAGAAAAAAAGCTACAAGTAGGAGGTGAGGGAAGGGATGAACATTGACCACTTTCTTAAAAGTAAACCACCTATTTGGATGCGCGGCGATATTGATTATGGAGATATCATAATGAGTACACGTATTCGATTAGCAAGAAATTTAACAGGTTTCCGTTTTCCAAGGGCTTTTTCAGAGGAAGAATCCTTACAAATCGATAAAATGGTATCGAATGCTCTTATTGATGGGGATGAAAAATTTAATATACCGTTCTCTTATTTCTCACTCTATGATATGCCGGCACTACAACGACAAGTGTTAGTGGAGAAACATTTAATTAGCCCACAACTAGCAAATAAAACAAAATCTGGATCAATCTTAGTATCAGAAGACGAAACAATTAGTATTATGGTAAATGAAGAGGATCATATCCGAATTCAATGCTTACAACCAGGTTTGCAACTAGATAAAGCATATCACTTGGCAGATGAAGTAGATCGCTTATTAGAAAACAAATTACCTTATGCCTTTGATGATTCATTTGGTTACTTAACAAGTTGTCCGACTAATACGGGCACGGGTTTAAGAGCGTCTGTGATGATGCATTTACCAGCTTTAACAGTAACGAACCAAATGGGTTCACTTATCAATACAATGGCACGATTAGGTATGGTTGTACGAGGGATTTATGGAGAAGGAACAGAAGCTGTCGGTAACTATTATCAAATTTCGAATCAAATTACACTTGGAAAGCCTGAAGAGGATATTATTTTAGATTTACAAAGTGTAGCTGAACAAATCATCCAGAAGGAAATTGATGCAAGACGAGCGTTATTAGAGCATGCATCCGTCGCTGTGTCTGACCGTTTGAATCGTTCATTAGGTGTTTTAAAATATGCCAGAATTTTATCGAGCGAAGAAGCAGCGAATTGTTTGTCAAATGTCCGATTGGGCATAGATTTAGGGCTTATCCCAACGATTCCAGATCGTATCTTAAATGAATGCATGTTAATAATGCAACCAGGCTTTTTACAACAACATGCGGGTACAACACTCCAAACAAATGAAAGAGATGTATACCGCGCATCTATAATTAGAGAACAATTGCAATTTAATAATACAGATTCTAAACAATAGTATAACGGTGAAGAAGGGGAGGATATTCATGATGTACAATCGTTTTACACAGCGTGCACAAAAAGTTTTACAACTTGCGCAAGAAGAGGCAATTCGTATGAAACACGAAGCTATTGGTACCGAGCATATACTGTTAGGATTAATTCGTGAAGGTGGCGGAATCGCTGCAAAAGCGCTAGAAGCAATAGATGTAAGTTCTGAAATGATTGAAGAAGGTATTGAAGAATTAGTTGGTATGGGTACAAAAAATGTTGGTCCTATTGTACATTACACACCCCGTGCTAAAAAAGTAATCGAGTTATCAGTTGATGAATCTCGTAAGTTAGGCCATTCCTACATTGGTACAGAACATTTATTGCTAGCACTAATTCGCGAGGGTGAAGGTGTAGCAGCGCGAGTATTAAATAATGCAGGAGTAAGCCTAAATAAAGCACGCCAACAAGTATTACAACTTTTAGGTAGCAGTGATCATCCACAAGCAAATAATAATACTGCTCCAGCAGCGAATACACCAACTTTAGATAGCTTAGCGCGTGACCTTACTCAAATTGCTAGAGAAGGAAGCTTAGATCCTGTTATTGGTCGTAGCAAAGAAATAACACGTGTAATTGAAGTACTATCTAGACGTACAAAAAATAACCCAGTTTTAATTGGTGAACCTGGTGTTGGTAAAACGGCAATTGCTGAAGGCCTTGCTCAACAAATCATTAACAATGAAGTACCAGAGACATTGCGAGACAAACGCGTCATGACTTTAGATATGGGTACCGTTGTGGCGGGTACTAAATATCGTGGCGAATTTGAAGATCGCTTGAAAAAGGTAATGGATGAAATCCGCCAAGCAGGTAATGTTATCTTATTTATTGATGAATTACACACATTAATTGGTGCAGGTGGTGCAGAAGGTGCCATTGATGCATCCAATATTTTAAAACCATCTCTTGCTCGTGGTGAATTACAATGTATCGGTGCTACAACACTTGATGAGTACCGTAAATACATCGAAAAAGATGCAGCACTTGAACGTCGTTTCCAACCAATTCAAGTGGATGAACCTTCTGTGGAAGAAGCAATCCAAATTATTAAAGGTTTACGTGATCGTTATGAAGCACATCACCGTGTGAAAATTACAGACGCAGCAATTGAAGCCGCTGCAAAAATGTCAGATCGTTATATTTCAGACCGCTTTTTACCAGATAAAGCAATTGACTTGATTGATGAAGCAGGTTCAAAAGTACGTTTACGTTCATTCACAACACCACCAGACTTGAAGGAATTAGAACAACAATTAGATTCCCTACATTCTGAGAAAATGGCTGCAGTACAATCACAAGAATTTGAAAAAGCTGCATCATTGCGTGATACAGAACAAAAACTAAAAGACAAATTAAATACAACAAAAAAAGAATGGAAAGAAGCGCAAGGCAAAGCAGAATCAAAAGTAACAGTAAATGATATTGCGGAAGTCGTATCAATGTGGACAGGAGTGCCTGTTTCAAAACTAGCACAAGCAGAATCCGAAAAATTACTACATCTTGAAGAAGAACTACACAAGCGCGTCGTTGGCCAAGGTGAAGCAGTTGAAGCAATTTCTAGAGCTATTCGTCGAGCGCGAGCTGGATTAAAAGATCCAAAACGTCCAATTGGTTCATTTATATTCTTAGGTCCAACCGGTGTCGGTAAAACAGAGCTTGGTCGTGCGTTAGCAGAAGTAATGTTTGGTGATGAGGATGCGATGATTCGGGTTGATATGTCCGAATACATGGAAAAACATTCGACTTCACGTCTTGTAGGTTCACCTCCAGGTTATGTAGGTTTCGATGAAGGTGGTCAACTAACAGAAAAAGTTCGTCGCAAGCCATATTCTGTTATCTTACTTGATGAAATTGAAAAAGCACATCCGGATGTTTTCAATATTTTATTACAAGTACTTGATGATGGGCGTTTAACAGATTCTAAAGGACGCGTTGTTGATTTCCGTAATACAGTAGTTATTATGACTTCTAATATTGGGGCAGAGGAATTAAAATACCGTAAATCTCTAGGTTTTGGTTCACAAAGCGCAACACAAAGTCAAGAAAATGTTAAAAACGTTATGATGGAAGAATTGAAAAAGGCATTTCGACCTGAGTTTTTAAATCGTATCGACGAAATGATTGTTTTCCACTCTTTAGAAAAAGAAGAACTAAATCAAATTGTTGTTCTAATGGCGAAAACATTAACAAAACGTCTAGAAGAACAAAATATAACACTTGAGTTAACACCAGCTGCAATCGAAAAAATTGCGAAAGAAGGATATGATCCACAATACGGAGCTCGTCCATTGCGTCGTGCTATCCAAAAACATGTGGAAGATCGCCTTTCTGAGGAAATTTTAAAAGGAACTATATTAACAGGACAACGCGTTGTTTTTGATGTTAAGGATGATCAATTCGTTGTAGATGTAAAAGAATTAGTAACAAAATAATGTATGCGTTATGGCGATTCTGTTAATTAACGCCTTGCAAGGCATTCCAAATAAGAAATTTGGAATGCCTTGTTTTATAATATAAGAAAAAGAGAAATACTTTCTAATGGGAGGAAATATGGTTAAAAAGAAAACGAAATTCTTTTGTAATTCATGTGGTTACGAATCACCAAAATGGTTAGGTAGATGTCCTGGGTGTGGGGAATGGAATACGATGGTCGAAGAAGTGGAGGTTGTTTCTAAAGGGCCAAGAGGAGCGTTCCAACATTCTACAAATGTCTCGCAAAAGGCAACACCTATTATTTCTGTAGAATCAGAAGAAGCCCCAAGAATAGAGACGGAACTTAAAGAATTAAATCGCGTCCTAGGAGGTGGAGTGGTTCCAGGTTCACTTATCTTAATCGGTGGGGATCCGGGTATCGGTAAATCCACGTTATTACTACAGGTATCAGCATTACTATCCAATAAAGGTCACCGAGTTCTTTATATTTCAGGGGAGGAATCTGTTCGTCAAACAAAGTTACGAGCAGAACGACTTGGAGTCAAATCTCCGGAACTTTATATTTACTCGGAAACAAATTTAGAATTTTTGAATCAAACAATTGAAGAAGTTCAACCAAAGTTTGTTATTGTGGATTCAATTCAAACTGTATACCATCCAAATGTGACAAGTGCACCAGGGAGCGTATCTCAAGTTCGTGAATGTACAGCGGAATTTATGAGAATTGCAAAGACAAAGAATATTGCCATTTTCCTTGTTGGACATGTAACGAAAGAGGGGCAAATTGCTGGCCCTCGTATTTTAGAACACATGGTAGATACCGTGTTGTATTTTGAAGGTGAACGTCATCATACGTATCGAATTTTACGTAGTCAAAAAAATCGTTTTGGTTCTACGAATGAGATTGCCATTTTTGAAATGTTACAGAACGGTTTAAAAGAAGTGTTAAACCCCTCAGAGTTGTTTCTGCAAGAACGATCGCAAGGCACACCAGGTTCAACCGTTGTTGCATCTATGGAAGGGACACGCCCGATCTTAGTAGAAATTCAAGCGCTTGTAACACCATCAAGCTTTAACTACCCAAAAAGAATGGCAACAGGTGTTGATCAGAACCGAATTTCGTTGTTAATGGCTGTGTTAGAAAAAAGAATGGGTATGTTACTACAAGCTCAGGATGCTTATATTAAAGTGGCTGGTGGAGTAAAGTTAGACGAACCTGCAATTGATTTAGCTGTATTAGTAAGTATTGTTTCTAGTTTTAAAGATATTGCTGCAAAACCAATGGATTGCTATATTGGCGAGGTAGGTTTAACAGGTGAGGTACGTCGTGTTTCCCGTATTGAACAGCGTGTGCAAGAAGCTGCTAAATTAGGTTTTAAACGCGCTATTATACCAGCATCTAATTTAGGTGGTTGGGATTATCCAAGTGACATTGAGGTGCTTGGTGTAGATACTGTGAACCAAGCATTAAAGTTGAGCTTTAAGGAATTATAAGATAAGATATTGAACGGCTTTTTTGTCGTTTAATGTCTATGTAAATGCCTTTATGACATAGATTGTATTAAAGGGGTTTTCAAAGCGTTTTTAAGGAAATCTATGTATAATTAATTATTAAAGGGAGGTGCATTTAATGCTAAAGAGAATTATCCAAATTGCGTTTCTATTTATCGGGGGAACGATGGGTTTATTTATATTACCGCCATTATACGAATTGATTCATTTATCCTCAAACCCATGGTTAAATAATCCGTATACTTCTGTTGCGATTGGCGCTTTAATATTATTTGGTTTTTCGTTTATGTTCTCGGATTATTTTGTGAAATTTATTCGATGGATGGAAGAAAAATTGTTAAAGGCACCTGTGGGAGATTTATTGTTTGGTACGTTAGGATTGATCGTTGGATTAATTGTTGCGTATTTAGTAGGATTTGCAATCGATAGTATTAAAATTCCTTTTATCACAACAATATTACCGGTTTTGTTATCTATTGTATTGGGGTATCTTGGGTTCCAAGTAGGTTTCAAAAAACGTGATGAATTAATTAATGTCTTCACATCTGGTAAGTCTTCACAAAGTGGACTAAAGAAAAAGTCAGCAGAGGAATCGGAATTTCTAGGTTCAATGTATAAGCTTTTAGACACAAGTGTGATTATAGATGGACGTATCGCCGATATTTCTGAAACAGGTTTTGTTGAAGGGGTTTTGGTTGTTCCTCAATTCGTTTTAACAGAGTTACAACATATAGCAGACTCTTCAGATACATTAAAGCGTACAAGAGGTCGTCGTGGTTTAGATATTTTGAGAAAGCTTCAAGACGAAAGAGCTTCACAAGTGTTAATTACAGAAGTCGATTTTGAAGATATACAAGAAGTTGATTTAAAATTAGTACGCCTAGCAAAGAAAATGGGTGGACAGATTTTAACAAATGACTTTAATTTAAATAAAGTATGCGATTTGCACAATGTAAAGGTGCTAAATATTAACGATTTAGCAAATGCTGTGAAACCGGTTGTTATTCCAGGTGAAGAAATGAATGTAATTGTTATTAAAGATGGTAAGGAGCACAACCAAGGTGTAGCATATTTAGATGATGGGACAATGATTGTTGTAGAAGAAGGAAAATCTTTTATTGGTCAAGCAATCGTTGTGACAGTAACGAGTGTGTTACAAACATCTGCAGGTCGAATGATTTTTGCAAAACCAAAACAAAATGGAAGAACAGCATAGTGTAAAATATGAAAGAGACAGGGTGTACTTATACCTTGTCCTTTTCATTGATGAGGAAGTGAAAATGGTACAATGCAATATGATGTGATTCTACCAGCTGCTGGTAGTGGGAAACGGATGGCTGCAGGAAAAAACAAATTATTTTTGGAGTTGCGTCAAAAGCCCATTTTAATACATACATTAGAGGTTTTTCAACAAGATGAAGCATGTAAGGGCATTTGGTTGGCTGTAAAACCTGAAGAGCGTTCATATATAGAAACACTTTTAGAGAAATTTCATATTACAAAAGTAAAAGGACTACCTGATGGTGGCTCAGAACGTCAACATAGTGTAAACGCCTGTGTGAAAAAAGTAAAAGACGGTAACATTGTTTTAGTACATGATGCAGCACGCCCTTTTATTACAATACCGATTATTCATAAATTGGTAGAAGCTGCTCATACCAAAGGTGCGGCAATTGCAGGCGTACGGGCTAAGGATACGATGAAAAGAGTAAAAGATGGTGTTATTGAAGAAACAGTAGACCGTTCAAGTCTGTGGATGATTCAAACACCTCAAGCATTTGATTTTCAAGTGTTAAAACGTGCAGAACAGCAAGCAGAAGAAGATCATTTCTTAGGCACTGATGAAGCGATGCTCGTTGAACGTTTAGGACAATCTGTATATATTGTTGAAAGTAGTTACGAAAACGTTAAAATAACTACTAAAGAGGACTTAGTTTTTGGTGAAGCCATTCTAAGTCAACGTATAGGAGGATAACTATGTTTCGAGTAGGACAAGGTTTTGATGTACATGCGTTTGCTGAAGGACGTCCATTAATAATTGGAGGGATTACGATTCCTCATGAAAAAGGATTGCTAGGCCATTCAGATGCCGATGTTTTGTTACATACAGTAACAGATGCAGCACTTGGTGCGATTGGAGAAGGAGATATTGGTCATCATTTTCCTGATACTGATCCAGCTTTTAAGGATGCAGATTCTTCAAAATTACTAGCGTATATTTGGGAAATCGTAGAAGATAAAGGCTATTCTTTAGGAAATGTGGATTGTACAATTATGGCACAACGTCCAAAAATGGCACCGTATATTGAACAAATGCGTAATCACATTGCAGAACTTTTGCATGCAGATCCATCTCAAGTTAATGTCAAAGCGACAACTACTGAAAAGCTTGGTTTTACTGGACGTGAAGAAGGAATTGCTGCAATGGCAACAATTTTACTTATAAAAAATTGACTTCCTTTAATTTTTATACTTGCAGTGGTAAAATGAAAAAAGTTGAATTTTTGAACGACAAATAGGAGGATTTTAATCATGACTAACAAAGTTCGTGTTCGTTATGCACCAAGCCCAACTGGACATTTACACATTGGTGGCGCACGTACAGCACTATTCAATTATTTATATGCAAAACATTATGACGGAGATTTCATTCTGCGTATTGAAGATACAGACGTAGCTCGTAATATTGAGGGTGGCGAAGCGTCACAAATCGAAA
Source organism: Rummeliibacillus sp. NPDC094406 (assembly GCF_044763875.1). Classification (NCBI taxonomy): domain Bacteria; kingdom Bacillati; phylum Bacillota; class Bacilli; order Caryophanales; family Caryophanaceae; genus Rummeliibacillus; species Rummeliibacillus sp. NPDC094406. Next base: position 48,183 of record NZ_JBIWGZ010000009.1, on the reverse strand, counting down.
ACCTAGCTTGGTTAGGTATCCACCCAGTAGAATCACCAGTAATCGGCGGTCCTTATGCTCCTTATCGTCAAATGGAACGCTTAGATATCTATAAAGAATATGCTCAAAAATTAATCGATATGGGCATGGCATACAAATGCTTCTGTACTTCAGAAGAATTAGAAGCTGAACGTGAAGCTCAACGTGCAAATGGTGTTGCAGCACCAATGTACAACGGTACTTGTCGTCATTTATCTGCTGAACAAGTAGCGGAAAAAGAAGTAGCTGGCACGCCTTACACAATCCGCTTCAAAGTACCAGAAAACGAAACATACAGATTCGATGACTTAATTCGTGGTGAAGTATCATTTGAATCAAAAGACGTTGGTGACTGGGTTATCATGAAAGCAAACGGTATCCCAACTTATAACTTCGCCGTAGTATTAGATGACCAAATGATGGAAATGACACATGTATTCCGTGGTGAAGAGCACTTATCTAACACACCAAAACAAATAATGGTTTACCGCGCATTTGGCTGGGAAGCACCGCGCTTTGGTCACATGACATTAATCGTTAATGAAAATCATAAAAAGCTTTCAAAACGTGATGAATCTATTATCCAATTCATTTCTCAATACAAAGACCTTGGTTATTTACCTGAAGCGATGTTAAACTTCTTAGCATTACTTGGCTGGTCTCCGGAAGGCGAAGAAGAAATCTTTACGGAAGAACAATTAATCAAACAATTCGATGAAAAACGTCTTACTAAATCACCATCTATGTATGATACAAATAAATTAAAATGGATGAACAACCAATACATGAAAAAATTATCTCCTGAACATGTGGTTGAACTATGCTTGCCATTCTTACAAAAAGCAGGTTTAGTAGCAGAAAATCCAACAACTGAAGAAGCTGAATGGGCTGGTAAATTAATCGGCCTTTATCACGAACAAATGAGCTTCGGTGCTGAAATCGTAGAGTTATCTCAAATGTTCTTTACAGAAGAACTTGAATATAATGATGAAGAAAAAGAAGTTTTAGCTGGGGAACAAGTATCAGAAGTAATGGCTGCATTTAAAGTACAACTTGAAGCTTTAGAAGAATTTGAACCTGCAGAAATCAAAAAAGCTATCAAAGCTGTTCAAAAAGAAACTGGTCACAAAGGTAAAAACCTTTTCATGCCAATCCGTGTTGCTACAACAGGTGAAATGCATGGCCCAGAATTAAATGATGCACTTGTATTACTAGGTAAAGAAACAGTTCTTAACCGCATTGAAAAATATGTAAAATAATTTTGTTTGCTTTTTTTCTACTTCATTGTACAATAAAGCTTACAAATGAGAAAAAAACGTTGAAGAGGAGAAGTATGCGGCACATGCTCTCAAAGAGAGGACCATCAGCGGCTGAAAGTGGTCTGGGCCAATGTAAAGCAGAAATGCACCTCTGAGTGCTAGGTTGAAAGTTATTTTAGTAGGCTTAGTCGGTTCGTCACCGTTAAAAACGTTCAAGCGGGAAGTGTTTTGTAATGCTTCCAACCAGAGTGGAACCGCGCACACACGGCGTCTCTGTCTTTTTAATAAGACAGGGGCGTCTTTTTTTATTTAACAACTAGCGTCTGTAGCTAGATAGATTTTATAAAATGGGAGGGGCATTAAAATGTTTAAAAGAATTAGAGAAGATATTGCAACGATCTTTGAAAATGATCCAGCAGCTCGTAGTACACTAGAAGTTGTATTAACTTATTCAGGGTTACATGCTATATGGTCACACAGAATTGCACATGCTTTGTATAAACGTAAATTTTATTTTATTGCGAGATCTGTTTCGCAAATCAGTAGATTCTTTACAGGCATTGAAATTCACCCTGGGGCTAAAATTGGTCGCCGCTTTTTTATTGACCATGGTATGGGTGTCGTTATTGGAGAAACATGTGAAATCGGAAATAATGTTACTCTGTATCAAGGCGTGACCTTGGGAGGAACAGGGAAAGAAAAAGGCAAACGCCATCCGACATTAGAAGACAATGTTTTAGTTGCAACTGGTGCAAAAGTGCTTGGTTCTATTACAATCGGAGAGAATAGCAAAATTGGTGCAGGGTCAGTTGTTTTGAAACCTGTACCGCCAAATGCAACGGTTGTTGGTATCCCAGGTAAAGTCGTAATTCAAGATGGTGTACGTGTAAATCATGAACAAAAATTAGATCATCAAAATATTCCTGATCCAGTAGAAGACCGTTGTCAACAAATGGAACAAAAAATAAATGATTTATATAAAGATCTTGTGAATAGCAAAAAGGAGAGATAATCCCCATGGGTATTCAAATTTTTAACTCATTATCACGTGAAAAGGAACCGTTTGTACCTCTTGAAGAAGGTAAGGTCAAAATGTATGTATGTGGGCCGACTGTCTATAACTACATTCATATAGGTAATTCACGTCCTGTCATCGTTTATGATACAGTACGTCGTTATTTAACATACCGTGGCTATGAAGTTACTTATGTTTCCAACTTTACAGATGTGGATGATAAAATTATTAAAGCTGCAAATGAGTTAGGAGAAGAAGTTTCAGAACTAACAGAACGCTTTATTAAAGCGTATTTTGAAGATATTACGGCACTTGGATGCCAAAAAGCTGATGCACATCCACGTGTAACCAATCATATGGACGAAATTATTGAATTTATTGGTGTGTTAATCGAAAAAGGCTATGCTTATGAATCTCAAGGAGATGTTTATTACCGTACTCGTAAATTTAAAAGTTACGGTAAATTGTCACATCAATCTGTAGATGATTTGAAAATCGGTGCTCGTATTGAAGCTGGGGAAAAGAAAGAAGATGCTTTAGATTTTGCACTTTGGAAAGCTGCAAAACCAGGGGAGATCTTCTGGCATAGTCCATGGGGAGATGGTCGCCCGGGTTGGCATATTGAATGTTCTGTAATGGTGCATAATCATTTTGGTGATACTATTGATATTCATGCAGGTGGTCAAGATCTGACATTCCCTCACCATGAAAATGAAATCGCTCAATCAGAAGCATATACAGGTAAAACTTTTGCACGCTATTGGATGCATAATGGTTATATTAATATTGACAATGAAAAAATGTCTAAATCACTAGGGAATTTCATTTTGGTACATGATATTATTCAACAAATTGATCCACAAGTTTTGCGTTTCTTCATGCTGTCAGTCCATTATCGTCATCCAATTAATTTTGCGCAAGATTTAGTTGAATCAGCAGCTGCCGGTTTAGAACGTATCCGTACTTCTTTCAACAACTTACAACACCGCCTAAATGCTACTGCTAATCTAGGAGAAAAAGAACAATCTTGGCTAGATGCAATAGGGCAAGAACATCAAAACTTTGAAATTGCGATGGATGATGATTTTAATACAGCAAATGCAATTGCTGCACTGTTTAGCTTATCTACAGAGGCTAATAAATATTTGAATGAAACAAACACAAATGAAGAAATTCTAAAAGTATTTATCGATACACTAAAAGAGCTTTCAATGGTCCTTGGTATCGAACTTGAAGTAAAAGAAGAACTGTTAGACGAAGAAATCGATGCATTAATCGAAGAACGTCAACAAGCAAGAAAAAATCGTGATTTTAAACGCTCTGATGAAATTCGTGATCAACTAAAAGACATGAACATTATTTTAGAAGATACACGTCAAGGCGTTCGATGGAAACGAGGGTAATTGAAGTGGGAGAACTTCGTAATGCAGATGTAAAACAATTAAATGCACTCGCTTTAGCTTATATGGGAGATGCTGTATTAGAAATCGCAATTCGCGAGCATTTACTAAGAGCAGGACGTGTGAAACCAAATATTCTTCACCGCGAGGCGACGCATTATGTTTCTGCAAAAGCTCAATCAATGGTTATTCACCAAATGATTGATGAAGATTACTTTACTGAAGAAGAAATGGCCGTATTGAAGCGTGGTCGTAACGCAAAGTCAGGGTCTGTACCAAAAAACACCGATGTCCAAACATATAATTACAGTTCGGCATTTGAAGCAGTTATTGGCTTTTTATATTTAACTGGGCAGGCAGAGCGCGTCGATGCGATTATCCAATATGCAATAAATGTGATTGAAAATAAGAAAGAGGTGTCAAAATAATAATGACAGAACAAACAAAAGAAATAATCGCTGGAAAAAACCCAATTTTAGAGGCGCTTCGATCTACAAGAGATATCAACAAAATTTGGATAGCTGAAGGCGTTAAAAAAAGTGGAATCAACGAGTTACTTGACTTAGCAAAAGAACGTGGCATAATCGTGCAATTTGTACCTAAGAAAAAAGTAGATCAGTTATCTTCAGAGAATCATCAAGGCGTTGTTGCTTCAGTTGCTGCTTACAACTATGCAGAACTAGAAGACCTTTTTAAAGTAGCTGAAGAGCGTGGTGAAGATCCATTCTTTCTCATCTTAGATGAATTAGAGGATCCACACAATTTGGGCTCTATTATGCGAACTGCAGATGCAGTTGGTGCACATGGTATAATCATTCCAAAGAGACGTTCCGTTAGTTTGACGGCTGTTGTCGCAAAAGCTTCTACAGGTGCCATTGAATACATTCCAACAGTGCGAGTAAACAACTTATCCCAAACTGTTGAAGAGTTAAAACAACGTGGTGTTTGGATAGCGGGAACAGATGCTAAAGGATCGGTCGACTATCGTAAAATGGACGCAACTTTACCGTTAGCTGTTATTATCGGTAGTGAGGGTCGAGGAATGAGTCGCATCCTAAAAGAAAAATGTGATTTCCTTTATAATTTGCCTATGGTTGGCCATGTAACATCATTAAATGCATCAGTAGCGGCATCATTATTGATGTATGAAGTGTTCCGAAAACGCCACGAAGTTTAGGGTGACTGCTGATGAACATACTCTTAGTTGATGGTTATAACATTATTGGTGCATGGAAGGAATTACAAGCTTTAAAAGAACATAAGCTAATAGATGCGAGAGATCGACTGATAGAGTTAATGGCAGACTATCAAGCCTATTCGGGAATGCGCGTCATCGTTGTCTTTGATGCGTATCTCGTTCCAGGCATTGCAACAAAGGTGAAGCAACATAATGTTGAAATCATCTATACTAGGGCAAAAGAAACTGCAGATGATCGTATTGAAAAGCTAACAGCGGAATTGGCAACTAAACGCAATAAAATCTATGTAGCCACTTCAGATATGGCAGAGCAAAATGTCATATTTGGAAACGGCGCATTGCGAAAATCAGCACGTGAATTTGAAATTGAAATGCAAGATGTACGTACTCAGATTTCTCAAAAAGTGAAAAGTATACAGTTTGAAAAGCCAAGTTCTAAAATTCAATTATCGTCTGAAGTTATGGAAAAATTTGAACAAATGCGAAGAGGAAATAAATTGAGTGATTGACTGATATTTTCCAATTCCGTTATACTGTTTCTAAATAGGCTAGCGCAATCGGGGTGATACTTTGTTAACAAGTGATCATTTACACGTGAAGCATCAACAATTTGAAGATTTGACTGATGAGCAATTAGTCGAAGTGGCGCGTAATGGTGATACAGAAGCGTTGGATTTTCTGATCAACAAATATAAGCCATTTGTACGCTTAAAAGTGAAGTCCTATTTTTTAATTGGTGCTGATAAAGAAGATATTGTGCAAGAGGGTATGATCGGGTTGTATAAAGCAATCCGTGATTTTAAAGGTGATAAATTAGCTTCTTTCAAAGCTTTTGCAGAACTTTGCATTAAACGCCAAATTATTACCGCTATCAAAACAGCTACAAGACAAAAGCATATTCCACTAAATTCTTATGTTTCATTGGACAAGCCAGTGTTTGAAGAGGAATCAACAAAAACTTTGATGGATATGCTTACAGGAGCGACAATCGATGATCCGGAAAAACTGATGATTCACAGAGAAGAGTTTAACCACTTAGAAGAAAAAATCGGTGAGGTACTAAGTGATTTAGAACGTCAAGTATTGGCCCTCTATCTAGAAGGCTGCTCTTATCAAGAAATTTCTGCAAGATTAGATCGGCATGTAAAATCAATTGACAATGCATTACAACGTATTAAACGAAAATTAGAAAGACATTTAGAAGTAGAATAGTAGTTTGATAGCATTAAGAGGCTAGTTGACAGCTTGTATAATAGGTGATAGGCTTTTAAAAGGACGAATGCCGAAAGGTGATATTATGGCACAAAAGGTCGCACTAAGCTGTGAAAAATGCGGGGCTAGAAATTATCATTTACCCGCAACTAAGGACAATTCAAAAAGAATAGAACTTAAGAAATATTGTTCTCATTGTAATGAACATACATTACATAAACAAACTAAATAATACAATTCGTTATGTATATATGATTATATTCGGAGGTTTGGTTGGATGGGTAAGATAGGTGAATTTTTCCGCGGCGTTCTATCAGAAATGAGAAAAACAAGTTGGCCGAAACGTAAAGAATTGGCTAAATATACAATGATTGTTGTTTCAACATTATTGATAATGGCAGCGTTTTTCATGGTAATCGATTTAGGCATTTCGAAATTATTGCGCTGGTACTTAGAATTATGATTTAATTAAGTTAATATGTTTGAAATGGCCCGTGTGTTGTAACGGGTTTTTTCATTTTGCCTTTTAGAAAAGGAGGGAAGGACGAACAGTCCTATCTATTATGGAAAAAAATTGGTATGTTGTCCATACTTATTCAGGTTATGAAAATAAAGTAAAAGCAAACCTTGAAAAACGTGTTGAAACAATGGGGATGCAAGATAAAATCTTCCGTGTGATTATTCCAGAAGAACAAGAAACTGAAGTAAAAGACGGTCGTAAAAAAACATATATGCGTAAGACTTTCCCTGGTTATGTTCTAGTTGAACTAGTTATGACAGATGATGCTTGGTATGTTGTTCGTAATACACCAGGTGTTACTGGATTCATTGGTTCTTCAGGTGGTGGAGTAAAACCAACACCATTACTACCTGAAGAAGTAGAAGTGATTCTACAACAAATGGGGGCAAATGAAGCTAGTGTTGAGCTAGACTTTAGCGAAGGTGACTTAGTTGAAGTTCTAGAAGGACCTTTTGCTCATTTCCAAGGGATTGTCAACGAAATCATAGCTGATAAAGGCAAAATTAGTGTAACAGTTGATATGTTCGGTCGCGAAACAAAAATGGAACTAGATTTTGATGAAGTTGTAAAAGTTTAATTGTAAGGTACTTGCCTTGTATTTTAAAAAGTGTTATCATTTCAGAGGTCATACTGTGGAAATATATCACATGTTATGACATAGTAATTTTTAATGTTATCGGATTAAGCCGACAGACAGATATTGAGTGGGAGGGGAAACCCAATTACCACATCACGGACTTAAGGAGGTGTGTCTCGTGGCTAAAAAAGTTGTTAAAGTTGTAAAACTTCAAATCCCAGCTGGTAAAGCAAATCCAGCGCCACCAGTAGGTCCTGCATTGGGTCAAGCAGGTGTTAATATCATGGGATTCTGTAAAGAATTCAACGCTCGTACTGCGGACCAAGCAGGATTAATCATTCCAGTTGAGATTTCTGTATTTGAAGATCGTTCATTCACTTTCATTACAAAAACTCCACCGGCAGCAGTGTTACTTAAAGTAGCAGCTGGTATTAAATCAGGTTCAGGTGAACCAAACCGTAAAAAAGTAGCTACAGTGAAACGCGATAAAGTACGCGAAATCGCTGAAACTAAAATGCCAGACTTAAACGCAGCATCAGTAGAAGCTGCAATGTCAATGGTAGAAGGTACTGCACGTAGCATGGGTATTGTGATCGAAGACTAATCCCATTACTTGATAAAGTATTGTTTTTTGGAGGTTGCGATTGTTTCTTATAGTGATATTTGAAACTCGCAGCCTTTATTCGTGGGAGGTTTAATCCGTTACAACCACAATCAAGGAGGAAATATATAATGGCTAAAACAGGTAAAAAATTGCAAGATGCAGCTAAATTAGTTGATCGTAACCAACAATACACAGTAGCTGAAGCAGCTGAACTTGCTAAAAAAACAAGCACTGTTAACTTTGACGCAACAGTTGAAGTAGCATTTAACTTAAATATCGACACTCGTAAAAATGACCAACAAATCCGCGGAGCAGTTGTGCTTCCAAACGGTACTGGTAAAACTCAACGCGTTTTAGTTTTCGCTAAAGGCGACAAAATTAAAGAAGCTGAAGCAGCTGGCGCTGATTACGTAGGCGATGCAGAATATATCCAAAAAATCCAACAAGGCTGGTTTGACTTCGATGTAATCGTTGCTACTCCAGACATGATGGGTGAAGTTGGTAAACTAGGTCGTGTATTAGGACCTAAAGGCTTAATGCCAAACCCTAAAACTGGCACAGTTACTTTCGATGTAACGAAAGCAGTTAACGAAATCAAAGCTGGTAAAGTTGAATACCGTGCTGACAAAGCTGGTATCGTTCATGCTCCAATTGGTAAAGTTTCATTCGAAGCTGACAAATTAGCTGAAAACTTTTCAACTCTTGTTGACGTAATCCTTAAAGCAAAACCTGCTGCTGCAAAAGGTACTTACATCAAATCTTTACATGTAACTACTACAATGGGACCATCTATCAAAGTTGATCCACTTTCTGCTACAGTAGCAAAATAATTTTTGATTGACAACGCAATTATCATTTGTTATGATTTATAGCGTTGTGAATCATCCATTTGTACCGTAGACCGTAGGGGCGAGCAATCGCTTAATTATCCTACCGAGGACAAAGGAACTCAGACTCTTACTTAAGATGATGAAATTCCGCCTCTTGTCTACTAATGGCAAGAGGCTTTTCTTTTGTTGGTATAAATGACCCATTCTTATAGGAGGTGTCAAGATGAACAAAGCAGTTGAAGCAAAACAAACTGTTGTTCAAGAAATCGCTGACAAGTTTAAAAGTGCAGCATCAGTAGTAGTAGTTGACTACCGTGGTCTTTCAGTATCTCAAGTTACTGAACTACGTAAACAATTACGTGAAGCTGGTGTAGAATTCAAAGTATACAAAAATACTTTAGTTCGCCGCGCTACTGCAGAAGTTGGCCACGAAGAACTTAACGAAGTTCTTACAGGTCCAAACGCAATCGCATTCTCAAATGAAGATGTAGTTGCTCCTGCACGTATCATCAATGACTTTGCGAAAGCTAACGAACAACTAGAAATTAAAGCTGGTCTTATTGAAGGCACGTATGCTAGCGTTGAAGAAGTTAAAGCATTGGCAGAACTTCCATCACGCGAAGGTTTACTATCTATGCTATTATCAGTACTTCAAGCTCCAATCCGCAACTTAGCTCTTGTAACAAAAGCTGTTGCAGAACAAAAAGAAGAACAAGGCGCTTAATTTTAAGTGTAGCTTAATCTTCAAGGCATAATATGCCAAACTAAAAAACTTACATTCCGTATAGGAGGAAAATATAATGAACAATGAGCAAATCTTAGAAGCTGTCAAAGCTATGACAGTTCTTGAATTAAACGATTTAGTAAAAGCAATCGAAGAAGAATTCGGTGTTACTGCTGCTGCTCCTGTAGCTGTTGCTGGTGGCGCTGCTGCTGCTGCAGAAGAAAAAACAGAATTTGATGTTGTTTTAGCTTCTGCTGGCGATCAAAAAATTAAAGTAATTAAAGTGGTTCGTGAAATCACTGGTTTAGGTCTTAAAGAAGCTAAAGAAGTTGTAGATAACGCTCCTAAAGCTCTTAAAGAAGGCGCTTCTAAAGAAGAAGCTGAAGAAATCAAAGCTAAACTTGAAGAAGTTGGCGCATCTGTAGAAGTTAAATAATTTCTGCTGATTGAATGTGAAAAGCTCGTCAATTTTGACGAGCTTTTTCTTTATCTATAGATGATGGAGGGCATTATTCTTGTCAGAACATTATTATTCAAAAGAACCTCAAGTAGAAAGTAAACCGCGCAGATGGAATTTTACACTTCGGGGATTTTCATTTGTATTTGAAACTGATGCAGGGGTTTTTAGTAAAAGCGAAGTAGATTTTGGCTCCCGTGTATTAATTGATAGTTTTGAGATGCCGGCAATTGAAGGGTGTATTCTAGATGTTGGTTGTGGATATGGACCAATTGGATTGTCAATTGCAAAAAGTTATCCAAATCGTATGGTTCAAATGATGGATGTCAATGAGCGAGCGGTCAATCTAGCAAAGAAAAACGCTGAATTGAACGGGGTTCAAAATGTGCAGATTTATGAGAGTAACGCACTTTCATCTGTTCAAGAAGAACAAATCGCTGTTGTTTTGACAAATCCTCCGATTCGTACAGGCAAAAACACTATTTTTAGATTCTATGACGAAGCATTTGAGAAATTAGTGGATTCAGGTGAATTGTGGATTGTAATTCAGAAGAAACAAGGCGCGCCATCTACTGTGGAACATTTGGGATTAAAATTCTCTAAAGTGGAAATAGTAGAAAAGAAAAAAGGATATTGGATTATCAAAGCTACGAAATAAATTTGTCAAAACTTATAGATTGACTTGACAAAAACGCTGTGATAACATAATACAATGCAAAAATATTAATTTGAAGGCGTTTGCCTATTGGCTGAAAATGTAAATAGCAGGAGCTTTCGGATTTAACTTTGGTTAATCGAAAATGAGCTCATCAACGAACTCGTTTTCTTTTTGTCTTTCGTAATCATACAACATTTATATGGTTTCTGAAAGACCTATTATCGCTTTATTGAGGGGTGAATGAGTTGACAGGTCAACTAGTTCAGTACGGACAACACCGCCAGCGTAGAAGCTTTGCGCGTATTAAAGAGGTGCTGGAACTTCCGAATCTTATTGAGATTCAATCCGCATCTAACGAGTGGTTTCTTGAAGAAGGTTTACGTGAAATGTTCCGTGACATTTCACCAATTGAAGACTTTACAGGAAATCTATCACTAGAATTCGTCGACTACAGTCTCGGAGAACCGAAATATGATGTCGATGAATGTAAACAACGTGACGTAACTTATGCTGCACCATTGCGTGTAAAAGTACGTCTGCTTAACAAAGAAACAGAAGAAGTGAAAGAACAAGAAGTATTCATGGGTGATTTCCCGCTTATGACAGAAACTGGTACTTTCATTATTAACGGTGCGGAACGCGTTATTGTTTCACAATTAGTTAGATCACCAAGTGTATACTATCACGATAAAACAGATAAAAACGGTAAAAAAGGTTTTGGCGCTACAGTCATCCCTAACCGTGGTGCTTGGCTTGAATACGAAACAGATGCAAAAGATGTTGTCTACGTTCGTATCGACCGTACACGTAAACTACCAATCACAGTACTTTTACGTGCACTAGGCTTCGCATCAGACCAAGAAATCATCGAATTAATTGGTGATAATGAGTTCTTGCGTAACACATTAGAAAAAGACAACACTGAAAGCACAGAAAAAGCACTATTAGAAATTTATGAACGTCTACGTCCTGGTGAACCACCAACAGTAGAAAGTGCAAAAAATCTGTTGTATTCACGTTTCTTTGACCCAAAACGTTATGATTTAGCAAACGTTGGTCGTTACAAAATGAACAAAAAACTTCATATTAAAAATCGTCTATTCAATCAAACAATTGCTGAAACATTAGCAGATCCTGAAACAGGCGAAATTTTAGTTGAAGCTGGTACATTAATTGACCGTCGAGTATTAGATCGTTTAATTCCATATTTAGAAAACGGCGTTGGTTTCAAAGCTGTTTCTAAAGTTGGTGGAGTTCTAGAAGGCGATATTCAAATTCAAGAGATTAAAATCTATGCTCCTAATGATGAATCACAAAAAGAAATTAAAGTAATCAGTAATGCTTATGTTGAAGAAGAAGTGAAACACATTACTCCTTCTGACGTAGTAGCATCTGTTTCTTATTTCTTTAACTTATTATATGGTGTGGGTGACACAGACGATATCGACCACTTAGGTAACCGTCGTCTACGTTCTGTAGGTGAACTTCTACAAAACCAATTCCGTATCGGTCTATCTCGTATGGAACGTGTCGTACGTGAACGTATGTCTATTAACGACACAGCGTCTATTGTGCCACAACAATTAATTAATATTCGTCCAGTAATTGCAGCTATTAAAGAATTCTTCGGTAGCTCTCAATTATCACAATTCATGGACCAAACAAACCCATTAGCTGAATTAACACACAAACGTCGTCTATCAGCCCTAGGACCTGGTGGTTTAACGCGTGAACGTGCTGGTTTCGAAGTACGTGACGTTCACTATTCTCACTATGGTCGTATGTGTCCAATTGAAACGCCAGAAGGTCCAAACATTGGTTTGATCAACTCACTTTCAAGTTATGCTAAAGTGAATAAATTTGGCTTCATCGAAACACCTTATCGTCGTGTAGACCCAGAAACAGGTCGCTTAACTAATCATATTGATTATTTAACTGCAGACGAAGAAGATAACTATGTTGTAGCTCAAGCAAACTCACTATTAAATCCTGATGGTTCGTTTACTGAAGAAGAAGTTGTTGGTCGTTTCCGTGGAGATAACTCTGTATTCAAACGTGATACAGTTGACTACATGGACGTATCACCAAAACAAGTAGTATCTGCAGCAACAGCATGTATTCCATTCTTAGAAAACGATGACTCTAACCGTGCTCTAATGGGTGCCAACATGCAACGTCAAGCTGTTCCTTTGTTAAACCCAGAAGCTCCTTTCGTTGGTACTGGTATGGAACACGTAGATGCTCGTGACTCAGGTGCCGCAGTAGTTGCAAAATATGCAGGTATTGTTGAACATGTAGAAGCACGTTCAATTCACGTACGCCGTATCGAAGAAATTGACGGAAAAGAAGTAAAAGGCGATTTAACAAAATATAAATTACAAAAATTTGTACGTTCTAACCAAGGTACAAGCTACAACCAACGTCCATTAGTGAAAGTTGGCGAACGTATTCAACCACGTGACATTCTTGCGGATGGTCCTTCAATGGAATGCGGAGAATTAGCACTTGGTCGTAACGTAGTAGTAGCATTCATGACTTGGAATGGATATAACTATGAAGATGCTGTAATCATGAACGAACGCCTTGTTAAAAACGACGTTTATACTTCTGTTCATATCGAAGAATACGAATCAGAAGCTCGTGATACTAAACTCGGACCTGAAGAAATCACTCGTGATATTCCAAATGTCGGAGAAGAAGCATTACGTAACCTTGATGAACGTGGTATTATCCGTATCGGTGCTGAAGTAAACGATGGCGATATCTTAGTTGGTAAAGTAACTCCTAAAGGTGTAACTGAACTTACTGCAGAAGAACGTTTATTACATGCAATCTTCGGTGAAAAAGCTCGTGAAGTTCGAGATACTTCATTACGTGTTCCTCATGGTGCAGGCGGTATCGTACTTGATGTCAAAGTCTTCAACCGTGAAGATGGCGATGAATTATCTCCAGGTGTTAACCAAATGGTTCGTGTCTACATTGTTCAAAAACGTAAAATCCGCGTTGGTGACAAAATGGCCGGTCGTCATGGTAACAAAGGTGTAATTTCACGTATCTTACCTGAAGAAGATATGCCATTCCTTCCAGATGGTACTCCAGTTGACATCATGTTGAATCCATTAGGTGTACCATCTCGTATGAACATCGGACAAGTATTAGAGTTGCACTTAGGTATGGCTGCTCGCTACTTAGGTGTTCACATGGCAACACCTGTATTTGATGGTGCTAGCGATGAAGATGTATGGAAAACAATGGAAGAAGCCGGCATGAATCGTGACGGTAAAACAGTCCTTTATGATGGCCGTACAGGTGAACCATTAGATAACCGTGTATCAGTTGGGGTTATGTATATGATCAAACTTGCTCACATGGTTGATGATAAACTTCACGCTCGTTCTACAGGTCCTTACTCACTGGTTACGCAACAACCTCTTGGTGGTAAAGCGCAATTCGGTGGACAACGTTTTGGTGAAATGGAAGTTTGGGCTCTTGAAGCGTATGGTGCTGCATATACACTTCAAGAAATCTTAACTGTTAAATCCGATGATGTTGTAGGTCGTGTTAAAACATACGAGGCTATCGTTAAAGGTGAAAGCGTTCCTGAACCAGGCGTTCCTGAATCTTTCAAAGTATTAATTAAAGAACTTCAATCTTTGGGATTAGATGTGAAAATGCTAACAATCGATGATGAAGAAATTGAATTACGTGATAGTGAAGACGATGATGATCTTCAACCTAACGATTCATTCAATATCACTTCAAATGAAGATAAAGAAGCATCAGTAGGATCTCCTGAATAATTTATTTTAACAGTATTTGGGATGTTGGACAGGACCGGTTTTGGGCTTGTCCTCCTTCCCGTTTTATCAATAAATCAATCGTCGAGCTAATGAAAAGTCATTCAAGACTTCAGAATAAAGGGAGGTAGGCTCCTTGATAGACGTTAATAATTTTGAATACATGAAAATCGGTTTAGCTTCACCGGATAAAATTCGTTCATGGTCTTATGGAGAAGTCAAAAAACCAGAAACTATTAACTATCGTACACTTAAACCAGAAAAAGATGGTTTGTTCTGTGAACGCATTTTCGGACCTACAAAGGACTGGGAATGTCATTGTGGTAAATACAAACGCGTACGTTATAAAGGTGTAGTTTGTGACCGTTGTGGTGTAGAAGTAACACGTGCAAAAGTACGTCGTGAACGTATGGGCCACATCGAATTAGCTGCTCCAGTTTCACATATTTGGTATTTTAAAGGTATTCCAAGCCGTATGGGTCTAATTTTGGATATGTCACCTCGTGCGCTTGAAGAAGTAATTTACTTTGCTTCTTATGTTGTAATCGAGTCAGCGGACACACCACTTGAGAAAAAACAATTGCTTTCAGAAAAAGAATACCGTGCATACCGCGAAAAATACGGTAAAACTTTTGTAGCTGCAATGGGTGCAGAAGCTATCCAACAATTACTACAAGAAATTGACCTTGATAAAGAAACAGAAGCACTTAAAGAAGAACTTAAAACAGCACAAGGCCAACGCCGTACACGTGCTATTAAACGTTTAGAAGTTGTTGAATCATTCCGTCATTCAGGGAACCGCCCTGAATGGATGATTTTAGATGTACTTCCTGTAATTCCTCCAGAGTTGCGCCCGATGGTACAACTTGATGGCGGCCGTTTTGCGACTTCTGATTTAAACGATTTATATCGTCGAGTTATTAACCGCAATAATCGTTTAAAACGTCTCCTTGATCTTGGGGCTCCTGGAATTATCGTTCAAAATGAAAAACGTATGCTTCAAGAAGCAGTAGATGCTTTAATAGATAATGGTCGTCGTGGTCGTCCGGTAACTGGTCCTGGTAACCGTCCATTAAAATCTCTTTCTCATATGTTAAAAGGTAAACAAGGTCGTTTCCGTCAAAACTTACTTGGTAAACGTGTTGACTACTCTGGTCGTTCTGTAATCGTAGTGGGTCCATCACTTAAAATGTACCAATGTGGTCTTCCGAAAGGTATGGCAATCGAATTGTTCAAACCTTTCGTGATGAAAGAACTTGTTGAACGTGGTCTTGCACACAACATTAAATCAGCAAAACGTAAAATCGAACGTATGCATGAAGAAGTATGGGATGTTCTTGAAGACATCATGAAAGAACACCCAGTATTACTTAACCGTGCACCGACTCTTCACCGACTTGGTATCCAAGCATTCGAACCAACTCTAATTGAAGGTAAAGCGATTCGTCTTCACCCATTAGTATGTACAGCATATAACGCTGACTTCGATGGTGACCAAATGGCGGTTCACGTTCCATTATCAGCTGAAGCACAAGCTGAAGCGCGTTTATTAATGCTTGCTGCACAAAATATTTTGAATCCTAAAGATGGTAAACCAGTCGTAACACCTTCACAAGATATGGTATTAGGTAACTACTACTTAACTCTTGAACGTCAAGGTGCTGTCGGTGAAGGTACAATCTTCTACGGACCAGAAGAGCTTAATGTTGCTTATCAAAACCAAGAAGTTCACTTGCATTCTCGTATTGCAATCAAAGCTTCATCTTTAAATAACAAAACATTTACTGAAGAACAAAATAAAATGTTGTTGATTACTACAGTAGGTAAAGTATTCTTCAATGAAATTCTTGATGATTCATTCCCATACATCAATGAACCAACAACAACTAATTTACAAGATGCAACACCAGATAAATACTTTGTTTCAACAACAACAAATGTGAAAGAACACATCGCAGCTCAGGAAAGAATTAAACCATTTACGAAAAAATATCTAGGTAATGTTATTGCCGAAGTATTTTCTCGTTATCACATTACTGAAACTTCTAAAATGCTTGACCGTCTAAAAGACCTTGGTTTCCAATATTCTACAAAAGCTGGTATTTCAATTGGTATCTCAGATATCATCGTATTACCAGGTAAACAAGAAATTTTACACAAGGCTCAAGAACAAGTGGATAAAGTAATGAAACAATTCCGTCGTGGTTTAATTACTGAAGAAGAACGATATGATCGCGTTATTTCATTCTGGAGTGCTGCAAAAGATGAAATCCAATCTAAACTGATGAACTCACTTCCTTCAGAAAACCCAATCTTCATGATGAGTGACTCTGGTGCCCGTGGTAACGCATCTAACTTTACGCAACTTGCTGGTATGCGTGGTCTGATGGCCAACCCAGCTGGTCGTATTATCGAACTTCCAATCAAATCTTCATTCCGTGAAGGTTTAACAGTATTGGAATACTTCATCTCTACTCACGGTGCTCGTAAAGGTCTTGCCGATACAGCACTTAAAACAGCCGATTCAGGTTACCTTACTCGTCGTCTAGTAGACGTTGCGCAAGATGTAATCGTTCGAGAAGATGACTGTGGTACTGACCGTGGCTTAGCTATTACTTCTTTAAAAGAAGGAACAGAAATCATCGAAGCACTAGAAGAACGTGTTATTGGTCGTTATGCTAAGAAAACAATTCGTCATCCAGAAACAAACGAAGTGGTTGTTGCAAAAGATCAATTGATTACACCTGAACTTGCTCGTCAAATTGATGAAGCTGGAATCGAAGAAGTAACAATTCGCTCAGCATTTACATGCAACACTAAACATGGTGTGTGTAAAAAATGTTACGGCATGAACTTAGCAACTGGTGACAAAGTTGAAGTAGGTGAAGCAGTAGGTATTATCGCTGCTCAATCTATCGGTGAACCAGGTACACAATTAACAATGCGTACATTCCACCAAGGTGGTGTGGCAGGTGCCGATATCACTCAAGGTCTTCCGCGTATCCAAGAAATTTTCGAATCACGTAACCCTAAAGGTCAAGCAGTAATCACTGAAATCGCAGGGGTTGTTTCTGATATCGAAGAAATTCGTGAAGGACAAAAAGAAATTACAATTCAAGGTGCAGTAGAAACTCGTAAATACTTGGCTCCTTACAATGCTCGTTTGAAAGTACAACTAAACGAGCAAGTAGAACACGGTCAAATTCTTACAGAAGGTTCTATCGATCCTAAAGAATTATTAAAAGTAACAGATGTATCTTCTGTAGAAGAATATCTATTAAAAGAAGTTCAAAAAGTATATCGTATGCAAGGGGTAGAAATTGGAGATAAACACATCGAAGTAATGGTTCGCCAAATGCTTCGTAAAGTACGTGTTATTGAAGCTGGTGAAACAGAATTACTTCCAGGTTCATTACTAGATATTCACCAATTCTCTGAAGCAAATGCTGAAGCTATACGTGCAGGTAAAATCCCTGCAACATGTCGCCCAGTAATCCTTGGTATTACAAAAGCTTCTCTTGAAACAGAATCATTCTTATCTGCTGCATCATTCCAAGAAACAACTCGTGTCTTAACTGATGCTGCGATCAAAGGTAAACGTGATGAATTACTTGGTCTTAAAGAAAATGTTATCTTAGGTAAACTTGTGCCGGCTGGAACAGGTATGCAACGCTATCGTCAAATTAAAATTGCTGAAAGCGAAGCAGAAAAAACAGAAGAAACACTTGCTGCTGAGTAATTTTTAAAGATAATACAAGGAGGAGATTTAATCTCTTCCTTGTAATTTTTATCAATATTCGTTGACATCATAGCTAATGGGTGTTAATATATTTTAGGTTGATAGTTGATTGTCTATCATTTCGAAGGATATGCAAATGTCTTATGAAAAAGTCAAATAGGCTAACAAAACAATCAATGGTATTAAACAAACAGTCAAAGTATTACAAACTGGTCACGTTACCGAAGTTTTCGTTGCTCTAGATGCAGACGTTCGAATGACCACGCATGCGGTGCAAGTAGCACAAGAAAATGGTATTCCCGTTGTATTTGTAGACTCGAAGAGAGAACTCGGTAGAGCCTGCGAAATTGAGTTAGGTGCTGCAGTTAGTGTATTTACTGAATGGTAGTTTTTGCGGTGATCACGCAAAGACTTTGTTTTTTACCCTAAAATGAACCACCTGGATGTGTGGATTTAAAGAAACGAAATGAAGGGAGGAAAAATCGATGCCTACAATTAACCAATTAGTACGTAAGCCTCGTCAATCCAAAAGTAAAAAATCAAAATCACCAGCGTTAAACAAAAGTTACAACAGCTTTGCAAAATCATTGACTGATGTTAACTCTCCACAAAAACGCGGTGTTTGTACACGTGTTGGTACAATGACTCCGAAAAAACCAAACTCAGCGTTACGTAAATACGCTCGTGTACGTTTAACAAACCAAATCGAGGTTAATGCTTACATTCCTGGTGAAGGCCATAACTTACAAGAACACAGTGTTGTTCTTATTCGTGGCGGTCGTGTAAAAGACTTACCAGGGGTACGTTATCACGTTGTACGTGGTGCATTAGATACAGCTGCAGTAAACGGCCGTATGCAATCTCGTTCTCTATATGGTGCTAAAAAACCAAAAGAAAAAAAATAATGTAAATTAGCTTTTAGCTGAAAGGAGGAAAACAAATGCCTCGTAAAGGTCCTGTTTCCAAACGTGACGTGTTACCAGATCCAATTTATAATTCAAAACTAGTAACTCGTTTAATCAATAAAATGATGGTAGATGGTAAAAGAGGTACTTCTCAAAAAATCTTATACGGAGCTTTCGAATTAGTTAAAGAACGCTCAGGTAAAGATCCTCTAGAAGTATTCGATGCAGCATTAAACAACGTAATGCCAGTTCTAGAAGTTCGTGCTCGCCGTGTAGGTGGTGCTAACTATCAAGTACCAGTAGAAGTACGTCCAGAACGCCGTACAACTCTTGGTCTTCGTTACCTAGTAAACTACTCTCGTCTTCGTGGCGAAAAAACAATGGAAGAACGTCTAGCTAACGAAATTCTAGATGCTTCTAACAACACTGGTTCATCAGTTAAAAAACGTGAAGATATGCACAAAATGGCAGAAGCGAACAAAGCATTCGCTCACTACCGTTGGTAATCACAATTTAATCTTAATCCATTATGGAAGGAGAAAGGCCGCATGACTAGAGAGTTCTCCCTTGAAAATACTCGTAATATTGGAATCATGGCTCACATTGATGCTGGTAAAACAACAACAACTGAGCGTATCCTTTATTACACTGGTAAGATTCATAAAATCGGTGAAACTCACGAAGGTGCTTCTCAAATGGACTGGATGGAGCAAGAACAAGAACGTGGTATCACTATCACTTCTGCTGCTACAACAGCTCAATGGAAAGGCAACCGAGTTAACATTATCGACACACCAGGACACGTAGACTTCACTGTAGAAGTTGAACGTTCTCTTCGTGTACTTGATGGTGCTGTGACTGTACTTGATGCACAATCAGGTGTAGAACCACAAACTGAAACTGTATGGCGCCAAGCAACTACTTACGGCGTACCACGTATCGTATTCATCAACAAAATGGATAAAATCGGTGCTGACTTCTTATATTCTGTAAATACTTTACACGAACGTTTAGAAGCTAACGCTCATCCAATCCAATTACCAATTGGTGCTGAAGATGAATTCAATGCAATCATTGACCTTGTAGAAATGAAAGCTACATTCTACAAAGAAGGCGATGATGGTTCAAACGCTGAAGTTAAAGAAATTCCAGAAGAATACAAAGCTCAAGCTGAAGAATATCATGAAAAATTGATCGAAGCTGTAGCTGAGCTTGATGAAGATTTAATGGAAAAATACTTTGCAGGTGAAGAAATCTCTAAAGAAGAACTTAAAGCAGCTATCCGTAAAGCTACTTTAAGCGTTGAATTCTACCCTGTAACTTGTGGTACTGCATTCAAAAACAAAGGTGTTCAATTAATGCTTGATGCAGTAATTGATTACCTTCCAGCTCCAACAGACGTTGCTTCTATTAAAGGTACTGCTGTTGATGGCGAAGAAGAAATCGTACGTCACTCATCTGATGAAGAACCATTCTCAGCATTAGCATTCAAAGTTATGACTGACCCTTATGTTGGTAAATTAACTTTCTTCCGTGTGTACTCTGGTGTTCTTGAATCAGGTTCTTACGTACAAAACTCTACAAAAGGTAAACGTGAACGTGTAGGTCGTATCTTACAAATGCACGCTAACTCTCGTGCAGAGATCGATACAGTATACGCTGGAGATATCGCAGCTGCTGTAGGTCTTAAAGCTACTACTACAGGTGATACTCTATGTGACGAAAGTAACTTAGTTATTCTTGAGTCAATGGAATTCCCTGAACCAGTTATCTCTCTTTCTGTAGAACCAAAATCTAAAGCTGACCAAGACAAAATGGGACAAGCTTTACAAAAATTACAAGAAGAAGATCCTACTTTCCGTGCTCACACTGACACTGAAACTGGCCAAACAATCATCTCTGGTATGGGTGAACTTCACCTTGATATCATAGTTGACCGTATGAAACGTGAATTCCACGTTGAAGCTAACGTAGGTGCTCCTCAAGTATCTTACCGTGAAACTTTCCGTACTGGAGCTCAAGTTGAAGGTAAATTTGTACGTCAATCAGGTGGTCGTGGTCAATTCGGTCACGTTTGGATCGAATTTGAACCAAACGAAGAAGGTAAAGGATTTGAATTCGAAAACGCTATCGTTGGTGGTGTAGTTCCTCGTGAATACATTCCAGCTGTAGAAGCAGGTATTCGCGATTCTTTACAAAATGGTGTCCTTGCTGGATTCCCATTAATCGACGTTAAAGCGAAATTATTCGATGGTTCTTACCATGATGTCGATTCAAACGAAATGGCATTTAAAGTAGCTGCTTCAATGGCTCTTAAAAACGCAGTTTCTAAATGTAACCCAGTTCTATTAGAACCAGTTATGAAAGTAGAAGTTGTAATGCCAGAAGAATATCTTGGTGATATCATGGGTAACATTACTTCTCGCCGTGGTCGCGTAGAAGGTATGGAAGCTCGCGGTAACGCTCAAGTTGTTCGTGCAATGGTTCCACTTGCTGAAATGTTTGGTTATGCAACAACTTTACGTTCAGCTACACAAGGTCGCGGTACATTCTCAATGGTATTTGACCATTATGAAGAAGTTCCAAAATCTATTAGTGAAGAAATCATTAAACAAAACAAAGGTGAATAATTAAATCAATTTTTTAATTGAATTTTACCTTGTTATCAAGTATAAATAACATGTAAGCTATGTTATCTTCAAGGAGTAGGGCCCTATTGCTTGAAGGTACATAACTATAAACTAAAACTTATAACCCTGAGGAGGCAATTTTAAAATGGCTAAAGAAAAATTCGACCGTTCTAAAACACATGCTAACATTGGTACAATCGGACACGTTGACCATGGTAAAACTACATTAACTGCTGCAATCGCTACAGTTCTTTCTAAAAAAATGGGTGGAGAAGCTAAATCATACGATCAAATCGATAACGCTCCTGAAGAAAAAGAACGCGGTATCACAATCAACACTTCTCACATCGAATATGAAACTGAAACTCGTCACTATGCTCACGTTGACTGCCCAGGACACGCTGACTATGTTAAAAACATGATCACTGGTGCAGCTCAAATGGACGGCGGTATCTTAGTAGTATCTGCTGCTGATGGTCCAATGCCACAAACTCGTGAACACATCCTATTATCTCGTCAAGTAGGCGTTCCTTACCTAGTAGTATTCTTAAACAAATGCGATATGGTGGACGACGAAGAATTACTTGAATTAGTAGAAATGGAAGTTCGTGACTTACTATCTGAATACGATTTCCCAGGCGATGATGTTCCTGTAATCAAAGGTTCTGCTCTTAAAGCTCTTGAAGGCGAAGCAGAATGGGAAGAAAAAATCGTTGAATTAATGGACGCTGTAGATTCTTATATCCCAACTCCAGAACGTCAAACTGAAAAACCATTCATGATGCCAGTCGAAGACGTATTCTCTATCACTGGTCGTGGTACTGTTGCAACTGGTCGTGTAGAACGCGGTGTATGTAAAGTTGGTGACGTTATTGATATCGTAGGTATCTCAGAAGAAACTAAACAAACAACTGTAACAGGCGTTGAAATGTTCCGTAAATTATTAGACTACGCTGAAGCAGGCGATAACATCGGTGCTCTACTTCGTGGTGTAGCTCGTGAAGATATCCAACGTGGTCAAGTACTTGCTAAACCAGGTACAATCACTCCACATACTACATTCAAAGCTGAAGTTTACGTTTTATCAAAAGAAGAAGGTGGCCGTCATACTCCATTCTTCTCTAACTATCGTCCACAATTCTACTTCCGTACAACTGATGTTACTGGTGTAATCACTCTACCAGAAGGCGTAGAAATGATCATGCCTGGAGATAACACTGAAATGAACGTAGAATTAATTCACCCAATCGCTATTGAAGAAGGTACTAAATTCTCAATCCGTGAAGGTGGCCGTACTGTAGGCGCTGGCGTAGTATCAACTATTACTAAATAATAAAAGTTTTAACTAGCTCTTTAAAACCATTCCGTGTGCACACGGAATGGTTTTTTTATACTTAAGTTCTATAAAAACAATCTGTAGATCATGATGATCCAGATATATATTTTTTCTATTACATTGAATTTTAATATTGTTTATTATGTTTATAGGTTCAGTAAGTAATGGAAATCAATTATTATGGAAGATTGCTATTATTTATGTAACTGTAAAAGAACAAACAAAATAATTGTCAAACTCTATTGTTTTTTATATAATAGAGAGCGTGAAAAAAGCAGTAATAAGAAGAGTAAAGAAAATCGTCAACATTGAAAAGAATTTAGCGAAATCACTTGCTTATTCATCAAATTCTATGTATAATATTAAATGTTGGTCTTTGACTGCGATGAAGCGGGAGGTTGCCGGCACACCCGGCCGCATTGCCATGGCGCGTGTGTGGGAAATTTCCGTGGAGAATGTCTAGGAAATAGGCGAAAAGGAGGGGAAATAATGGCAAAGCAAAAGATTCGTATTCGTTTAAAAGCATATGATCACAGAATTCTTGATCAATCCGCTGAAAAAATTGTGGAAACTGCTAAACGTTCAGGTGCAAGTGTATCAGGTCCGATTCCACTTCCAACTGAAAAATCAATTTACACTATTCTACGTGCGGTTCATAAGTACAAAGATTCTCGTGAACAATTTGAAATGCGTACACATAAACGTCTAATCGATATCGTTAGCCCAACACCTCAAACTGTTGATGCGTTAATGAAATTAGATTTACCATCAGGCGTTGATATTGAAATCAAACTATAATGGTAAAAGTATAATATATCCCAAAATTTATAGGAGGTGTGACGAATGACCAAAGGAATCTTAGGTAGAAAAATCGGTATGACGCAAGTTTTTGCTGAGAATGGTGATCTGATCCCTGTAACTGTTGTTGAAGCTGCTCCAAACGTAGTACTTCAAAAGAAAACAGCTGAAACAGATGGCTACGAAGCAATCCAAATCGGTTTCGACGATAAACGTGAAAAACTTTCAAACAAACCTGAAAAAGGACACGTAGCTAAAGCAAACACTACTCCTAAGCGCTTCATCCGCGAATTCCGCGATGTAAACTTAGCTGAGTACGAAGTTGGTCAAGAAGTCAAAGTTGAAATTTTCGCAGAAGGCGATGTAGTAGATGTAACAGGTGTTACTAAGGGTAAAGGTTTCCAAGGTGTTATCAAACGCCACGGACAATCTCGTGGACCAATGGCTCACGGATCTCGTTACCACCGTCGTCCTGGTTCAATGGGTCCAGTTGCTCCGAACCGCGTATTTAAACAAAAAAAATTACCTGGTCAAATGGGTGGCAACACAGTAACAATTCAAAACTTAATAATCGTTAAAGTTGATGCTGAACGTAACTTGCTACTTATTAAAGGTAATGTTCCTGGTTCTCGTAAAGCATTAGTAACAGTTAAATCTGCTATTAAAGCTAACTAATTTTCCGAAGAAAGGAGGAAACAGGAATGACAAAAGTTAACGTACTTAGTCAAACAGGTTCTTCTGTAGGCGAAATCGAATTAAACGATGCGATCTTCGGAATTGAACCAAACCAATCAGTGTTATTTGACGCTATCATCGCTCAACGCGCATCATTACGTCAAGGTACACATAAAGTTAAAAACCGTTCTGAAGTTGCTGGTGGTGGTCGTAAACCATGGCGTCAAAAAGGTACAGGTCGCGCTCGTCAAGGTTCTATCCGTTCTCCACAATGGCGTGGCGGTGGTATTGTATTCGGCCCAACACCTCGTAGCTACAGCTACAAACTTCCTAAAAAAGTTCGTCGTTTAGCTCTTAAATCAGCATTATCTTCAAAAGTTGCTGAAACAAGCTTCTTAGTTTTAGATGCTCTTAAATTAGATGCACCAAAAACAAAAGATTTCGCGAAAGTTCTATCTGATCTTTCAATTGAATCTAAAGTATTATTTGTAACTGCAGACTTAGATGAAAACGTAGTATTATCTGCTCGTAACATCCAAGGCGTAACAGTTTTAACTGCTGCTGGAATCAATGTTCTTGATCTTGTAGGTCATGATAAAGTTGTATTCACTCAAGCTGCAGTACAAAAAGTTGAGGAGGTGCTTGGTTAATGGAAGCACGTAATGTATTAAAACGTCCTGTCATTACTGAGCGTTCTTCAGAACAAATGGCAGAAAACAAATATACTTTTGAAGTTGACACTCGTGCCAACAAAACAGAAGTAAAAGATGCTGTTGAAGAAATCTTTGGCGTGAAAGTTGAAAAAGTCAACATCATGAACTACAAAGGTAAATTCAAACGTGTCGGTAAATTCGGTGGTTACACAAACAAACGTCGTAAAGCTATTGTAAAATTAGCTGAAGGCGAAATCGAATTATTCGAAATGTAATGATCGTTCAATATGAACAATAAAGAAGGAGGGAACACAAATGGCGATTAAAAAGTATAAGCCTACCTCAAATGGCCGTCGTAACATGACGTCATCTGACTTTGCTGAGATTACTACTAACAAACCTGAAAAATCTTTGTTAGAATCTACAAAACGCAAAGCTGGTCGTAACAACCAAGGTAAAATCACTGTTCGTCATCATGGTGGTGGCCACAAACGTCAATACCGTGTCATCGATTTCAAACGTTTGAAAGATGGCATTCCAGGACGCGTTGCTACTATCGAATATGATCCAAACCGATCTGCAAACATCGCATTAATTAACTATGCTGATGGTGAAAAACGTTATATCCTAGCACCGAAAGGTCTAGAAGTTGGAATGACAATTGTATCTGGTCCAGAAGTTGATATTAAAGTGGGTAACGCCCTACCATTATCAAACATCCCAATGGGTACAACAATCCATAATATCGAAATGAAACCTGGTAAAGGTGGACAACTAGTGCGTTCTGCTGGTACTTCTGCTCAAATTCTAGGTAAAGAAGATAAATACGTAATCGTTCGTCTACAATCTGGCGAAGTTCGTATGATTCTAGGTACATGCCGCGCTACTATCGGTGAAGTTGGTAACGGACAACACGAACTAATTCACCTTGGTAAAGCTGGTCGTACTCGCTGGTTAGGCAAACGCCCAACTGTTCGTGGTTCTGTTATGAACCCTAACGATCACCCACATGGTGGTGGTGAAGGTAAAGCTCCTATTGGACGCAAATCACCAATGACGCCTTGGGGTAAACCAGCACTTGGTTACAAAACTCGTAACAAGAAAAACAAATCCGACAAACTTATCATTCGTCGTCGTAAAAAATAATGTGATTAGACTACGGTTCAATGAGAGAACCGTGGTGAAATCACGGAGGGAGGTTCCAAAATGGGTCGTAGCTTGAAAAAAGGACCTTTTGTTGACGAACACTTAATGAAAAAAGTGGACGCTCAACAAGATTCAGAAAAAAAACAAGTGATCAAAACTTGGTCTCGCCGCTCTACAATCTTCCCGAATTTTATCGGTTTAACAATCGCTGTATATGATGGACGTAAACACGTGCCTGTATACGTGACTGAAGATATGGTAGGTCATAAACTAGGCGAATTTGCACCAACTCGTACTTTCAAAGGTCATGGTGCAGATGATAAGAAAACTTCAGTACGCTAATTTGAGGGGAGGTAAATCCTGATGCAACAAGCTAAAGCTATTGCTCGCACAGTTCGAATTGCTCCTCGTAAAGTCCGCTTAGTAGTTGATTTAATCCGAGGCAAGCAAGTAGGCGAAGCAGTTGCAATTTTACGCAATACTCCAAGAGCAGCGTCTCCTGTAGTAGAAAAAGTGTTAAAATCTGCAGTCGCTAACGCTGAACACAATTATGATTTAGACGTTAACAACTTAGTAATTTCAGAAGTATTCGTTGACGAAGGTGCAACGTTGAAACGTTTCCGTCCACGTGCTCAAGGACGTGCAAGCGCAATTAACAAACGTACAAGCCACATTACAATCGTGGTATCTGAGAAGAAGGAGGGATAATACGTGGGACAAAAAGTACATCCAATAGGATTACGTGTCGGTGTCATTCGTGACTGGGAATCTAGATGGTACGCAGAAAAAGACTATGCTACATTACTTCACGAAGACATTAAAGTTCGTAAATTCATTGAAACTAGATTAAAAGAAGCATCGGTTTCTAAAGTTGAAATCGAACGTGCTGCAAATAAAGTCAACATCACAATTAGCACTGCGAAACCAGGTATGGTTATCGGTAAAGGCGGTACTGAAGTTGAATCACTTCGTAAAAACCTTAACGAAATGACTGGTAAACGCGTACACATCAACATCGTTGAAATCAAACGTGCTGATCTTGATGCTAAATTGGTAGCTGAAAATATTGCTCGCCAATTAGAAAACCGTGTATCATTCCGTCGTGCACAAAAACAAGCAATTCAACGTACAATTCGTTCAGGTGCTAAAGGTATTAAAACTCAAGTATCTGGTCGTCTAGGTGGCGCTGATATCGCTCGTGCTGAACACTACAGTGAAGGAACTGTTCCGCTTCATACTCTTCGCGCTGACATTGATTATGCTCATGCAGAAGCTGACACTACTTATGGTAAATTAGGTGTTAAAGTATGGATCTACCGCGGTGAAGTCCTTCCAGTTAAGAAGAACTCTGAGGAAGGAGGCAAATAATATGTTATTGCCAAAACGCGTTAAATATCGTCGTGTACACCGTGGCAAAATGCGTGGTGAAGCGAAAGGCGGCACACAAGTAACATTTGGTGAATTTGGTTTACAATCAATAGAAGCTAGCTGGATCACTAACCGTCAAATCGAAGCTGCACGTATTGCTATGACTCGTTATACAAAACGTGGCGGTAAAGTTTGGATTAAAATCTTCCCACACAAACCATACACTAAAAAGCCTCTTGAAGTGCGTATGGGTTCAGGGAAAGGTGCTCCTGAAGGTTGGGTAGCCGTAGTAAAACCAGGAAGAATTATGTTTGAAATCGGTGGCGTTTCTGAAGAAATCGCTCGTGAAGCACTTCGTTTAGCAGCTCATAAATTGCCTGTTAAATGTAAGATTGTTAAACGTGAAGAAATTGGTGGTGAATCTAATGAAAGCTAATGATATCCGTGAACTTACAACTGTAGAAATCGAAGTAAAAGTAAAATCACTGAAAGAAGAGCTTTTCAACCTTCGCTTCCAATTGGCGACTGGTCAATTAGAAAACACAGCTCGCATTCGTGAAGTACGCAAAGCGATTGCGCGAATGAAAACTGTGATTCGCGAAAGAGAAATCAGTGCAAATAACTGATAAAGAGGAGGTTTGCAAGCATGACTGAGCGTAACCAACGCAAAGTTTACACAGGCCGCGTAGTTTCAGACAAAATGGACAAAACAGTCACTGTTTTGGTTGAAACTTATAAAAAGCATTCGCTTTATGGTAAACGTGTAAAGTACTCTAAAAAGTTCAAAGCGCATGATGAAAACAACGTAGCTAAAGTTGGAGATATCGTACGCATTATGGAAACTCGTCCGCTATCAGCTACTAAACGCTTCCGTTTAGTTGAAGTTGTAGAAAAAGCGGTTATTATCTAATAAAATTCGGAACAACATAGTCCGAAGGGAGGTAACCTAAGTGATTCAACAAGAAAGTCGTTTGAAAGTTGCCGACAACTCAGGTGCGAAAGAAGTTCTAACTATTAAAGTACTTGGTGGTTCTGGACGTAAAACTGCTAACATCGGTGATGTTATTGTTTGTACAGTCAAGAAAGCAACACCAGGTGGCGTTGTTAAGAAGGGCGAAGTAGTTAAAGCTGTTATCGTTCGTACTAAAAGCGGTGTTCGTCGTAAAGACGGTACTTACATCAAATTTGATGAAAACGCATGTGTAATCATTAAAGATGATAAATCACCACGCGGAACACGTATTTTCGGACCAGTTGCACGTGAATTACGTGACAACAGCTTTATGAAAATCGTTTCATTAGCTCCGGAAGTTCTTTAATTACATGAAAGTGCCAATCAAGGAGGTGCGACAGAATGCATGTTAAAAAAGGCGACAAAGTAATGGTTATTACAGGTAAAGACAAAGGCAAAACAGGAGTGATCCTAGCTGCTTTTCCTAAAAAAGATCGCGTGTTAGTTGAAGGTGTAAACATCGTTAAAAAACACGTAAAACCTAACCAACTTAATCCACAAGGTGGAATTGTCAGCCAAGAGGCAGCAATTCACGTTTCGAACGTAATGCTTATCGATCCTAAATCTGGCGAGCCGACTCGCGTAGGTTATAAAGAAGAAGATGGCAAAAAAGTTCGTGTAGCAAAAAAATCAGGTGCAGTAATCGATAAATAAGTTTAAAAGAGAAGGGAGGTACTAACATGAACCGCCTAAAAGAAAAATATGTAAATGAAGTTTCTTCAGCTCTTATGAGCAAATTCGAATACACTTCAACTATGCAAGTACCAAAAGTTGAAAAAATCGTTATCAACATGGGTGTTGGTGATGCAGTTCAAAACTCTAAAGTTCTTGACACAGCTGTAGAAGAATTAACATTAATCACTGGTCAAAAACCAGTTATTACTAAAGCTAAAAAATCTATTGCTGGCTTCCGTCTTCGTGAAGGTATGCCAATCGGCACAAAAGTTACATTACGTGGTGAACGTATGTATGACTTCTTGGACAAATTGATTTCTATTTCTCTTCCACGTGTACGTGACTTCCGTGGTGTTTCTAAAAAAGCATTCGATGGTCGCGGTAACTATACTCTTGGTGTAAAAGAACAATTAATTTTCCCTGAAATCGACTATGATAAAGTTTCTAAAGTACGCGGTATGGATATCGTTATCGTTACTACTGCGAACTCTGATGAAGAAGCTCGCGAGTTGTTAACACAATTCGGTATGCCATTCCAAAAATAATATAGGGAGGCGAGAACGTGGCTAAAAAATCAATGATCATTAAACAACAACGTGGTTCAAAGTTCAAAGTTCAAGAATATACTCGCTGTGAACGCTGTGGCCGTCCACATTCTGTATACCGTAAATTTAAACTTTGCCGTATTTGTTTCCGTGAACTTGCTTATAAGGGACAAATTCCTGGCGTCAAAAAAGCCAGCTGGTAATCCCCTAAATTGGGAAGGAGGTAAATTGTAATGACTATGACAGATCCAATTGCAGATATGCTTACACGCATTCGTAATGCTAACATGGTCCGTCACGAAAAATTAGAGCTTCCAGGTTCTAATATTAAAAAAGAAATCGCTGAAATTCTTAAGCGTGAAGGTTTCATTCGTGACGTTGAATATGTTGAAGATGACAAACAAGGTATTATCCGTATCTTCTTAAAATACGGTCAAAATAACGAACGCGTTATCACAGGTTTAAAACGTATTTCTAAACCAGGTTTACGTGTTTACGCTAAAACTGATGAAGTACCTAAAGTGTTGAACGGACTAGGTATCGCTTTAGTATCAACTTCACAAGGTTTATTAACAGACAAAGAAGCTCGCGCTAAAAAAGTTGGCGGCGAAGTTCTAGCATACGTTTGGTAATTAGCAACAAAAGAATGGAGGTGCAACATTAAATGTCTCGTATAGGTAAAAAGCCAATCGAGGTACCTGCAGGCGTTACTGTTTCAGTAAGTGCTGATAACGTAGCAACTGTAAAAGGACCAAAAGGCGAATTAGTTCGTGCTTTTAACAAAGATATTAAAATCGAACAAGAAGGTAATGTGATCACTTTAACACGTCCTTCTGAATCTAAAGAACACCGTACAAACCACGGTACTACTCGTGCTTTGCTTGCTAACATGGTAACAGGTGTATCTGAAGGATTCGCTAAAACTCTAGAATTAGTTGGGGTTGGTTATCGTGCTCAAATGCAAGGTAAAAAACTTGTATTGAACGTTGGTTACTCTCACCCAGTTGAATTCACACCAGAAGATGGTTTAGAAGTCGAAGTACCTTCTAACACTAAAGTTATTGTTAAAGGTATTTCAAAAGAAAAAGTTGGAGCTCTTGCTTCAAACATCCGTGACGTACGCCCACCAGAACCTTATAAAGGTAAAGGGATCCGTTATGAAGGCGAATTCGTTCGTCGTAAAGAAGGTAAAACAGGTAAATAATGCTGCCTAAGCATTAGAAAGGAGTGACCCTTTGTGATTACGAAACAAGATAAAAATCAAGTTCGTAAAAAACGTCATGCTCGCGTACGTGCTAAAATTTCAGGTACTACACAACGTCCACGTTTAAATGTATACCGTTCAAATAAACACATCTACGCTCAACTTATTGACGATACTCAAGGCGTAACACTTGCTTCAGCTTCAACTATGGATAAAGATTTTGAAGGCACTGCAAGCAATGTGGAAGCTGCTACAAAAATTGGTGAAACAATCGCTAAACTTGCTGCGGAAAAAAATATCAAAGCTGTTGTATTTGACCGCGGTGGTTACTTATATCATGGACGCGTAAAAGCTTTAGCTGAAGCTGCTCGCGAAAACGGTTTAGAATTTTAATAAGAAGGAGGTACACTTATCATGGGTCTTAATTTTGACGCAAACAATCTAGAACTTGAAGAACGCGTTGTTACTATCAACCGCGTTGCTAAAGTTGTAAAAGGTGGACGTCGTTTCCGCTTCACTGCATTAGTTGTAGTCGGAGATCGTAATGGCCATGTAGGTTTTGGTACAGGTAAAGCTCAAGAAGTACCTGATGCTATTCGTAAAGCTGTAGAAGATGCGAAGAAAAACCTTATCGAAGTTCCACGTGTTGGTGGTACTACACCTCACTTAGTAGTTGGAAACTTTGGTGCAGGAAATATCTTGATCAAACCTGCTGCTCCTGGTACAGGTGTTATCGCTGGTGGTCCAGTACGTGCCGTACTTGAACTTGCTGGTATTTCTGATATTCTTTCAAAATCTTTAGGTTCAAACACACCAATTAACATGGTGCGTGCAACTATTAAAGGTTTATCTGAATTAAAACAAGCTGAAGAAGTTGCAAAACTTCGTGGTAAATCAGTAGAAGAATTATTAGGTTAAGGGAGGGAAATAACATGTCAAATAAACTAGAAATTACCCTCACTAAAAGTATTATTGGTGCTAAACCAGCACAACGTAAAACTATTGAAGCATTAGGTTTACGTAAAATGCAACAAACTGTTGAACATGCTGACAACGTAGCTATTCGCGGTGCGATCGCTAAAGTTGCTCATTTAGTAACAGTTACTGAAAAATAATTTTAAATTTAATAACAAGGAGGTGCCATCTAATGAAACTTCATGAGTTAGAACCAGCTACTGGTTCACGTAAAGAACGTAACCGTGTTGGTCGTGGTATTGCGACTGGTAACGGTAAAACTTCTGGTAGAGGTCATAAAGGTCAAAATTCACGTTCAGGCGGCGGCGTTCGCCCTGGATTTGAAGGTGGTCAAAACCCACTTTTCCGTCGTTTACCAAAACGTGGCTTCACTAACATTAACCGCAAAGAATACGCTATCGTAAATCTTGATGCGTTAAATCGTTTTGAAGAAGGCACAGAAGTTACACCAGCTTTACTTGTTGAAACTGGCGTTGTGGGTAAAGAAAAAGCAGGTATCAAAGTTCTAGGTAACGGTTCTCTTGATAAAAAGCTTTCTGTAAAAGCTCATAAATTCTCTGCGTCTGCTAAAGCAGCAATTGAAAATGCCGGCGGAAACATTGAGGTGATTTAATGTTTCGAACAATCTCTAACTTTATGCGCGTGAGAGATATTAGAAATAAAATCATTTTCACCCTTTTGATGTTGGTGGTTTTCCGATTAGGATCATTCGTTCCAGTACCAAATGTAGATGCTGAAGTATTACAACAGACTGATCAATATAGCTTGGTTGGTTTCTTGAATACTTTTGGCGGTGGAGCTCTTAAGAACTTCTCTATTTTTGCGATGGGAATTATGCCTTACATTACTGCATCAATTATTGTTCAACTGTTACAAATGGATGTTGTGAAAAAGTTCACTGAGTGGTCAAAACAAGGTGAAGTTGGGCGACGTAAAATTTCCCAATTTACACGTTACTTTGCAATTGTCCTTGCTTTTATTCAATCAATCGCTATGTCTTACGGTTTTAACCGTATGTACGGCGGTTCATTGATTAAAGAAGAAGGAGTATTGACTTACTTAACAATTGCAATCGTGTTAACTGCTGGTACAGCATTTTTATTATGGCTAGGCGAACAGATTACAGAAAAAGGTGTTGGAAATGGTATTTCCATTATTATCTTCGCTGGGATCGTTGCTGCATTACCAAATACAGTGAACCAAATTTATGCTCAACAGTTTGAAAATGCTGGTGACCAATTATTCATCAACATTATCATGCTTGTCGTAATTGCATTAGCGGCTTTAGCAATTGTAGTTGGTGTTATTTACGTTCAACAAGCGAATCGTAAAATTCCAATTCAATATGCAAAAGGCTCTGGAGCACAACGTGGAGCACAACAATCTCATCTTCCATTGAAAGTTAACTCTGCCGGGGTTATTCCAGTAATCTTTGCTGTTGCATTTCTTGTAACTCCAAGAACGATTGCTACTTTCTTTGAAGATAATAAAGTAACACGATTTATTGAAAAAACGTTTGATTATGGTCAACCAATTGGGATGATCTTATACGTAGCGTTAATTATAGCGTTTGCGTATTTCTATGCGTTTGTTCAAGTAAATCCAGAAAAAGTTGCAGATAATCTGAAAAAACAAGGTGCATATATTCCGGGGATTCGTCCTGGTAAAAACACTCAAGATTATTTAACTACTGTTTTATATCGCTTAACATTTGTAGGGTCTATTTTCTTGTCAGTAGTGGCAGTTCTTCCAATTTTGTTTATCAATATTGCAAATCTACCATCATCTGCACAAATTGGCGGTACTAGTTTACTAATCGTAGTTAGCGTTGCGCTAGAAACGATGAAACAATTAGAATCACAACTTGTAAAACGACACTATAAAGGTTTCATGAAGTAAAAGTTGGTTTTTTGGAACGGTATTCGTTCCTAAAAACCTTCATACTAATATTGGGGGCACTCCGTATGAATATCGTTTTAATGGGTTTGCCTGGTGCTGGTAAAGGTACTCAAGCAGACAAAATTGTTGAGAAGTACGATATCCCTCATATTTCTACAGGCGATATGTTCCGTGCAGCTATGAAAAACGGTACGGAATTAGGGCTTAAAGCTAAATCGTATATCGATAAAGGTGCTTTGGTACCTGATGAAGTAACGATTGGCATCGTTCGTGAACGTTTAAGCCAACCTGATTGTGATCAAGGATTCTTACTAGATGGCTTCCCACGTACTACTACTCAAGCTGAAGAATTGGATGGTATTCTATCTGGTCTTGGCAAAAAAGTAGAACACGTTGTGAATATCGAAGTAGAACAAGAAGAATTGATTAAACGTTTAACAGGTCGTCGTATCTGTAAAGTATGTGGCTCTTCTTATCATTTAGTTTTCAATCCTCCAAAAGAGGAAGCGAAATGTGATAAAGATGGAGGAGAACTTTATCAAAGAGCAGACGATAATCCGGAAACGGTCACTAACCGTCTGGAAGTAAATATCAAGCAATCTCAACCATTACTTGACTTTTACAATAAGAAAAATGTTTTAACTAACATTAATGGTCAGCAAGATATCAATGATGTATTTGCTGATGTTGATGCTCTATTAAAAGGCAACCGCAACTAATACCCGATCAAGGGCGCAGATATCTGCAACCGCGGGAGTATGTGGTGGCGCATAGCGGAAAGTTATTTTCGAGAGCTGCAAAAGCATATTGTACCCGGTCTATACACTGATGAATAATTTGTATCTTTTGTAGGATACCATTTATCTTTGATGCAATCTTTATTCTGAAAGGGTATAATGGGTTTCGTGGAAAAGTATCTGTGTAAACGGGTATGCAGGATCTCATCTAGGATAGCCGGGGAGCGTGTGAGATACAGGTATAACCTGGCACATAAATCTTGGTTCGAGAAGCGAAGCCTGATGAGCGTCTTTCGAACATCTCTCATACAATCCAAACATATGTTGAGGCATGTAACTTACTCTTGCAGCAAATTCCGAAAGAATTTGACGAAAAGAACCTGAATTGCATATAGAAGGGAGACAGGGTCGATGGCGAAAGACGATGTAATTGAAATCGAAGGCACGGTTGTTGAAACTTTGCCAAACGCGATGTTTAAGGTAGAATTAGAAAATGGTCATACAGTTCTTGCTCACGTATCGGGCAAAATTCGTATGCACTTTATTCGCATCTTACCTGGAGATAAAGTAACAATTGAGTTATCTCCATATGACTTAACTCGCGGTCGTATCACATACCGTTTTAAATAATCTTTTGCACTCCGGACCACTAAGGAGGTTAGGTTAGATGAAAGTGAGACCATCTGTGAAACCGATCTGCGAAAAATGTAAAGTTATTCGCCGACGCGGTAAAGTAATGGTAATCTGTGAAAATCCTAAACACAAACAAAAACAAGGATAATTCCCAAGGAGGTGCACATCGTACATGGCACGTATTGCTGGTGTTGACATTCCACGCGAAAAACGCGTTGTAATTTCATTAACATACATTTTCGGTATCGGTAACACTACAGCTAAGAAAGTTCTTGCTGACGCTGGTGTTTCAGAAGATACTCGAGTTCGTGACTTAACTGAAGACGAACTAAACAAAATCCGTGAACAATTAGATAAATACAAAGTTGAAGGTGACTTACGTCGCGAAACTTCACTTAACATCAAACGTCTAATGGAAATCGGTTCATTCCGCGGTATTCGTCACCGTCGTGGCTTACCAGTTCGTGGACAAAATTCTAAAAACAATGCGCGTACGCGTAAAGGTCCTCGTAAAACTGTAGCTAACAAGAAAAAATAATAGGTAAAGGAGGTTTCTTCTTAACATGGCACGTAAACAACAAACTCGTAAACGTCGTGTGAAAAAAAATATCGAAGCTGGTATTGCACACATTCGTTCTACATTTAATAATACAATTGTAACCATCACTGACATGCAAGGTAATGCTGTTTCATGGTCTTCAGCTGGTGCGCTAGGTTTCAGAGGTTCACGTAAATCTACACCATTCGCTGCACAAATGGCTGCTGAAACTGCTGCTAAAGCATCTCTAGAACATGGTTTAAAAACTTTAGAAGTAACTGTTAAAGGTCCTGGTGCAGGTCGTGAAGCTGCTATCCGTGCACTTCAAGCTGCAGGTTTAGAAGTTACAGCTATCAAAGATGTAACTCCAGTTCCTCATAATGGTTGCCGCCCACCAAAACGTCGTCGTGTATAATAGTTGCAACTCTCTTATGTATTGAGTACACTTTTTATACACAAACAGAATAACAATCTTTATGATTGATTGACATTCGATTTTATGATGGAATTAATACCATATATTCGATGTTTTGAAGGAGGGTAAATTGAATGATCGAAATTGAAAAACCAAAGATTGAAACCGTTGAGATCAGTGATGATTTAAAATACGGCAAGTTTGTTGTAGAACCACTTGAACGTGGGTATGGGACTACTTTGGGTAATTCACTACGTCGTATCCTTCTGTCTTCTTTACCAGGAGCTGCTGTAACCTCAATCCAAATTGACGGCGTACTACACGAATTCTCTACTATTGAAGGCGTTGTAGAAGATGTTGCATCAATTATTTTGAACATTAAAAAGCTAGCTTTAAAAATCTATTCTGATGAAGAAAAAGTCATTGAAATTGATTTTAAAGGTGACGGGGTTGTAACTGCTGCGGATATTACGCATGACAGTGACGTAGAAGTATTAAACCCAGATCTATACATTGCAACTGTTGCTAAAAATGGTCATCTTCGTATGCGTATGTATGCGCAACGTGGACGTGGATACACTCCAGCTGATCAAAACAAACGTGAGGATCTTCCTATCGGCGTGATCCCGATCGACTCTATTTACACTCCAGTTTCACGCGTCAACTACACAGTTGAAGGTACTCGTGTTGGACAATCTTCTGATTACGATAAGCTTTCACTAGATGTGTGGACAGATGGCAGCATCGGTCCTAAAGAGGCGATTTCGCTCGGAGCTAAGATTTTAACCGAGCACT
This sequence comes from Rummeliibacillus sp. NPDC094406, assembly GCF_044763875.1. Taxonomy (NCBI): domain Bacteria; kingdom Bacillati; phylum Bacillota; class Bacilli; order Caryophanales; family Caryophanaceae; genus Rummeliibacillus; species Rummeliibacillus sp. NPDC094406. The sequence continues at coordinate 11,236 of NZ_JBIWGZ010000009.1, read as the reverse complement.
TAAATATCTTCGTTGGTTTAACTGATGAAGCAAAAACTGCTGAAATCATGGTTGAAAAAGAAGAAGATCAAAAAGAAAAAGTTCTAGAGATGACTATTGAAGAACTAGATCTTTCTGTTCGTTCTTACAACTGCCTAAAACGTGCAGGCATCAATACTGTTCTTGAACTTGCTAACAAGTCTGAAGACGATATGATGAAAGTACGTAACTTAGGACGTAAATCATTAGAAGAAGTAAAAGCGAAGTTAGAAGAGCTTGGTTTAGGGTTACGAGAAGAAGACTAAGCGATTTTAAAATAAGTATGATCAGTAATTGAACGAAGGAGGGAAACATCCATGGGTTACAGAAAACTTGGACGTACAAGTTCTCAACGTAAAGCGATGTTACGTGATTTAGCAACAGACTTAATCATTAACGAACGCATTGAAACAACAGAAACTCGTGCGAAAGAATTACGCTCAGTAGTTGAAAAAATGATTACTCTAGGTAAACGCGGTGACTTACACGCTCGTCGTAAAGCTGCAGCATTTATCCGTCGTGAAGTAGCAACTTCAACTGATGCTGAAGGTAATGAATCAACAGTTTTTGCACTTCAAAAATTGTTTGATGATGTAGCACCACGCTACGCTGACCGTCAAGGCGGTTATACTCGCATTATGAAAATTGGACCTCGCCGTGGTGACGGTGCGCCTGTAGTTGTAATTGAATTAGTTTAATTATAACGATGCGGGGGAGGGTGTACTTGTTCACAACAATTTGAACTTACACCCTCTTTTTTTCAAAAAATGAAGATTTATACGACAAATTTAAAAGCTGAGCGTTATGATGAGCGGACATTGTGCTGTCTCGTTTAGCTCTACGCACCCCATTCACGTTTAAGGTCTGAGCAGCCTTAGAACGGGAGATATCCAATTATGCGCATTTCTCTGAATGGGGTGCGCGCTTTTTTATTTCATTTTGATAGTAATTCTTAGATTCGACTTTTGCCATAATGGGAAAAGTCGTATTTTTTTAATAAAAACTAATTCCAACTAGTAATCATACATAAAACAGTGTAAGTTATAGAAGAGCAGAGCTTAGTATAGTCTAGTGAGAGGAGTTTAAACACATGCATGAAATCTTATCACTGAATAATGTGACATTCACATATGCACCTGATGAGCCCGCAGTAAAAAATGCAGTGGAAGATGTTTCTTTTAAGGTTGAAGAGGGCGAATGGATTGCAATTGTAGGTCATAATGGTTCAGGTAAATCAACCATTGCCCGCCTAATTAACGGTTTGCTTTTTCCTCAAAAAGGGAATGTGCAAGTTATGGGGCAAACATTAAACGAAGAAAATTTATGGGAAGCTCGTTCTCAAATCGGAATGGTTTTCCAAAATCCAGATAACCAATTTGTAGGTGCTACAGTACAAGATGATGTAGCATTTGCTTTAGAAAATAACGGTGTTCCTCACGAGGAAATGGTCAAGCGTGTTCATGATGCCTTGCAACAAGTAAAAATGGACGGCTTTTTAAATCATGAGCCTCAGCATTTATCAGGTGGACAAAAACAACGTGTTGCTATAGCAGGAGCACTTGCATTACAACCACGTTTACTTATTTTAGATGAAGCAACATCCATGCTTGATCCTCAAGGGCGTCAAGAGGTACTTTCGATTGTAAGAGCCCTACGTGAGGAAACCGGGTTAACCGTTTTATCGATTACACATGATTTAGAAGAAGCAATTATGGCTGATCGTTTATTGTTTATGAATGGTGGGAAAAAGTTTGCTGAAGGAACTCCATCTGAAATTTTTGCATTAGGCGATCAATTAGTTGAACTTGGATTGGATTTGCCATTTGCGATGAAGCTTACAAAGCTTTTACAAGCAGAAGGTGTACAACTTCTAGGTGAATACATGACAGAAGAACAGTTGGTGAATGATCTATGGACATCGAACTTCAAAAAGTAAGTTTTGCATATGCACCTGGAACACCTTTTGAAAAAAGAGCGTTATTTGATGTAGATTTAGCTATTCCTTCAGGTAGTTATCAAGCCATCATCGGACACACTGGTTCAGGTAAATCAACAATCTTGCAACATTTAAATGCATTATTAAAGCCTACAGAAGGAGCCATACGTATTGGCAATAAAACCATAACTGCAGGTAAGAAAGTAAAGGATTTACGTTTAGTACGTCAAAAAGTGGGTATTGTTTTTCAATTTCCTGAACATCAATTGTTTGAAGAAACGGTAATAAAAGATATCATCTTTGGGCCCATGAATTTTGGTGTATCGGAGGAAGAGTCCATTGAACGTGCACATACATTAACGAAGTTAGTAGGACTTCCTGAAACAGTACTTGAGAAATCCCCTTTTGACTTATCAGGTGGGCAAATGCGTCGCGTAGCTATTGCTGGTGTATTAGCAATGGAACCTGAAGTGATAGTTTTAGATGAACCAACAGCAGGGCTGGATCCTAGAGGCCGTAAAGAAATTATGGATTTATTTTATCAATTACACAAAGAACGTAATTTAACGACAATTCTGGTAACACATAGCATGGAGGATGCTGCACGGTATGCTGATCACATAGCAATTATGCATGAAGGACGTTGTGTACTAACCGGCACACCACAAGAAATTTTTAGTGATGCTGATAAATTAGCTAGCTTTCGTTTGGAAGTACCTCATATTGTTCATTTTCAAAACCAACTTGAACAGAAAATTGGTCGTAAGCTTCCAAAGCTTTGTTTAACAGAAGAAGAGTTGGTAAAGGTGATTGCGCAAGTGTTGCGAGAGGAGCGTGATCACCAATGATGGATAAAATGATTTTCGGTCGTTTCATTCCAGGGGATTCATTTGTTCATAGATTGGATCCACGTTCTAAGCTGGTATTTGTATTTGCGTTTATCATTGTTGTGTTTTTGGCTAATAATACGCCTTCATACATTGCTCTCTTAGTATTCACATTACTAATAATATTGATGTCACGCATTAAAATGTACTTTTTGATTAATGGTTTAAAGCCAGTTTTAATATTGATGGTATTTACTTTTTTATTGCATATATTCTTTACAAAAGAAGGACCCATACTATATGAGTGGAAGTTTATCCATATTCACGAAGAAGGGCTAAGACAAGGAATTTATATTTCCGTTCGTTTTTTAGTATTGGTGTTTGTGACATCCATCTTAACATTAACTACTTCTCCTATTTCTATTACGGATGGGATGGAAGTGTTGTTAAATCCGCTGAAAAAGTTAAAACTACCTGTACATGAATTAGCGTTAATGATGTCCATTTCATTACGCTTTATCCCAACATTAATGGATGAAACAGACAAGATTATGAAGGCACAAATGGCAAGAGGTTCTGATATTACAACAGGCACAATTAAAGAGCGAATAAAAGCAGTTGTTCCATTATTAGTTCCGTTATTTGTAAGTGCTTTTAAACGAGCAGAAGATTTAGCAATAGCTATGGAAGTTCGTGGGTATCGCGGTGGAGAAGGAAGAACTCGTTATCGTCAATTAAAATGGAGTATAGGAGACACGATAGCTCTTCTTTCCATTGTAGCGATGACAATTGTATTAGTATATTTGCGTAGTTAATAGAAATAGGAGATTGCATAACGATGAAAAGAAGAATGAAAGCCACCATCGCATATGATGGTACCAATTTTTCGGGATACCAAGTACAGCCCAAACAAAGAACTGTACAACAGGAAATTGAAAAGGTACTTACAAAAATGCATAAAGGTGAGATTGTCCATGTGACAGCAAGTGGTCGAACAGATGCCAGGGTCCATGCAACAGGACAGGTTATCCACTTTGACACAACATTGTCTATTCCTCTTGATCGTTATGCACGAGCATTAAACGTTCAATTGCCACGAGATATTCGTGTTGTGAATATAGAGGAAGTATCTGATGATTTCCATGCTCGCTATAGTGTCCATGGCAAGAGGTATCGCTATATTTGGTCATGTGAAGATGTACAGAACCCTTTTAGACGTTTTTATGCAACACCCACCAATGGGGTGAAGCCAGATGTTAAAGCAATGGAGGAAGCAGCACAGTACATTCTGGGAACTCATGATTTTTCATGTTTTTGCGCAGCAAATACAAGTGTGCAAGATAAAGTTCGTACAGTCTCTTTTTTAGCATTCGAGTGGCACGGAGAAGAACTGAATATGGTGATTGAAGGAAATGGCTTTTTATACAATATGGTGCGTATCATTGCAGGAACACTTTGGGAAGTAGGGATTGCTAAACGTCAGCCATGCGAGTTGGCTGAAATTATTGCATCTTTAGACAGAGGAAATGCAGGTAAAACTGCGTCACCACAAGGTTTATACCTTGAAAATGTGCATTATGAAGATTGAAGCAACTTTTCCAGGTGTTTTTCTCGAAATGCTTGACTTACATTGCTATATGTTGTAAGATGACATATGGTATTTTCATTACCCCACAAGATAAGCCCCGAATCTTAGCTTTTGAGGATAAAGAAAACAATTGGAACAGAGTAATAGAAACAATTTGATAATTGTAGGAGGATACTAAAATGCGTACAACATTCATGGCTAAAGGTCACGAAGTAGAACGTAAATGGTTAGTTGTAGACGCTGAAGGCCAAACTCTTGGTCGCTTAGCTTCTGAAGTAGCTGCTATTTTACGTGGTAAACATAAAGCAATCTATACACCAAACGTTGATACAGGTGATCACGTAATCATCGTCAACGCAGAAAAAATTGAGTTAACAGGTAACAAATTAAAAGGCAAAATTTACTACCGCCACACTCAATTTGCTGGCGGTTTAAAAACTCGCACAGCTGGCGAAATGAAAGAAAAATATCCAACTCAAATGTTGGAATTAGCAATTAAAGGCATGCTTCCTAAGAACTCTTTAGGTCGTCAAATGTTCAACAAACTACATGTTTACACTGGTTCTGAACACCCACATGCTGCACAAAAACCTGAAGCTTACGAGCTTCGCGGATAATAATTAGAGGAGGATACAACCTTGGCACAAGTTCAATATATCGGCACTGGTCGTCGTAAAAGCTCAACTGCCCGCGTACGTTTAGTACCAGGCGAAGGCAAAATCGTTATCAACAACCGCGACGTTGAAAACTACGTCCCATTCGCATCTTTACGCGAAGTTATTAAACAACCATTAGTAGCAACTGAAACTCTAGGTAGCTACGATATTTACGTAAACGTAAACGGTGGTGGTTTCACAGGTCAAGCAGGCGCAATCCGTCATGGTATCGCTCGTGCGTTACTAACAGTTGACCCTGATTTCCGTCCAGCACTTAAATCAGCAGGTCTACTTACTCGTGACCCTCGTATGAAAGAACGTAAAAAACCAGGTCTACGCGGCGCTCGTCGTGCACCTCAGTTCTCAAAACGTTAATTATTGGCGTTTCCAAGGCTCTCAACCGATATGGTTGGGGGTCTTTTTTGTAACCTTGAAATGTTATGATAGAAAGTTAAAACATAACCTATGTAAACGTATTTCCTAGATATATTTTTTAATTAAACTAAAAAAGTGACCGTATTTTTTTACGGTCACTTTTAATTTGCTTATAAGTATTATTTTTCTATCTATATATCTCTTTATTGTTCTTTTCAAACTTGTTGATACGATGGTAAACGCGGAATAGTAATTGTACTAGAGGTTCCAATTTGTTTGAAAAATAAATGACTAGACTACTTGTTGCAAATGAAAGTACTATACTTCCTATCACGTCAAATGGGTAATGAACGCCAACATAAACACGTGAAAGTCCAACCATTGTAGCCCACAGTAAAACAATATATTTCCCACGGGTATTTCGTAAAAGCAATGTCCATGCAATAGCAAATACTAATATTGCATGATCACTTACGAAAGAAGAATCTGCAGCATGCGGTACTAATTTGTGTACATGGTGTGCTACAAATGGACGCGGGTGATAATAGACCATATGAATAATTACATTAATGAATAATGCAATTGCTGAAGAAAAAACAGCATATAATGCTGTATATCTTATTTCGATACCTTTTTGTTTATTTCCTATAAACCAAAGGTAAAGTAATAAAAGGACTACCACATAAGGGACACTACTCGAAAGGAATATCATTAAATCATCCAAAATTTTTGAGTGTCCGGCTAGTCCATTGATTTGTTGAAATAGCTCGTAATTCATTATTTTTAATTCCTCCACAAAATAAATTCTATATTATTGACGAATTAAAGTAATTTAAGTTGTCACTATTTCAGGATACTACAGGAAAAAAGTTTATGAATAAAAATATAATAAAAATATTATTAAAAATCCATTAAAAAGGGAGTGGAATAATATATGAATGCTACATACTGAATTCTACGGTGGAGTTTTAACTATAAATTGTTTGATCAAAATTATTAGATCGTGATTTAAAAAATAATAGAATTTTTTTACCCTCTTTTCTATTGTTGGATAGGGGGTATTTTGTTCAAAAGGCAAAATCTAAAAGTGTTTTAATGCTAAATAATGTTTTTGTTGACCAACTTTGAATATAGGAAAGGACATATACTCCCTTACACAGGCATATGTTAGTGTAAAAAGGTGGTGTCTGTGCTTGAAGCGTTGGCTTATATGGAGTGTAGTATTAGTAGCTTGTATATTCTTAGTTGTATATGAAACAAAAGCATCTAATCGTGGCTTCTTTGTTTCAGAAACTTTAGGTGGCGTTAAAATTGTCTTAGATGCTGGGCATGGTGGAATTGATGGTGGTGCGTCAACATCAGAACTTGTTGAAAAAAATATTACGCTAGCAATTTCAAAAAATGTGGAAAAGCTCTTAAAGGAAAAGGGAGCAAAAGTAGTGATGACGCGTACTAAAGACGATGATGTGATTGCTGAGCATCAACCAAATGCTGAATTTCAAACATTGAGAGAAAGAAAAAAAGAAGATATTTTTCTGAGAGAGAAATTGGTTAATGAAGCAAAACCAGATCTTTTCATCAGTATTCATGCAAATGCCATTCCAGAATCAAAGTGGCATGGCGCTCAAGTGTTTTATCATAAAGATGGCCATCCGGCCGGTGAGCTTTTAGCTAAAGCGATTCAAGAGTCTATTAAAGAACAGCTCAAGAATACCGATCGTGAAGCATTAGCAATTAAGCAAGTCTATTTACTCAAGAAGGTCAAAATGCCGTCAGTACTTGTAGAAACAGGTTTTCTAAGTAATCCACAAGAAGCGGAGTTACTTTCATCACCTGATTATCAACAAAAAATGGCTGAAGCAATCGTAGATGGGATCGAGCGTTACTCAGATTCTATTGTAGAATGAGTAGCGCACAATACTTATTTGTAAGCGTTATGATATACTAAAGTCGAAATTATAATTAGAGGAGTGTCTACAGTGATTAATGAACAACAAGTTCGAGAATTAGTTGGAGAATTAAAAGATCCTTTTCTACATAAAGCATTGACTGAAACAGGCGGCATTATTGAAGTTTCAATTAAAGAGGAAAAGGAACATGTCAGTGTAAAAATCGCTATTGCGAAAACAAATACACCGGAACAACTTTCTCTTCAAATGGAAATTGTTAATGTATTAAAGGGTGCTGGATGTAAAACTGTTGGTATTCGATTCTCAGAACTTTCATCCGAAGATATTGAAAAATTCCGTGGTACGGCAACTCGTGCAGAAGCACAAGATTTATTGTCCCCATTAAATAAAGTGAAATTTATTTCTATTGCATCTGGTAAGGGTGGCGTAGGTAAATCTACCGTTTCTGTTAACTTAGCGGTTGCATTATCTCGCCTTGGTAAAAAAGTTGGTTTAATTGATGCAGACATCTATGGTTTTAGTGTTCCGGATATGATGGGTGTACAAACAATGCCTGTTATTGAAGAAAATCGTATTATTCCAGTCGAACGTTTTGGTGTGAAAATGATTTCTATGGGATTCTTTGTAGAAAATAATGCACCAGTTGTATGGCGTGGACCAATGCTTGGGAAAGTGTTAGATCAATTCTTCCGCGATGTGGATTGGGGAGATCTTGATTACTTACTATTAGATTTACCTCCAGGTACAGGGGATGTAGCGCTTGATATTCATCAAATGCTACCTGAGTCTAACGAGATCGTTGTGACAACTCCACATCCAACTGCAGCATTCGTAGCAGCGCGTGCAGGCGCAATGGCGATCAAAACAGAACATACTATCTTAGGTGTTATTGAAAACATGTCATGGTTCCAATCTGATGTATCAGGAGAGCGCGAATATGTATTTGGTCAAGGCGGCGGTCCTAAATTAGCTGACGAATTACGCACAGACTTACTTGGACAGATTCCTTTAGGACAACCAGATTGGAATGAAGTTGACTTTGCTCCATCTGTATATGCCAAAAACCACTCCAACGGTCAAATTTATCTTGAAATTGCACAACGTGTGATTGATAAATTAAATAAAGAATAACAAAGAGGGATGTATCATAAGTGTAGACAGTCACTAATGATACATCCCTTTATAATTAGTTAAAGGTCGTGCTGTAATAGTTTTGGAAAAGATCCGTTCCTATTTTCCTTGGCTTTTTCCTTTGTTTTCACCGCCGCCACCACCGCCGCCTTTAGATGTTTCCCCTCCTGAAGTTTTTTCACCTGCAGATTGAATAAGCTTCGTCCATTTTTCTTGTAGTAGTGGGCTATTAATTACTTCTGTAATGACTTTTTCTAATTCCTTTTTAGAATTTGCGGACTTCATAACTTTTTCTAATTGCTTTTGCATATCGGGTTGTGAGAAGAACTGTTCTAAATCTTTTTGGAAAGAAGCATCTTTCATCAAATCTTTAGCCAAGTCTTTTTGTTCTTTTTTCATGCCTTTTGCAAAGGTTTCGCGGAATTTAGGATCTTCAAATTCTTTTTTCCAAAATTCTTCTGCTTTTTTTGACATTAAAGTTTCCTGTACCGCTTTTTTGACATCATCATGCTCCAATACGAGTAAATCACGCATATCTGGATCCTCTAACAGCTTTCGGAATACTTTTTTCCCTTCTTCCGTTTGCAATGCATCAAGAGTGGATTTTTTTATATCATCATAGGACTGATTTTGTTGTACGGGAGAGGAGCAACCAGATAGAATAACGAATAGAAGAGTAAAAATTACCGCCTTTTTGTACATATACTTCCCTCACTTTTGCATAAGTTGTTTCAATTATTGTTCACATTTGTTCGTGGAATATGTATGGAATGAGGGAAGAAATAGATTTTTTCGATATTGGTTGTTAGAATGAAACAAGAATCTGTAAAAAACGGAGGCCTTTAGTCGTGACGATACGAAATTGGTTTAAATTTGCTTTTAGAGCACTCATAATTGGTGGAGTTGTTACCGGATTAATGAGTATAATCGTTCGTTGGGGAGATTTTTATGCTCAACATTTTTCAAATGGTGAATGGGGAGAAGCATTTGGCGGACTCCTATGGTTTGTCTTCCTTGGTTTTACAATGAGTATGATTTGCCAAATGGGATACTTTGCCTACTTAACAGTGCATCAAATAGGTGTTAATATTTGCAGGTCATTAACTTTATGGAATTGGGTACAAATATTATTAATAATTGTTGCTTTAATAGATGTTATTTTATTCCGCTTCAAACCATATGCGCACAGCGCTAATGATTGGCTTCTTTACATAGGGTTATTAGTCATTTTAATCGTAGCAGCAAGTTTAACAGCAATTAAAAAAGTGAAAATGACTGGCAAAAAGCATATTCTGATTTCTTCCTTATTCTTTATGATTTTTGTTAGTGTTATTGAATGGCTAATCGCACTTTGGGTACGATCAGCTGGTGGTAATGAATACATCACGATATTATTATTCCCAATTCTTGCGGTAAATGCATTCCAATTACTGGAGCTACCAAAATATAATGCAAAATCTGCTGAGGATATAAAAAAACGAGAAGAACGTCGTAAAGCACGTAGTGAACAAGAGGACCAAAATACTAAAGTGAAAAAAACACAAGAAGAAAACCAAAGTAATAAAAAGACAAAACGTAAATAATCAAAGGGGCAGCTTCATTGGTGTGGAAATCAAAACACTTATGAAACTGCTCCTTTTTCACTAGCCGAAATTTAATATATATCTTTTACTTCTCCGTTTACCCTTGAATGGAGGAGTCCAAAGGTAGACTTTGAATACCTCCGTTATTATGGGGTTTTTTTCGTTTTAATAGAGTATCCAAAAATCGTTTCCTCTATTGGTTGAAAGGAGTTCCTTTCTATAAGTTGGTCAATTTGTTTTAGTTGTAACCGTTCTTCCTGGTGGTAAGGAATAGCCACAATATCACCTTTTGAGAGCTTCAATTCACTTTTACTCGTTTGAATTTTAGATGCCGCTAGCATGTTAATCTGTTCCTTCCATAAAACTCTTGTAACTTCTGGGAGAAAGACATAGTCCTTCGTTCTAAACCAAAGAGGTGGTCGCTTCATAATAGAACTAAAAGTGCTAATATCTCTTTCGAGCTGTGAAGGGTTGGTCTCATAGAAATCACTGTTTTTCCCCAATAATCCTATTGGAATGTTTTTAGATTGAATAACTTTAACAAGGGTTGGGGATCTCTTTAATAAATCAGTATCCACCATTAATAATGGATATGGAACTTTAGCTTCGTTTAACCATTCGATAAATTTTGCATCTGCATATGATAAATCTATCGTTAAAGAAATACCGTAGTTTCCTTTTGTAATCACATTTGGTTCATCTGTTAAACGAAAAACTTCTACTATTGAATTTTTAGAAGGTATTAAAAATAACAATAAAGCCATCATAATAACCGTCATTATAAGTATTCTTTTAATCAGTATGCTCACCTCCTGGCTATATATATGATTACAAACAACCTTTTAAAACTTTTTTAATATAAAGTGTTGACAATTATTTAGAAGAAGCGTATAGTTATCAACGTTGACTCGTTAAGAGAAAACAAACAACATATTAAGACTTAAAACTTCTGATAAAAAAGTTATTGACTTTAGAAATCGGATGTGATAAGATTTATAAGTCGTTAAGATAACGACAAGATATGAACCTTGAAAACTGAACAAGCAAGACGTTAATCAATAAACTTTGTTTACTAACTTCTGTTAGTGACAAGGACAAACAATAGATATCATCTTTCTATAGATGATACGCTAGCAAAGCTAATGAGCTTTCAAACTTTACTTTTATGGAGAGTTTGATCCTGGCTCAGGACGAACGCTGGCGGCGTGCCTA
>NZ_JBIWGZ010000008.1:0-181426 GCF_044763875.1 Rummeliibacillus sp. NPDC094406 | reverse complement strand
GGCAAAGAGGTCACACCTGTTCCCATGCCGAACACAGAAGTTAAGCTCTTTAGCGCCAATGGTAGTTGGGGGCTGTCCCCCTGCGAGAGTAGGACATTGCTAGGCTTACTAAGGTACTGCTGATTTTATCGGTAGTACCTTTTTTATTTTTTGACCCTGTTATACTTAATTGTTGATATTGAATAAGCTTTTATTAAGTGAAAGACGGCGACTCCTGCGGAAAGCATCCGTCTGTAGCCAAACCTATAAAAATCAACAATATCTTTAACAGTGTCTATTTTTTTATAAATTTCCCTCATCTCCATAATAATAAATAGCCGCTCTATAAATTGCTTATCGTTTACATTTCTCAAATAACCTCAGAAATTGCCGAGTTATAAAATTACTCTTTAGAAAATATTATATAAGATGTTATGAAAAAATACTTTAGTTAATTAAACAACTAAAATAAAATGAATATTCAAATAATATTGACAAATGGTTAATAGTACACTAGTATATATCTCTATAGCCGTAATGAGTTTTATAATGTTTCGAGTAAAAATCGAACATGAAGCACTTGATTGGTGGTCTAATTCAATTTCCAAAACTTGAATTAGAAAATGGTTTACTACTTAAAAGGGGTTGTGTAACTATTGAAGAGTTTACGAGAACGAGCTTTAGATTTGCACAAAAATTTGAATGGTAAGTTAGATGTACAGATTAAGTTGCCTGTAGAATCGATCGAGGATTTGAGTTTAGCCTATTCACCAGGAGTTGCAGAGCCTTGTATTGAAATTGAAAAAAATCAAAATGCTGTTTATGACTATACAATGAAGGGGAATTTAGTGGCGGTCGTAACGGATGGCACAGCTGTACTTGGATTAGGAGATATTGGGCCAGAAGCTGCATTACCGGTGATGGAGGGGAAAGCACTTTTATTAAAACGTTTTGCAAATGTAGATGCCTTTCCAATTTGTTTAGATACAAAGGATTCAGAAGAAATTATACAAACTGTGAAAGCCATTAGTCCAACCTTTGGCGCTATTAATCTAGAAGATATTTCAGCACCCCGTTGCTTTGTTATTGAAGAGCGTCTTAGGGAAGAATGCAATGTACCTGTTTTTCATGATGATCAACATGGAACGGCAATCGTTGTTGGTGCCGGAATATTAAATGCATTGAAAATTGTCAATAAAGATATTAAAAATGTACGAGTAGTTATTAATGGGGCTGGTGCAGCTGGAATATCAATTTTGCGCTTATTACGTAACTTAGGATTTGAACATATGATTGTATGTGATACTAAAGGAATTATTCATAAAGATCGTAAAATAGGTATGAATTCGATGAAAGAGCGCATTGCAAAGTTTAGTAATTTAGATGGGGTACAAGGTTCACTTGAAGATGCTTTAACAGGTGCGGATATTTTTATCGGTGTGTCTGTAGCAAATGTTTTAACTAAGCAAATGATTCAGTCCATGAATGATAATCCGATTGTATTTGCATTAGCTAATCCAAATCCAGAGATTTCATATGATCATGCTAATGAGTGGGGAGTAAGAATAATTGCAACAGGAAGATCAGATTATCCAAACCAAATTAACAATATGCTAGCATTTCCTGGTATTTTTAGAGGAGCATTAGATGTACGTGCATCAGATATCAATGAAGAAATGAAACTAGCTGCAGTTAGTGCAATTGCTTCTCTTATCACTGAACAAGATTTGAAAGATGGACGAATTGTACCGGAGATTTTCGATGCACGTGTAACAGATACTGTCGCAAGAGCTGTAAGACTTGCTGCTATATCTACTGGTGTTGCACGTATCCAAGCACAAGAAAAAGAAATAGAAATTTAATGGAATATAGAATTATACACAGGATATGGAATCCTGTGTATTTTTTTATTTCTCATTAACGGAATGTTAAGCTCCCACTGTAAGGCTAAGGTAGGAGACAAGAGGATAGGTAGAGGATCAACTGAGATAAAAAGCTGATTGGGTCAACTAACACTCAATGTTGGATTTGGATGAAGAAAATCCCCACTGAGTGAAGTTTCATTTTATAATGAAAGATGTCCTAACAGTTATAATAAGAGAAGACCTATGTAAGGAAGTGACACTTTGGCTAAAAAACAAGTATGGTTTGAAGTAGAAGAAACCGAAACAATTGACGCATGTTTGGAAAGAATGAAGAAAGAAGGCTATATGCCAGTAGGTAGAAAAGAGGAACCCCTGTTTCAAATGGTGAATGGAGAGCCTGTTCCGATTCGTCAAATCATCAAATTTAAAGGCATGTTAATAGGAGAATAGAACGAAATCTGATTAAAATACGAACGATGAACTTTTTAACATATTTTATTGTTCGTATTTTGTTGTTGACTTGTATTCTTTCTATTGTTAAAATGTGAGTAGAAAAACATCGAATCCCCATATATGCTAGAGGATTGGCTCTAGTGTCTCTACCCAGCACCGTAAATGCTGGACTATGCGGGAAAGCAACTTTAGGAATAATGTACAGGGGAAATTCTATTTTCCATAGCCCTGTCATTTCAAAATCCTCAGGTATCTGCTTTTCGCGCATGGTAATAATGTGTGAATTGGGGTATCTGAGGATATTTTATTTGTTTAACTTCTTTTAACAGGTGCCATAAACACTCGCTGATAGAAGTTAAAGCCTCCGGCGGATGTCATAAATTTTGAGCGAGATTCAAAATTTGGACCAGTTACCCCGAGGCGTAATTGATAGGAGGCTTACATACATGAATCCGAAAATTGGCGTAATCATGGGAAGTTCAAGTGATTGGGAAACTATGAAATATGCTTGTGACATTTTAGATGAATTAGAAATTCCATATGAAAAAAAAGTAGTCTCTGCTCATCGTACACCTGACTTGATGTTTGAATATGCACAGGAAGCTCGTAGCAGGGGACTGCATGTCATTATAGCTGGCGCTGGCGGTGCAGCTCATTTACCAGGAATGGTAGCAGCCAAAACTACATTACCTGTTATTGGCGTACCAGTTCAATCTAAGGCGTTAAATGGAATCGATTCATTATTATCAATCGTGCAAATGCCAGGAGGTGTTCCTGTAGCAACAGTGGCGATTGGGAAAGCCGGAGCGACTAACGCAGGATTGTTAGCAGCACAAATATTATCAACAACCAATACAGTTATTACTGAAAAAATAGAAGCAAGACGACAAGAGATGAAGATGAAAGCTTTAGAAAGCACAGGTGAATTACAGTGATGAAAACGATTTTTCCTGGTCAAACCATTGGTATTATTGGTGGGGGTCAGCTTGGACGTATGATGGCACTTGCTGCAAAAGAAGCTGGATTTAAAATTGCTGTATTAGAACCAACGATGGATTCGCCATGTGGTCAAGTTGCAGACATTCGAATTGTTGCACCTTACAATGATCAAACTGCTCTTGAAGAATTAGCAGAAATAAGTGACGTCATTACGTTTGAATTTGAAAATATCGATTATGAAGGATTAAAACAATTAACAGAAATTGCTTATGTACCACAAGGCGCTGAGTTAATCAAGATTACACAAGACCGCATTCAGGAAAAATCGGCCATTAGTGAATCAGGCTGTCCCGTTGCAAATTACATTGCATGTCAAAATTTTAATGAATTAGTGAAAAACATTGAAAAAGTTGGTTATCCTTGTATCGTAAAAACAGCTCGTGGTGGTTATGATGGAAAAGGTCAGCAGACGATTCATTCATCTTCTGAATTAGCACTAGCAGAACCATTATTTGAACATTCGGCTTGTGTAGCAGAAGCGTTTGTTCCATTCATAAAAGAAGTTTCTGTTATTGTTCAACGAAATAAGCAAGGCGAAACATATTGTTTACCAATCGGAGAAAATATTCATGTTAACCATATTCTTCATGAAACAATTGTACCTGCAAGAATTGAAGAAAAGACAGCGGTATTAGCCATCGATGCTGCAGAAAGAATTGCAGATCATCTTCAACTAATCGGTACATTAGCTGTTGAAATGTTCGTCCTTAAAGATGGAACGATTTTGATCAATGAATTAGCTCCGCGACCTCATAATTCTGGTCATTACTCAATCGAAGCTTGTAACATTTCGCAATTTCATCAACACATTCGAGCAATCTGTGGCTGGCCTTTACGTAAGCCCAAACTTTGGAGCCCTTCTGTTATGGTGAATATTCTAGGGCAACATGTCATGCCTGTTACGAACTCTTTACTAAAATATCCAGATTGGTCTATTCACCTTTATGGAAAACAACAAGCAAAGAAGAATCGGAAGATGGGACATGTTACAATAATGACGGATGATCTTGATCATACTATTAGAGAAATTGATGATTCTGCCATCTGGGCAGAATAGAAGGAGACAATAATGATAGCACGTTATACTCGTCCTGAGATGGGCGCAATTTGGACAGAACAAAACAGATACCAAGCATGGTTAGAAGTTGAGATTTTAGCTTGTGAAGCTTGGTCAGAACTTGGCGAAATTCCAAAAGAAGATGTTGCGAAGATTCGTGAAAACGCAACTTTTGATATTGATCGTATTTTAGAAATTGAAAAAGAGACTCGTCACGATGTCGTAGCATTCACGCGTGCCGTATCTGAATCACTTGGTGAAGAACGTAAATGGGTACATTATGGTTTAACTTCAACTGACGTTGTAGATACAGCTCTTTCTTACCAATTAAAACAAGCAAATGAAATCCTAAGAAAAGATATTCGTAATTTTATCGATATTATTGCTGAAAAAGCAAAAGAACATAAATTTACAGTTATGATGGGACGTACTCATGGTGTTCACGCTGAACCAACTACATTCGGTCTAAAACTTGCCCTTTGGTATGAAGAAATGAAACGTAACCTAGAACGTTTTGAAGCAGCAACTAAAACAATTGAAACAGGAAAAATTTCTGGTGCTGTAGGTACTTACGCAAATATTGAGCCATTTGTTGAACAATACGTTTGTGAAAAATTAGGGCTACAAGCTGCACCAATTTCTACACAAACATTGCAACGTGATCGCCATGCAGAATACATTGCAGCTCTTGCATTGGTTGCTACTTCTATTGAGAAATTTGCAACTGAAATCCGCGGACTTCAAAAATCTGAAACTCGTGAAGTAGAAGAATTCTTTGCAAAAGGTCAAAAAGGATCTTCTGCAATGCCTCATAAACGTAATCCAATCGGTTCTGAAAATATGGTTGGTATGGCTCGCGTTATCCGTGGTCATATGGTAACTGCATACGAAAACGTTTCTTTATGGCATGAACGTGATATTTCACATTCATCCGCAGAGCGTATCATCCTACCTGATACAACAATCGGTTTAAATTATATGTTAACTCGTTTTAGCAATATCGTGAAAAACCTAACAGTCTTCCCAGAAAACATGAAACGTAACATGGGACGCACTTTTGGTTTGATTTACTCTCAACGTGTGTTACTTGCTTTAATCGACAAGGGTCTTGTACGTGAGGAAGCATATGATACTGTTCAACCATTGACTGCAAAAGCATGGGATGAACAAATTCAATTCCGCGAACTTGTCGATGCAGATGAAAAAATTACTTCTTATCTTTCAAAAGAAGAATTAGATGATTGCTTCGATTACCATCACCACCTAAAACAAGTGGACATGATTTTCGAACGTCTAGGATTAAACTAAATAACTAAACCTAAACCGGGGGAATAAACAGTGGAAAAAGGTCAACTTTTGTATGAAGGAAAAGCAAAAAAATTGTATACAACAGAAGATGAACATATTTTGTTTGTTGAATACAAAGATAGTGCTACAGCATTCAACGGTGAAAAGAAAGCAGAAATTGCAGGTAAAGGTGTTTTAAATAACAGCATTACATCATTGATCTTTGACAAATTAAAAGCAGCTGGTATTGACTCACACTTCGTTGAGAAAATTTCAGACAACGAACAACTTGTCAAAAAAGTAGATATTATTCCTATCGAAGTGGTAGTACGTAATATCGTAGCTGGTAGCCTTGCGAAACGATTAGGAATAGAAGAAGGAACACCTCTTAAACGTCCAATCGTAGAATTTTATTACAAAAATGATGACCTTGGAGACCCGTTTATCTCGGAAGAACATATTGACGTAATGGGCATCGCTTCTAAAGAAGAAGTGATGGCCCTTTACGACAATGGTTTGAAGATAAATGAAATTCTACGTCCATTTTTCTATGATATTGATGTAATATTAGTAGATTTTAAACTAGAATTTGGTCGTGATGAAAACGGTCAGGTGCTTTTAGCAGATGAAATTTCACCTGATACATGTCGTTTGTGGGATGCAAAAACAAAGCAACATCTTGATAAGGACGTATTCCGCCGTGATCTTGGTGACTTAACTGAAGTATATGAAATCATATTATCCCGTCTAGGAGGAGTTTCTAAATGAAAAAAGTGAAAATCTACGTAACACTTCGCGAAAGCGTATTAGACCCACAAGGCTCAGCAGTAAAAGGATCCCTGCACACAATGGGATATAACGAAGTAGCAGATGTTCGCATTGGAAAATATTTAGAATTACAAATCGATCCTTCTGAACGAGACATCGATGGCATTGTAAAAGAAATGAGTGAAAAACTACTAGCGAATACAGTAATTGAAGATTACCGTTACGAAGTCGAGGAGGCTAACTAAAGATGAAATTCGCAGTACTCGTATTCCCAGGATCGAACTGTGATTTAGATATGTATCACGCGATTCAAGACGAACTCGGAGAAGAAGCAGAATACGTTTGGCATGATGCAACAGATTTAAGCGGGTATGACGGTATTTTATTGCCAGGGGGGTTCTCTTATGGAGATTATCTTCGCTGTGGTGCAATTGCTCGTTTCTCAAATGTAATGGCTGAAGTCGTAAAAGCTGCAGAAGCTGGTAAGCCAGTACTTGGGGTATGTAATGGATTTCAGATTTTAACAGAAGCAGGGTTACTTCCTGGAGCTTTGTTACGAAACAAAAATCTTAAATTCATGTGCCGTACAGTAGATTTAAAAGTAGTAAACAATAATACATTATTTACAAACCAATATGATTTAGACGAAGTTATTCAAATTCCAATTGCACACGGTGAAGGAAATTACTATTGTGACGAAGTAACTTTGCAACAACTAAAAGACAACAACCAAATTGTTTTTACGTATGCAAGTGAAAATCCGAACGGTAGTTTAGAAAACATTGCTGGTATTATCAACGAAAAAGGGAATGTTCTTGGTATGATGCCTCATCCAGAACGCGCAGTGAATGAATTAATCGGTGGCGCAGATGGCCTTGCCTTATTCAAATCAATTGTCAAACAGTGGAGGGAATCATATGTCAACCAAGCTTGAACCAACAACAGAGCAAATTAAAGAGCAAAAGCTATACGCACAAATGGGCTTGTCAGACGAAGAATTTGCCTTAGTAGAGAATATTCTAGGACGTACACCAAATTGGACAGAAACAGGTCTTTTCTCTGTAATGTGGTCCGAACACTGTTCTTACAAAAACTCAAAGCCTGTCCTTCGTAAATTCCCAACAAAGGGGCCTCGCGTATTGCAAGGACCTGGTGAAGGAGCAGGGATTGTTGATATCGGTGATGAGCAAGCGGTTGTTTTCAAAATGGAATCACACAACCATCCTTCAGCAATTGAACCTTATCAAGGTGCTGCTACAGGTGTAGGCGGTATTATTCGTGACGTATTTTCAATGGGCGCTCGTCCTATTGCTATGTTAAACTCCCTACGTTTTGGGGAATTAGATGCATCCAAACGTGTCAAATATTTATTTGAAGAAGTAGTAGCAGGAATTGCAGGCTATGGTAACTGTATCGGTATTCCAACAGTTGGTGGAGAAATTCAATTTGATCCATGCTACGAGGGAAATCCATTAGTTAACGCTATGTGTGTAGGTTTAATTGACCATAAAGACATCCAAAAAGGGATTGCTTCAGGTGTAGGTAACACGGTTATGTATGTTGGTGCTAAAACAGGTAGAGATGGTATTCATGGTGCAACATTTGCTTCCGAGGAATTAAGTGAATCTTCTGAAGAAAAACGTCCAGCTGTCCAAGTTGGCGATCCATTCATGGAGAAATTGCTTTTGGAAGCTTGTCTAGAACTTGTAAAATACGACTCCCTAGTAGGGATTCAAGATATGGGCGCTGCAGGACTTACATCTTCTTCAGCGGAAATGGCTTCAAAAGCAGGTTTCGGTATAGAGATGAATTTAGACTTAGTACCACAACGTGAAACAAACATGACACCTTATGAAATGATGCTTTCTGAATCACAAGAACGTATGCTAATTGTTGTGAAAAAAGGGCATGAACAAGAAATCATCGACCTATTTGTAAAATACGGTTTAGATGCTGTAGCGATTGGGCAAGTAACAGAGGATAAAATGCTTCGTCTTGTTCATAAAGGGGAAGTAGTAGCAAATGTACCAGCAGATGCTTTAGCTGAAGATGCACCTGTTTATCACAAACCATCTGCAGTACCAGCATACTTCACTGAATTCCAACAAATGAAAAACGAAGAGCCAACTGTAGAAAACTACAAAGAAACATTACTCGCACTTCTGAAACAATCAACCATTGCATCAAAAGAGTGGGTTTATGACCAATATGATTACCAAGTGCGTACATCAACTGTTGTAGCACCAGGATCTGATGCAGCAGTTGTACGTGTTCGAGGTACAAACAAAGGACTTGCAATGACAACAGATTGTAACTCTCGCTATATTTATTTAGATCCTGAAGTTGGTGGGAAAATTGCAGTAGCAGAAGCAGCGCGTAACATTGTTTGTTCTGGGGGTAAACCTTTAGCTATTACAGATTGCTTAAACTTTGGGAATCCAGAGAAACCAGAAATCTTCTGGCAAATCGAAAAATCAGCAGATGGTATTTCAGCAGCATGTGAAGCATTAGAATCACCAGTCATTGGCGGGAACGTATCCCTTTATAATGAACGCAGTGGTGTTGCAATTTATCCAACTCCAACAATCGGTATGGTTGGTTTAGTCGAAGATTTAGCACATACAACTACACAAAAAGTAAAAGCAGCAGGTGATTTCATCTACCTGATTGGTGAAACAAAAACTGAATTTGGTGGCTCTGAACTTCAAAAATTACAAAATAACGGTCGTATTTTTGGTTTAGCACCAGAGATTGATTTAGAAGTGGAAGCGACAAGACAAGAAGCGTTATTGAATGCCATCCAACAAGGCCTTGTTGAATCTGCACATGACTTAGCAGAAGGTGGCCTTGCAGTTGCATTAGCAGAAACAACATTTGGAACTGAATTTGGTGCAGAAGTAATTTTAAGCGGTTCAGCAGTTACTACATTATTTAGTGAATCTCAATCTCGTTTCTTAGTTTCAGTGAACAAAGAAAATGCAGATGCATTCGAAGCAATTGTTCAAGATGCAGCTAAAATTGGAAATGTGTTATCTAATCCGCAATTAATCATTCGTGACGAAAATAGCGAAATCCTAATTGAGGGTTCAGTTTCAGAATTCCAAGAAGCTTGGAAAGGAGCTATCCCATGCTTGGTGAAATCAGAGGTTTAAACGAAGAATGTGGAGTTTTTGGTATTTGGGGTCATCCAAATCCTGCCCAAATGAGTTATTATGGCTTACACGCTCTTCAACATCGTGGTCAAGAAGGTGCTGGCATTGTTGTAACAGATGGCGAAAACTTACAAGCTGTGAAAGGTGAAGGCTTAGTTAACGAGGTCTTTACTGGCGATAAGCTAGATAAGCTTCAAGGAAAAGCAGCAATCGCACATGTTCGCTATGCAACTGCCGGTGGTGGAGGTATTGAAAACGTACAGCCATTACTTTTCCACTCTTCGACAGGCAGTCTTTCAATTGCACATAACGGAAATTTGGTAAATGCGAATCATCTGAAAAAGCACTTGGAACGCCAAGGGAGCATTTTTCAAACAACTTCTGATACAGAAGCTTTGGCTCATTTATTAAAACGAAGTGGTTTTGGCTCTATGAATGATCGTGCAAAAAATGCTTTGACTTTATTAAAAGGCGCGTATGCTTTTTTAATCATGACGGAGGATGAAATGTTAGTTGCTTTAGATCCTCATGGTTTACGTCCTTTATCACTTGGAAAACTTGATGGTGCTTGGGTAGTTGCTTCAGAAACTTGTGCCTTCGATATCATTGGAGCAGAGTTTGTTCGTGCTGTAGAACCAGGTGAATTAATCACAATCAATGATGAAGGATTGAAATCAGAGAAATTTGCATACCCAGCAGAACGTGCAATATGCACAATGGAATACGTTTATTTCTCTCGTCCTGACTCAGATATTGATGGCATCAATATCCATATGGCTCGTAAACGTTTAGGGAAACAGCTTGCGAAAGAAGTGAATATTGAAGCGGATGTTGTAACAGGTGTTCCAGACTCTAGTATTTCGGCTGCAATTGGTTTCTCTGAAGAAAGTGGTATTCCTTATGAATTAGGTTTAATTAAAAACCGCTATGTTGGTCGTACTTTTATCCAGCCTTCTCAAGAAATGCGAGAACGAGGCGTTAAGATGAAGCTTTCTCCTGTGCGACAAGTTGTTCAGGGCAAGAGAGTGATAATGGTGGATGATTCAATCGTTCGAGGTACGACTTCTAAAAGAATCGTTAATATGCTGAAGGAAGCAGGTGCCAAAGAGGTACATGTTGTCATTAGTTCACCGCCAATGACAAATCCTTGCTTTTACGGTATTGATACATCAACACACGAAGAATTGATTGCTTCTAATCACAACGTACAAGAAATTTGTGAAGCAATTGGAGCAGATTCGTTAACTTACTTATCTGTGGAAGGAATGGTTCAAGCCATTGGAAGAACGGATGAGGGCCAAAATTGTGGACATTGTCTAGCATGCTTCACTGGTAAGTATCCTACAGAAATATTCCCAGATACTATCTTGCCACACGAAAAAGAATTGGTACATTAATTTGAGGAGGAAGAATCATGTCAAAAGCATATGAACAAGCAGGCGTAAACATCGAAGCAGGCTATGAAGCTGTACAACGTATGAAATCTCATGTTGAGCGTACAGCAAGAAAAGGCATCCTAGGTACATTTGGTGGCTTTGGTGGCATGTTTGATTTGTCCGAACTAAACTTAAAAGAACCAGTTCTGATTTCTGGAACAGATGGTGTTGGTACAAAATTAAAATTGGCCTTTATGACAGAAAAACACGATACGATCGGGATTGACTGTGTAGCTATGTGCGTTAATGACATTGTAGCGCAAGGGGCTGAACCACTTTACTTCTTGGATTATGTGGCAGTTGGTAAAGCAGAACCAGCGAAAATCGAACAGATAGTAAAAGGTGTGGCAGATGGTTGTGTGCAATCTGGAGCTGCTTTAATTGGTGGAGAAACTGCAGAGATGCCTGGCCTTTATGAAGAGAATGAATATGATTTAGCAGGTTTTGCAGTAGGTGCTACTGAAAAGGCAAATATCGTAACAGGTGAACACATTACTGAAGGTGATGTTTTAGTTGGACTTGCCTCTAGCGGTGTTCATTCAAATGGGTACTCGCTTGTTCGTAAAATTGTATTTGCAGATGCTGGTATAACACCAGATGCAATTGTAGCGGGATTCGAAGATCTTGGCCCAATTGGCGAAGCGCTTCTTACACCAACGAAGATTTATGCAAAGCCAGTACTTGAAATGTTAAAAGAGTCTGATATACACGGTATGGCACATGTAACAGGAGGTGGCTTCTATGAAAATCTTCCACGTATGATGCCAGAAGGACTTGCAACTGAAATTGATTTAGGTACATGGCCGGTATTGCCAGTCTTTGAATTTTTAAAACTACAAGGTAATTTACAACAACGTGATTTATATAATGTATTCAACATGGGGATTGGGTTTGTGTTAGCCGTTCCCGCTTCTGAAGCTGGACGATTAATCACAATCGCTGAAAAATATGGTGAAAAAGCTTATACAATTGGTCGTGTCGTTAAAGGTGATGGTGTTATTTTCAAAGGTGAACATGATGGGAGCTTAGCGTAATGAAAAAGCACGTATCAATCGCAGTATTTGCTTCTGGGAGTGGAACAAACTTCCAAGCTATTCAAAATACTATCGAACGTGGTCAGCTAAATGCAAAAATTGAATTAGTGGTTACAGATCAACCAGGTGCATATGTGGCAAAACGAGCTGTTGAAAAAGGTATTCCTGTTTTAGCACTGAATCCGAAAGACTTTGATTCGAAAGAAGCTTATGAATATGAAGTGTTAAATGCTTTGAAAGAGAATCAGGTTGAATGGCTAGTGCTTGCAGGTTATATGCGGTTAATTGGTGACACTTTACTATCTGCCTATCCTTCGAAAATAGTTAATATCCATCCATCTTTACTACCATCCTTTCCTGGAAAAGATGCCATTGGTCAAGCGATGGCTCATGGTGTGAAAATTACTGGAGTCACAGTTCATTATGTAGATGAAGGTATGGATACTGGTACGATTATTATGCAAAGAGCCGTGAATGTGATTGACGGTGATCGTGAGAAGACAGAGAGAACAATTCATGAAGTAGAACATGAGATTTATCCAGCTGCATTACAATCATTATTAGTTTAACAATGGTGACGAATGTCACCGGAATTTACATACCAACACAAACATCTGTTGGCTTTACAACTAAGGAGGAAATTATTGTGACGAAACGTGCATTAATCAGTGTCTCTGATAAATCAGGCATCTTAGAATTTGCGAAAGAATTAGAGGCATTGGACTACGAAATTTTATCAACTGGTGGTACGAAAAAACATTTACAAGAAAACGGAGTAACTGTTACATCTGTAGATGAAGTAACAAAATTCCCTGAAATCTTAGGTGGACGTGTTAAAACATTGAACCCAATGATTCACGGTGGCCTTCTTGCAAAATATGATGATCCAGAGCATCAAGCACAAATGCAAGAACATGGCATCGAACCAATCGAAATTGTATGTGTAAACCTTTATCCATTCGTTGATACGATTTCAAAACCAAACGTTGAATTTGCTGATGCGATTGAAAATATCGATATCGGTGGTCCTACAATGCTACGCTCAGCTGCGAAAAACCAAAAATACGTAACAGTAATCGTAGATTCAAATGACTATGATGCTGTACTTGCAGAGTTAAAAGCAGAAGGTCATACAACGCTTGAAACACGTCGTCGTTTAGCAGCAAAAGTATTCCGTCATACAGCAGCGTATGATTCATATATTTCAAATTACTTAACAAACTACGTTGGTGAAGAGTTCCCAGATCAACTAACACTAACTTATGAATTAAAACAACCTCTTCGCTACGGTGAAAACCCTCACCAGAAAGCAGCATTCTATCAAAAACGTTTAGCATCTGATTTCTCTATCGCATATGCCGAACAATTACATGGTAAAGAACTTTCCTACAACAATATTCAAGATGCAAATGCAGCACTTCAAATCATTAAAGAGTTCAAACAGCCAGCAGCAGTTGCAGTTAAACATATGAATCCATGTGGTGTTGGTATCGGTGAAACGATTGCGGAAGCATTTAACGAAGCATACGAAGCTGATTCAACATCAATTTTTGGTGGTATCGTTGCACTAAACCGCGAAGTAGATGCAGAAACAGCTGAAAAACTTTCTGGAATTTTCTTGGAAATCATTATTGCACCAGGATTTACAGAAGAAGCTATTGAAAAATTAACTGTAAAGAAAAATGTTCGTCTACTTACAATCTCATTTGAACAACAAAAACTTGATCAATTCAATACCGTATCTGTTGAAGGTGGTTTACTTGTTCAAGAACCAGATCGCAAAGGGTTTGACGAAGCAGAAATTACAGTAACTTCTGAACGCCAACCAACTGAACAAGAATGGGAAGCTTTAAAACTAGGCTGGTCCGTTGTAAAACATGTTAAATCAAATGCTATTGTTGTAACAGATGACAAAATGACTTTAGGCGTTGGTGCTGGTCAAATGAACCGCGTTGGTTCTGCTAAAATCGCTCTAGAACAAGCAGGCGAAAAGGCAAAAGGAGCAGCATTAGCATCGGATGCATTCTTCCCAATGCCAGATACAGTAGAAGAAGCTGCAAAAGCAGGCATTACTGCTATCATCCATCCAGGAGGCTCAAAACGTGACCAAGATTCAATCGATGTTGCAAACAAATATGGTATCACAATGGTAACTACTGGAGTAAGACATTTTAAACACTAAACACTAGCGGCTTTGAGGGGGACTCCCCCTCAAAAGCCATTGATGTGAAGTAATGCAGACTTTAAGTAAAGCTACGCAGGGAGACTGTAGTTAGAACATTTTACTGAAAATGTTAACAAATATTTCATAAAAAGAACACGCCCGCAAGTTGAGCGTGTTTTCTTTACATAAGGAGGATTCCCGTTGAATATTTTAGTTATAGGCGGTGGAGGTCGTGAACATGCTATTGCCAAGCAATTTGCACAATCACCATCTGTTGAAAAGGTATTTGTCGCACCAGGTAATGATGGTATGGAGCAAGATGTAATATGTGTGAACATCGCAACAACAGACTTTGAAGCATTAATCAAATTTGCAAAAGAAAATGAAATTGATTTAACATTTGTTGGTCCCGAACAACCACTTGCAGAAGGAATTGTTGATGCATTCAATGAACAAAATTTACTTATCTTTGGACCAACTAAAGCTGCAGCTCAAATTGAAGGAAGTAAATCCTTTGCGAAAGAATTGATGCAGAAATATAACATTCCAACAGCGGCTTATGCTACGTTCACAGATGCAGAACAAGCGATTGCATATATTCATAAAATGGGTGCTCCGATCGTTGTGAAAGCAGATGGTCTTGCGGCTGGGAAAGGCGTTATTGTTGCTATGGATGAACAAGAGGCGATTGATGCAGTTCGCGATATGATTGGTAATCAACGATTCGGTGAATCTTCCTCTCGAGTAGTCATTGAAGAATTTTTGGATGGTGAAGAATTCTCCTATATGTCATTTGTTCATAATGGACAAATTTATCCAATGGTTATTGCACAAGATCATAAACGAGCATACGACGGAGATAAAGGTCCAAATACAGGTGGGATGGGAGCTTATTCACCAGTACCACAAATTTCTGAGGAAATGGTGACACGTGCATATAATGAGATTGTTGCACCAACAGTACAAGCGATGTCTGCAGAAGGAAAGCCTTTTACGGGTATTTTATATGCAGGATTAATCTTGACGCAAGATGGTCCAAAAGTAATTGAGTTTAACGCCCGTTTCGGTGATCCTGAAACTCAAGTAGTGCTACCAAGAATGACTTCAGATTTTGGGGAATTTATGATGGCACTAATGAATGGAGAGCAATTTAATCTCACATGGTCTGACGAATCGATGTTAGGTGTAGTTATTGCTTCTGATGGTTATCCTGGTGATGTTACAAAAGGGAATCCATTACCTTCTTTAAAGCAACTTTCACGACAGTTCGATGTATTTCATGCAGGAACCAAACGTATAGATGAACAATATGTAGGCAATGGAGGACGTGTTTTATTAGTAGCCGCAAAAGCACCATCATTAAAAGAAGCACAAGAAAAAGTATATCAAGGGTTGGCAAAAGAAGAATGGAATGGCTTTTTCTACCGGAGAGATATTGGTTGGAGAACGATGTAATACCTACCTGGCTTGTGAACTTGGCTAATGTAAAAGTGACGCACAGCAAAAAAACTGCCCGAATGATGTTCGGGCAGTTTGCATCATGATTGTCCTGTCGTACCTTTAGGTTTCGATTGTTGCTTGTTCGTTTGCTGATTCGAATTCGCTTGTTGGTTTGAATTTGCTTGTTGCTTGTTCGTTTGCTGATTCGAATTCGCTTGTTGATTATTCATTTGCTGATTTGAATTTGGCTGTTGGTTAGAGTTAGACTGTTTATTTGAGCCGGCTTGCTGATTGGCATTAGCTTGCTGATTATTTTGGGTGTTTTGTTGCTGGTTATTTGATGTGTTTGACGTAGAAGTACCAGCAAAGTCTTTCATCAATTGAGCAACATCTATAGGATTCGTGTTAGAATCTGATCCTGTACCAGATGAAGAACCACCACCCATACTGCCCATAACAGCTGAAGCAATGTCACCTAATCCTGAGCCAGCTGAGGAGTTAGATGAAGAACCACCACCCATACTACCCATAACAGCTGAAGCAATGCCACCTAATCCTGAGCTAGCTGAGGAGTTAGATGAAGAATCACCACCCATACTACCCATAACAGCTGAAGCAACGGCACCTAATCCTGAACCACCTGAAGAGGAAGCAGATGAAGAACCAGATGAAGAGGAAGCAGATGAAGAACCAGATGAAGAGGAAGCAGATGAAGAACCAGATGAAGAACCAGATGAAGAACCAGATGAAGAACCAGATGAAGAGCCTCCGCTCATACCACCCATAGCACTTGAAGCAGCGGCACCTAATCCTGAGCCACCTGAAGAGGCGTTAGAATTACTTGATTGAAATTCGTTCATTATAGAAGTTAATGAATTGTTCAAAATCGCCTTTGTAGGACAATATTTTAGAATTCCTTCTGCCATTTTCATAGCTCCTAAAATAACCATTGCTCTACCACGCATACAATCAGGTTTACGAGAAAGTTTAGCTACACCAAATGCTGTCAAACTAGCACCCCATGCGAATCGACAAAAAGCATTCCGAGTACTTAAATTTTCATCTAATGCCATCATTTTAACCTCCAGTTGAAAAATAATTATTCAAATCATAATGCTTTGCTTTCCTAAAGTGCTATGATACGATTACCTTATAATACAAAAAATTCAAATTGAATTTCACTTACAAAATAATCATGGCAAAAAAGCACACACTTTATAGAAAGGAGATGGATGCAATGCTAGAACCAGCATGGAAAATTGGGGAAATTAGACAGCAAGTAGCTGTAATAGATGGTAAGGTAGCACCCAGCATTGTAATAACCAACGCACGTTATTTACATAGCATGTATAAACGATGGATGCAGGGAAATATTTGGATTTTAGGGGATCGCATTATTTATGCAGGTCCTAAAATGCCAGTTAATATAAAGGGGACTGAAATCGTAGATGCGAAGGGACAAACAATTGTTCCAGGCTATATCGAACCACATGTACATCCATTTCAACTTTATAATCCCCAAACATTAGCAGATTATTCTACACAATTGGGAACTACTACATTCCTATCAGATAATATGACGTTCTTTTTAGAACTAAGTAACAAGAAAGCGTTTTCAATTTTAGATCAACTAAAGCAACTACCATTTTCATTTTATTGGTGGGTTCGTTTTGATTCGCAAACAGAATTATTTCATGAACATGATTTATTTACAACAACCACTATTCATGAATGGCTGGAACGCCGAGATGTATTACTAGGAGGCGAATTAACTGGTTGGCCAAGATTAGTAGCTGGTGATGACCAAATGCTTTATTGGTTACAAGCTGCAAAAGCTTATTGCAAAAAAATTGAAACTCATTTACCTGGAGCATCTTCTCGAACTTTATCACGATTGAAACTATTTGGTGCAGATGGTGACCATGAGTCAATGACTGTTGAAGAAGTGGAAAACCGAATTCTACATGGTTATGCAGTAACATTGAGACATTCATCTATTCGCCCAGATTTGCCAAATTTATTGAAGGATATTTTAGACAAGAAATTAGATATCTTTGATCACCTAATGATGACAACAGATGGAGCGACACCATCATTTTATGAAGACGGTATTATGGATAAATGTATTCAAGTTGCGCTTGATGCTGGTGTAGATCCAATTGATGCATATCAAATGGCTTCTTATAATGTAGCGCGCTATTATAATATGACCGATGTACATGGCTTTATAGCGACTGGTCGCTATGCAACATTGAATATTTTACAAGATGAATATCATCCTATACCTGTGAGCGTCTTGTCAAAGGGCGTGTGGCTTAAACGTGATGGACAAAAGGTTCTCTCTTTAGAAGGTACTGATTTTTCAACATTAGGTTCTTTAGATTTAGATTTTGATTTATCAGATGAAGATTGCCAGTTTTCAATGCCATTTGGTATTGAGATGGTCAATGATGTTATCACAAAGCCATATAAAGTATCTGTCCATACAAATGATGGACATTTAAGTGAGGAACATGATGAATGCTATTTAATGCTTGTCGATCGTCAAGGTAAATGGCGTGTGAATACATTGATTAAAGGTTTTGCAAACAAACTTCAAGGATTCGCTTCTTCTTATTCTTGCACAGGAGATATTATTTTAATCGGTAAAGATGTTCAAGCAATGCTTCATGCATTCCATGTTATGAAAAAGATGGATGGTGGAATTGTCATTGTAGAAAATGGTGAAGTAGTAGAAAGCTTGCCATTACCACTTGGTGGTTGTTTGTCTGTAGAGCCGGTAGAAAAGCTAATTGAGCAAGAAAAAGCATTGAAAACAGCTTTAGCAGAACGAGGCTATCATCATGGCGATGCAATTTATACTCTATTATTCTTGCAATCTACACATTTACCTTATATTCGGATCACACAGCGAGGTATTTTCGATGTAATGAAGAAAAAAGTATTATTTCCATCAGTTATGAGATAGTAGTGCTTTAAAGCGTTAAATTGAAATCGGTGTCTACATGATGGTAAAATATAAATGATAATAGTTAGTTGTTATAGGGTAGCGGCGAACTCGTAGACATGTTACAATCATGTATGTTTTGTCCATCATGGGATCACCCTAAACCTTCCAATCCTGGACGAGAAAATATCGTTAGGCACCCGAATAGGGAGGAGGAAAATTATTTATGCAAATCGAGAAAATTAAAGGCCATCAAACAGACCAATTGTTCAAAGCCGTTTTAGAGTTAAATAATATTGAAGAGTGCTATAAGTTTTTTGATGATTTATGTACAATTAGTGAAATCCAATCATTAGCACAACGTTTTGAAGTTGCTCATCTTTTACGCTTGAAAAAAACGTATGAAACCATAAAAAAAGAAACAGGAGCATCTACTGCGACAATATCCCGCGTGCGCAGATGTTTTGATTATGGTAATGATACGTATGACGAAATGTTAGGTCGTCTTTATCCTGACGAAAAACCCTTTCAAGCACCTAAATAAGAAGCATTACCGTTTAAAGTGGATTAAATAACTGAACAGATTCTGTTCAGTTTTTTCCTTTTTAAGCTGGTTGCTAACTAGATGATGAAAATTCTTCTACCCGCCTTTCGCAGATAGTAGCGAAAGGCTTGTTTTGTGTATACTGTTCATAGAAAGAAATTTAGATAGGTGGGTAATTCATGGAGATAAAAAACTGGCAGCATGTGTTCAAGGTGGATCCAGCAAAAAATATTACAGATGAAGTACTAGAAGCATTATGTGAATCAGGTACAGATGCCATAATTGTAGGAGGAACTGACGATGTGACAATTGATAGTGTGTTAGATTTACTCGCTCGCATTCGTCGTTTTACAGTTTCAGTAGCTTTAGAAATATCTAACTTAGAATCAGTAACACCTGGTTATGATTATTATTTAATTCCTACGGTTTTAAATAGCACGGACACAACTTGGGTAAAAGATTTACATCATGAAGCGATAAAAGCATATGGCGATGTAATGATGTGGGACGAGCTAATCGCAGAAGGATATTGTATCTTAAATAGTGATTGTAAAGCAGCGAAACTATCCAGTGCCAAAACAGACTTAGATCAAGATGATGTGGTTGCATATGCAAGAATGGCCGAAAACTTCTTTAGACTTCCTGTTTTTTATATGGAGTATAGTGGCACATATGGTGACCCACAATTAGTGGAAATAATTAGCCAAGAATTACAACAAACCCAATTAATTTATGGTGGTGGCATTACTTCTGCAGCTCAAGCGGAAGAAATGGCAGAATTCGCAGATACAATTGTTGTAGGAAATATCATTTATGACGATTTAAAAACTGCATTACAAACAGTAAAAGCAGTGAAAGATAAAAAATAATATAGTATAATTAAGAACAAATGTTTGTGAAAAGGTGGTGCGTTATGGAACAGCTAACGAAGAACTTAATAAAAGGTATGAATAAAGAACAAGAAGAAGCTGTCAAAACGACAGAGGGACCGCTACTTATAATGGCGGGTGCTGGCTCTGGTAAAACGCGCGTGCTAACTCATCGTATCGCATATTTAGTTATTGAAAAACAAGTATATCCATCTAAAATCTTAGCGATTACATTTACTAATAAAGCAGCACGTGAAATGAGAGAAAGAATTGATGGGCTACTTGGTAACGGCACTGGAGAACGTATGTGGGTTTCAACTTTCCACTCTATGTGCGTACGTATTTTAAGAAGAGATATCGATCGAATTGGCTTCAACAAAAACTTCTCAATTCTTGATACATCTGATCAACTCACAGTGATTAAAAATGCTTTAAAGGAACTAAATATAGACTCTAAACGATTTGACCCACGTTCAATGTTAAATGCTATTAGCTCAGCAAAAAATGAATGTATTGATGTTAAAGCATATCAAGCACAAGTAAATGAATCTAATCCTTACGAACGTACAGTAGCACAAGTATATGAAAATTACCAAAAACGTTTGCGCAAAAATCAATCACTCGATTTCGATGATTTGATCATGCAAACGATTCGTTTATTTGAAGAAGTACCTGATGTATTGGAACATTATCAAAATCGTTTCCAATATATCCATGTGGATGAATATCAAGATACCAACCATTCACAATACCGTTTAGTGCAAATGCTAGCAAAGAAATTCCAAAATATTTGTGTAGTAGGAGATTCTGACCAATCCATTTATCGTTGGCGTGGTGCGGATATACAGAACATTTTATCTTTCGAAAAAGATTATCCAACTTCTAAAGCAATCATGCTTGAGCAAAATTATCGTTCTACTTCTCGCATCTTACAAGCGGCTAATGACGTCATAAAAAATAACGCCAGCCGTTATCCGAAAAAGCTTCGTACAGATAACGAGGAAGGCGAGAAAATTTCGCTCTGTCGCTCATATGACGAAAAGCAAGAAGCTCAATTTGTCGTTAAGACTATTCAAGAGTTAATGGAAAAAGAAAATCGCTCATTAGATGAATTTGCTATTTTGTATCGTACAAATGCTCAATCTCGCGTAATGGAAGAAATGCTAGTGAAATCGAATATGGAATATACCATTGTCGGTGGCACAAAGTTCTATGACCGTAAAGAAATCAAGGACTTACTCGCATATCTACGTTTAATTGCTAATAATGATGATGATTTATCTTTAGCACGTATTATTAACGAACCGAAACGTAGCATTGGTGCAACATCATTTGAACGCATGGCACAATATGCAATTGATCAAGATCGTTCTATTTTCGACGCATTAAAAGAAGTCTATTTTATGGGATTATCGGCAAAAGCTACAAATGCAGCAATTACTTTCCACACAATGATTTCAAACTTTACTAAAATGCAAGAATTTATGTCTGTATCAGAACTAGTAGAAGAAGTTCTTGATAAATCAGGATATCGTGACATGTTGAGAAATGAAAAAACAATTGAAGCGGAAAGTCGTTTAGAAAATATCAATGAATTTCTATCTGTTACAAAGGCTTTCGAAGATCAAAGCGATGATAAATCATTAGTAGCATTCTTAACAGATTTAGCATTGATTGCCGATATTGATTCACTTGATAAGGAGGACGAGTCAAAAGGTTCAATCGTATTAATGACAATGCACTCTGCTAAAGGTCTAGAGTTTCCAGTTGTCTTCATCATCGGAATGGAAGAAAATATCTTCCCACACTCACGATCATTGCAAGATGAAGATGAAATGGAAGAAGAACGCCGTTTAGCCTATGTAGGAATAACTCGTGCAGAACAACGACTATACTTAACTTGTGCACAATCTCGTACGATTTTTGGCCGTAGTAGCTATAATCGTCCATCACGTTTCTTACAAGAAATCGGTATGGAAATACTAGAAGAAGTTTCAACAAATGAACATTCTTCAAGTATGAGTAATAGCTTGGGTACGTCAAAACGTCGCCCATCAAGTTATGCTGCACCACAAACTCGTAAAACGATTATTACACCAACTTATAAACAAACTGGTGGTGACCAAATAGGTTGGAAAGCTGGCGATAAAGCCTCTCACAAAAAATGGGGTATTGGTACAGTTGTTGCTGTGCGAGGAGAAGCTGAAAATACTGAATTAGATATTGCATTCCCAAGCCCAACTGGTATTAAACGATTATTAGCGAAATTCGCACCAATCGAAAAAGTCTAAGCATATATGGAGGAAAAAGAATGGATAGAATTCAATTGGAAAAGCGTGTAGCAGAGTTAAATCAGCTTCTTCATGAATATGGACATGCCTATTATGTATTAGATAACCCGGTTGTACCGGATGCAATTTATGACCAACTTCTACATGAACTAATTGCATTAGAAAAAGAAAATCCTGATTTAATCTATCCAGATTCACCAACTCAACGCGTGGGTGGGGAAATATTGACTGGTTTCCAAAAAGTGACGCACCAATATCCAATGCTAAGTTTAGGCAATACATTTAACGAAAGCGATTTGAATGATTTTGACCGTCGCGTTCGATCTGTAATTGGAGATCATTTCTCTTATGTGTGTGAATTGAAAATTGATGGTTTAGCTATTTCATTACGTTACGAAGATGGAGTTTTCATCCAAGGGGCAACCCGAGGTAATGGTACAATTGGTGAAGATATTACTGAAAATCTAAAAACAGTTCACTCAGTACCACTTCGTTTAAAAGAGCCAATCACAATTGAGGCTCGTGGTGAATGTTATATGCCGAAACGTTCATTTACTAATCTAAACAAAGCTCGAGCTGAAAAAGGTGAAGAACTATTTGCTAATCCTCGTAATGCGGCAGCAGGCTCTTTACGTCAACTAGATCCTAAAATTGCGGCAAGTCGTAACTTAGCTATATTTATCTATGCAATTGGAGGTAGCGGTGAAGCCTATGGTTTAACAGGTCATAGTGAGGCACTAAATTATATGGATCAGCTAGGTTTCCAAACAAATCATGAACGACGCAATTGCAAAGACATTCAAGAAGTGATGGCATATATTGAAGAGTGGACAGAAAAGCGATCAACATTGCCATATGAAATTGATGGTATTGTTATAAAAGTAGATCACTATGCGCAACAAGCTGAATTAGGGAACACTGTGAAAGTTCCAAGGTGGTCAATCGCGTATAAATTCCCAGCAGAAGAAGTTGTAACGACTGTGCTAGATATCGATTTGACAGTTGGACGTACAGGTGTTGTTACTCCTACTGCTATTTTAGAGCCTGTACTAGTAGCAGGAACTACGGTTCAACGTGCTACATTGCATAATGAAGATATTATCCGTGAAAAGGATGTTCGTATCGGAGATAAAGTCATTATTCGTAAGGCTGGCGATATTATCCCAGAAGTTGTGTCTGTATTATTCGACCAACGAAGCGAAGATATCGAACCTTTTGCGATGCCATCTAATTGCCCGGTATGCGAAAGTGAATTAGTCCGCATTGAAGATGAAGTCGCTCTACGTTGTGTTAATCCACAATGTTTTGCGCAAATATCAGAAGGTATGGTGCATTTCGTATCACGTAATGCAATGAATATTGATGGTTGTGGTGAAAAAGTTGTAGAACAATTATTAAAATCTGAGCTTGTAAAAGACGTGTCTGATTTATATCATCTACAAGTAGAAGAGCTGGTCCAGCTTGATCGTATGGGGGAGAAATCTGCAACCAATTTAACCGCTGCCATTGCAGAGTCTAAAAAGAACTCACTAGAGCGATTATTATTTGGACTAGGCATACGTCATGTGGGTGCAAAAGCGGCAAAATTAATAGCTGAAGAGTTTGAAACAATGGACCGATTAATGACTGTTACTGATGAAGAATTAGTCAATGTTTTTGAAATCGGAGAAAAAATGGCAGACTCTATTGTTTCATATTTTGAAAGTGAAGATGTACAAGCATTAATCACACGTTTACGTGAAGCTGGCGTTAACATGACATACTTAGGTAAAAAAGTAAACACAGAAGAAATAGAAAGTGCATTTTCAGGGAAAACAATTGTGTTAACTGGTAAATTGGAACAATTGACACGCCAGGATGCAAAAGAGAAAATAGAAGAGCTAGGTGGAAAAGTAACAGGTAGCGTAAGTAAAAAAACGGACCTCGTTATTGCCGGAGCAGAGGCAGGCTCAAAACTCACAAAAGCTGAACAACTAGGCATTGAAGTGTGGAATGAAGACCGTCTCATTGAAGAATTAACTGAGTAAAGGAGCTTTCAAGACAATGAACCGACTTCGCTGGATACCAGCTATGGTTGTAACAGCTATGCTAGCAGGCTGTAGTTTACCTTCTTTAACAAAAGAGTCAACCGTTGTGCAATCAACCAATACAAAAGATAAAGAAGAAACAACAATCATTCCTAGTATGCAAATTGATAACCAATACTATCGTACACTTTTACCATATAAAGAAAGCGCAAGTAGAGGTTTGATTGTTTCAAATATTAATACAAAATATGATATAAAAGAGGCAGAAAGTGGTCTATTACGCTTATCTCAGCAAGCATTTGATCCAGATAAATATTTCTTCCAAGAAGGACAATATTTAGATAAGAATACTGTGAATTCATGGCTTGCGCGTAGTTCTCAAGATCCCGCTGGTTTAAATCCAAAGACGACAAAAAATATGTCTCCAACAGAACGTGCAAAAACTGCACCAATTTACTTGGCACATATTGTAGAACAAAACTACTTACAAAAAACAGGTAAGAACAAAGTAAAACTAGCAGGCGTTTCGATTGGACTTGCATTGAATTCAGTTTACTACTACCAAAAAGAACAATATGGTGCAACCTATGAGGAACCCATACCACAAGCTGTTCTAGATGCACAAGGTAAGAAAATTGCCGCTCAAGTAGTAAAACGTTTACGTCAAATAGATGGACTATCAGAAGTTCCGATTACTGTCGGTCTATTTAAACAACAAAGCCGGTCTGCAATCGTACCAGGAACATACTTTGCTTACACAAATGTTGATCAAGGAAGCGCTCAAATTAAAGATTGGAAAAAGATCAATGAGCAATATGTTCTCTTCCCAACAAGTGATGCAAACAATAAATACCGAGATATTAACGAAAACTTTAACTATTTCAAACAAGATATTGATAAGTATTTCTCTAACTATACCAATATCGTTGGTACTGGATTCTATCAAAATAATAAGATTCAAAAGCTAGAAATCCAAATTCCTATAAAATTCTATGGATCATCAGAAATTATTGGTTTCACACAATATATGTCTGGGGAAGTAATGGATCAATTCCCTAAAGGGTTACAAGTAGAAGTGAATGTTACATCTATTAATGGACCAGAAGCATTAGTGGTCAAAGAAGCAAATGCAGACGAGCCATATATCCATATTTACAATGATTAAATAATAAAGAGAGGTTGACCCTAAAGTAATACTTGTAGGGAACAACCTCTTTTTTTAGAATGAATAAGTGTTAATAAACGGTAATTTTTTGAGGCGTTCACATAATTTAGCGAGAAGCAGTAGAAAAGTTGAGATGACTGCTCCGACACTCCTGTATTTAACACTTGATATAGAACTAACTTTTCTTTGTGCCAATTAAATGTATAATTTTAAATGGGTCAATTTTTCAAATAAATATGGAAATAATGAAATTTGAACAACGCACATGACCGCTAAGGGAATCAAACCCTTTATTTTCAAGCATTCAAACGCACTTTAGTTGAAGGAAGTGTCTTGCGCATTTCTTTAGAATAATGATATTATTATCGGTATGGTTATCGATTTCGGAGGTGTGAAAAATGGCAAAACTTTCAAAAGAAGAGGTTAAGCACGTAGCAAATCTTGCTCGTCTAGCAATTACAGAAGAAGAAGCAGAAAAATTTGCAGCTCAACTTGGTGCAATTACTGACTTTGCTGAGCAATTAAATGAATTAGATACAACAAATGTAGAACCTACAACTCACGTATTACCTTTAGTCAATGTATTACGAGAAGACGTAGCAGCTAAAGGCTTAGATCGCGAAGTTATGATGAAAAACGTCAAAGAACAACAAGATGGCTTAGTCAAAGTACCACCAATCATTACAGAATAAGACTAACGTTAGGAGGGACAAGAATGTCACTATTCAAAAAATCAGCGGCAGAATTACAAGAGCTATTACATAGCAAAGAAATCACAATCGCTGACTTAGCACAAGAAGCATACAACCGCATCGATGCAGTTGATAGCGAAGTAGGTGCATTTTTAGCACTAGATAAAGAAAACGCATTAACACAAGCAAAAGAAATGGATGAAGTGCCATTTGAAAACCGTGGACCACTTTACGGTTTACCAATTGGGGTAAAAGATAATATCGTTACAGAAGGATTAGAAACAACTTGTGCTTCTAAAATCCTAGAAGGCTTCAATCCAATTTACAATGCAACAGTTGTGAACAAATTAAAAGAAGCTGGTATGGTAACAATCGGTAAATTGAACATGGATGAATTTGCAATGGGTTCTGCAAATGAAAACTCTGCGATCAAACCAGTTCACAACCCTTGGAACTTTGCTCATGTACCAGGTGGTTCTTCAGGTGGTTCAGCAGCAGCTGTAGCAGCAGGAGAAGTACCATTCTCACTTGGTTCTGATACAGGTGGTTCAATTCGTCAACCAGCAGCTTACTGTGGTGTTGTAGGTATGAAGCCAACATATGGCCGCGTATCTCGTTTTGGATTAGTTGCATTCGCATCTTCTTTAGACCAAATTGGACCAATTACTCGTAATGTACGTGACAATGCTTTATTACTAGAAGCAATTGCAGGCGTTGACGAACATGATTCAACTTCAGCAAATGTAGAAGTACCTCACTATGTTGACCAATTAACTGGTGACATTAAAGGGCTTAAAATTGCTGTACCAAAAGAATACTTAGCTGAAGGTGTTAGCGATGCTTCACGCCAATCAGTATTAAATGCAATCGAAAAATTAAAAGAACTAGGCGCTACAGTTGATGAAGTATCACTTCCTCACTCAAAATATGCACTAGCTGCTTACTATATCCTATCTTCTTCTGAAGCATCTTCTAACCTTTCTCGATTCGATGGTATCCGTTATGGTTATCGTGCTGAAGCAGATAACTTAGATGAACTTTACACGAAAACTCGTGCTGAAGGCTTCGGTGATGAAGTAAAACGTCGTATCATGCTTGGTACTTACTCATTATCAGCTGGTACTTATGATGCTTACTACAAAAAAGCACAACAAGTTCGTACATTAATAAAACAAGACTTCGATAAAGTATTCGCAGAGTATGATGTAATCGTTGGACCAACATCTCCAACACCTGCATTCAAACTTGGTGAAAACCTCGATGATCCGATGACAGTGTACGCTAACGATATTTTAACTGTTCCTATTAACCTTGCTGGTGTACCTGCTATCTCAATCCCTTGTGGTTTTGACAATGGTCTTCCATTAGGTTTACAAATTATTGGTAAATACTTCGAAGAAGGCACAGTTTACCGCGTGGCAGATGCATTCGAACGTGCTACAGACTTCCACGAAAAAACGCCTCAAACTTGGGAGGTAAAATAATATGAACTACGAAACAGTCATTGGCTTAGAAGTACACGTTGAGTTAAAAACTCAATCTAAAATCTTCTCACCATCACCAAATAAATTCGGTTCAGAACCAAACTCAAATACTTCTGTAATCGACCTTGGTTACCCAGGTGTACTACCTGTCTTAAACAAAGAAGTTGTCAACTTTGCGATGCGTGCAGCTCTTGCGCTAAACATGGATATTAACCAACACACAAAATTTGACCGTAAAAACTACTTCTATCCTGATAATCCGAAAGCTTACCAAATTTCACAATTTGATAAACCAATCGGTGAAAATGGTTGGATTGAAATCGAAGTAGGTGGCGAGAAAAAACGTATCGGTATCACGCGTATCCACATGGAAGAAGATGCTGGTAAATTAACTCACGGCAAAAACTCTTCATTAGTCGATTACAACCGTCAAGGTACTCCTTTAGTTGAGATCGTATCTGAACCAGATATGCGTACTCCTGAAGAAGCTTATGCTTACCTTGAAAAACTAAAAGCTATTATCCAATACACAGGTGTTTCAGACGTACGTATGGAAGAAGGCTCACTACGTTGTGATGCCAACATCTCAATTCGTCCTTATGGTCAAGATGAATTTGGTACAAAAGCTGAATTGAAAAACTTAAACTCATTCAGCTTTGTACGTAAAGGTCTTGAATATGAAGAACAACGTCAAGCTGCAGTATTAAATGCTGGCGGTGAAATCAAACAAGAAACTCGTCGTTTTGATGAAAAAACAGGTAAAACAATCTTAATGCGTGTTAAAGAAGGAACAGACGATTACCGTTACTTCCCAGAACCAGATTTAGTTGATATCGTAATCGACGATGCATGGTTAGAACGTGAAAAAGCGATGATTCCAGAACTTCCAGATGCTCGTAAAGAACGTTATGTATCTGAATTTGGCCTACCAGCTTACGATGCACATGTATTAACACTTTCTAAAGAAACAGCTGATTTCTTTGAAGCAACTGTAGCTACAGGTGCGGATGCAAAACTTTCATCTAACTGGTTAATGGGTGAAGTTTCGGCTTACTTAAATGCTGAGCAAAAAGAACTTTCAGAAACAGCACTTACTCCAGAAGGGCTTGCTGGCATGGTGAAATTAATCACTGCTGGCACAATCTCTTCTAAAATCGCTAAAAAAGTATTCAAAGAACTTGTTACAAATGGCGGCGATGCTGAAAATATCGTTAAAGAAAAAGGCCTTGTTCAAATCTCTGATGAAGGCGCACTTCTTAAAATGGTTACAGAAGTTCTTGATAACAACGCTCAATCAATCGAAGACTTCAAAAACGGTAAAGACCGTGCAATTGGCTTCTTAGTAGGTCAAATTATGAAGGCTTCTCGTGGACAAGCTAACCCACAAATGATTAACAAACTTTTATTAGAAGAAATCCAAAAACGCTAATTAACAGTTATTTAGATTTAGAGCCAACAAAAATTTTTTGTTGGCTCTATTTTTTAACTTTTTTACTCGCGTTCTGTGGAAGAATACTCGCGGATTCGGGAATTGTATTCGCGAATAATGCTATTTATGTCTTCTTATCAAATATAAAAAAGCGGGCCTGTTTTGAAAAATCATTTACCGATTTTTCAAACAGACCCTTATTTTTTGCTTACTTTGATAAGTAAGTTTCGTTTTTTATCCAAAATACTCGAGGATTTATCTTAAATTGGTCTTTCTGACATTAAGCTTGTTTTGCGAAATAAAGTTTTCTAAAGGGCTAAGCTTTGTGAAAGGCATGATGAAACTATAACTTCAAACAATCAAATTTAGTATACCTAGCTATTCAGAAATACTTTTCTTATTTCGAAGTAATAATACTACTCCAAAGACCCCTGCTATAAGCGAAACTGTTGCAATGGTGTAGTAGAAAATATGTCCGCCATACGCATTATAAATAAATCCCCCCACTGAAGCAGAGATAATCCCTGAAATACCAAAGAACAATAATGCTAGCACTGTTTGTCCTGTTGCACGCCATTCACGCGGCACAATTTGATACAAATACTGAATGGCCGCAGTGTAATAGATAGGAAATGTTAACATTTGGAGTAATTGAATCAGTGTAAGTGAAATTGGACTTTCTACTAATCCTGATAAGAAAAAGCGAAGAGCGTAGCAGAAAATCGCAAATGTAATGATCAGTAATTCTTTACCTTTACGTAACCACCAAATGCTAAGTGCGAACACGATAATTTCAGTAGCAGCTGAGATGAAAAAAGCAATTCCTACAAGTGACGAATCGCCACCTAAAGTATTGATATGAATTCCTAAAAAGGTATCATTCATTCGTGCAGGGATGGAACTTATGAAAATTAAAATTAAAAACAATACCATTTCTTTATTCGTTAAAACTTTTTTTAAACCATCGATTGTAACAGGTTTTGAAGAAGTAGGGGCATCAGGAAGCTTCCACATGATGACGAGGCAAATGAGACCTAGCAAAACAAAAAGAATGGAGATACTGCTCATACCAAACCATTTCATAACATAGCCAACGATTAATGATAAAACAGCATAGCCAAGTGCACCATATGTACGTACAGATCCATAACTAGTACCTGCAGCTTCGGTCATTGTATAGTTTAAGCTTTCTGTTAAAGGATCTAATGGCATTAAGAAAAAATAAACGAGCATAGTAGCAACGACTAGGCCCCAAAAGCTACTCATATTAAATAATAGAAAACCACAAACAGCAGTCATGAAGATTAAAGAGAGCATAACCTTTCGCAATGTTTTCGTTTTATCACTAATCATTCCCCATAAAGGTTGCGCAATAATTGTGACAAAACCACCTGCTCCAATAATCAGACCAGCTTCACTTGTAGTCAATCCTTGTCCTTTTAAGAATACAGGTAAGAATGGAATGAAAAGAGCTAATAAACCAAAAAACAAAAAGTTATGTCCTTTTAAAAGACTTTGAACATTCAACGGATTTCATTCCTTTCTTTATATCTTTGAATAATACTACAGAAATATTTGTTCACAAACAAATGATGGAATTTTCAAACTCTTAAGCTTGTAGCTTTGCGAAAAAAATGAGAACCTATTACACTGATAGAAGGAGGGATTTAATATGAAAACAGAGCAGCAATATTTTAAAGAAGGTCTTCCCATCGAAGATTATATGGAAC
Source organism: Rummeliibacillus sp. NPDC094406 (assembly GCF_044763875.1). NCBI lineage: Bacteria > Bacillati > Bacillota > Bacilli > Caryophanales > Caryophanaceae > Rummeliibacillus > Rummeliibacillus sp. NPDC094406. The sequence continues at coordinate 150,614 of NZ_JBIWGZ010000008.1, read as the reverse complement.
AAATGACAGCATTAAAAGAAGAAAGCTTTAATGTTTATAGTAATTTCCAATTGCCACAGGATGAACATTTTCTATCTTTATTGAACGAAAAGAAGCCAAATATATTAGCCATTACAGAAGATTGGTGTGGAGATGCGATGATGAACAACCCAATAATTCGTCGTATTGCTGAAGAGGCAGATTTGGAAGTGAGGGCAGTATTTCGCGATCAAAATTTAGAACTGATTGATCAATATTTAACGAATGGTGGCCGTTCTATTCCAGTCTACCTCTTTTTAAATGATGAAGGAAATGTTATTGGTAAATGGGGTCCTCGTGCACCGCAGTTACAAGAATATGTATTAAAAAAGAAAAGCGAATTGCCAGCACAGGATGATCCAACATTTGCAGATAAGCAAAAGGCATTATTTGCAGGTATTACAGAAGAAAATGCAACAAATGAACAGTTCTGGGGATGGGTTTATGAAGATATTAGTAGAGCACTTATTTTAGCGCTTTCGTAACAAGGAGATTTGCAGTACATGTCTACTTCGGTATAAAATATATGAAGGTCCATAATTAGAACGAATTCCACAGAACGGCTGCCTCTAAAATTATACTAAACGAGACAGCCTGTTTTCTGCCTTTTAGAGCAAGGGAACAATTTCTTAAAGAGTTCGTTAACATATATATTAGAAATATCGAGAGTAGGAAGGTATAACTATGAAGCGAGCACGTATCATTTATAATCCAACTTCAGGTCGCGAAGTTTTCAAAAAACACTTACCTGAAGTATTAGCAAAATTAGAAGTTGCAGGCTACGAAACATCTTGTCATGCGACAACATGTGAAGGCGATGCAACTACTGCTGCTAAAGATGCAGTCGAAAGAGAATTTGATATCATCATCGCTGTAGGTGGTGACGGTACTTTAAACGAAGTCGTCGCAGGTGTTAGTGAATTTGAAGATAGGCCAAAAATCGGATTAATTCCGATGGGAACTACAAATGATTTTGCCCGTGCAGTACGTATTCCACGCGACATTGACAAAGCGGTTGATATTATTATTGCGGGCGATAGCATTCCTGTAGATGTTGGTCGTGTAAATGATCGCTATTTTATCAATATTGCTGGTGGGGGTCGCATTACCGAACTAACTTACGAAGTGCCAAGTAAACTAAAAACGGTATTAGGCCAACTTGCATATTACTTAAAGGGTATTGAAATGTTACCATCCATCAAAGCAACTAAGATGCGTATTGAATATGACGGAGAAGTTTTTGACGATGAAGCAATGATGGTGCTAATCGCTTTAACGAATTCAGTTGGTGGATTTGAAAAACTTGCTCCGGATGCGAGCCTTAATGATGGATTATTTTCTGTGTTTATCCTGAAAAAATGTAATGTAGCAGATTTTGTGAAAATCGTTACGCTTGCAAGTAGAGGAGAACATATGAAAGATTCTCATATCATTTATGCGAAGGCAAAGGAACTGAAGATTACATCGGATGAAAAAATACAACTAAACTTAGATGGTGAATACGGTGGTGATGCACCAGCAGATTTTATAAACCTAAAACGTCATATTGAATTGTTTGTGCCAATTAATGAAATTCGAGAAATCGATCGAATAGAGGATTAAATGTGAGAAACAAAAGGCTAGGAAGTATGTGAAACACTTTCTAGCCTTTTTGCATTTTCGTAATTTCCCTTATTCGTTGTAGCTAGAATCATATTGCCGAATGTGTATAGGAGGCGCCTACAAGTAATACAGATCAGATGCGATTAATACGGCTTCAGTTAATTCTTCATTTGTATCTTTGCTTCATTTTTTATATGGACATCAAAGTATGGGCAAATAGCCGCGTGTGCAGTAGCAACTGCGATAATTTCTTTTAATTTAGCTGATAGAGTTCCCTCTTTTAAAGCGCTGTTGATAAAGTGAGCATAATTAAAAGGCTTCAGCATCTTTGCCAAGTTGTGCAAGATCTTTTTAAATTTAAACGCTTATATAAATCTTCAACTGCATTATCTTTGAGTGCATTGTACATATTAGTATTATGTGTAACTGCACCACCAGCTTATCACAGTGTTACATAAACAGCTTCCATTAATTCTTGAAGTGAAGTGCCTAAGGTATTTAGCGTTATGCGAGCCAGAGAGACCTCACAGCGAGATTTTCTCTACGACGAAGCTCGTCGGTCGCCCGCGGAAAGCGAAGTCGTTTCCACTTCATGTTATAGCGGATTTGTACTATAAAAATTAGGTGTTTTCATGATTTTTATATTTTTCCCATATCTTAATCGTGAATCCGTCCTTAATTTGTCAAGAATAGAGGCAAGAAAGCATTTTTTCGTGCGTATATTACGAAGTGAAGGAGAGAATCATGTATAAACAACACGAGAAAAAGTTGATTTGGACTAGTTTTATTGTTGCGGGCATTATGCTGATATCGATCTTAGGGAGAATTTTTGGACATTAAGGAGGCATAAGAATGATTAATGATCATGCGGTTTTTTTTAGCCGCCTTTTAACAGAGTTTACTTTAACATTTCATATTATTTACGCCACAATTGGTGTCGGTGTTCCGCTAATGATAATGATTGCTCAGTGGATCGGTATCAAAAAGAAGGATGAACACTATATTTTGCTAGCTAGACGTATTGCAAGAGGTTTTGTCATTACTGTAGCCGTCGGTGTCGTTACAGGTACAGCGATTGGATTACAATTATCTCTTTTATGGCCGAATTTTATGCAGTTAGCTGGTAATGTAATTGCTTTACCACTTTTTATGGAAACATTCGCCTTTTTCTTTGAAGCCATATTCTTAGGGATATACTTATATACTTGGGATCGCTTCGAAAATCAAAAGAAACATTTCATATTATTAATTCCCGTTGCTGTTGGTGCTTCCATGTCAGCCATCTTTATCACGATGGTCAATGCTTTTATGAATGCGCCACAAGGATTTGAAATCGTCGATGGACAGTTAGTAAACATTCAACCACTTGTGGCAATGTTCAACCCAGCGATGCCTACAAAAGTGGGGCATGTATTACTAACAGCTTATATGACTACGGCATTTGTGTTAGCAGCTATTGCTGCATTCAGAATGTTAAAAGGCTCTAATCATATTTATCACAAAAAATCATTGTACTTATTTATGAAACTCGGTTTAGTGTTCTCAATCGGAACTGCTGTGGTTGGGGATTTCTCTGCAAAATATTTAGTAGAGTATCAACCAGAAAAATTAGCGGCTGCCGAGTGGCATTTTGAAACAGAAAAAGGTGCGTCGCTATTGGTGTTCGGTATTCGGGATGGAGAAGAAGTAAAATATGCTATCCGTATTCCATATGCTTTAAGTTTTTTAGCGCATTACAACCCATTTGCAGAGGTGACAGGGTTAAATGAGTTCCCAGAAGATGAAACACCACCACTTTATATTCATTTCTTATTTGACTTAATGGTTACAATTGGCTTATTCATGGTTGCCGTTTCAGCTATATATGTGATTGGTAAGTTAAGAAGATGGCGTTTTATCCATTCAAGATGGTTCCGATGGATCGTGGTTATTGGAGGCCCATTATCTGTTATTGCGATTGAAGCGGGCTGGTGGTTAGCAGAAGTTGGGCGGCAACCTTGGATTTTAGTGCAATATATGAAAGTAGCAGAAGCAGCTACTTCTAGTCAGCACGTCGATTTAATGTTACTGCTATTCTGCCTGGTGTATCTAATCCTTGGTATAGGCAGTGTTGTGGTATTACGGCGTATGTTCAAAAAGAATCCGATTGAACGGGAAATTGCAGATCGTCATGCTGAAAAGGATGGTGGTATTTCATGAGTTTAGAAGTACTTGGTATCTCTGTATTGTGGTTATTCTTATTCGGTTATTTGATTATCGGTTCGATTGATTTTGGTGCAGGATTCTTTAATGCGTATAGCTTGCTAATTGGTAAAAAACATATTTTAACAAATATTATCCAACGTTATTTATCACCAGTATGGGAAATTACCAATGTATTTTTAGTATTCTTCTTTGTTGGGGTTGTCGGGTTCTTCCCTAAAACAGCTTACTACTATGGCACAACTTTACTGGTACCCGCAAGTATTGCACTTGTATTACTAGCTATTCGAGGAAGCTACTATGCATTTGAATCGTATGGTTCAAGGGGGCATAAAGGTTATTCCTTCATGTATGGCATGGCAGGACTGTTAATACCGGCATCATTATCTGTAGTATTGACAATTTCTGAAGGTGGTTTTGTAACAATCATCGATAATCAGCCTGTACTCGATTATGGGGCATTATTTACGAGTTCATTAACATGGAGTATTGTTGTGCTAGCGTTAGCAGCCGTTCTTTATATCTCCGCTACATTTCTTACTTGGTATGCAAATGCAGCAGGGGATAGAGAAGCAACGGAGTTATTACGGAAATATGCACTTATTTGGGCCGTACCATTAGCTATTTCGGTAGTTGGCATTATGGTAGAACTACGAAAGCATAATATAGAACACTATAACAGAATGATTGATTTTTGGTACTTATTTGCCATTTCAGCTGTTATGTTTGTTATTACTGTTGGGTGTATAAGTATAAAACGCAATTATGGCCTTGCAGTATGGCTATTGATTGGGCAATTTGCATTTGCATTCTTTGGCTATGGCATTTCACATTATCCGTATTTGCTTTATCCATTCCTTACTTTATACGATTCATTTACAAATCAGGCGATGGCAATTTCTTTAGTAGTTGTATTTGTTCTAGGGCTCTTGTTACTAATTCCATCATTGTATTTAGTACTGAAATTGTTCTTATTCGATAAGGATTATGTACGAGGTAAAGGAGATCACCATGCTTAAAGGGGGAAAAGCCAAATGGAACACTTTCTTATTTTCTATGGACCATTTATCGTAGTAATTGTCGCAATTGTCATTGGCTTTTACGTCGCTTCAAAAGATGGAGCAGTTACCAAGGATGAAAAATAAAAAGGAGTCCAAGGGCAATCATATGCTCTTGGATTTTTTCTTTGCTTGTGTCATGTTACAATAGAAGAACTGAAACGGAGGATGCACGAATGACAGCACCAGTAAAGAAAAATGACCGATTATCGGTTTATATAGAAGATTTAACACATGACGGAGCGGGCGTTGCAAAAGTAGATGGCTATCCGCTCTTTATCCAAGGCGGACTTCCTGATGAAAAAGCAGAAGTTCATGTTTTAAAATCATTAAAAAACTATGGCTTTGCGAAAATTATCCATATTGAAGAACCTTCACCAGATCGAGTAGAAGCAACATGTCCCATATTTTCACAATGTGGTGGTTGCCAACTACAGCACCTTTCTTATGAAGGACAATTGAAATGGAAAGAAAAGATGGTTCGTGATGTTATGAAGCGAATCGGCAAAATCGATGTACCGGTTCATCCAGTAAAAGGGATGGATAACCCATGGAATTATCGAAATAAGGCTCAAATCCCATTTGGTTTAAACGGTGATGTGCCAATCGCAGGATTTTATAAAACAAAATCACACGCTATTGTCGATACAGAACGTTGCCTCATTCAAACACCAGAAGCAGATGCAATTTTAGAAGGCTTAAAACCACAACTTTGGAAACTTGGCATTAAACCATATAACGAAGAAACAAAACAAGGAATGCTACGTCACGTTGTCGTTCGTAAAGCACGGGCAACAGATGAAGTGATGATCGTACTCGTTACAAAAAAACGTAAATTCCCACAAGCAGAAGCAGCGATTGCACTCATCCGCAAGCTTGTGCCGAATGTAAAATCCATCATGCAAAACATTAATGCAGAAACAACAAACGTGATCTTTGGCAATGAAACCATTAACCTATGGGGACAAGATACAATTGAAGATCATATTGGTGAAGTGCGTTTTGAAATTTCAGCTCGTTCATTCTATCAAGTAAACCCAATTCAAACTGAAGTTTTGTACAAACAAGCATTAGACTATGCACAACTTACAGGTGAAGAAACAGTGATCGATGCTTATTGCGGTATCGGTACCATCTCACTATTCATGGCGAAAAAAGCGAAATACGTAATGGGTGTCGAAATTGTCCCACAAGCAATAGAAGATGCGAAGCGCAACGCCAAACTAAACGCCCTAGACAACACCTACTTCGAAGCAGGCCCAGCCGAAGAGGTTATCCCACGCTGGTACAAAGAAGGCAAAACCGCAGACGTCCTCATGGTAGACCCACCGAGAAAAGGCTGCGACGAAGCGTTGTTAAAGACGATTTTAGAACAACGTCCAAAACGTATTGTTTATGTATCATGTAATCCCGCTACATTAGCGAGAGATTTACGGATTCTTGAAGATGGTGGGTATAAGACACTGGAAGTTCAGCCTGTTGATATGTTCCCGCATACGGCACATGTCGAGTGTGTCTCTCAACTTATTTTAAAAGAAGATAACTAATGATTATTTAAGAAGGTGACATCCACAAGGTTGTTGTCTTCTTTTGCATTTGAAGAGGATTTTCAAAGGCATAGTGAGCTGAAATTTATCCACTTGCGGATTCAATTTTTCAATGTTCGAGTTTCTTTTATAAAATTAATGTATATTTGGGATAAGATAGATTATGATTAGATTGATTAAAGCTTGTAACGAAAGGAAGACAAACCTGAATTGACAAATAAAAATAAAACGGTTGTCCGTTCAATGGACATATTAAATCTATTTATCGATTATACTGAACTGTCATTTCAAGAAATAATTGAGTTATCAGGAATTCCTAAAACCTCTGTTTTCCGCATGTTAAAATCTTTAGAGGAGATGGAATTTTTAGAAAAGGGAACTGATGCAAAATATCGGTTGGGTATTCTCTTCCTTAAATTTGGACATCTAGTTTCAATGCGCCTGGATGTGCGGAAAATTGCATATCCAATTATGAATGAGTTACATAATGATATAAAAGAAGCGATTAATTTAATTGTTCGTGATGGAAACGAAGCTATTTATATAGAGAAAGTGGATACGAAGCAAAAAGTTCGACTCTATACAGCAATTGGTAGAAAAAGTCCTCTTTATGCAGGGGCATGTTCTCGTGCTATCTTATCCTTTTTACCGGATACCGAAATAAAGAAATATCTGGAGTCGATAGAACTTACATCGTTTGCTACGGGGACGATTACTGATAAAGAAAGGCTTTATGAAACTATTTTGCAAGCAAGAGAACTTGGCTATACAATCAGCCATTCAGAATTAGAAAACTATACATCTGCTATTGCAGCACCGATTTTCGATCATAAAGGTGAAGTCGTTGCAGGTATGAGTATCGCAGGACTGGAAGCTAATTATCAAGAGGAAAACGTTGAAATCTTTGTTGAGAAACTAAAGAAGGCTACCGTAGAGATTTCTAAACAATTGGGTTATGGACAGCATTAAAAAAGAGGCGACTCTTGTCAGAAGAGTGCCTCTTTTTTTATTCAAATTGTTATAACCTTTTTAAACGGAGCCCAAATGACAACTCATTTAGATTTTTTTCTTGATGAATTAATGCACATTGAGCTTCTTCAAGAGTGACCTCTTTAAAATATACACGATCATTTGCTTGCATTTGTGCTAAAGTAGGTAAATCTGCAGAAATCACTTGTCCTATTTTAGGATATCCACCAGTGGTTTGTCGATCCGCCATCAAAATAATGGGTTGTCCATTGGAGGGCATTTGAATCGTTCCAAATGTAACCCCTTCAGATAATAATTCAAATGGCTCTTTTAATTGAATCGCCTCTCCATTCAATCGATAGCCCATTCGATCTGAGTGTGTTGAGATGGTGTAAGGAGTTGAAAAGAATTTTTTTAAATTTTCCTCATCAAAATGCTGATATTCAGAACCTCGTATTATACGGATTGTTTGAGTTTTCTTAAATGTAACAAAGGATGGATAATAAACTGACCAAGAAAGGTTGGTTGTTTCCTTTTTTAATTGATTAAAAAGATCCTCTCCTAATTCTGTTCGTTTCTCACATTCAAAGACATCACTCTTTTGCAATTTTCTTCCTTGAAAGCCACCAATTCCAGCACGTAAATAGGTACTTTTACTGCTCATCACTTTTGGTACTTGAATTCCGCCACCAAATGATACATATGCACGGCAGCCACTAATCGCGGCATTAAATTTTAAAACAGATCCTTTTCGGATCAAAAGCGGTCGCCACATTGGTACTTGGATTCCATCTATTGTAGGTTGTAAATTACCACCTGTAATCGCAATCAGTTCATCACTTTCAAATAAAAGGGTAGTTCCAAAAAGTGTCACCTCAAGCGCTCCTTCTCCTTCTGAATTTCCAACAAGTAAATTCGCAATTCGTAAGGAAATTGAATCCATCGCTCCCCCTACGATAACACCAAACTTCTGTAGTCCGTATCTTCCTAGGTCTTGAATGGTTGCCAACATACCTGGCTGCAATACCTTTATTCCCATGATTCCATCTCCCAATCCATCTTATATTGTCCCATTGAAATTGGTACAAATTGAATTCGATCGCCCGGTTGTAATAAGGTTGGAGGAGATTGTTCAGGTAGAAACAAATGAAAAGGTGTTCGTCCGATAATTTGCCATCCACCCGGAGTTTCTAATGGATAAATCCCTGTTTGATTTCCTGCAATTCCAACAGATCCAGGAGCAATTGCTAAACGTGGAGTTTCTTTTCGCGGTGTTGCAATTTGTTTGTTCATTCCCCCCATAAAAGGAAAACCTGGAGCAAAGCCTATCATGTAAACAAGATATTCCGCAGAAGAGTGAATTTTAATGACTTCACTAGGTGTTAAACCATTATAAGATGCTACAAATTCTAAATCTGGTCCCATTTCACCACCATATACTACAGGAATCTTTACAACGCGTTCCTTTGACATTTCAATTATGTGAGATTGGTTCATTAAAGAAAGAATCTTTGTTTTCACATTTTCGTAAGGTATTTTGACTCCTTTTTCTAAATTTGAAAAGTATACATCGATTGGATTGTAATAAACGGTCACACTATTATAGGCAGGTACTGCCTCTATGAATCCTTGAAATGGATGACTTTCAAGTAAATTCAATATATTTTGCACTTTTTTTTGTATTGTCTCATTGATTCCTTCACCTACTTGAATGACAAGTGCAGAATCGCCCAAAGGTCTTATCTGTACATTCTCTTTTAAATTCAGCATGAAAACCATCTCCTGAAGTTTCAAAATTCGGTATTTAAGTTTTAAATAACGGATTATTATCATTATAATTTATCAATATGCAAAAACAAGTTTAATTTATACGAAAATTATAAAAAATATATTTTTTCTAAAAAATTAAATTTCAACCTTTCCAGCAATAATAAATTATGCTAAAATATTTTTAAATTATTTTTAAATTTCAAAACTTTAATTCCGAATATCGGTACTTGAGTATTTGTGAATGAATTTATTTTTACTTTAGGGGAAAGAAGAAGGGGGAAGAAGATGTTTCGGGTTGATTTAAACTGTGATTTAGGGGAAAGTTTTGGTCGTTATCGACTTGGAGAACAAGAGGAAATTTTAAAATATGTAACATCTGCTAATATTGCTTGTGGTTTCCATAGTGGAGATCCAACGGTAATGCGAGAAACAGTCAAGCTAGCCATTGCCAATGGTGTAAAAATTGGGGCACATCCAGGATTACCAGATTTAAATGGATTTGGGCGACGAGAGATGAACATCACACCTCAGGAAGCCTACGATATGGTCATTTATCAAGTTGGGGCATTGCAAGGGTTTCTAACGATCTTCAATGAAACTATGCAACATGTTAAGCCACATGGAGCACTTTATAATATGGCTGCTAAAAATCCAGCGATTGCCGAGGCAATCGCACAAGCCATTTATGATATTTCACCTTCTCTTGTGTTATTTGGTCTCTCTGGAAGTGAATTAACAAAAGCTGGAGAAAAAGTAGGTATTCAAACAGTTCATGAAGTGTTTGCAGATCGCACCTATCAGCAGGATGGCTCTTTAACATCTCGCAAACAACCGGATGCATTAATTACGGATAAGGAACAAGCTATTCATCAGGTTGTGAAAATGGTTAAAGAAGGAAAGGTGCTGTCGCAGCAGCAAATAGAAGTCTTATTACAGGCAGATACAGTTTGTATTCATGGGGATGGAGAACATGCTGTAGAATTTGCAAAATATATTCATGCAAAGTTAACAGAAAATCAAATATCTGTACGTGCAATTATGGAGGGGTAATCCAATGGGAGCAAACAAAATCGATGTTAGCGTAGAAGGAATAGAGCAAAAGAAAAAAAGCAAGTTCGTTAAGAAAACAGCAAGTAAAAGTGTGTTACTAGGAGCAGCCTTTTTAATGGCTACTTCATCAATCGGACCAGGTTTTTTAACACAAACAACGGTATTTACACAGCAGTTAGCTGCTAGTTTCGGGTTTGTAATTCTAATTTCATTGATTCTGGATGTTGTCGTACAGGTTAACGTTTGGCGAATCATTGCTGTTTCTGGCTTACGGGGGCAAGAGATTGCCAATAAGGTATTGCCTGGATTAGGTGTTATCCTTGCGATTATGATTGTTATAGGTGGTTTAGCGTTCAATATTGGAAACGTCGCTGGTGCTGGACTAGGGTTAAATGCAATGCTTGGCTTAGATCCAATTACTGGAGCCATTTTAAGTGCACTGTTTGCCATTTTTATTTTTGTCTATAAAGAAGCAGGGAAGGCAATGGATAAGGTTGCGCAAATTGCTGGTGGTGTCATGATTCTACTCATGCTATTCGTTGCTTTTAAAACTTCTCCACCGGTAGGAGAAGCGATTGTTAACAGCATTATTCCTGAGAAAATTAGCTGGTTTGCAATCGTGACTTTGGTTGGTGGATCAGTTGGAGGATACATTACATTTGCTGGTGGTCACCGCCTTTTAGATGCGGGTATTAAAGGACAAGAATCTTTACCAGAAGTAACAAAAAGCTCTGTGACAGGGATTTTAATTACAGGCATAATGCGTGTTGCGTTATTTTTAGCTGTTCTTGGTGTTGTTTCACAAGGTTTAGCAATTAATATGGATAATCCACCTGCATCTGTTTTCCAACTTGCAGCGGGCAATATTGGTTATCGCATGTTTGGTGTGATTATGTGGGCAGCAGCGATTACTTCTGTTGTTGGTGCGGCTTATACATCCGTTTCTTTTATTCGTTCATTCCATCCTTGGATTGAGAAACACCATAATTGGGTAATTATTGCATTTATAATTATTTCAACAACGACTTTTGCCTTCATCGGACAACCTGTTAATGTGTTAATTCTGGTAGGGGCATTAAATGCACTGATCTTACCAGTAGCACTGGGTACTCTATTAGTTGCTGCACACAAAAAAGAGATTGTTGGTAAGTATAAGCATCCACTTTGGTTAACTGTAACTGGAGCAATCGTAGTTGTTCTTATGGGATATCTTAGCATTATCACACTAATTGAACAGATTCCAAAATTATTTAGTTAATCTGCAACAATCCACGAGTATCTTTCTCGTGGATTGTTAGTTTACAAGGAGTGAATTGACTATGACTATATATAACACTCTAAAGCCAAACGAAGTCCGTAAACTTATTCGAAATCAAGAAATATCTGGGCCAACTTCTGGAATGTCAATTGGCTTTACACAAGCAAATTTAGTGATTTTAAAGAAGGAGCATGCTTTTGATTTTCTACTTTTTTGTCAGCGAAACCCAAAGCCGTGCCCACTATTAGACGTGACAGAACCTGGATCATTTAAACCGTCTAAAATTGCAAAAAATGCAGATATTCGCAAGGACATTCCGAAATACCGTATATATCGTGATGGTATTTTTACAGAAGAAGTATTAGATATAACAGATTATTGGGAAGAGGATATGGTAGGGTTTTTAATAGGTTGTAGCTTTACATTTGAAACACCGCTTCTTGAAGCAGGGATTCCAATCAGACATATTCAAGAAAACTGTAATGTACCAATGTATAAGACGAATATCCCATGCGAAAAGGCAGGCGTGTTTGAAGGACCAACTGTTGTCAGCATGCGTCCTATGAAACCAGGGGATGCGATTCGTGCAATCCAAATTACCTCACGCTTTCCCAATGTACATGGTGCACCTATTCATATCGGTAGTCCAGAACAAATAGGTATTACGGACATTTCAAAGCCAGATTTCGGTGATAAAGTGTCCATTAAGCCCGGGGAAATACCAGTATTTTGGGCTTGTGGCGTAACACCTCAAGCAGTTGCAATGGAAAGCAAACCTTCTATTATGATTACGCATGCACCAGGTCATATGCTAATCACTGATATAAAGGAAACAAGCTTAAGCATACTTTAAAATATGTTCGCAATTTATTAATTGAAGCTAAGATGTATTAATCTTTTCGAATTCATCAAAAGTAAGCGACAAATAATGCACAGCTAGTTATATTGTGGTCAATCGTGTTGTTTAGGATAAAATAGGAAGAATATTCCGGTAAATAAAAAGAACGGATTCCTCAATGGGATCCGTTCTTTTTCTAATTTCATGTGTTTGTATCTATCCGCAGTGGGGCCGCGCTTTCTTTTGTGAAAAATATGGTTCCCCTACCTATTTAATGCTATATTAATATATTTTAAAGAGTTGTTCGAGAAATTTACTTTTTAGGAAAATGTACAAATACTTTAAAAAATAAAATCTTTCATAATCTTATGTATTAAGTGAGTTATCTAATAATATTTAACGCTTTAGTTATAATGATATAATTGTGCAAGATGAAAATAGAAGGTCGTGAAGGGTGCTTTTATTTTGTTTATACCTAATTTTGTAATAGAGTAGATAACTCTAAATTTACTTTAGGTTGTTATTGATTAGTAAAAATTAATATAGGAGGGGAATCTATGGATTGGTTTGATAATATATTAAACGAAGTAAATACGTTTTTATATTCGTATGTATTAATTATATTGTTAATAGGAGCGGGTCTTTTTTTTAGCATTAAAACAAAGTTTATTCAATTTCGATTACTCCCGGAAATGTTTAAACTTCTTACGGAAAAAGCTCCAAAAGATAAATCAGGAAAAAAAGGGATATCCTCTTTTCAAGCCTTTACAGTCTCTGCTGCTTCTCGTATTGGGACTGGTAATATTGCAGGGGTTGCAACAGCAATCGCTATTGGAGGACCAGGTGCTGTATTTTGGATGTGGTTAGTTGCGCTAATTGGTGGCGCATCCGCACTAATTGAAAGTACACTAGCACAGGTTTATAAAGTTAAAGATCAAAGTACTGGCATGTATCGTGGTGGCCCTGCTTATTATATGGAAAAGGGTTTAAATAAAAGATGGATGGGTGTTCTTTTTGCAGTTGTTATTACATTAACGTATGGTTTCGTTTTTAATGCTGTACAAGCAAACACAATTACAATTGCTTTTAAGGAAAGCTTTGGTACAAATCGCGTTGTTGTTGGTGTAATATTATCCGCTTTAACTGCAATTATTGTCTTTGGTGGTTTAAAACGTATTGTAAGTGTCACTCAAATTATTGTTCCGGTTATGGCTATTGCTTATATTGCCATTGCCCTGCTTGTTGTGATTTTAAATATTAAAGAACTGCCAAATGTGTTTATCCTTATTATTCAATCTGCCTTTGGATTGAAAGAAGCTTTTGCTGGAATTTTAGGGGCAGCAATCATGAATGGGATTAAACGTGGTTTATTCTCCAACGAGGCTGGTATGGGTTCTGCACCGAATGCAGCAGCAACAGCAGCGGTCACTCACCCAGTAAAACAAGGCTTAATTCAAACATTAGGTGTATTTATCGATACATTACTAGTTTGTACTTCAACTGCAGCAATCGTATTATTAAGCGATGAATATCTTCAATCGGACGCAACTTCAGTAAATTTAACCCAAGCTTCATTAGTTGGAAATCTAGGTGATTGGGCCGGAATATTTTTAGCAATAGCAGTATTCCTTTTTGCATTTAGTACGGTTATTGGTAACTACTATTATGGTGAAACAAATATTGGTTTTATTAAGAAATCAAAAACTGCCTTAATGGTATTCCGTATTTTTGTAGTAGCTTTTGTCATGTTTGGTTCAGTAGCAAAAGTCCAAGTTGTATGGGATTTAGCAGATCTATTTATGGCTATTATGGCGATAATTAACTTAGTCGCTATTCTGATGCTTTGGAAAGTAGCAAAACCAATTATTAACGATTATTTAGCCCAACGCAAACAAGGTAAAGACCCAGTTTTCTATAAGAAAGACGTACCAGATATTGGCGAAGTTAATTGTTGGGGCGATGAAGAAGAAAGTCGTTAAAGTATATAATAAAAGAACGAATCCTCTACTCGGGATTCGTTTTTAACCTTAGTTGCAGTTATTGTGGCAGAAATAAAGCCTACATTTAAGCAGCAAAAGCAACCAGAGAAAAGTGTATAACTAATGAATCGCGTGTTTAACGAAGAGGCTGTGAAATGCATAATAATGAATTTCCCTTTAATATTTGTAAAATAAATTAGACTCAATGTTACTTGAATCATATTCATGTCTACTTGATAAATGATATAGAGGTGATAAAAATGGCAAATGAAAAGCTTTTTACAGCTATATATATTCCAAAAACACCGTTTATAAACGGAAGATTAAAGCCAAGTAAGGAAAAGAAATATCATTTTAAATTGACTGAAAGTCAGAAAATGGGGGATTTCCTTTATCATTTTATTTATGAAAGAGGAGGAAAACCAATTCACAGTTACTATTATGTGGAGGACCCGAAAGATAAATCGGGATGATTCATCCGAACTTGTCAGCGGTTGGTATTCTCTTGGGATAATTTCTGTTGGTGCCTAAATATAGTTGATAAACAAAAATGATCATTTAAATAAGATTGACCGAAGACAAAAAATCCTTTTGTTTTCGGTTTTTTTGTTACCGAGAGATTTTCTTTGAACGAAAAATTTGTTGAAAGAAGAAAAGGTTTAACTTAATAGACGGTTTTAAAAAAACGAATTCCAAATCAATATTGGAACTCGCATTTTTAGGGGAATGGGAAGACACTTTTCAAAATTTATAAGATTGATTATATCTTATGCATATAAAACATTAGGGATTGATAGGAATGTTTATTACTTTTTAGTGATAAGATTAAAATGGATACTAATTTAAGGGGACTTTTTATACGGAGTGCCAACTATATAACGAATATAAAATTGAATGAAAAGATATATGAGATACGGAAAAATATTTTATTGTCACAGTGGAGGGGGAATTTTAAATATGATACATATTGTATTTAGTGCATCAGTTTTAGGGAGTTTACAAGTAGCTTTGAGGGAAATGGGACTTGATAAAACACAAAAGGTTATTTCTTTTTGGGATATGTTTTCAATAGGTCCAGTCTGGCAGTTGCATGAAGAAAACGGTATAAACACTAGATTTGAGTGGATGAGTAATTGTATAAGATACGAATATGATGAATTTACAGATTACAAGCATAAGTTTGGAATGACACTCAATCAAATAAATATAGTGCCTGAAGGGGTTCATGTATTTATTTGGTGTGCTGATAACGCTCAGGAACAGACTGGAATTCGATATGTGATGTATCTTTTGAGGGGGAAAAACATCAATATCACGCTTATTAACACAACACAAGTATACGAAGAGCTTTTCCATGTGGAAAATGTTAAATATACACTACTCCATACAGGTGAAATTCCTCCTGAGAAGCTACAAATTATATATGAACAGGATTATGGAAAGCTCATTACTGATAGTAAAAGAAAAGAATTAGAAAAAGAATGGTTAACCCTTTCGGATACTAATGCGACATTAAGAATATGGAGGGATGGAAAGATACAGAGCGTTCCTGAAGAAATTTATGATGATTTTATTATAAAGAGAGCAAAAAAGTTACATAATGAGCAAATAACAAAAGACTATATGAAATCTGCAAGATTAATTGGTGAAGTACTAGGGCATTTAGAACAATATGTGGGAGATGGATTCTTGGAGTATCGGTTAAGGAAGTTGATAGAAAATGGTATTTTCGAGATGGTAGGCAATTTAAAGGGAATGAGATATTACAGTGTAAAATTGCTTTAGAAAAGTATGAAAACAGAAGAGTATGGAATATAACTTAGAAAGTTTGAAAAAGATAAGGATCATAGATTGAATATGCTATAGTCCTTTTTATGTATTCCACATGATTGTCTACTCTTTGTAGCTAATGGACAGTTTAGTTTAATAATAATGAGGAAAGTAATATTAAACAGGAGCAAAAAGTTTTTAGTAATTTATTGTGCCAGATCGGAGCTGAGAAGTGTTGTAAAGATTACGTATTCTAAATAGAAAGAAATAGGAGTGATAGATATGGCAATTTGTCCTGTATGTAATTCATTAAAAGTATTAGAAATAAATTGTCCTAACTGTGGTACTCTGTTGGAGAACGACGGAAAAGTAGCTGATTTTTTGGATCCTTATAGTCATTATGAGGATGAAGAGACTGTGAAAATGGGTGATGGATATCCAAATACGGCTAAAGATCAGATCTGTCCCCACTTAATGGTCTGTCATAATTGTGGATATGATAAGGTAGTATTTATAAAAGAAGAATAGTTATGGTTTTTATAAACTGAGTATTTTGTGGGTAACTTTCATCACAAAATGAAACGAGGGCTAACATGGATCACAACGCACATTTCTTTTGGGCAGTTCAATTACCGGCAAGTATTAAACAAAATATTCATGAAGAGATGAAGGATCTCAAACAAATTTTTCAGTTTCAGCGTTGGGTACATATGAGCGATTATCATATTACCCTTGCATTTCTGGGATCGATGGATGAGCAAAGGCAACATGCTGTAATTGATCTAGTAAGTAACACCATGAAAGATGAAAAAGCCTTTAAGCTGCAGATTCAAGGAATCAATATTTTTGGAAATCAGAAATCACCACGAATATTTTGGGGTGCAGTCAATCATGAAAGTGCATTATTTCAACTTCAAACAATTGTCCATGAAAAATGCCAGGAAGCGGGATTTACCTTGGAAACCCGTCCATATCATCCACATATAACATTGGCACGGAAGTGGAACGGCAATGATGAATTTAATATGGAGTTATTAGAAAAGTATAATCCTTTTCATGAAAAGCCTTTATCTTTTTTAGCCGATAAAATCGTGTTATATAAAACAAACCTTGAGAAGATACCAAAGTATGAACCGATTAAAACCTTTACCTTAGTAGTTGATTAAGCCTTTAGATTTACCCATACTAAAAAAGCACAGTTCAAAACTGTAACGGTTTCTCTTTTTGGGTGCAACATTACAAATAGCAATACAAATAGGGTGTGAAATCGCATATGATTTCGTACCCTTATTTTTTGTTTTTGTCATTTTGATAACTAAATCGGCATATCAAACGGTAAACAATTAACTGGCTGAGAATAAATGTTCACACTTTGTTATTTCATATGTTAAAAGAGATTTTTAATGTTCAACGTGGAGTTTATTGGTCATTTATGATATTGTTGGAATAGAACTTTCTTAATTTATTGATAATTGAATTAATTTAATAATTCAAAGATTTGATAATAAACACGAACATTAAATGGACCATTGCTATATGCCATATTTGTTAGAACTTTGTCCAATAAGCGGAAGATGGCGACTCCTGCGGGAAAGCGAGACAGGTGAGACCCCGCAGGTAGCGAAGCGAACGAGGAGGCTCACCGCTCGCCCGCGGAAAGTGCCATCTGGAGCGGTATGTTTAGTGAATACTGGAAATGAAATATTATCCGAATTATTGGATTGTTTATTTAGAGAATATTCGTAATTTTTAAGTAAAAAAGCACTTATAAAATTGACTCAAATCAATAGTTTTTATTATAGAGAAAAATATACTATTTTTTTAGAGTTTGAAAGGAGGTATAAGACAGTGGTTAAATTATGGAATAACTCTTCAAAATAACATTTTGAGGAGGAAAAATAAGATGGAAATAAATTTTAATAATAGTAAAAATATAAATATAGAACAATTGGAAAAATTATATAATGATGTACAATGGTATGCTTATACAAATGATTTAATAGTGCTACAACAAGCTATATCACAGTCGTTAGACGTTATATCTGCTTGGGATGGAGAGGAATTAGTTGGTCTAATTCGTGTTGTAGGTGATGGATTAACAATTATTTATATTCAAGATATACTTGTATTAAACGCTTATCAGAACCAAGGAATTGCTACTCAACTAATGCAACAAATTCTGAAAAAGTATAGCAAAGTTCGTCAAAAAGTTCTATTAACTGAAGAAGCACCTGATGTAAGACATTTTTATGAAAAGAATGATTTCCAATCGTGCGACAAGGGTTCTACCGTAGCGTTTGCCAAGTTAAGTTAGAGGGTTTATTCAATACGTTTCTATAGGTTATAACCTGAAAATAGGTGGAACAATGTTCTTATATTAATTCGGTGCATAAGTATATAAAAAGACCGTTCTTAGACGGTCTTTTTTGGTGCTTCTATTAAAAGATAATATTAGCTTTCTTCTATGCTTGTGGTGCTTTTTTTCTAAATAACCAAATACAAATTTCAATCAGTGCTACTACAAGTAATGATATACCGAATAATGGCATAATAATTCCAAGGACAACCATTATGATACCAAATCCTACAGAAATGCCTTTTGACGTATTAGGAGGAGCAGAAAATTCTCCTTTCTTTTTACGGGAAAACCAAGTTTTGATTCCCAAGAAAATAACGAAGATAAAGGCAAGACATACGAGTAGGTTGATGATTTTATTTGGCCATCCAAATAAGTGACCTTCATGTAATGGAATACCCCAAGTAAACCATTTACCTAATATACCGTATTCATCATAACCGACTTTAGAAATTAATTTACCGCTATATTGATCAAAATAAGTTGTGACTTCGTCGTAGGGACTAACATCTAGCCCTGTTACACCTGTGTTACTGCTTTTAGCAACTGTATAAACTCCATCTTCACTCGAAGGATAAATAATAGAATATGGTTTAGAAATTTTCGCAGCGTCTACTTTCGTCATCAACTGTTGAACGCTTATCATATTGCTGTTAGTCATATCCATACCAGGCATACTCATACCACCATGATGTGCATGTCCGCCTTCTTTAGATGAAGGGGCCTCATTTTTACGAGTAGCCCATGGAATTTCACTCATATCAGAAGTAGGTGGGGTTTGTTGTAATTTAGGCATACCAATAGATGGGTGCTCTTGCGCCGCTGTATAAATAAAATTCCCCATAAATGCCGACCAAGGTAGACCAGTAAAAATTATAACAATCATTGGAATAGTAATAATTGATCCAACAAGTGCATGCCATTTCTTATTTTTTTGATGTTGGGAAGCATTTTGTTTCTTCTTTAATGCTTTTCCTTTAAAAGTCATGTAAACACCTGATAATAGTAGGAATATAGCCCAACAAGCAGCTAATTCTACTAGATAATTAACAACTGTTCCTCCAACAAATAAAGAACTATGAATATTTCTCATAACGTTAGAAAATGTATATTTTGCATTCTGGCTTCCGACAATTTGATAATTGTCATCCAAAAATACATATTTTTCATCCCCATTATTGTTATCCATTGTTAAGCGTGTGTTATATGGATCTTTGAGTACAATAACTTTCGATACTGAATAGCCTTTAAATTGCTCTTTGGCTTTTTCTATCCCTTCATCAATCGATAGTTTTTCAGTATGTTCACTTTGACCAAAGAAATCATGATCATACGCATTATTTTCTACATTCGTGTAAAACAAATAGCCAATGCCACTAAGTGTTAAAGTAAGTAATAATGGCGTGATAAATAGCGCAGCATAAAAATGCCATCGCCAAAAGCGATTGTAGAGTTGCTTTTTCACTTTCTTCCTCCTAATTATTTAAAAATTTAAAAGAACATTATTATTCTATAAAATAAGTGTGAAGTTTGAATGAAGTTATAAAAAAATCTGAAGAAATGATAAAATATCAATTTTGATAGAGGAATTGATACAAAATATTGCTAAAACTAAGGGGGAGATAAAAAATTATGATTATTGTTGGAGGAAAAGCAAGGGGAATAGCTGCAATCAAAAAAGCTTAAACTTTATATCGTAATAACAATATTTCTTTTTTATCAGGATAGAGTTTACTTATGATATTTAAATAAAGATGCCTGTCATTGAATTCTGTAATATCAATATGTATCAGGCACCTATTTTTCCGAGTGAAAGAAGAACTAAGTATCAACATGAACAGAAGGGAAGGATTTATTTAACCTCCCTTAAGCCTTTTCCTTGAAGGATCATTTGGACTCCTTCTTCACAAACTCCGTAAGAACGCCAAGAACAAGTTCCACAAACGGTTTGAATATCAGAAGGAATGACATGTTTTTGGATTTGAGATTCAATGTCCTCCCATTGTAAAATCTGTCCAATTTTTAAACCGATTTTCTCTAAAATTACCGCATCCATTTGATAGATGTCGTTATCTTGACAATGGTATTCACCAGAGTTTGGATACTTTTCACACAATTGATCAGGTCCATTTACTAGCTGAACCAACGTCTTTGGATTGGCTCTCAAGGTTTGATGTAAATGAGTCATGTTTTCAACGTATTCTTTAGAATAACCCATTCCTCGATAGCCAAGTAGACAAAAAATATGATGACCCCGTAGACGATACATAATTCTCCCCCTAGAGATATTATTCATTTGAGTTAACTTAATGTTTTTGATTGGTTAACTTATTGTCAATCATAACATATTGAAAAAGGAGAAATAAAAGTTTAGAAAGAAAAATAATTCTAAGTCGTTACTCGTTACAACCCTGAACGAAATAAATTAAAAGTTAGATGATATTCAAAACTAGCACAACAAAAAAGCCTCTATTAAAGGCTTTTAGTTCATTTCCAAGTGAAAGAAACGCTGAGTATTTTCAATAGAATGGCTTATTATTTCTTCAGGAGAAACGCACATATATTTAGCAATTTCACCAACGATGTGTGGAAGGAATGCAGGTTCATTTCTACCGTGTTTAGGTTTTGGTTTTAAAGTTCGAGGTGTTAGATAAGGGGCATCTGTTTCGATCATTAATCTATCAAGTGGAATATATTGTACGGCTTCTTGTAATTCCTTGCCTCGTCTCTCGTCACAAATCCATCCTGTAATGCCGATGTGAAAACCCATTGATACTAATTCTTTTACTTCAGTTTTATTCCCTGTAAAACAATGAACAACGGATTTCTCTATCTGATCCTGATGATTTTTCATGATATCAACAAATCGCGCTTGGGCATCTCTTACATGCAAGAAGAGGGGCATGTCCATTTCTTTTGCCAAATCCAATTGTGCTTCAAAACATTCTTCCTGTATTTTTTGAGGAGAGTACATCCGATTAAAATCTAATCCACATTCTCCAATGGCTACAACTTCTTTCTGTTTAGCTAATTGTCGTAATTCATGGATGGAACCTTGATGAAATTCGTTAGCATCATGTGGATGAATCCCTGCCGTTGAAAAAAGAATTTGGGGATATTGTTGGGCAATTTTGAGGCTCTCTTTACTTCCTTCTACACTTGAACCTGTGAGAATCATTTGACCAACACCGTTTTGAATGGCTCTTTTAACGACCTCCTCTCGATCTTTTACAAATTGTTTTTCGGTCAAATTAAGACCAATATCTATTAATGAATGCATTCAATTTCCTCCTAATTGCTCACTAACATTTTGATGATGCATATGTATATTTTAGTGAATTAGATTGAGCGTGTATATTAATCTGAAGCAACCAAGTCATCAAAAAGCCTTTTTGTTTTAAAAACAGGTAGATATACCTTTCTGTGAAGATAAGGTATCAAAGTTTATTTGGCTTCGCTTTCTTTTCGTATTTAAAATTTTTCCACACTAATAATTATGATTATAGGAAGGGATTTTATATTGAATGAAATAATATTATCATTTAGAGAATGAAAAAGTTCAAAAGGAGGATGCAAAATGGTACGAGGCGAAAATGAGGATGAATTATGGGATATTTATGATAAGGATCGTAGGGTGACTGGAAGATTACATAGAAGAGGAGACAAATTGCTAGAGGGAGACTATCATCTGGTGGTACATGTCTGCGTTTTCAATAGCAACAATCAGCTTTTGATTCAACAGAGACAGCCATGGAAAAAAGGCTGGCCTAATATGTGGGACTTAACAGTTGGAGGTTCTGCATTAGCAGGGGATGATAGTGTAACTGCAGCAGAAAGAGAAACAAAAGAAGAACTTGGATTAGAACTCGATTTATCAAAAGAAAGACCACGATTCACCATCAATTTTCCCGAAGGATTTGATGATTATTATATAATTACCCAAGATGTGAATATTGAAGAACTGGATTTACAAGAAGACGAAGTACAGGCCGTTAAATGGGTAGATAAAGTCGAATTATTGCATATGGTTGAAAATGGGGAAATGATTCCTTACTATTTTTTAGATATCATTTTTGAACTGAAGGATATTTGGGGGAGTCGAATTTCAGACGTCAGAAAATAAGGGTAAAAATACTATGTTCTGTTGTTAACATTTTAGAATCTAGTACAATACCAGCGTGACTAGGTTTTGTAGTAAAGGCGTCGTAATGGTAAACTTCTACTTGTGTCATTTTTATTTTCACAACCTTTTATTGGATTTCATTTCCATGGGGGGCATAATAATACTTTATCATTGTAGCAATTATAGTTAGTTCAATGAAGATATTGACTATAATAATAAAGGACTTACAATTGAAGAAATTGGTGAATAATAATAGGATTCAGGAAAAAAGCTGGTAGTTTATATAGTTGTGAAGATAAGTATTGGTTCATAAAAGACAATAAAACCTAAAGCAACTATACAAAAGAGCAATATTATTAGGAGGCTATTAAATGGAAAACAACGATATATTGATTAGACTAAGATATGCGCTAGATATTAAAAATCAAGATATGGTAGAGATTTTTAAACTAGGTGGTGTAGAAGTAACAAAAGATGAGGTACTTAAGATCCTTACAAAATCAAAAGATGAGTACGATGATGAAGTGGATGTTGAGGAATCTGAAGACCGAATCAAATGCAATGATAAGATGTTAGAGTCCTTTTTAAATGGTTTCATTACTTTTAAAAGAGGACCGCAACAGCCAAAACCTGGACAACCTAAAAGTCAGGAACCGTCTAGACAGAGCAAAGACCATGTAAATAATATGCTTCTTAAGAAATTAAAAGTAGCGCTTCAGTTAAAAACAGAAGATATGCTAGATATTCTTGATGATGGTGGTATAGCAGTATCAAAAGGCGAATTAGGTGCTATCCTAAGAAAAGCAGACCATCGAAATTATAAAGAGTGTGGAGATAATTTTGCGCGTAAGTTTTTAAAAGGACTAACTGTGAGCTATAGAGATTAGAAAGTAACAAATCAATGTATTTTAAAAAGCCTTTTTCTTCGGAAAGGGCTTTTTTGCATTTTATGGATTATACTTATTGCATTAAATACAACACATAAGAATAGGAAGGAACTAATGATGGAAATTGGTGTAACAACATTTGTAGAAACAACGCCAGATGTACAAAATGGTAAAGTGATGAGTCACGCTGAACGGATACGTGAGGTTGTTGAGGAAATTGTATTAGCGGATCAGGTTGGATTGGATGTTTTTGGTGTGGGTGAGCATCATCGAGAAGACTTTGCGTGTTCTGCACCAGCCGTCCTGCTTGCAGCGGCTGCATCACAGACAAAAAATATAAGACTTACTAGCGCTGTTTCAGTACTATCTTCTGATGATCCAGTACGTGTATACCAAGAGTTTTCAACGCTTGATGCGATTTCAAATGGGCGTGCAGAAATCATGGCTGGCCGAGGTTCGTTTATTGAGTCATTTCCTCTATTTGGATATGACTTACAAGATTATGATGAATTATTCGATGAGAAATTAGATTTATTACTGAAAATTAGAGAATCTGAAAAAGTGACATGGAGCGGCAAACATCGCCCATCCATTAACAATCGAGGCGTTTATCCTCGAGCTGTTCAAAATCCTTTACCGGTCTGGATTGCTAGTGGTGGAACACCAAAATCAGCCATTCGTGCAGGGATTCTTGGATTGCCACTCGTCTTAGCGATTATTGGTGGAAGTCCACTACAGTTTGAGCCAGTAGTGGAATTGTATAAGCGAGCAGCGAAACAAGCGGGGCATGACGTTTCGAAATTAAAAATCGCTTCTCATTCTCATGGTTTTGTTGCCGAAACTACAGCTATTGCAAAAGAAAAATTTTACCCACCAACAGCTTATGTGATGAATGTTTTAGCAAAAGAACGTGGTTGGGGACCGTATACGCGAAAAACTTTCGATGAAGCAAGTAGTTTAGAGGGTGCTTTGTATGTAGGTGACGTAGCAACAGTAGCAGAAAAGATCATTTTCCTTCGCAAAAACGTTGGCATCACACGTTTCATGCTTCACGTGCCAGTCGGTTCAATGCCACATGAAGATGTGTTAAGAGCGATTGAGCTATTAGGATCAGAAGTCGCGCCAATCGTAAAAGATGAAATTGATCGATGGGAAGTGGAAACGGAAGAAACACTGTAATTTAGTACTTACCAAGCAATAAAAAAAGAAAGGACTTCCATCTATATTGGAGGTCCTTATCTTTTGATGTCGACTTTTTATTTGGAGGTCAGGCTAGTGAACTAGAATTTTTGATAAGGATATTGGCATTGTTAAGTAAAGAGAAGATCCTAATTTCTTTATAAGATACCTAATCCTTTTGCAATTAAAGTTCTTTTTAAAACAAAAATCAGTCCTTTTCCTCAGCTTGCGCAATTGCCTTAGTTTGTTGAATTGTACCACGTGGATGGTTGGGTGGTGCATAAATGGAATACAATTTAATCGGTTTATTCCCCGTATTGATTAAATCGTGCCATGTACCAGCAGGTACGAAGATCGCAAAACCATCCTTAACTCTTCTTTGGTAATATAAATTATTTTTACTATTCCCCATTTTCATAATACCTTGACCCTCTTCAATACGTAAGAATTGATCTAGATTTGGGTGTACCTCCAAACCTATGTCATCTCCAACATCGATACTCATCAAAGTAAGTTGTAAATGATTCCCCGTCCATAAAGCGGTACGATAGGAATTATTTTGCAAAGTAGCTTTCTCAATATTAACTACAAAGGGCTTTGGACCATAATCCTTTAAAACAATTGAACCATCATCGTTTTTGAATTGCGAAAAATTAACCCTTGATCCATAATTCATATCTTGTGTAGCAAACTGACCTGAAAATTGCGGATGATACGGTGTAGTAAAGTACGGATATGGGGACAAACCATAATCATTGTACATATTACTGCCATGTTGCATTGTTTGGGAAACGCAATATGGACATGAACACGAATTATACATATGTCTCATTCCTTTACTTAGGCTTCTTCCAACATTGTATTCTCTCATTTGAAAAATGTGATTCTTTACCTTATTCACTTATGAAACAGGGTAGTTCAAAGAACACTTAATAAAGAATAGTAGGAAACGATTGCTACTCACAGTTTTTAACGTTATTAGCTGGTGTTTTCTTTAATCGTTAAGAATAATAAAAATCCAATACCCGTGTGTACAATTCTATTAATGTAAATAGAATGTAAATACCTTTACAAAGAAAATAGCGAAAAGCGTTGGGGCTTACTAGCGTTTTTTGTAAAAGTAAAAAATACCATTTACATTTTATTAAATACATTTACTTTAAATTAATATTGCATACACAGTAGGATAACAATTGACCTTTATTATTAAGTTGTAAGTTGAAGTGAAGAGAAAAAAGATGGACTGATAAAGGGAGGAAAAGAAAGTGAAATTTTCAGGTTTAAAAGTGTCAATGGTTGGTTTAATTTTAGCAGGTGTTTTAGCTGGTTGTGGAAATGCTCAAACTAGTAGTGATAAAACTAGCGGTTCTGATACTTCAAAGAAAACAGAGGCGACATTGTCTGGATCAGTAACAGCTGCTGGATCAACTGCTCTTCAACCCCTAGCTGAAGAAGCTGCAAATGAAATTCAAGGTACTAACCCAGATCTTACAGTTACTGTACAAGGTGGGGGAAGTGGTACTGGTGTAAACCAAGTAGCTTCTGGTGCTGTTAATATTGGTAACTCTGATGTTCCTTCAGCAGATAAATTAGAAGATAAATCTATGGCGGACAAGCTTGTTGATACAAAAGTAGCAGGTATTGCTTTTGCCATGGTAGTAAATAAAGATGTTAAAGTTGATTCTTTAACTGAGAAACAAATTCAAGACATTTACTCAGGGAAAGTGAAAAACTGGAAAGAAGTTGGAGGGAATGATGAAAAAATTAATGTCATTAATCGTCCAGCATCTTCTGGTACACGTGCAACATTCGAATCTACACTTATGAAAGACGCTAAAATCGATGATAGCCTTGGAACAGCACAAGATTCAAATGGCGCTGTTGAACAATCAGTTAACTCAACACCAGGTTCTATTAGCTATCTTGCTATGTCTTATTTAGTTGGAGATAAAAAGGATGCTTTAAAAGTATTAAATATTAATAATGTTGAACCAACTACTGAAAATATCGTAGCTAAAAAATATCCATTCTGGTCATATGAATATATGATTACAAATGGTGAACCTAAAGATGCTGTTAAAGGGTTTATCGACTATGTATCAGGTGATGATTTTGCGGACACAGTGAAGAAAATGGGTTATATCCCAATGTCAGACTTAAAATAATTAGTATCAAAAAAAGTGAAACTTCCATCAGTGGGGGCTTATCCCCACTGAAAGAAGAACTCAGTTTAATTTCGCCACGTCCTGTGGCAACAACTGAGTGTCCAACATCCTGTTGGACCGAACCAATCGGGCTTTTACGGGCAGTTCCCATCTACTTATCATGGAGTCTTACTGTCCGTTAATACGGGATAAAATAATAATGAATGAAAAGATGAGGCTGGCTACTGGCCAGCCTTTTCCTTTTATTCGTCTGTAAGGTGGTAATAAGATGAAGGGGCAAAAATCTATAAATTATTTTGTAAGTGAGTACATCGGCAAAACCATTGTAACTATTTGTGGATTGCTAATTGTTGTTGCAACTATCTCAATTATTGCTTTCATTTGTGGGAAGGGTCTTCAGTCTTTCTTAAATGGTAATATTTCATTCTGGGAGATGCTTACATCCACGAATTGGAGCCCAAATGATCCAGAGAAAAAATCGTACGGTGCTTTGATTTTTATCGTAGGTTCAACTCTGGTGTCATTTGGTGCAGCGATTATTAGTACACCAATTGCAATCGGGATTGCTATCTTCAATAATTATATTTCTCCAAAGTTTGGATCTACTTTTGTAAAACCTGTTCTTGAATTATTTTTAGGAATTCCCTCAGTTGTATATGGATTTCTGGGAGTTACAATCCTTGTCCCACTTTTACGGAATCAAATGGGCGGAGTAGGCTTTAGTTTACTAGCAGGGATTATCGTTTTAAGTGTTATGATTCTACCTACAATAGCTAGTATTGCTGATGACGCCGTTAAAGGAGTCCCATTTGACTTTTTGGAAGCATCTTATGGACTAGGCTCTACTCGTTGGCAAGCAATAAGACGTATTATCATCCCAGCAGCAAAAAATGGTATTTTAACTGCCGTGGTATTAGGATTAGCCAGAGCATTTGGTGAAGCATTGGCAGTCCAAATGGTTATTGGTAACACAGTCAAATTACCGGATGGTTTGTATAGTCCAACCTCCACTTTAACAGGTATACTTACTATGGACATGTCTAATACCCTAAATGGTACCGCGTGGAATGATGCTCTTTGGAGCTTAGCAATGATCTTATTGATCATTTCATTCTTATTTATTTTAATCATTAGAATGATTGGTAAAAGGGGTATACAAAATGCACAATAAAAACAATCAAGCACGAATAGTAAACAATATCTGGACAGCTATCTTTTATGCAATAGCTATTTTAGTCATAGCGCTATTAGTGTTTATAGCTGAAAAAATTATCACAATGGGTTGGGGATTTTGGGAACCAGATTTCCTTTTTGGACGCCCAAGTAACATAATGGCTGGCGGGGGGATTGGGCCACAGTTATTCAATTCCTTCTATTTATTAATCATAGCTTTAATCATATCTGTTCCATTAGGATTAGGTGCTGGGATCTATCTAGCTGAATATGCGAAAAAAGGTAAATTTCTAAACTTTATTCGACTTTGTATTGAAACAATGGCGTCACTACCATCTATTGTCGTGGGTCTTTTTGGTTTGCTAGTATTTGTAACATATGCAAATTGGGGATATACACTAATCGGAGGTGCGTTAGTTCTCACGATTTTAAATCTTCCAAACTTAACGAGAATATGTGAAATGGCTATTAGTTCAGTTCCATCAAGCGTTAAGGAAGCAAGTCTTGGATTAGGTGCAACTAAGTGGCAAACCATCATTAGAGTATCAATTCCAACTGCAATTCAAGAGATTGTTACTGGTGTCATTTTAACTGCCGGTAGAGTATTTGGTGAAGCAGCAGCACTTATTTACACTGCTGGCTTAACAACACCAACACTAAATACTGCGGCTGATCTTAATAGCCCTGTTAATCCTTTTAATATATTTAGACCTGCTGAAACTTTAGCCGTGCATATTTGGAAATTAAATTCTGAAGGTATTGTTCCTGATGCTCGTGAAATCGCAACAAAATCAGCAGCAATATTAATTATTATGGTTTTCGTATTTAATATAGCAGCACGTTTAATTGCTAAAGCCTTGGATAAACACTTTAAGGGTTCTGTAGGTGGAAAACAGAAAAAAGTAAAAAGTAAACTAGTAAGTTAATTGACCTAAGATACAAATATAAAACACATTATACTAGACTGCTGTACTCCCGAATTCTTCGGTTGTAAAGTAGTCTAATTTTAAGTCTACATTTAATGTTGGTATTTGAAACATTTAAAATTACATATAAAAGTTTTCAAGATGAATAATGAGTAAGAGGAAATTGACATTTCCTAAATACTTTTCTGTTTGATCCTATTAGTAACTAGGGATATTTAATAATGAAATGAAATTGACTAATAAAAGAGGGAATTGAATCCATGTCAAGAAAACATAATGTAAGCTTTCGAACAATGTTGATGGCTCCAATTATTTTAATTATCATTTTATCCTCTGCCATTATTGCATATGTAAGTTATGATAAAAATAAGAAAGTAATTATTCATTCTGTTGAACAGCAAATGCTCTCTTCTGCCGAAGTTATAAATCAAAAAATCACAATGTTAAAATCTACGACTACCAAAGAACAGTTTGATCGTAAATTATCCTATGCATTAACTCAAACTAAAAATAGCTTTAAATCATCAGAATTAACACCCATGCAATTTAAAATAGCAAAGGAAGGAAAGGTAGTGCCATTTAATGAATTCAAGAACAATATTCCGAAAATTCCAAATGAATTCATCAAAAAACTTTACCAACAAAAAAATGGAATTGTACATTATAACGGGGTAACTTATGCTCTGGCTTTTCAAATGGAACTAGATGAATCGGTATATGTAATTGCATTAAACGACGAAGAGTATTTAAAACCTGTATACAATTATCGGAATTTATTGATTGGTATTACTTTTCTTACTGTCCTATTAGCAAGCATAATAGGATTTATTATGATTAGTAAAGTGACAAAACCAGTTCATTCTTTAAAAAGATTAATGGATAAAGTTTCTGAAGGTGATTTTCAAACAAGAATAAAAATTGGTCAATCTAGTAAGGAAATCTATTCATTATCTGTTGGTTTTAACCAAATGGTAGATCGTCTTCAGTCTTTAATGACTCATTTAGAATTGAGTGCGAAGCAGGTAACTCAATCATCTGACAGACTAAAAATAACATCTTCAGAATCTAGGCAGGCTATAGAACAAATATCAATGGCAATTGAAGAAGTAGCAGGTGGGACAGAAGTGCAAGTAGAATCTGCTACATTAGCTTCCGGACAGGTTTCTGATATCTCAGTAGAAATGAATCATGCAGGCCAATGCATTCATAGTGTCGAAAATTCAGTGAATAAGGCTCTTGGAATAGCAGATTCAGGAAATAAACTAGTTAATAATACGGTTAAACAAATATCTCTAGTTGAAAAAACCGTTGAAAACACAGCAGCAAAGCTTGAATCATTACAGTTAAAATCAAAGGATATCGATCAAATTCTAAATTTAATAAGTGAAATATCTACCCTAACTAATCTTTTATCATTAAATGCATCGATTGAAGCGGCACGTGCAGGTGAACATGGAAAGGGATTCGCTGTTGTTGCACAAGAGGTCAGAAAACTATCAGATCAGTCAGAGCAAGCAGTCCTGCAAATAAAAGAAATAACCGATAAGATAAGAAAAGAAACAGATGAAGTTGCTCTATCGATGAATCAAGGATTACAAGTATTAAAAGAAGGAATTATAATGGTAGATCAAACAGAAGAGTCATTCGGGGATATTGTAAAAGCTGTGAGGAATGCCACACATGAAACAAATGATGTTTCTTCTATTGTAAATGACGTTAGTATAAAAACTGAAAATATGGTTAATCGTATGGAGGAAATATCTTCAATTTCAGGTCAATTCGCTGGAACAATGCAACATATTTCAGCTGTTACAGAGGAGCAACAAGCATCAATGGATAATGTTTCAGATGAGGCTCTTGCTTTAAATAATTTAGCGAAGGAGTTGGAAAATATTCTAAGTAACTTTAAAGTATAATTTAATTGTGTTGACTAATCGTTCACACAGTGGTTAAAACTCTTGATGATGTTAATGATATACTAATGCCCAGTCTAAGGACTGGGTTATTTATGTTTGGTGTGATGAAAAAGGTAAGTGAAAATTCCCCGTGCAGTAATGATAAATGCACGGAGAATGAGTATTTTCTATAGAAATGTATTTATCGCGCAGATGATTCAATAGAATTTTTATAAAACAACTTCTTTATTTTCATTCACTACTTGCAATACTTCTTGTAATTCACTTATTTCTTTATCGTTTAAAGGAATAATCGGTAAGCGAACTCCACCGACAGGAATACCTTTTAGATTTAATGCTGCTTTGACAGGTGATGGGTTTGGTGCAGCGAATAGTCCATTGAAAATTGGAAGTAATCGACGATGATCTTGAGCAGCTTCTCGCGTGTTGCCATTTTTGAATTTGGCAATCATCGCTTGCATTTCGTTCCCAATAATGTGGGATGCAACGGAAATTACTCCAGTAGCACCAATTGATAATGCAGGTAATGTTAAATTATCTTCACCAGTGTATACTGAAAAATTCTCAGGTGTTTGGCTAATCGTTTTGGCCATAGCATCTAAATTACCGCTTGCGTCTTTAATAGCAGTGATGTTCGGAATTTGTGCAAGACGAACGATGGTTTCTACAGACATGTTGATTACGCTTCGACCTGGTATATTGTAAAGTACAATTGGAAGTGTTGTTGCTTCAGCGATTGTTTTAAAGTGTTGATATAGTCCTTCTTGTGATGGTTTGTTATAGTAAGGAACAACAAGCATAATTGCATCTACTCCAGCGTTTTCCGCTAGTTTTGTCAATTCGATTGAAGCTTTTGTATTATTAGATCCAGTACCTGCAACAACAGGAACTCTTCCATCCGCAACTTCTACTACAAATTTAAATAATTCTACTTTTTCTTCTGTTGCTAACGTAGGGGATTCCCCAGTTGTTCCAGCAACTACGATACCGTCTGTTCCGTTAGCGATTAAATAATTTATTAAGTTTTTTGTAGCTGGAAAATCAATTTCTCCATTCTGATCAAATGGTGTCACCATAGCAGTTAAAATTTGTCCAAGATTCATTACTTCTCCACATCCTTAATTATTTTATATAAATAAAATAGAGGGAGAAGGGCAATTAGTAAGATAACGCAAAAAAGCAACAACGAGGCTACGTTGTTGCAGTAGAAACAGTATCATTTCTGTGCGTATGATAGCCCTCCATATAGTCTCCTACATGACAGTTCTGTATTTATTCAACACCAGAACCAGCTTCGAGAAAATGAGATTCTCTCCACTTCGGCAAATCCCCCTTTTCACAATCATCAACGGATCTCATTATCCTCTAATTGTGTACTGATGGTTTTTGCTCCTCTATCCTTACTTCAAATAAAAATTGAAATAAGTGAATATTTAATTAATTTGATAGTATCATTTTTTTTAGAGAATTGCAATGATTTAAGTGAAAGATTTAGAAATAGTGTATCATCTATTAAATGGATGATTATGAAGTGTAATAGGGTTAAATACAAGAGGGCGAGATTAATCGATGATTTAGCTGGAGCAATGGCTGAACCCAAGATGAAATTTTAATAAAAACGAAACAAACCAGTAGTAATAGCCGTAAGTTTTTGCATGTTTTCTATATTATATATACTTATCGACAAAGCCTCAGGTATAATTTCTAATGTTTTATAAAATGGGTTCCTTGTGTTATTTATCACAAGACCATGTGACCTTGCGATTTATTTTTAGATTATGGTATTATAAATTGGTTCAACTATTTTTAAGAGTCGTTTCTACATATACTGTTCATTTTTATTAAATACAACTAGAGATCAGTTACAATTTCAAAATTGAACGTTTTAAGATTGCTATATTGATATTATATTTTTTTAGAAGAAATATAATATGATGATTGTTGGGAATAGAAATGAAAATAAAAGAATAGAAATGAGTTAAAAGGGAGGTTTATGAATTTTGGAGAATAAAAATAATTATGTTCCATCAAAGTTTAACGCCTTATCTAAAACGGATGATGGCGGCGTCATTTTATACAATAGTTATACAGGCGCCATTGTTGATTTTTCAGAAGAAGAAAAAGCAGAAGTCATGGGTTCTTTAAAAAGAACGGGGGCAGCTGCATTAGATAGTGATGTAAAAAAAGCTTTATTTGATAATGGGTTTATTGTTCCTGGAAATGTAGATGAGATGAAAAGAGCAGAATATCTGCACCAATCTATGCACCGTACAGATATGTTGCACCTTATTCTTATGACAACAGAGCAATGTAATTTCCGTTGTACGTATTGTTATGAAACATTTGCACGTGGCAAAATGACAGACGATACAAAAAGCGGTGTAAAAGCATTAGTAAAAGAACAAGCTAACACTCTAAATAATTTACATATTAGCTGGTTCGGCGGTGAGCCACTACTTGAATTAGGAATTATCGAAGAATTGTCTAATTCATTTATGGCAGAAGCAAAAGAAAATAAAATCGATTATTCAGCAGACATCGTAACAAATGGATTCTTCTTAACAAGAGAAGTTTTAGAAAAATTATTATCTTGGGAAGTACGTCAATATATGGTGACAATTGACGGTGTGCAAGCAGTACATGACAGTCGTAGACATATGGCAGGCGGTCAAGGAACATTTGAACGAATTATCGAAAATCTAAAAGCTGTTAAAGAAAGTACTGGTCAGTTCGATATGACGATTCGTGTCAACTTCGATGAAGACAATTTAGAAGAAACTGGCGAATTGATTGAGTTCTTAAAAGAACACTTTGCTGATGATAAACGCTTTGGTGTATTCTTCCGTCCAGTTGGTAGATGGGGTGGGGAAAATAATGATGAAATCCCTACATGTACCCACATTACAGCCAATAAAAAGATCTGGGAATTTACAGAGACAGCTATGGATAAAGGAATTAGCATGAGTAATATGGTCACTGGTTCTATGATGCCAACTGCATCAGTGTGCTATGCAGCTAAGCCTAATGCTATGGTAATTGGCTCAAATGGTCAGTTATACAAATGTACAACTGTTTTAGATGAAGAAGTAAATAAAGTTGGCCATATTAATGCGGATGGTACAATGGATCTCGATTATGACAAGATCGCTTCTTGGGTAATGTCTGGAGAAGAAACAGACTCTGTTTGCCAATCATGCTTCTACCGTCCTGCATGTCAAGGGAATCATTGCCCATGGTATCGTGTGGTATCTGGAGAAAGACCTTGTCCATCAGAAAAGAAAAATATTAAAAAAGTTTTAAATCTTGTTTGGAGAAATAGCTTACAAACTGTTCAATAGGATTTATGAAAGTAGTAAAATACTTATTATAAACAATCGTAATTGTGCTAATGTATAGTTATGGATCTCGAATAAACCAACCTTTTCATTGTGAAAAAAAGAAAGGGGGTGAGATGAATGCGCGTTCTTAGTCCTGCAGCATCTCCAGTTCAAAAAGTAAAATCTGGACGAATCATGAAATCTGTACCTGGTAACTTAAAATAGTTAATGGTGACAGCACGACAAAGTCCCTAGTCTTCATTGCTGAAGATTAGGGACTTTGTGTTTTTTATCCCGCATTAACGGGCAGTAATCCCTCACCTCAAGATTGAGAGAAGCAAAGAAGATAGTTGGGGGATAACTGCCCGTAAAAGCACGATTGGTTCGGTCCAACAGGATGTTGGACACTCAGTTGTTGCAACAGGACGCGGCGAAATTAAACTGAGTTCTTTTTTCAGTGGGGATGAAGAAAACCCTCACTGATAAGTTTCACTTTATAATGGAATTAATCTTCTTCATAAACAACAAGCTTTCGATTAGCTAATGCTGTTCCACCATGAAAACGGGAATGAAGGGATAATAAGTTTTCTAATATAGATATCTTTTCTGAAGTAATCTTCTCCCCAGACATGATCAGAGGAATTCCTGGGGGATAGGGAATAACCATTTCACCAGAAATCTTACCAATTGCTTCGTTAAATGTAACTTGCATAATCTTTGTTTGTTTCATCTTGGAGTAAGACAAGGATAAGGTTGTAATTTTATCTGTTTCTAACCAATAATAATTAGATTCATTATTTTGCTTTCCCTTTTGATCCTTAACAGCCGACTTAATCAGAGTAGTTGTCTTGTCAAATGGATAGAATTCTCCTTTTTTTAATAAAGGTAATACGAATAAAACATTTTGAGGATCTGCTAATTCGGAATAGATGCCTTTCTCCTCAAGCAATGCCTGTAGCTCATAGCCGCTTAAACCACATTTAGAACGGATACTGATCTTTAAAGGATCTATCCATACATCTTCAGAGTGCTCCAATACTTCAATTTCTGAAATAGAGGATAACCCAACTTTAAATTGAGAAATTTCTTTTATAAGTGAATCTTGGTCGGCTTGTGAGTATGAAGATAAATAAGCTCGGGCCAAATCAAGTGAGCCCATTATTGGATAGGAAGGGCTACTTGATTGAAGCATTTGTAAGTAAAATTCAACCCGATTCACATCAACCAATAAACTGTTTATATGCAGATAAGAGCCCATTGTCATTGCAGGCAACGTTTTATGAGCGGAATGAATGACTACATCTGCGCCCATATCAAGAGAGCTCTTTGGGAAGGGGGAACTTAACTTAAAATGTGCTCCATGTGCCTCATCCACAAGAACAGGTATGTTTTTTTTATGAGCGAATGTAATTATATCCGTTAAATCATGAGCAAGTCCATAATAATTGGGATATGTCAAAATGATTGCCTTTGAGTCTGGATATAATTCTAATGCTTCTAGCACAATCTTAGAATCAACGCCTCCAGCAACGCCCCACTCTTTATGAAAGCCAGGGGCTAAAAAAACTGGTTTTACGTTAGCTAACATAAGTCCATGAAGAACAGACTTGTGACAATTTCGTTGAACAAGGACCGTATCTCCTTCGCCACATGTTGCTAAAATCATTGCCAGATTGCCTACTGTCGATCCATTTACAAGGAAGTAGCTGTTCATTACTCCATATAGCTCTGCTAGAAGTGACTCTGCATCTCGTATAGGACCTTCTGGAGCATGCAAGTCGTCTAGTCCAGTTAACTCCGTAGCATCAACTGAAAGTAAAGGTTCATATAAAGATTTCGCTTTTTCTAAAAATATTTGTCCATTTTTATGACCTGGAACATGATAGGAAACTTTGTTTTGTATATAGAAATTCTCTAATACATCAAATAATGGGGTATGTAATTGGTTCATTTATCTCTTCCTTCAACTTATTCATAATCATATTTTATCAAATTAATCTTCGGTATTTCCTGTCTTCCTTTCAAACAAGCTTGTTTTAGAAGTTCTTATCTTCAATAGATTACTCGAGAAGAATCAATGGAAGCTAGTCAGTTGACTCGCTTTTAGATATTATTTAGTTGAATTTCGCTTTTATCAAATGTGATAAGTCCGATGAAGTTGGAAATAATAATAACTAAAGAGGAAAATAAATATTTAAATCTAATATTATTAATGAAGGTGTGACGTGAATGAATAAAGCTGTTTTTTTAGATCGTGACGGGGTAATAAATGAAGTATTAACGGATCGAGTTAAATTTGTGAACAGGCCAAGTGATCTGTACTTCTTACCAGGTGTTCCTGAAGCCATTAAAAAGTTGAACGCTTTCTTTGACTACATATTTGTAGTGACAAATCAAGGTGGTGTTGGATTGGGATTTATGAAGGAATCGCAACTCAATAAAATACATGATCACATGATTGCTGAATTAAAGAAAGAAGGAGCCATTATCCATGATGTGGCTTATTGTCCGCATAAGCCAAAAGCAGGTTGTGAATGTCGTAAGCCAAAACCAAAATTAATATTAGAACTAATTAAAAAATATGAAATCGATTTATCTAAATCTTATATGGTTGGAGATACCGATACAGATATTATTGCAGGAAAGAAGGCAGGGATAAAGGGGGTTTTTTTAGGGAAGAGTGACCCGCTTGCAGATGCTGTTTTCCCGGACTTAATAAGTGCTGTTGATTGGATTATAGAAGATGCAAAGGCTTAAGTAGAGCATACAGAGAGATTAAAGGTTAGATAATTTTGGTGAGTGATGCTAATTGAGTTGAGTGGGCTAATGGCATCCTATTTGAGTAGCATCAATCATCATTTAAGATATTAACCAAACTATAGAAATTAATAAATAAGGCAGGTGCTTGAATGACAATCTATATCGCATTATTAAGAGGAATTAATGTAGGTGGACATAATATTGTAAAGATGCAAGATTTGAGAGGCACGTTAGAAAATTTGGGTTTAGATCAAGTGAAAACATACATTCAAAGTGGGAACATTATCTTTCAGTCTGATGAAAATGTGGATCGATTACAAAATCAAATTGAACAAGAAATTAATAATAAATTTGGCTTTTTTGTACCTGTGATTTTACGAACAGAGCTAGAATGGGGAGCAATGATTAATAATTGTCCTTATCCACTAAATTCATTAGTAGAAGGAGAGAGTGTACACGTAGCATTGTTGGAAAAAGAACCTACAAAGGAAAGTGTCAATTATTTACTTGAGTTTAAAAGCGAAAATGAAGAATGTTACATACAGGGTAAGGAAGTTTATCTTTTTCTACGACAAAGTTTTAGAAATTCTAAGATACCAAATCATATTCAAAAATTAGGTGTTCCAATAACAATAAGAAATTGGAAAACAATTATGAAGCTCAGTGATATGGTGACAGCATTAAGTAATTAATATAATTGGATATTATCTAATTAAAAGTGAACGATTAGTATTGAGAGATGATAATATGAAACTTGCTTTTTATTGTTGGATATCTGAATGATTCAATCCAATTCTTTGACACAAACATTTCAGAATAATACGATATAAGTAAAGAATTTCCAAGTAACAAACCAGGAGGCAGAAGAATGGCAAATTTGTTTGAGAACTATACATTACCAAACGGCTTATCAATACGAAATCGACTTGTGATGGCGCCGATGACTACTTATTCAGGTAATGAAGATGGTACGGTATCAGATGCAGAAGTAGAATATTATGCACGCCGTTCGAAAGGTGTCGGCGTGGTTGTGACTGCTTGTACACATGTGACAGAGAATGGGAAAGGTTTTCCTGGTCAGTTTGCAGGATACGCAGATCAATTTATACAAAGTTTAAAACGTGTAGCAGATGCAATTCATGAAGGTGGAGCAAAAGCGGTACTGCAAATTTATCATGGCGGTAGACGTAGCATTCCTGAAGAAGTACCGAATGGTGAAATTGTCAGTGCTAGTGATGTAGCTTTTCCAGGAAATGCAACACCTCGTCCTTTAACAATAGAAGAAATTAAAGGAATCATCAAAGCGTATGGTGAAACAACGCGTCGTGCGATTGAAGCTGGATATGATGGAGTTGAAATTCATGGTGCGAATACGTATTTACTTCAACAATTTTTCTCAGGGTATACAAATCGACGTACAGATGAATATGGTGGTTCAATTGAAAATCGTATGCGATTCCCATTAGAGCTTGTGGATGAAGTAAAAAATGTTGTTGCAAAACATGCAACAAAACCATTTATCATAGGCTATCGTTTTTCCCCTGAAGAGGAAGAAGAAACAGGGATTACTATGGATCAAACTGTGCAACTTATTGATGCACTTGCCGATAAGGGGTTAACCTATTTACACGTATCCCAAGGAGACTTCTATACAAAGCCTCATCGTTTCAGCGGGGACAAAAACAAGACACGTGTTGAAATTTTATTGGATACAATCCAAGGACGTACGCCATTAATCGGTGTTGGCTCTATTTATTCATTAGAAGATGCTGAAAAGGCTAGCCAATCAGGGGTCGATTTACTTGCATTAGGTCGCGAACTTTTAATTGAACCAAATTGGGTACAAAAAGCTGAAGCAGGAGATCTTAATATCCCTACAAAGATGGATAAGTCAAAACAAAAAGAACTTGTTATTCCAGATCCAATGTGGCAGATGTTACATAGACCAGGATGGATTCCAGGTATGTAAAAAAGAATAAAATATAATATTTTGAAAAAAATGGAGAATATAAGAGGGTTTTTCAAAATAATAGACGAAAGGGTCATAGATAGAAAATCTATGACCCCTTTTTAATTAAAAATATTTGCAACGTCCAAATTGTACAGGTTTTCGGTCATCAAGGAGATAGTAAGTACATAAATTAGCTCAGTGACTAATTGACCTTATAGAAGGGGAACTAGAAACAAAGCAAAAATAATTTATAGATGGGAAGGAATTCGTGAAATGAAAAAACTTTTATTACCCTTGTTAGCAAGTATTCTATTTCTTACATTAACTTTTACAACAGTTGCTAATGAAGCAGTACAAGCAAAAACTATGTGGGGAAAAATAGAATTTAAAAAAGGAATGATTGGGAAAGTAAAGATCACCCAAAATACCAATCAATATAGTATTAGTAATAACAAACTAAAGAAAGGCCCAAGTATTAAAAAGGGAAAAGAATATGGAGTATATTCTTACTCAAAAAATTATGGTGGGGTATATAAAATTGGAAGCAATAAGTATGTAAAAAAGAGCAATTCAATTAAGTATTACATGGCCTCTCAAAAACTAATTAATGATGTAAAGACAGATAAAGGGGATTTAAGTACATCTGAAATTGCGAAATTAAACGATGATAAAGTCGTTTTAATTGAAGTTAATGTTCGGAATGGAAAATCTCAAGGAAGCGGTGTTATTGTTGGTAATGGTTTAATATTAACAAATGAACATGTTGTAAATGGTATGAGGAGTGGAACAATTACCCTTAATAATGGCAAAAAATATAAAATAAAGGGCGTAGTAGTAAGTGATAAAACGAAAGATTTAGCTTTGGTAAAAACGAATGACAAGATAACGGGTATTAATCCTGTAAAAATTGGATCGTACAAAAGTTTAGCAAAGGGTCAAAAAATTGTTGCTATTGGAAGTCCCTTAGGATTACAAAATACTGTTTCTGAAGGAATTGTTAGTTCCTTTAGAGTGTCAAATGGTGTAAAACTAATTCAAATAAGTGCACCTATTGATCATGGAAGTTCTGGCGGAGGATTATTTAATAAAAAAGGTGAATTAGTAGGGATTACTTCGAGTGGCTACAATAGTAATGCTGATTTAAATTTTGCTGTAGCGATAGATGAAATGAGTAGTTGGAATAAGTATTTTAAAATGAAATATACTGACATTAAAGTTTTGCCTATAAACAATCCAACAAATAGTCCTATTTTAGGTGATATTGCATTAGGAATGACAAAAGCACAAGTCAAGAAATTAGAAACTGCCACACTCTACCAAGAAAAATCTGATAGTCTATCATACAAAGATAAATTGATATTTGAATATACAGCCAGTGTGATTTATGAATTTAAAGATGATAAATTAGTAGCTATCAATATTTACCATGATGTAGTAAATAATCAAGATGATTTAGATTTATTAGAGAAATATTTTTTGTTAATGTACGATAATATTGCAGCAGTATATGGAGAGGCTGATGGCTTAGATACAAATTGGTATGATGATGATGATGGCTACAGCATAAGTGCATTTTGGGATGAGGATAAAGAGGGAATCTTATTAACTTCTACAATCATGGAGGATTTCTCATCATTTGGAGGTATTCGCATCGCACTTAAATAAAAGCAAATATTTTACACTTTCTTTGCAGTAAAGAAGAAAGTATCAACTGAATTTATTCTGTCAATACTACCCATAAAGGAGGTGTAGTATTATGGCAAAGGATGTTCTTTGTGAAGTAAGTAACTGTACATTTTGGCAAAAAGGAAATCAATGTACTGCGCACGAAATTTATGTAGTCAGCAATAGGGGGACGCAAGCCTCTACTACTGAAGAAACAGATTGTAAAACATTTGAACCAAGAAAATAATGTTTCCATACATCTGGATAACCTGTTTTAGGTTATCCTTTTGTTATGTATAGTATTGATAATAATTATCATTTTCATACGGTTTTTTTACTTAAATAATATTATTGGCCCTGGAAGTAGCGTAAGCGAAGGTACTAAAAAGTAAAAAAAGATGAAAATTCATAATAATAATCTTGTATGGCTATCTTTGTGGTTGTGGAATTAGCGAAGACTCCTGCGACGAAGCTAGCGAAGCGATGCAGGAGCACCATGTTTTTGCTTCCGAGGAGGCTCAACGCTCGCCCGCGGAAAGCGAAGCTAATTCCACATCATGCAGAAAACAGATTAATACTATAAATATTTGTATTAAAACACTTTTACAGTATCCTCGGTCTGCGGAAGTGACGGATTCAACGGAACTGATGAAAGTGGATATATTCAAAGATATTAGCAGAATTTGGAGTTGAATCTCTGTATTATAACAAATCGTATTTTGATCAACTGTTTATTTAACAGCTTGACAGTAGCTTTCATAAACAGTAAAATAATTATCAAGAAATATTTTACTAGAGAATATTTATCAAATATAGAGTGCTTTAGCAAAGAGTTATATGTAATATGGTTATTTGAAAAAGTGTATCTATATACTAACATTACAGTAAATTTAAAATGCTTCCATGTTGTTAGGAAGCCTGTTATATAAAGAGGTAGACTATTTAAAACCCAAATGGGCTAGTTAAAAGTAAACCGATAATTTCCGAATTTTAATGGTAAAAAACCATTGAATTTAGAGATTATCGGTTTTTTGTTTTAATAATTAATTTTGATTTTAATAGAAAATTATTTTAAAGCTAATTATGTAGAATTAAATGATAAAGATTTGATTTTACCTTTCATTCATTTCATTGAGAGGATGTTGAATGTTGAATTTCATAGATTATTTTTCATGGTCGACAGTTTTTTTTATAGTATTAGGGGTTTCTGTATGTAGTGCTTTTTTGATGCTAATACCAAGAATTCCTGTAAATTATGTCCGTGTTCATATAGGAATCATTGCTTTACCCCCGATTGTTGCTTTATTAGGATTAGTTTCTAACAATGGGAGCGTGATTATAGGTCCTTGGCATTTTGATTCTTTATCGTGGCTATGGTCAACGTTTGTTTTAACAATTGGTTTAATTGTACAACGTTATTCAGTTCATTATTTACTTGGTGATCGCTCTTATCGAAAATATTTTGCACTTTTAACAGTTACTACGATTGCTGATTCACTTGCTTGGCTTAGTGATGATTTACGCCTGCTTTTAATCGGGTGGGGAGTTACACTTCTAGGATTAACACTGCTTATAGGTTTGAGAAAAGAATGGAAAGTGGCTCGCCATGCTTCTAAAATTTCCGGTCGTTATTTTGCAATCAGTTGGCTTATCTTGTTAATCGCAGTTGTATGGATTTTTCAAATTACAGGACAATGGCAACTATCTCAAGTAATTAGCGTGGACAACCTTGCAAAATTAAATACATGGGAGAAAACGTGTATTAATCTATTGTTGCTTTTATCAGTTATTATTCCAGCTGCACAATGGCCATTCCAACGTTGGTTGTTAGACTCAGTAGTTGCACCTACACCTATATCAGCAGTCATGCATGCAGGTATTGTTAATGCTGGTAGTATTATGCTAACTCGATTTGCTCCTCTTTATAATGGTGATGCAGTACAAGTTGTTCTACTTGTTTTATCTAGTGTATCTGTATTGGTTGGAACAGGAATAATGCTTGTTCAAGTTGACTACAAGCGTCAACTGGTAGGCTCTACAATTGCACAAATGGGTTTCATGTTAATCGAATGTGCGTTAGGAGCATATTTAGCAGCTATTACACACGCAGTGTTACATGGTCTGTTTAAATCTACACTATTCTTACAAGCAGGCTCTGCTGCTCAACAACATGAACCACTTTCTCATAAATCTCAACGCTCCTCATTCGTATGGATGGTCATTGGTGGAGGTTTAGGATTACTGTTAGGAATTGCCTTTTGGTTGACTTCTCCGGATGAAGGGTACCAACTGGTAAGTGCTTTGATCTTGGGATGGTCTGTTGCACTTGCTTGGACACAACTCGTTGCTTTCGGAGCTGGCCATATTGGACGTATTGCTGGAATTATATTTTTCGCAGGAGCAGCTATTGTGTTCCAAATGGTGCACACTGTATTTCATAAGCTATTGAATGATGAAATCCCAAGTGGAATTCAACAATCTATTTCAATGGGTATTTTACTGTTAGTGATATTATTGGTTGCTAGTGTAATTGGAACATGGTTAATTCGTAAAAATTCACAAGCTTCATTGGCTGTCTATCTATGGTTCATTCAATTAGGTGAACCAAAAAGAAGTTTAGTAGAAAGCCATCCAAAGTATCTGACACAATTGTTATCTCGAGGGGGCAATGTACATTGAGTACAGCATTCACGTTAAACTTTGAAAAAGAATCTGATAACCTTAGTTTTAATATTAATGATTTGGTGAAATCAGCAAGTGAGGTCATAGTACCACTTGGACACATAAACTCATTTGCAGCTCGTAGTCCTTGGGCAGGATTGGAACATCAAACATTTGAACAAGTAGCACGTCGATTAAAAGATAC
This sequence comes from Rummeliibacillus sp. NPDC094406, assembly GCF_044763875.1. NCBI lineage: Bacteria > Bacillati > Bacillota > Bacilli > Caryophanales > Caryophanaceae > Rummeliibacillus > Rummeliibacillus sp. NPDC094406. The sequence goes on along the minus strand of NZ_JBIWGZ010000008.1, from coordinate 107,269 downwards.
TTGTGATGTAGATATATATCCGAATAATACAATATTAAAATCTGCAAATAAAAAAGGTGAGGTTAATAAAAAATTTTTAGAAGAAGGAATGACAAAATGGCTTGATATACAAGATTTGGATCTACCAAGAAATGTAGCTGAGCAGTTTTGTCGTAATGCCCTTGAGCTGGATCAACAATCTTTTGATACTTCAGAAGGACTTGAATTAAAACAACTAGCTAAAAAACTAAGTCATTATAAGCCAGAAATCCCTAAGAATTATACAATTCTCACATACAGTCAACGTATTGAACAAATGGGAAAAGAGAATATTTCCGAGGAGTTAAATCTTCATATCATTAAATGGTGTAAATTGTACTTAGATGAGTCACAAGCAGTTTGGTCAATGCCTAATCGTGAAGAAGGACTCTATCTGGCATGGAAGGCAATGATTCAATATGATCTAGCACTGAACCATAACATACGTAAACTACTAAAATTACTACCAGAAGATGCGGAACATGCTTTATCAGAGGCATTGATAGAATTAGAAATACCTAAATCTAAATTACAAGATTATCTTGAAGCACATTTACTCGCATTACCAGGTTGGGCGGGAATGATGCTTTGGCGCTCACAACAAGCTACACAAGAAGACAAACTACTTTTAGAATATTTAGCAGTTCGAATTTCTTTAGAGTGTGCTCTAGTCAAATCATATCTTCCATTACCTGACCCAAAAGTAGAGGAGCAGGTGCTAATTGAACCGCTATTATTATGTTGGACCCAATGGGGGAATATGTCGATTAGTGATTGGGCAAAGCTCTCTTCAACAGAAGCAAAAGCACGTTTGTTACTGGCTGATCGTTTTGATCAATTTGTTCGTAATCGTCTTTGGTTAGAAGCATGGGAAAAAACATATGAAGTTCAGTTAAGAGAGATGATTACATCAAAACAGCTCATATCAACTCAACAAACAAAGTCTGTAATGGCGCAATTTGCCTTTTGTATTGATGTACGTTCAGAACCTTTTCGTCGCCAATTAGAAAAAGTGGGTCCTTTCGAAACATTTGGAACGGCTGGCTTTTTTGGATTGCCGATAGAAACAACGGAGCTTGGCAGTGCGCACAGCCATGAATCCTTACCTACAATGTTCAAGCCTGAATACAAAGTAATTGAGGCATCATCTGATGCGGACTTGAAACAATATAAGCAACGTGAAAACACCGCTAATTCATTAAGTCACACATTTAAGACGATGAAACATAACATGCTTTCAAACTTGTTACTACCGGAAATTAGCGGTCCTTGGCTTAGTTTGCAAACTTTAGCTCGTAGCTTTGTGCCACAAAAAGCAGGTTATGCTATGCGTAAAATGCGAAAAAAATGGCTACACAAACCGTCTACCAAACTTTCACTTGATCATTTACACATACTCGATTCAGAGTTACCAGTAGGTTTTTCTGAAAAAGAGCAAGTGTTTTATGCTCGACAAGCGTTGAAAATGATGGGGCTAACAGATCATTTTGCTCCATTGGTTGTTATTTGTGGTCATGGCAGTCACAGTACGAACAATCCGTATTCATCAGCGTTAGATTGTGGTGCATGCGGAGGGGCCTCTAGTAGATTTAATGCACGAGTGTTGGCAACTTTGTGCAACCTTCCAAAATTAAGAGAAGCGTTAGAAAAAGAAGGAATTGTCATACCGAAAGAAACCGTATTTGTGGCTGCTGAGCATATCACAACATTGGATGAGCTTCGGTTCCTATATGTTCCTGAACTTTCGGAAGAAGCACAGGAATCATTTGATTGTATACAATCAAAATTATCAAAAGTTCGTGATGAAGCAAATGCAGAACGAATTGTACAGTTACCAACTTTAGACTGCCATTATAAAAATCCAAAAGGTGAAGTTCAACGTTTTGCAGAGGATTGGAGTGAAGTGCGTCCAGAATGGGGGTTGGCTCGTAATGCGACATTTATCATTGGTGAACGTAAGCTTACTGAAGAGTGTAATTTAGAAGGTCGAGCATTTCTCCATAACTATCAGTGGAAGAATGATATTAATGGTGATATACTTGCCAAAATTATTGCTGGACCAGCTAAGGTTGCTCAATGGATTAACCTCCAATATTATGCATCTACCGTAGCACCACATTATTATGGTAGTGGAAATAAAACTACTCAAACGATAACAGCTGGGATTGGTGTCATGCAGGGAAACGCTAGTGATTTATTGTCCGGACTTCCGTGGCAGTCTGTTATGCAATCAGATCAAGAGGCTTACCATGAACCATTGCGCTTATTAGTAGTGATTCAAGCTCCAAGTAAGTATATTGAACGGCTATTGGACCGTAATCCAGTATTTCGTCAAAAAGTACAACATGGTTGGATTCGATTAGCGTCGATTGATCCTGAGGGACAGTGGAAAAGCTGGTCTTAACCATTCCAGTTTGGTGATAACATATTATTTAATATTAAATAAAGGAATTAGTATTTATTCGCATAAGAAACAATTAATAGGGGATAGGAATTATGGATAAAACAAAAGGCAATATTGAATCAGAAATAAGTAAAGCTTTAACTCATTGGGAGAAGAGCTATCTTGGACGTGGCTCGGTTTCAGTAAAATCGGACATCTTACGCGATATGATTATCGTAGTATTGCGCGGGATATTAACGCCAGCTGAATATTCAGTCTGTAAAAATAATGAGGGACTGTTGTCAGTAAAAGAGCATCGGAATAGTTTGGTGGAATCGGGTTTAGATGAACTAAAGAAAATTATTCTAGAATTAACAGGTGAAGAAGTAGTAAGTTTTCATACCGATCTTAGTACGCAAACAGGAGAACGAGTTATACTTTTTAAACTTTCAAGTGATTTACAAAGCAAATTATGATAAAAAAATGGATATACTCAAAACATTATTATTTCGCTTTATGAATCAATTTCATAATGCAAAATTCATACAAAATATACGAACATTTAAGGATATGATATCCAATTTTGTTCACTGTGGAGCGAAAGACGGCGACTCCTACGGGAATAGCTTGAGCTGAAAGCCCCGCAGGAACGCAGTGACGAGGAGATTGAAGCCAAGCCCGTGGAAAGCGCCGACTGTAGCGGAGCATCTAAATTTGAATATTGAATAGTTAATATGTTGAAATGTTCATATTTATAAAACGAAAATGGATGTATGAAATTGATTAGTATAAGCAAATTAAAGAAATTAATGGGGTGGATTTGATGCATATAAACGGAAAGAAAAAAATACTATTCGTGATGGGGGAAGGGCACGAACTAGAAGAAATACTAAGTCAGATGTATCGTATTAATCGGGAGAACATCATAATTTTACAAAGTCATGGACAAGGAATTTTGCAACCCTTCGACGATTTTATGAGAGAAATTATTCTTGCAGTTTATCAGGAAAATATTGAGGAAATATTTGTGATTGATACAAAAATAGATCAAAAAAATTCAAGGGATCTATTTTGCAAAATATATGAAAATAAAGAATTACAGGAGAAAATACAAATAGTAGATTATCTATTGAAAAATTGCACACCAGAATTCCCTGAGAGTAGTATCCATGAATGGTTAGAGGGTGTCAACACTGTAACTACTGGTGTACAGAAGAATGCCGAAATCATCCGAAATCATCCTTTGATGCCTCCAAATGTAAAGATAACAGAATTATTTATTGATAAGGAGAACGGAAGATTAACAGATGTTGATGTTCCTGAGAAGATATTACTTTAAATAAATAATCATTCATTAGCATACGCATACTTTTTTACAGAAATAGAAAAACTCACTACTAATTTAGTGATAAAAGGTTCATTATTTGTTTCTCTATATTATTAAAAATAGACAAACCCATTAAAGAGCTTGTCTAAAAAAAACTTATGCTATCTGTTGGAATCTGATAGTTTGGGTTTCGATTGGGTCCAACCGCTACCTTCTCCTGCGTTTAGATTTATGTCTGTATTCCAACCCCATTCCCTCAACTACTATGATATTTCCAAGTCGTCTAAAGTTAAAAGTAATTTGTGTAAATCGATAATACAATCTTCAACATGATAGCAGCAATCAAAGTGGAGACTGTAAATGATAGAAGTGACTTTATTTCTGAAGTCTACTATTTCTATGTTACTTGTAAGATTTTGCTCTAAATGATTCATTTTTTAACTTCCTTTCAATATTATCTTTTTACTAGTATGTCTAATGAATCTTAGATTTATTCTAGTTAATTGAAATATGTAATGGACAAATTATTAGAATCTGAAAAATACAAAGCGAGACGTAATTTTTTTCTTTGTTAACTATTCAATTCTCCCAGACCTAAAGCTAAATATATATAGATTTAGTATGTAGGCGAAAGCAAAATGAAGGGATATACTATTTAAAATGAAAATAACTTGAGGAGAAAATATGAAAAAAAACAAAGTCACTTTTAATACGATCGATGAATATATTGCACAATTCCCTTCTGAGGTTCAGGTCAGACTACAAAAGTTAAGAGAAGTAATAATAGAGGCTGCACCAGGAGTAGAAGAAAGAATCAGCTATCAAATGCCAGCATTCGTACTAAAAGGAAACTTGGTCTATTTTGCAGCCTATAAAAATCATATTGGATTTTATCCAACTTCAAGTGGCATTCAGGCATTTCAGGATGAATTGTCGCAGTATAAGGGAGGCAAAGGGACAGTTCAATTTCCTATAGATGAGCCATTGCCTCTTGATATAATAAGTAGGATTGTTAAATTTAGAGTTGACTATAATATAAAAAAAGCAGCGGATAAAGGAAAAAAGAAAAACTAATTTTTATTCAAATGATTAATTCAAGCAATCAAATCAGAAAAACCAGTCCCTTCAAAAAGGTACTGGTTTTTCATTTATTTTTTTATTTCTTTTGTTTGGCGTTCCCAAAGTAGGAGTGATGGGTAAGGGTCAAATGCCCATTCTGTTCGTCCATTGAATTTATAAATACCATAATGGAGATGGGGTGGGAATTTGCCGGATGTTCCTTCTTTCCCATATCCAGAACTACCAACAAACCCTATTACTTTACCCGGTTCCACAACATCACCAACATTAATGTCCTTACTAAAAGAAGAAAGATGGGCGTAATAATGGTATGAATTATTCTGATCTCTTATGCCTATGCGCCAGCCACCGAACCGATTCCAACCTTTTATCTCGACTACCCCATAGGATGCTGAAAGGACAGGTGTCCCGTAGCTAGCAAATAGATCTGTTCCTTCATGAATTCTTCTGCCGCCCCAGCCCCTATTGTCCCCCCATGTACTTCTATAGCTGTAATCGTAGCGTAAAGGTAAAGGAAACATATGTGTATTAAGATCTGTTGTGTTGAAATGTTTATAAAGAGTAGAAATAGTCATGATTTGATTGACCACTGGCTCGCTATTGTAATATTCCCATAAGGCTAACTTAAAATCATTTTCAGTTGGACCAAATCGGCTAAGATAACTTGCCATTGTATACATTATATCCTCGTCATCCTCTGAATTGGCGATCCCATCTTTGTCTCCATCAAGACCCATACCGCCAAAATAGTCTATTGTTGAAGGTGTTGTATCCTGACTGTAAGGATTTACTGCCCCAGCCCAAAATTCATCAGAGAACTTGATGGCAATAACGCTATCACGCTTCGGGATGTCTTTACGAACTGATTGTATATTGCGTTCATATTGATCGATTGCTGCCAAAAAATACCAAGGAACAAGTAAATCTTCATATTGTACATAATAGGACATACGCTGCTTCAGAATCTCATCCCTAGAGGGAGCTTCCTTTGCAGATGTAGCAGTTGAAAATATCGTACTACAGAATATGGTAATTGCAAATAAGGAAATAAAATAACGCACCAATTAAAAAAATCCTCCTTTCTATCCTACATAGAATAACCGAATTTTAATATTCCATAAGTGCAGCTTACATAAAGTAAGTTTATTTGTTAATGCTAACGAAACAAATGACACATAAGCATTGATTGAAAAAACATATCTCTATAAACATTTCCTACTTAAATTGCGCAGCTAAAAATAATTTTATTCACTTAAATAATTTGAAGGTCTTTTAATAAAAAGTTTTTTCTACATAAATAACATGTCTAAATTGTAGCTATTGCTGATTTTATGTAGGAAGAATATTCGACAATGTAATAGTAGTGGTTATCAATAATTCTCTAACTTCATACTATGTTATAAAACAGGCCTGAATGGAGGGAAAACAATAGACATTTTAAATAAGTTTAAGAGTTACCGTGAAGAAGAAAACAGGCTTAAATGGGAAGGGACTTTTGCAGATTACTTAAGTATTGTGAAGGAAAGACCAGAAGTTGCTCAAACAGCCCATTCTCGGGTGTACAATATGATAAAAAGCTCTGGATTAGAAGAAAGAGACAATAAAAAACTGTACCACTTTTTTGGGCGAGAAATTTTTGGTCTTGAAACAGCCATTGAAAGACTGGTGGAAGAATATTTTCACCCTGCAGCAAGAAGACTAGATGTTCGTAAGCGGATCTTATTATTGATGGGACCTGTGAGTGGGGGGAAATCGACCATTGTGACATTACTGAAACGAGGTCTTGAGCAATATTCGAGAACCGAAGAAGGTGCAGTATATGCCATAAAAGGTTGCCCAATGCATGAGGATCCACTCCATCTAATCCCACATCATCTCCGTAATGATTTTTTTGAAGAATATGGTATACGAGTAGAGGGTAATTTATCTCCTTTAAACACCATGCGACTTGAACAAGAATATTATGGACACATTGAAAATGTAATGGTTGAGCGTATTTTCTTCTCAGAAGATAAACGTGTTGGAATCGGTACATTTACTCCATCTGATCCGAAATCACAGGATATTGCGGATTTAACGGGTAGTATCGATTTTTCTACTATTGCAGAATACGGTTCTGAATCAGACCCACGTGCTTACCGTTTTGATGGAGAGCTAAACAAAGCAAATAGAGGTATGATGGAATTTCAGGAGATGCTTAAACTAGACGAGAAATTTCTATGGAACCTCTTGTCATTAACGCAAGAAGGAAACTTTAAGGCAGGTAGATTTGCGTTAATTAGTGCAGATGAGTTAATTGTTGCTCATACGAACGAAACGGAATATCGATCCTTTATTTCAAATAAAAAGAATGAAGCACTTCACTCAAGAATTATCGTCATGCCAATTCCTTATAATTTAAAAGTAAGTCAGGAAGAACGAATTTACGAAAAAATGATAAATGAAAGTGACATGTCACATATTCATATTGCACCACATGCATTAAAAGCTGCAGCAATCTTCTCCGTTTTAACAAGGCTTGAAATACCGAAAAAACAAGGAATTGATTTAGTAAAGAAAATGCGTCTTTATGACGGGGAAAGTGTAGAAGGATTTAATTCAGTTGATGTGGAAGACTTGAAAAAAGAATATCCAAACGAAGGCATGAATGGTATCGATCCTCGTTATATAATTAACCGAATTTCTTCAGCTATTATTCGCAAGAAAGTACCGTCTATTAATGCATTAGACGTGTTACTTGCTCTTAAAGACGGACTCGATCAACATGCTTCAATCAGTCAGGAAGATAAAGAAAAATATATGAATTATATCGCAGTGGCAAGAAGAGAGTACGATGAAATTGCGAAAAACGAAGTGCAAAAAGCATTTGTGTATTCGTATGAAGAGTCTGCGAAAACGCTAATGAATAATTATCTCGATAATGTAGAAGCTTTTTGCAATAAAAACAAACTACGAGATCCGCTTACTGGGGAAGAGATGAATCCAGATGAAAAACTAATGCGGTCTATAGAAGAACAAATTGGTATTTCTGAAAATGCAAAAAAAGCGTTCCGTGAAGAAATATTAATCCGCATATCTGCTTATGCACGAAAAGGAAAACGCTTTGAATATAATTCTCATGAAAGATTACGAGAAGCCATTCAAAAGAAATTGTTTGCAGATTTAAAAGATATCGTGAAAATAACAACGTCTTCTAAAACGCCAGATGAATCTCAACTTAAGAAGATTAACGAAGTTGTTGCAACATTGATAGACGAACATGGTTATAACTCAACTTCTGCAAATGAATTGTTACAATACGTAGGTAGTTTATTGAATCGTTAAGACTCGGAAATAGGAGTGTCCAAATAATTTTCAGGACACTCCATTTTTATATCTCTAAAAAGTTAAATTATCGTAAAAGTTAGCATAGTATAAAGAAAGAGATTTTTTTCCACTACAAAGCTTTACATAATGTGGGCTCTTAATGAATTGATACTCGTGTTTAAAACTTTTTAATAATAGATGGGTGAGGATAAAAATGACTGAAAATTCGAATAAACGTTTTGTCATCTCTCAGGAAAATTGGTCTCTCCATCGTAAAGGACACCAAGATCAACAACGTCATATGGAAAAAGTAAAGGAAGCTATCCAAAATAATTTACCAGATCTAGTAAGTGAAGAGAGCATCATTATGTCAAACGGTCGAGATGTTATTAAAATTCCTATTCGTTCTCTAGATGAGTATAAAATTCGATACAACTATGGAAAATCAAAGCATGTTGGTCAAGGAAAAGGTGACAGTAAGGTAGGCGATGTAGTAGCCCGCGATTCAAGTGGGGAAAGCAAAGGTCCTGGGAAAGGGAAAGAGGCAGGGGACACGGCTGGTGAAGATTATTATGAGGCAGAAGTAAGTATTGAAGAAATCCAGAATGTTTTATTTAAAGAGTTAGAGCTACCTAATTTGCAAGAGAAAGACATGGCCGATATTACGACAGAAAAGATTGAATTTAATGATATCCGAAAAAAAGGGCTTATGGGCAATATCGATAAAAAGAGAACAATTTTAAATGCTATTAAACGTAATGCTATGAAAGGGAAGGCAGAGATTGCCCCTATTCACAATGATGATTTACGATTTAAAACATGGGATGAAGTTGTAAAACCTGAATCGAAAGCAGTTGTCCTTGCAATGATGGATACGAGTGGCTCGATGGGAAGTTTTGAAAAATATTGTGCGCGAAGTTTTTTCTTCTGGATGACAAGGTTTTTACGCTCTAAGTATGAAACTGTGGAAATTGAATTTATCGCTCATCATACGATCGCAAAAGTCGTGACAGAGGAAGAATTTTTCACAAAGGGAGAAAGTGGCGGTACGATTTGTTCTTCCGCTTATTTAAAATCATTGGAACTTATTAATCAGAAATATAATCCTGCGCGATATAATATCTATCCTGTTCATTTTTCTGATGGAGAAAATATGTCAACAGATAATGAATCTTGCGTTAGATTGATTCAGGAATTAATGAAAGTTTCAAGCATGTTTGGTTACGGTGAAGTAAATCAACATAATCGGTTTTCGACCTTAATGTATAACTATAAAAAAATAGAGAATCAAAAGTTTCGACACTATGTTTTGAAAACAAAAAATGATGTTTATGAAGCATTAAAATGCTTTTTCCAAAAAGAGCAGCCTGAAGAGTGAACTAGATGGTAAAAAGTTTCATTTCCTAATAATATGCGCGGAGGGATTCTATAGATGGAAAAGGAGCTTCATCAGGCGATTGATGAAATTACGGAAATTGCGATAGGGTTTGGTTTGGATTTTTATCCAATGCGCTATGAGATTTGTCCAGCAGATATAATATATACATTTGGAGCATATGGCATGCCAACTCGTTTTTCCCATTGGAGCTTCGGCAAACAGTTCCATAAAATGAAGTTGCAATACGATTTAGGTTTAAGCCAAATTTATGAACTTGTGATTAATTCTAATCCTTGTTATGCGTTTTTACTTGATACAAATTCATTAACTCAAAATAAGCTGATTATTGCTCACGTTTTAGCACACTGTGACTTTTTCAAAAACAATGTTCGCTTCACGAATACTAGAAGAGACATGGTAGAGAGCATGACAGCAACTGCTGAGCGTATTTCCCATTATGAAATGCTCTATGGAAAAGAAGAGGTAGAACAGTTTCTAGATGCGATCTTAGCAATTCAAGAACATATTGATCCCTCTATCTTGCGTCCAAAGATATTAAAGAGCGATTATGATGACGAAGATGAAGAAATGATTGCATCAAAAACACCATACGATGATCTTTGGAATTTAGATCAACCAAATAAAGAACATAATACAATACGCTATAAAAAGAAAAAATTTCCACCAAAGCCTGAAAAGGATTTGTTACTATTCATCGAGATGTATAGTCGTGAGCTGGAAGAGTGGCAACGAGATATATTGACAATGATGCGAGAAGAAATGCTTTATTTTTGGCCACAACTAGAAACCAAAATTATGAATGAAGGCTGGGCTTCGTACTGGCATCAACGTATCATGAGAGAACTAAATTTAACAACGACTGAAACGATTGATTATGCGAAGTTAAATGCGGGCGTTGTTCAGCCGTCTAAAACTTCGATTAATCCATATTACTTAGGCATAAAAATTTATGAAGATATTGAAAAGCGATATGACAATCCAACAGAAGAAATGAAGAGATTAGGCGTTAAACCGAATTCTGGTCGTGAGAAAATGTTTGAGGTAAGAGAAGTAGAATCGGATATGTCCTTTATCCGAAACTATTTGACCAAAGACTTGGTAAAACAAGAAGACCTTTATTTATTTGAGAAAAAGGGATCTGACTATCGAATTACAGACAAAGATTATGAAGCGGTACGAGATCAACTTGTATCGATGAGAGTAAATGGTGGATTCCCTTACATTGTTGTGGAAAACGGTGACTATTTACGAAATGGCGAATTATATTTAGTACACGGCTATGAAGGAATGGAACTTGATCCTCGCTATTTAGAACAGGTTCTACCGTATATCTATCAATTGTGGGGACGTCCTGTTCATGTTAGAACGGTTGTGGAAGATAAATTTGTTCTCTATTCGTATGACGGTAAAAAGAATTCTAAGAAATTTTTATAAAGGTAAATATGAAAAAGTTAGCCCATGAATGGTTGAATTCATGGGTTTTGTTGTGGAATGAAATAAATTTAATGATTTATTCTCGTTTCATGGGATAGAAAATCAGTGAGTAGTGCCGATTCTCGTACGTGTAGTGCTAAATGGGTCTATTATTTGGGGTCCTATCTAATTAGGGTATATGTAATAGGTAATAAGTTTTGGTATTTTCTAAATTATGTATTATGTTTAAATAGCACCTAAGAAAATAGTTTAATTTATAGAATTAAAAAAATATTGTTTTGAAGTATTCGATAATTATAGATATTATAAATGAGGAAGTTTTTTCCTTAAAAATTATATAGGGGGCAATTATGTGAAGATTAACAAATTAGGTAAATTAACAAGCTGGTTACTTATTTTTGCTTTGATATTTGGATTCATAATTCCGCAAACATCTCATGCAGAAACAATTCCAGCGACCGGGGTTGGTGAGGCAACTACTATTACGGATGGGAAAGTAATTGATAGTGCTTTTGAACAGCCTGGTGTTAAATGGTATAAAATCACTCCAACTAAAGATGAAATCACTAAATATTCTCATCTAAAAATAGAAATAAACAGTGATCAAGTAGTGAATGTATCTGTCTACTCTAGTAAAGAAAATGCAGAGAAAGATCAAACTTTTGAACAATATTCTGCAGGAACAATTCCTGGTACACCAGCAATCATTCAATTTCCATATGCTTGGGACAATACTTACTACATAAAGGTTGAGTATTACGGTCTAATAGAAAATCCAGATGGAACAGTAAATCCAGATGCCTCACTAGAAGGGGCTGATTTTGGAAATGCTAGTTATACCTTAAAAACAAGCTCTGTAAAATTACCACCAAGTACAGAGGACTCAGCAGGAGCATCATGTCCAGTTGAATCTAGTGTAAACGGTAAAAGTAGTGCAAAGGAAATGTTAAAGGATCTTCGTTTATTCCGTGATGGAATCCTTTCAAAAACGGAACAAGGTCGTCAATTATCATCCTTGTACTATAAATCAGCACCATTCCTTATTATGAAGTTAGCATTCAATAAAAATATGCAAGAAGATATTTATGATAATTTAGTTGTTCTTCAACCATTGATTAATGATCTAAACATAAATGGGGCAAGTAGCTCTCGTGTAATTAGTAAAAGCGAAGCTAAAGCTATTAATGCACTATATAAAATCGCAAATGATGCAGTGCCAACTAAATTAAAAACAGAAATGGAAAGTCTATCGAAAAAAGCAAACCTTACAAACCTTGCAGGTGAAAGTGTAGTAGACGTTGCTAATCGATTAGGCATTAAATTACCTCAAACTTCTAGTGGTAAATATATTGTGAAGTTAAAAGATGGTAAAACATTAAGTTCTGTTCAATCAAAAATCAAAGGAAGTAGCACGTTATCAACTTTATCAGTTGTAGATAAACAAGATGAACTTTTTGATAATATGTATGTTGTTAAGTTGAACAACCAAAAATCAGGATTGAGTGCTAAGGCACAAGCAACTTCACTTCTAACTACTGTTTCACAAGTGAAGAAACTTCCTGAGGTTGAATTTGTTGAACCTGTCCAAACATACCACGCTCTTTCAAATGATATTCAATCATTCTATCAATGGTCTTTGAAAAACTCTGGTGGAGATGAAGGCTTAAAAGGTGCGGATATCCGTAACGATAAGCTACAAAGTCTACTAAGTAAACAAAATGTAAAAGACACAGTGATTGCAGTTGTCGATACAGGTGTTGACTATACACTTGCTGATTTAAAAAATCGTGTACGTACTGATATCGGTAAAAACTTTGTAGACAAAGATCAGCCTCCATTAGATGATAATGGACATGGTACGCATGTTTCAGGAATTATTGCAGCAGAATCTAACAATGGCTATTCCATGGAAGGAATTGATCAAAAGGCAAAGATTATGCCTGTTAAAGTTCTGGATGCAAGTGGCTCAGGAGATACAGAACAAATTGCCTATGGTATCAAATATGCTGTTGATCATGGAGCAAAAGTTATTAACTTAAGTCTAGGTGGAAAATATAGTCGAGTACTAGAATACGCTCTAAAATATGCTGCATCAAGAAATGTAGTTGTTGTAGCGGCTAGTGGAAATGATGGCCAATATGGAATCTCTTACCCAGGATCTTCACAATATGTTATTTCTGTAGGCGCAACGAATACTTTAGATATTGTCTCTGATTATTCAAACTATGGGGAGAAATTAGATTTAGTTGCACCTGGAACTAATATTCCTAGTATTGTACCTAATGGAAATGTAACTTATATGAGTGGAACATCAATGGCTACACCACATGTAGCTGCTGTAGCAGGGTTACTTTTATCAGAAAATCCAAAATTAAAAGTAGCAGATATTCGTAAAATTTTACACGAATCATCCGATAAAGTTGCATTTGAAGAGAAGGATAATAAAGACGAGAATAGTAGTATTCTTGATATGATTGGCAGTGGAGTCAGTGGTATGGATCCAGAAGATTTTGACCTTCCTATAGGTAGCGATCTTGTTTCTGGCTTTGGAAGATTAAATGCCTTTAGTGCAGTAAGTACTGCTGATTTAAAAGTGAAAGTAAACCCAATTACTGAGAAGAAAACTTCAGTAACAGGAAATGCGATAAAAGGTGCTAAAGTTGAAGTTAAAAAGGGATCAAAAGTAATTGGAAAAGCAACAGCTTCTTCAAAAGGAACTTTCTCAGTGAAAATTCCAGCACAGAAGATTAACCAAAAACTTCTAGTGACTATTTCGGATTCTACTGGTCTTGCAAAGTCAACACTTACTGTATACGTTGAAAAAGACAAGTCACCAGCAGCTCCTAAAGTAAATACAATTAGTAATAAAACGACTTATGTTACCGGAAAAACAAAGGCAAAACAAAATGTAGTGATTAAGAACGCTTCTAAAAAAGTCATTGCTCAAGGAAAAGTGAATAGCAAAGGTCAATTCAAAATTAAAATCAAGAAACAAAAAGCTGGTACTAAGCTATATATTACAAGCGTCGATTCAGCAAAACGTTCAAGTAAAGCTGTTAAAGTTGTCGTGAAAGATAAAATTGCACCTGCTTCACCAAAAGTAAATACAGTTACAAGTAATACAACAACTGTCAAAGGTAAAGCAGAAAAAGGCTCAACCATGACAGTAAAAGCAAAAAGTAAAACAATTGGAAAAGCAAAAGTAGATAATAAAGGCAATTTTGCAGTCAAAATTAATAAACAAAAAGCAGGAACTTCATTGTATGTAACAGCTAAAGATAAAGTTGGAAATACAAGTAAAGCTAAGAAGGTAATTGTGAAGGGATAATATTGGGTCACAGTTACAGAAAAAGTAATTAAAATCATTAGTTAAAAGTCTCTTATAATGTACAAGTATTGATGTAAAATTAAATCCTCAAAAAAATGAAATGAGCCTCGAAAAAAATCACTTTTTAAGTGACCACTATTCGAGGCTCATTTTTTTATGAAGTTTCATTTTATTCACTTAAAAAGTTTTGATTTTTTAAGTAAACCATAGCCTCCATCAAAGCGATTAAGTTTTCTTCATTATGTACTTGGATATTATACCAAGCAAGTTTTCTTGTTCGTTTGATCTCAGTTGCAGTAGCAACAAGTTTGGTATTTACATGTCCTGCAGCAAAATAATTAATGGAATTATTGACTCCAACAGCAACTTGTCCATAAGAATTACTAGCAGCAGCAAATGCAAAATCCGCAAGAGAGAAAATAACTCCACCATGTACACTTCCATGGGAGTTCAACATAGTTTCGGTAGCAAATAATTCAGCAGTAGCTGTTCCTTCATCCATTGAGGTCAGTTTAATTCCTAAGTAATTTGCAAATGGTTCATTTTTTAATACTTGAAAAGCAGATTGTGATTCAACCGTTTTGTTATATTGTTTTGACATGATTAAGCTCCTTTGTAGAACTATTTTTTAATTTCCTGTAATACTTGGTTTTAAAAAATTGTGAATATTCATAATTTATCACATGAAGTATTTATGTGTAAATTTATTTCCGGAAATATATTACAAAATAAATACGGAAGTATATTTATGGAGAATTTTTTGCTTATCAATAGACAACGTTAATTGTTTTTTTTGAAAATATTTGATTAATAAAGAAAAAATAAGTTTTAAATAGAATAAAATAAGTTTATTGACAATTCTGAACATATTAACTATCATAATATTAAATTACGAAATTAAAACGTTTCGTGATAAATTGTTATATTTAATCTGTTTTTGATTTCTAAAGCAAGGGGGGCTTTGGATGTATCATCCAGAAATTGAAACAAAATCACAAGGGGAAATTCAAGAGATACAATTGCAACGTCTTATAGAAACTGTTGAAAGGGTTTACAATAATGTTCCTTTTTATAAAGAAAAATTTGATGAGCTGAATGTAAAGCCTTCAGATATTAAAAGTTTAGAAGATTTAAGGGAATTACCATTTACAAAAAAGAAAGACTTACGTGACAACTATCCGACTGGATTATTTGCGGTCCCAATGTCGGATGTAGTACGTATTCATGGTTCTTCTGGTACTAGTGGTAAGCCAACAATTGTAGGCTATACGAAAAAAGATATTGAAATATGGTCAGAAATTGTAGCGCGAGCTATTACTGCTGCTGGGGGTTCTTCGGAGGATATTTTCCATAATGCATATGGATATGGTTTGTTTACAGGTGGAGTTGGTCTTCACTATGGAGCTGAAAAATTAGGTGCAGCTGTAATACCAGTTTCAGGGGGCAACACGGATCGCCAAGTGACATTAATTCAGGATTTTAAACCAAGAGGCATAGCTGGTACACCCTCATATATATTAAATATTGCAGAAAAAATGGAGAAGTTGAAAATTACGCCAGAAACAAATGGTATTGAGTACGGAATTTTCGGAGCAGAGCCTTGGACAGAGGAAATGCGTAAAACAATTGAAGATAAACTAAAGATTAAAGCTGTAGATATATATGGACTAAGTGAAGTTATGGGGCCAGGTGTCGCTATTGAGTGCCATGAAGCACAAGAAGGGCTACATATTGCAGAGGATCACTTCCTTGTAGAAATTATTGATCCGGAAACATTAGAACTTGTCCCGGATGGAGAAGATGGTGAATTAGTCATTACCACTTTAACGAAAGAAGCATTTCCAGTTATTCGTTATCGTACAGGTGATATTACTTCTCTCAACCGAGCAAAGTGTGTTTGCGGACGCACAATGGCAAGAATGGCTCGTGTAAAAGGGCGGACAGATGACATGATAATTATCCGAGGCGTAAATGTATTCCCGTCTGAAATAGAACGCGAGCTGTTGAAGATTGATAAATTAGCACCGTTTTACCAAATACATCTTCTGAAAAAGGGAAATATGGATGCGGTGGAATTACAAGTTGAAGTCAATTCTAGTCTATTTGAAGAAGTTGGAAGTAATCTACAACATCCAATAGTACTTCAATTGAAGAAACAAATTCTACATGCAATCAAAAATGCTTGTTTGATCTCAGTAGATGTTGCTATTAAAGCACCTATGGAACTACCACGATTTGAGAGTAAAGCAATACGATTGGTTGATCGTAGAAACGAGCAAAGAGAGGAAGTTGTTAAATAGTGAATGAAGCGCTAGTAAAGGATATAACCATTATAGGTGGCGGACCAGTAGGTATGTTTTCTGCTTTCTATGCGGGTTTACGCGGGATGAGTGCACAAATTATTGAAAGCTTACCTCAATTGGGTGGACAGTTGTCTGCCCTTTATCCTGAAAAGTATATCTATGATATTGCAGGGTTTCCAAAAGTTAAAGCACAAGAGTTAATCGGAAACTTAAAACAACAAATGGACAATTTTCCAACAGATGTATTCCTGGGTGAAGTAGTAGAAGTAGTTGAGAAGAATGATGAGGGAATCTTTGTCATTCAAACTAATAAAAATATGTATTATTCAAAAACAATTTTGATTACTGCTGGTAATGGTGCATTTAATCCACGAGTACTCGGTTTAGAGAATGAAGAAAAGTATAAAGATAAAAATATCCATTATTTTATTAATGATTTAGAACGTTTCAAGGGCAAAAGTGTCACGATATTTGGTGGAGGAGACTCAGCAGTAGATTGGGCTTTAATGTTAGAACCAATCGCAAAAAATATAACACTAGTACATCGTCGTGACAAATTCCGAGCACATGAGCATAGTGTTGAACAGCTTATGAATTCAACCATAAATGTTGTAACACCGTATATACCGAAAGAATTGATAGGGAGTGAACATGTAGAACATGTGCTGTTGCAACATGCCAAAGATGAAAGCGTAACTATAGTGCAAGAAGTCGATGATATCATAGTCAATTTTGGTTTTCTTTCCACATTGGGTCCAATTAAGAATTGGAAATTAGCTATTGAAAAGAATTCAATTGTAGTTAATTCAAAAATGGAAACAAATATAGAAGGAATCTATGCTGCCGGGGATATTTGCACATATGACGGAAAAGTCAAATTAATAGCAAGTGGATTTGGAGAAGCACCAGTAGCAATTAGTAATGCAAAAGTGTATGTTGATCCAACTTCAAAAGTTCAACCACTTCATAGTACTAGTATAATGGCCGAATC
Source organism: Rummeliibacillus sp. NPDC094406 (assembly GCF_044763875.1). Lineage (NCBI taxonomy): Bacteria > Bacillati > Bacillota > Bacilli > Caryophanales > Caryophanaceae > Rummeliibacillus > Rummeliibacillus sp. NPDC094406. Next base: position 89,700 of record NZ_JBIWGZ010000008.1, on the reverse strand, counting down.
AAACCAGACGGTGTAATAGATTATATGAAGGGAGATAGTATAAATGGCGAAATTTACCCGAATTGATCAATCTACATGTATAGCATGTGGTGCATGTGGTGCATGTGCTCCAGATATTTTTGATTACAATGACGAAGGAACTGCCTTTGTACTTTTAGATGATAATGAAGGAATCGGTGAAGTACCAGAGGATTTATATGATGATTTAGAAGATGCAGTTGATGGGTGCCCAACTGACTCTATAATCGTATCATCTCAACCAATTGAGTTAGTTGAAAACTAGTAAGGGACTATTTTTTTGAGATTCAATATAACAATAAAGCTACGTTTATCTAATTAGTTGTTATATAAGGAGGTTGCGGAATGTTAATAGAAGAGTTAAGTCAAGAACAGTTGCAAGCACAATTTGAAGCACGTATTAAGGCTGGGGAGAAAATTGAAGCCGATGATTGGATGCCAGAGGAATATCGCAATGCATTAATTAAGTTAATTTCTATGCATGGAATTAGTGAAATTATGGGCGCGTTACCGGAGAAAGAATGGGTTCCTAAAGCACCTTCACTTTTTCGTAAGCTAGGAATTATGGCTAAAGTGCAAGATGAAATGGGGCACGGACAATTATTGCTGAGAGTTGTGGAAGATTTATTAAAACCGTATGGCAAAGGTCGAGATGATTTAATGCAAGATTTATTTGAGGGTCGACTAAAATTCCATAATGTCTTCCATATGGAGACAAAGACTTGGGGCGATGCTGGACTCATTGGTTGGTTGGTAGATGGAGCAGCGATTATCTCTCAAACGAATATGCTTGGTGCCTCCTATGGTCCATATGCAAGAGCATTACAAAGAATTTGTGCAGAAGAAGTTTTCCATGCGCAACATGGTGAAGCAATTATTATGGCACTTGCAGAAGGAACAGATGAGCAACGTGCAATGGTTCAAGATGCATTAAAACGTTGGTGGGAACCGTTGTTATTCTTCTTTGGTCCAGCTTCTAGTAAAACAACAGGTACAAGTAAACAAGATATTACGATTAAATATAAAATTCGCATCAATACAAATGAAGAACTACGTCAAAGCTTTTTTGATAAGTATGTGCCACGCATTTTATCACTTGGCTTAGAACTGCCAGATCCAACTATGTATTATGACAAAGACCAAAAATTGTGGATATATGAACAACCAAATTGGGAGAACTTTAAAAAAGTGCAACGTAATGAGGGACCGAAATCTCAAGAGCGTCTAGCGCTTCGAAGAACTTCTTACGAAAATAGTGCATGGGTTCGAGATGCATTAAGTTCAAAAGTAGTCTAGGAGGGACAGTTATGCAAAAAGAGACATTTTACAAAGAATATGAAGTCTTCAGTAAGCGTACACCGACAGCAGCATTTCAGCATCAATTTAGCTTACTTGCACCAAATAAGGAAATAGCGATTTTAATGGCGCAAGAAAATTTTATGAGACGTGAACCTGTTGTAGATATCTGGGTAGTCAATCGTGAAGATATTCGTAGTTTAAACCAAGAAGAGAAACAAATGCTACAACGATTAGATAACAAAGATTATCGAACAACTAAAGGCTATGGGTATTTGAAAAAGAAATGGCGTCACTATGAACAGCAAATGCTTGATGAAAAAGAAATCCTATCCTGGGCAGGAGGGAAGACTAAATGACGATGAATTTACAATCACCAGAAGTAGAACTCCTTTTCCAATTAGCAGATGATGATTATATTTTCTCTTATCGTGGATCAGAGTGGCTTGGATTAGCGCCACATATAGAAGAAGATGTGGCCTTTTCTTCCATTACACAAGATACGATGGGGCATGCGACAATGTTTTATCGCTTGCTAGAATCATTGAACATCGGGAATGCAGATGCATTGGCACATTTACGTCCTATTACAGAACGTAGAAATAGTATTTTAGTAGAACGCAAAAATGGGGAAGGTACCTATTTGGAAAACCCAATATATGATTGGGCATATGCAGTAGTACGTAATTATCTTTACACTGTTGCAAAAAAAGTGAAAATCGATTCATTGAAATCGAGTTCTAATGAAAAAATAGCAGAAGCTGCTGTGAAGATAAGTATGGAGCTCTACTATCATTTATTACACTGGAAAACGTGGTTTGTTCAATTATTTACAGCCACAGAAGATGCAAAGCGACGAATGCAAGAAGCATTGGATCGAGTATTAGCAGATAGCAATGACATCTTCTCATTAGGAATTAGTGAAAAAGACATTGTAGAAAGTGGGCTAATCGAAGCAAGTGATGTATTACACGGTAGATGGTTAACATTGTTAAAGCCAGTTTTTGAAACGATTAATATGCCATTACCACAGTTGAAAGCACCGTCATTAAATGGTAGAAACGGTGATCATACAGAAGAATTGCAGCAAGCGATTACTACGATGTCTGAAGTTTATTCTACAAACCTTGAAGCAACTTGGTAATACGGGAGAGTGATAGGGGATGTTTGTTAAGCATACACTAACAAGTCAAGTCTATGAGGTACTTGATTGCGTAAAGGATCCAGAGATTGATACGGTCAGTGTGATTGATCTGGGAATGGTGGAACAAATTGCAGTGAAAGACCATCATGTTCATGTACAAATGCTTCCGACTTTTTCGGGCTGCCCTGCATTAAACATTATACAAGATCGGGTTATACAGGCAATTCAAAATATCGAAGAAGTCGAATCAGTCGAGGTAGAGTTTATTTATAGTCCACCATGGACGTCTGAACGAATCACTGAAAAGGGTAAAAAGGGATTAAAGGAAATTGGTATTGCAGCTCCTCCAGATTTTATCAAGGCTGATGGTTCGTGGCATGTAGATTGCCCGTATTGTGGCTCTACATATGTAACATTAGATAATATTTTTGGGCCAACAGCTTGCAGAAGTATTTTATATTGCAAGAGCTGCAAAAATCCATTTGAAGCGATGAAACCAGTTTCAACATTAATGTAAAAGGAGACGATAAAATGGCTAAATTGATTGCGTTATATAAAAAACCTGAGGATCAAATTGCTTTCGATAAACACTATAACGAGGTTCATGTTCCGATTACAGAGAAAATTCCAGGATTGCGTGAAATCAAAGTAACAAAGTTCAGTGTAACACCTATGGGAAAAGAAGCACCTTACTATCTAATGTGTGAAATGTTTTATGATAGCCAAGAAGATTTGAAGAATGGCCTTCGTTCAGCAGAAGGAAAGGCATCAGGAAAAGACTTGATGAGTTTTGCAGGTGATCTCGTAACGTTAATGATTGGTGAAGAGGACTAATGACAGAATTTCAGTTCATTACGACATCTATTCAAAAAGAAATTGGGATTGTTGAACTCAACCGTCCAAAACAGTATAACTCATTAAATCGCCAAATGGTTCGTGAAATAGTGGAGGCACTTGAAGCGTTTGAACATGATGAGTTTGTACGGGTAATGATTATTAGTGGAAGAGGGAAGGCTTTCTCTTCTGGTGCAGATATTGATGAAATGGCTTCTGATGACTCAATTCGATTAGAATTATTAAATCAATTTGCAGATTGGGACCGAGTTGCTTTATTAAAGAAACCAATTATTGGTGCGGTTCACGGTTATGTATTTGGTGGAGGCTTCGAATTAGCTTTAAGCTGTGATGTTCTTATTGCAGCAGAAGGTACAGAATTTTGCTTTCCAGAAGTTAATTTAGGTGTTATGCCAGGCGCAGGTGGAACTCAACGTTTAACAAAACTAGTAGGACGTACAAAATCTCTAGAATGGATTTGGAGTGCAAAGCGTATTACAGCAAATGAGGCTCTACAATACGGTGTTGTAAACAGAGTAGTTCAACCAGAACTTTTGCTTGAAGAAGCGTTGAAATTTGCAGATACGATAAGCAAGAAGCCGCCTTTAGCAATCAGACTTATAAAAGAATCTGTTACGAAGGCAGTTGACTATTCATTATATGAAGGAATGCAATATGAACGAAAAAATTTCTACTTATTGTTCTCATCAGAGGATCAAAAAGAAGGAATGAAGGCGTTTGTAGAAAAACGCACTCCTCAATTTAAGGGGCGATAATGATGTATGAGTCTATTAAATATGAAGTAAATAATACAGTTTGTGTGATTACATTAAATCGTCCAGAAGCATTAAATGCCTTTACCTCTACGATGAACAAAGAAATTACAAAAGCCATTAAAACTGCTGAAGGTTCAGATGAGGTGCGCTGCATTGTGATTAAAGGTGCAGGAAAGGGATTTTGTTCAGGACAGGATCTATCAGAAGTCGATAATTCAATGGATCACGGTGAAATCTTGCGCTCTTTATATGGTCCGATGGTTAAGAAAATTCGCGAGTGTGAAAAGCCAATTGTTGCTGCGATACATGGTGCAGCTGCAGGAGCTGGCTTTAGTCTAGCACTAGCATGCGATTTTCGGATTATGGCAGAAAAATCATTCTTTATGAATGCGTTTATACAAGTAGGGCTAATTCCTGATTCGGGAAATTTATATTATTTACGTCGATTAGTTGGTGATGCCAAAGCGCTTGAAATTTCACTATTTGGCGAAAGAATTCTATCACATGATGCTTTAAAATTAGGGATTGCTACAAAAGTAGTTCCGAATGAAAGTTTAGAAGAGGAAGTATTAAATTACGCCACAAGGCTTGCCTCACTACCAACAAAAGCAGTCGCCTTAACGAAAAGGGCATTACGTGCTGCGGATGAGCTTGAATTATCTGACTTTTTGGAATATGAAGCGCAAGGACAAAGAATTGCGGGTCTCACAGCAGATCATCAAGAGGGAATTAAAGCTTTCATGGAAAAAAGGAAACCTGTCTTCATAGGTAACTAATAGGGGGAAATCAAATGTCAACATCTCAAACATTAGTAGAACAAAACTCATTGAAACGCGAATTTTATCACCTAATTATTAACGGTGAAAAAGTAGAAAGCAACAATGGGCAAACAATTAGCACATACAATCCAGCAACAGGTGAATTAGTTGCACAAGTTGCAAAAGCGAGTAAAGAAGATGCAGAACGTGCAGTACAAGCTGCTCGTGAAGCATTTGATCACGGAAAATGGAGAAAGTATCCAGTAGGTCGTCGTGCACAGGTTTTAAATAAAATCGCATCTATCATGCGTTCTCGTTTCAATGAAATTGTAGAACTTGAAATCTTAGATACTGGGAAATCATTAAGCACCGCGCAAGGGCAAGTAAATCAGGCAATTGAAGATTTTGAATTTTATGCAGGTGCTATCGTAGGTCATCGTGGTGTTGTCAACAACATGCCAGGGCAGTTCCACAACTATACTGAAAAAGAGCCTGTTGGCGTATGTGCTCAAATTATCCCTTGGAATTATCCAATCATGATGGCGGCATGGAAAATTGCACCAGCAATTGCAGTTGGTTGCTCAGTTATTGTGAAACCAGCTTCTTTAACGCCTATAACAGCAATCATCTTAGGTGAAATTTGCTTAGAAGCAGGTGTCCCAGCAGGTGTAGTTAATATCATCCCTGGATCTGGCGCTGAAGTAGGAAACTATCTTGTTGAACATAAACAAGTTGATAAAGTGGCATTTACAGGCTCAACGCCAATTGGTAAAGATATTATGAACAAGGCTTCTAACACATTAAAACGTGTAACACTTGAATTAGGTGGGAAATCACCAAACATAGTATTTGAAGATGCAGATCTTGATGCTGCAGTGGATGGTTCCTTGTACGGTATTTTTTATAATTCCGGCCAATCATGTGAAGCTCGTTCTCGTTTATATGTGCATGAAAATATTTACGAACAATTTGTTGAAAAATTTGTATCAAAAGCAAAACAAATAAAATTAGGTAATCCTTTTGATAAAGAAACACATATGGGCGCAATTATCGACCAAACTCAATTAGATGTTATAGATGGTTATGTTCAATCAGCTATTCAAGACGGAGCAGAAGTTTTGTCAGGTGGTAAAGCAGCCCAAGTAGAAGGATTTGAAAATGGATTCTGGTATGAACCAACAGTCATTGCAAATGTTAATCATTCGATGAAAGTGGTAAGTGAAGAAATTTTCGGACCAGTCGTAGTCATTATGAAATTCAAAGATGAAAAAGAAGCTATTGAGTTAGCTAATGATACTGAATTTGGCCTAGGCTCTGCTGTATGGTCAAAAGACGGAGCACGTGCAACTCGTGTTGCAAATGAAATTCAAGCTGGAATTGTTATGGTGAACTGTCCATTTTCTGCAATGCCAGGTACACCATTTGGAGGTTATAAACAATCTGGGTTCGGTCGTGAACTATGTATCGAAACACTAGATTTATATACAGAAACAAAAAGTATCATTTCTTACTATGGAAATCGTCCATTAAATCCCCTTGGATTATAGGGTGAAACTTCATCAATCGGTTTAACTACAAGTTAATGAGGGATAAAAAGCAAATAGGGGTATTTCCCCTATTTGTTTATTAAGGGGGAATAAAGATGAAGAATATAACTGTAATCGGTTCTGGAGTAATGGGTAGAGGCATTGCATATGTTAGTTCTTTAGGTGGGTTTGATACAACTTTAGTGGATGTAAATGAAGCAGCTTTATCGAGTGCTAAAAAAGAAATTGCAATAATTTTTGATAAATCAATAAAATACAGCAAAATAACAGAACAACAAAAGCAACAAGGGCTAAAAAATTTATCCTACACTACAGATTTACCTGCAGGGATCGCAAATGCAGATCTAATCATTGAGGCAGTTCCTGAAAAGTCAGAGATCAAAAAGGATGTTTTTGAACAAATGGAGCAATTTGCATCAGCTACATGCTTATTTGCTACAAATACGTCTACAATGAGCCCAACTGAAATCGCTTCATATGCAGGGAGACCTGAGAAAACAATCGCTATGCATTTTTTCAATCCTGTCCATAAAATGGCGTTAGTTGAAATTGTACGTGGACTTGAAACTAACGATGACACGGCCGAAAAAATTGCCAAAGTAGCACAACAAATGGGAAAAGAAACAGTTGTAATTCATGAATTCCCTGGCTTTGTAACAAGCCGTATTAGTGCACTTGTTGGAAACGAAGCGTTTTATATGCTACAGGAAGGGCTAGGTACACCAGAGGATATCGATAAAGCCATTAAATTAGGTTTAAATTATCCTATGGGACCATTCGAACTGGTGGATTTAGTTGGACTTGATACACGTTTAAATAATTTACGCTATTTACATGAAAAACTCGGTGAAAAGTATCGCCCTGCACCATTACTTGAACAATATGTAAAGGCTGGCCGTCTTGGTCGTAAAACTGGATGCGGAGTATATGATTATTCTGAAGGGAAGGAATTGGTGAAAAAATGACAGAAGTAGTTATTGTAGATGCTGTAAGAACACCAATTGGTAGATATAAAGGGGCTTTGAAATCAGTTAGACCAGATGATCTAGGTGCTATGGTAATTAAAAGCTTAGTTGAGCGGAATCCCGAAGTACCTGTTGAACAAATTGAAGATGTTATTTTTGGTAATGCTAACCAGGCTGGAGAGGACAATCGAAATGTAGCTAGAATGGCTGTATTATTAGCAGGATTGCCGATTGAAATCGGTGGCACTACACTAAATCGTTTATGCGGTTCTGGAATGGATGCAGTACATTATGCAGCACGTGCTATTAAAAGTGGTGAAGGAGATATTTTCATTGCTGGTGGTACCGAAAGTATGACTCGTGCTCCATTAGTAATGGGGAAGCCTGAAATAGATTATCCAAGAGGAGATCAAAAGCTATTTGATACAACCATTGGCTGGCGTTTCACCAACCCAAAGCTACATAAAATGTTTGGCTCAGATTCTATGCCACAAACGGCTGAAAATGTTGCACAACGATACAATATCGGTCGTGAAGAACAAGATGATTTTGCATATGAAAGCCAACAACGTGCTAAAAAAGCCATGGAGAGCGACCGTTTTAAAGAAGAAATTATTCCTGTTGAGATAACTGATCGTAAGGGGAACGTTACCATCTTTGATAAGGATGAACATCCTAGACCAGATACATCTAGAGAAAAGTTAAGTCAATTACGACCGCTTTTCGAAAATGGAACAGTAACAGCTGGGAATGCTTCTGGTGTAAATGATGGTGCTTCGGCATTATTGTTAATGAGTGCAGAAAAAGCGAAAGAGCTAGGCATTATACCACTTGCACGATATGTAACGGGTGCAATTGCTGGACTTGAACCAGAAGTTATGGGATTAGGGCCTATCAATGCAACAAAGAAAGCATTAAATCGCGCAGATCTGTCCATTGAGAATATGGATTTAGTGGAGTTAAACGAAGCATTCGCATCGCAATCTATCGAATGTATCAAACAATTAGAATTGGATTCTGCAAAAGTAAATGTAAATGGGGGCTCTATTGCTTTTGGACATCCATTAGGGGCAAGTGGAGCTCGAATTCTAACAACACTTATTCATGAAATGAAAAAAAGAAATGCTCGTTATGGATTAGCAACAATGTGTATTGGCGTAGGTCAAGGAATTGCAACCATTGTAGAAAATATAGAGTAATAATCATAATGAATAAGGAGGGAATCCAATGTCTGTTGTTCTTTATGAAGTAATTAATCATACTGCAATTGTAACGGTTAATCGTCCAGATGTACTAAATTGTTTTAATTATGAAGTACTTGTTGGTTTACAAGAAGTAGTAGATAAAATCGCAGCAAGCCCAGATGTACGTATTGTTATTTTTACAGGTGCAGGTGAAAAAGCCTTTAGTGCTGGAGCCGATTTAAAAGAACGTAAAACATTAGGTGAGCAAGAAGTAAAACGAAATGTGAAAGCAATTCGCGATGTATTTTATAGCATAGGGAATTTACCACAACCTACTATTGCGGCAGTGAATGGGCATGCATTAGGAGGAGGTTTTGAGTGGCTTCTAGCATGTGATTTTGCAATAGCTTCAGAGAGCGCATTATTAGGATTAACAGAGACAAGTTGGGCTATTATTCCAGGAGCTGGTGGTACACAACGATTACCACGTTTAATTGGTGAGATGAAAGCAAAAGAAATGATTTTTACTGCTAAAAAAATATCAGCCATGGAAGCTTTGGAGCTAGGCATTATTTTAAAAGCTGTTCCAGCTGAAGAAGTATTACCAAAAAGTTTAGAACTAGCAGCTTCAATATCAAAAAATGGTCCAATTGCAATCCGCCAAGCAAAATACGCTATCACAAAAGGGATCAATACAGACTTAGAATCAGCCTTGTCAATTGAAACTGCTGCTTATGAAGTAGTCATTCCAACTACAGATAGAATTGAAGCATTGAATGCTTTTAGTGAAAAACGTGAACCTATATTTAAAGGACTGTAAGGAGATATTCTTATAAAGTTGTTTTTTATTAATGTTGATAACACTTTAAATGATTTTAAGAATGCCTCTATACAGACTAACATGTAGAGGCATTCTCCTTTTTATCCCGCATTAACGGGCAGTAATACCCCCACCTCAAAATTTTGCGAAAGCAAAGAAGTTAGGGGGAAGATAAACTGCCCGTAAAAGCCCGATTGGTTCGGGCCAACAGGATGTTGGTCACTCAGGTGTTGCCACAGGACGTGGCGTTTTTAACCTGAGTTCCTATATTTAAGTGGGGGATGAAGAAAACCCCCCACTGATTAAAGTTTCACTTTATGAATCTAGTTCCTTTTTAAATTCAATTCCCTTTTGAACATATGTATCAATAGAAAGTTGAATTAGTTCAAAGTCCTTTTCATTCAGTTCTCGTACAACTTTACCTGGAGAACCAACAACTAAAGATCTAGGAGGGATTTTTGTACCTTGTGTAATAAGGGTATTGGCACCAATGATACATTCTTCTCCAATTTCAACATGATCTAATATTACAGAGCCCATGCCAACAATTGATCGTTTTCCTACTTTGCAGCCATGTAAGACAACTTGATGTCCTACTGTTACTTCATCTTCTACTACAACAGGTGCTCCTTCATACAGATGAATAGTTGCATTGTCCTGAATACTACATTTGTTACCGATTGTAATGCTGTCTTCATCTCCACGTAATACAGCATTAAACCATATTGTGGATTGTTCACCTATTGACACGTCGCCAATTATATATGCACCAGGTGCCAAGAATACGGAATCATGAATATCAGGTTTTTTACTCAAATAATTAATGATCATGCAACAATCCCCCATAATAATAAAATTTTTAATTTTTAGAATTTTATTATAACATGAAACAGGATAATAGAATAAAATTGAGGTGAGTTTTTTGAGAGATTTATGCAAACTATTAAAAATAAAATATCCAATTATTCAAGGTGGAATGGGGAATATTAGTAGCCCAATCTTGGCAAGCGCAGTGAGTAATGCAGGTGGTTTAGGAACAATTGGGTGTGGTACGATGACACCACTCGAAGTGGAAAAATTAATTATTGATATGAAAAAACGCACAACAATGCCGTTTTCCATAAATATTCCTATTAACGTAAATGAGTATTCAAAAGAGTTATTAAAGCTCGTTATTAAACACGAAGTACCAATTGTTTCTTTATCTGCTGGTAACCCTGCTCCTTTCATCTTGAAATTACATGAGGCAGGTATAAAAGTAATTGTTGTTGTTGCAGCTGTTAAGCATGCATTAAAGGCAGAAGCAGCGGGTGCAGATGTATTGGTAGCAGAAGGATTTGAGGCAGCAGGTATAAATTCGCATTTAGAACTTACAACATTGACATTGATTCCACAAATTACAAATGCTGTGAAAGTTCCAGTAGTAGCAGCAGGTGGAATTGCAAATGGAAATGGAGTGGCTGCAGCTTTAGCTTTAGGAGCTTCAGGAGTACAAATGGGTACACGTTTTATAGCAACACAAGAAATGACTGTCCATGATGCTTACAAAAAGCGTATCATAGATGCAACAGATCAAGAAACAATGATACTTGGAAGATCTGTAGGACAAGTGAGACGAGTTTTAAGAAATCCTTATGCAGAAAAAATTAGTCTAGCAGAAAAGAACGGCATTTCTTTGGAAGAATACAATAATCATACAAGTGAAGTATTTCATGTGAAGGGTGCCATAGAAGGAAACTCTGATCAAGGATTTATGAATAGTGGTCAAATAGCAGGGTTAATCAATGATTTACCAACAGTGCAAGAACTATTGGAAAGTATAATGGAAGAATGTTTGAGTTGTATCAAAAAACTATCTGAATACTCAGTAGAAAATGTATAGTGCATTATAGATAAAGAGGATAAAATATGGCATTATTTAAAAGACTAAACTACTTTCAAGATTAGACTTTTCAATAAGTCTAATCTTTTAGCGATACTGTATCATATTATGAGAAGTCATAAAGATTACATAATTTTGTATAATTTCGCAGTTAAGGTTGAAGGAGTGATCGTTTATGACTGCTAATACACAATCAATGATATTTACTTTATATGGGGATTATATTTGCCATTATGGCTCAAAAATATGGATTGGTAGCCTGATACAATTATTAAAAGAATTTGGTCATAATGAACAGAGTGTGAGAGTAGCTGTTTCTCGAATGGTGAAGCAAGGCTGGTTGCAGTCAGAAAAGGAGGGGAACAAAAGCTATTATTACTTAACAAACCAAGGAGAACAAAGAATTAACGAAGCAGGGAATCGGATTTTCAAACTAAAGCCATGTAAATGGGATGGAAAGTGGAGAATTTTCCTATATACGATTCCTGAAGAAGAAAGACATATTCGAGATGAGCTACGTAGAGAATTGCAGTGGAGTGGTTTTGGTTCATTTACAAACGGTTGCTGGATTTCACCAAACAAGATGGAGGACGAAGTAAAAACCCTGATCCAAAAATATAATATTGAAAATCACGTAGAGTTATTTCTGGCAGACCATGTTGGACCAACAGATAATCAAGAATTGATTGCAAAAAGCTGGGACTTGGATAGCATAGAACAACGCTATGAGGAATTTATAGATTTATATAGTAAGCAATATGTAATTCATCAGAGTGTTATTTCACACAGGAGGATGTCTGATGCAGAATGCTTCGTTGAAAGAACGAAACTTGTTCATGAGTATCGAAAATTTTTATTTATCGATCCAGGGCTTCCAAATGAATTATTACCTCAAATGTGGAGTGGGAACCATGCCGCACTGTTATTTAGCCAATACTATAAAATACTTGCGGGACCTGCTAGTAGATTTTTTGAAAGTATATTTGAAAAAGACAATGATATGCATAAAAAAGACAAAGCTTATGATGCAGGATACCATCCGTATGCTATAGCTAATGATGAAGAATAATAGATTTTTCACAATATAGAAGTGATCGTTTTTCGTGATACGATCACTCCTGTAGGGCATATGGATTTAATCATGAATCATAATCGAAGAAGTAACATCTGCAATAACCTTATTATTTTGAGAAAGAGTAGCATCTGCATATGCTACTTTACGCCCGAATTTTTTTATTTTTGCTGTCACAGTAATTTCCCCTACAAAAGCAGGACGATGGAATGTTGAATTAATTGAAATAGACGAGAACGATTGTGTATCTTTTAATAAGGATAAGATGGCATATGCCATTGCAATATCTGCTGCAGAGGTTATAAAGCCACCCATAATAACTTGGTTTCCATTAAGTAATTGTTCATCAGCTTTCCATATACATAATGATTTACCGTCTTTTGCCTCTTTAAGTTCTAATCCTAATGTTAAATCACAGTTAGGTTGTCTCTCTTGCCCCGCTATAATTTTTTGCAACTGCATAATTTAATCGCCTCCAATTTAACTAATTTATATCTATTTTATCATGTTTTTCCAATTTATCGAGCGATCCTATGAAAAGAGAGAATTATTATATTATCCATTTGCCTATAAAATCATTTCTAATGTAAAATTATTTACATTATTGAAAGTGGGGAGTTTAGAGAATGAATAACCTTACGAAAATGAAAATATTAAAACCAGCTAATGAAGTTTTTGAAGCATTTGTAAACCCATCAAAAATAGGGGGATTTTGGTTCTCATCGAGCTCTGAAAGATGGGAACAAGGTAAGAAAATTACGGTAAGATATGATGAATATAATGCTCGACTTGATATTAATATCTTGCAAATTGAAGTAAATAAAAAGATTATTTTCCAATGGGGAGCTAATGGGGAAGAACGTACTGTTACAATTACTTTTTATGAGCCAGACCATATGAATACCCTTATAGAAGTAAAAGAAGAAGGCTTTAAAATAAATGAAAATGATTTTGTAATCGAGATCTTAGATAATAAGGAAGGTTGGGTTTTTATGCTAACTTGTTTAAAGGCTTATTTAGAGTTTGGTATTACCCAATTAAGAAGTGCATTAGTGAAAGACTAACTTTTCGATAGACCTGTTTCTTTCAGAAATAGGCTTTTTTATTTTTGCAATTTTTATAAATAATTTATATGTTATTTAGGTTTTGTACTGTTCTTACCATTATGTTTAATAAATATGAAAATAAAGGAAATAATAAATTTTGATAGAATTTAAGTATAGTTTGAAGAATTAATACATATTGAGAGGCGGAAGAAGTTTGCAACTAGACGAAAAACATTGCCTGCTTTGTGGAGGAGAAAACCTTTGTCTCGCTGGTACTGAACAACAAAATAGCTGTTGGTGTATGAAAGTAAAAGTCTCTAAAGAAATTCTTGAATTCGTTCCCAAAGAGATCAAAGGAAAGTATTGTATTTGCCAAAATTGTATAGAAGATTATAAAGAGTAATTTAGAAGGGGATTTTATGTGGTCGCACTTCATTAAACAGAGCCACAATTACTGTCCAAACTTAGCAAAAAATGACCAGCATATTTAAAAAAGATTTATTATGATTTTAGTAAGGAGTGAATCGTTATGTGGCTACAATCCATTCAGCAAGCAATTGACTATATCGAGGGGAATTTGATGCAAGATCTTCAGGTAGAGCAATTGACGAAGATTACAAATTTATCTTCTTATCATTTTCAACGTGCATTTTCATTTTTAACAGGGATGACTTTGGGAGAATATATTAGAGGCAGAAGGTTAACTTTGGCTGCACAAGAAATTGCTAGCAGTGATTGTAAAATAATTGATATAGCTTTCAAGTATGGCTACGAGACACCTGAAGCATTTGCTAAAGCTTTTCGAAAGCAACATGGTATGAAGCCTACAGATGCTCGAGATAAGTCGAGAACAATTCATTCCTATAATAAGCTTGTGATACAAGTACAGTTGAAAGGGGCAGAACCGATGAATTATAAGATTATCGAAAAGGACAGTTTTCAGGTGGTAGGCGTAAAACGTACTTTTTCATGTGTAAATGGGGAGCAGTCTCCAAAGATAGCTCAATTTTGGCAAGATGTAAACCAAGATGGTACGAGCGGTCAATTAGCAGTGTTAATTGATGGAACAGTCCAAGGATTAATAGGTATTTGCGAAGTAACCTCAAAAGATATTATGGATTATTGGATTGCCGCTAGTCACGACGGGGAATATACTGGGGATTTTGAAACCTATACAGTGCCAGCTTCTAAATGGGCAATTTTCGAAGTACATGGAGCAATGCCAGATGCAATGCCGATTATGTGGCAGAAGATATTTCAAGAATGGCTTCCTTCTCATCCGTATGAATTAGCTGAAACACCCGAGTTAGAAGTATATGGAGAAGGAAATCCATCAAATGATAATTATTACTCGGAAATTTGGGTTCCTATTAGGTAAGAATCAAACCATAAATAATCAAATTCATTCATTATAAAAATAAGCATAAGGGAGCTTCCTAATAGTATAAAACTTTTAAAGATGTACTAAAATTAATGGTAAGAATAAAATATTTGAATCAAAAAGAATTCGCGACACTCCTGCGGGAAAGCTAGCGGATTCTTTTTGTCACCATGAGAATTTATAATTTTATTCTATCCTATCCATATATTAAAACATGGACTTTTTAGACAACCTCCTTCATTTTACAAAAATGGATACACATTAATCAATCGAAATAATTACATTTACTTTACATTATGTATTCGACAATCTAAATTATATAAAGAGTGCTGAAAATTCAATCGTTTGATTGGAAAGTAAGAATATTGTTTCGTAGGTGGGATGTTAAGTGGAGCAGCATTTAGATTATCTAATAGAACATTACGGGTACTTTGGCATCATCATCGTGCTTATTGGGGGAATTATTGGTCTTCCTATACCTGATGAAGTTCTTTTAACATATGTGGGATATAATGTGTTCCAAGGCAAACTATCGTACATAATATCATTGACTAGTGCCTTTATAGGGGCAGCTGGAGGAATTTCGCTTAGTTATTTTGTTGGCTATAAATTTGGATTACCTTTATTGAAAAAATTTGGCCCTAAATTCCACATCACAGAAGATAAAATTGATAAAACGGGCGCTTTATTCAATAAAATCGGACCGGTTTTATTATTGATTGGCTATTTTATCCCTGGTGTACGTCATCTTACTGCCTATATAGCTGCTATAGATAAATACCCATTTAAAAAATTCGTAGGTTATGCCTATACAGGTGCACTTTTATGGAGCATTACATTTATCACGTTAGGTAAAATTCTTGGTGAAGAATGGCATAAAATTGGATTTTATCTGTCAAAATATCATGTATACCCACTTTTAGTAATAGTTCTGATTGTAACGATAATCGTTTATTTATTTTTGAAAAAGAAATCTAACGTAGAGATAGAATAATGAATAACTGTGCTTGCGAGCAACTTAGCTTAAATGACTATAAACAATAAAAGGTTGATTCAAATTAATTTTTGAATCAACCTTTTTTATTTAGTGAAGAGGCTTATTTTTCATTAATTGTGGAATGTAGATTCTTTCACCTTTGGCACTTTAGCATTCTGTTCTTCCGGAATCACTAGATTTAGTATTACTGCAGCAATAGCTCCAACAGCTGTGCCAGAAGATAAAATATAGTTCACAAATGGTGGAACGCTGTTAAGAATTTCAGCAGGAAGGACGATCGTTCCAACTGTTAAAAGGATAGGTAGCCCAATGATCATCATATTGCGGTCATTGATTACCACATTTTGTATTACTTTTAATCCGTTCATGACAATAGCAACACAAACTATAGCGAAAATCCCGTTGATTACTGTTACAGGAACACATGTAATGATTGCTGATAATTTAGGAATTAAGCCTAAAATTACAAGGATAATCCCGGCACTGAAGATGTCTCTTTTACTTGCACTTTTGTGATGGCGATGATCCCTGCATTAAAAACCACTGATTGAAGCTTCACTTTATCAAATTTCAATGATAATTGGTAAGATCATTGGTTTTCTTCTCGTTTGAGTGAACAAATATTGACCAACTGCTTTTTTTACTTTTCTTTTTACTACATTCCATTGTTTTGCTTCCTCTGTCTGTATATCCTCAACCGTCGCTACCACTAAACGATTAACATTTCTTAAGAGATTTTCGAAGTCCTTTGCGTAGACAAACCCACGTGAAATCGTATCAGGGTCAGAAATAATAGAGCCATCCGTTTTACTAATGGTTAAAACAATAACGAGCATCCCATCTTCGGAAAGCTGTTTACGGTCACGTAAAACGATTTCTCCAACTTCACCAATATCAACACTATCCACATACGTATCACCAGCAGGGATTTTACGAGTTTGGCGAGCCTCACCATTTTCAATATCAACAACATCACCATTTTTGATAATAAATGTGTTTTCTCTTTTTACCCCTACAGATTCAGCTAATTCACGATGAATATATAGCATTCTGTATTCGCCATGAATAGGGATAAAATATTTTGGCTTCATCAATGACAGCATAAGTTTTAAATCCTCTTGATAGCCATGACCAGAAACATGCATTCCTGTTATGCTTGAGGAACCATAAATAACTTTGGCACCAAGCTGAAATAGGTTATTCACGATACGTGATACATCTTTTTCATTGCCAGGAATAGGGGAGGCAGATAGTATCACTGTGTCATCAGGTAAAATTTGTACGTCTCGATTGTCTGAATTTGACATACGAGAGAGTGCGGCTAGTGGTTCACCTTGGCTTCCTGTACATAGGACCACGACATCTTCTGGTGGAAGCTGCATGACTTTTCGTGCATCGATAAGCATTCCAGGAGGAACATTTAAATAGCCACGTTCAATTGCTACTGATACAACATTTACCATACTACGTCCAAGTAAAGCTAGCTTACGATTTGTCATTTTTGTTGCATCAACTATTTGTTGAACACGATTGACGTTAGAAGCAAATGTAGAAATAATAATTTTTCTTTTAGCACCCAAAAAAGCCTCATCTATATGTTTTCCAACTAATCTCTCTGATGGTGTTGATCCAGGACGTTCAGCATTTGTACTTTCAGATATAAGGGCCACGACTCCTTTTGTGCCTATTTCCGCCATTTTATGGATGTCGGAACATTGATCATTCACAGGAGTTAAATCGAATTTGAAGTCACCCGTATGAACGACAACTCCTTCAGGTGTATGAAAGACAATACCAAGGCAATCAGGAATACTATGACTTGTTTTGAAAAAGGTTACGGTAATATTACCAAAATCTAAATCTGAATTAGAGTCAATTTGCATCAACTCCGTTTCCCTAATGATTTTATGTTCTTTTAGTTTTATTTCAATTAATCCAAGAGTAAATCGAGTTGCATAAATAGGCACATTTAATTTTTTTAAGAAGTAGGGGATTCCGCCAATATGATCCTCATGTCCATGTGTAACAATTAAAGCACGAACCTTATCCTTATTTTCTAGCAAATAAGTAATATCGGGAATAATTAAATCAATTCCTAATAAACTTTCATCAGGAAATTTCCCACCACAGTCAACAATGACAATATCGTCTGCATATTGAATT
This sequence comes from Rummeliibacillus sp. NPDC094406, assembly GCF_044763875.1. NCBI lineage: Bacteria > Bacillati > Bacillota > Bacilli > Caryophanales > Caryophanaceae > Rummeliibacillus > Rummeliibacillus sp. NPDC094406. Next base: position 71,817 of record NZ_JBIWGZ010000008.1, on the reverse strand, counting down.
GCATACATATTTTTGCCAATTTCGTTTATACCACCTAAGGCGTATATGGATAACAAATTCTCATTTTTAGTCAAAAGTATTTCCTCCTACTCTTCAATTCCGATTTCCAGCAGAAAAATTGTATTTTTCCTTAGTATAGCTAGTAGTTCTTCTTCCTATACTTGACGAATTGTAAATGGACTTTTAAGGAGATTGTTTTGTTGTCTAGAAAAAACAACTAGTTATTTAAAAGCCTAAGCTGTAAGAAGGACTGTCTTTAAGACGATTCTAAGTAAAATTAAATTATGGATGTATGATGATGAAAGCTGTCCTATGAAAAGGATATTTGAATAAATTGATGAGTTGGCATTTGTTAACGGAATTTTGCGTTCGGAAGTAATTTGCAATTTGGTAAAGTGTTTCTTCTGATTTAACTGTATGAATCAATGTTATTATCTCCAAAGCTTCTTAATATTTTATTCTTAAGGGGAGAATGGGTAGGGCTAGTAAATCTATTAAAATAAAAAAGATGACCTTATAAAGCCACTCTTTAGCGTCTTTTAAGGTCATCTATTTTTATTACTTAATTTTTAATGATAGTTTGTACGGATCGATTGAAGCGCGTCCTTTGGAATCACGAACTTTTACATAGTATGTTCCTTTTTTCATCTTCAAGGATACGATTTCTTTGTCGCCTTGTTCATAAATATCAGATTTTGCTACTTTTTTGCCGTTGCGATAGACTTCGATTACACCATCTATTTCTTTACCAGCATCAAGAGTAAATGTTACTTGATTTGCTTTCTTAGAATCATAAACGTACCAATCAGAATCGCCGTTTTCATATCCTGAGTTGAAGAAACCAGTTGCAGAATAGGATTTACTGCTGTTTTTCTTTAACTTAAGAGGCTTAGATGGTTTGTTTTTCGTTACCTTCGATTTTGCATCTTCATCTAGTTTATTTACAGCATTAATTTTTAGCTGATATGGCCATAAAGTAATACCAGCCATTGAATCGACATAACTATGTGTAATTACGAAATAAGATTTGCCTTTTTTCGCTTCAAAGGAGCCAGTGTTTGTTCCATCTTCTGTTATGTTCAAGATGTATGATGAGCGATCAATATCTTGTTCATCTAGCTTATGGTTTTTATTGACATCTTCTGAAATTTGTATCATTCCTAAAAATGGAGCTAATAATTCTTTCGGATATTTCGCTTTAAGTGAAGATGTTAGCTCAGTTCTAGAGAATTTGACACCATATATAGAATCTTTAGGCGCAGTAAAATAATAAGAGTCAATATCATTTGCTGTAGCAAAGTTTGCTGTTAAACCTGTTGTAGGGAAAGTTTTTGCTTGTTCTGGTTTGTCATTTTCTTCATATTTGTCTCCTGGATTATTGACAAGTAATTTCGATGTTATTTGGTATCCATCGTATGGAATTTGGAATACATTATAATTTGGACTTACTGATAGATAATATTTTTTATTTGCTTTTAAACTTGCAACAAAATGATCTGTTATCGGATCGTCCCATGAATTCCAGTCTTCGTTTGTTGCAACAGTTGAAAGGTTTTGATATGTTTTTCCATCTTCACCTTCTTCAGTAACAACCTCATATAAACTAACATTTGGAATATTCTTTGATGGAGTAGGTAAGTTAAATTGATAAATTCCATCACTAGTTGGTGTTAGTTTAAACCAATCTTGGTCTGAAGTATTTTGAAGATATCCCATTGCAGATCCACCTAATTGATATGAACGAGCACCGGACTCCAATAATTCAATTTGCTTTGAAGAATCACTTGGTCCCATTCCAAAGAAAGTGGACATAAAATTACCACCAAAGATGGTTATTCCTTCTTCACTATATAGTGTTGATTCGTCAAGGCTGTCTTCATCTTCGGGAATTGCCTTTCCTTCCAAGTTTACGCTATAAGGAATAGCTGACGTTGCAGGTTCTTTAACTCCGCTGCTACCAAAATTACCAAATAGCAATTGGAGGATATTAAAATCTGAAAATGAAGAGGTATTTGTTACTTTTAGGTAATACTCTTTATTAGGTTCAGTTTGGAACATCAGTGTTTCTCCGGCGCTCGTACCACCTGTATTACTTGAGAATTGGGGATACACTTCATCAGTATTTTCACCTAAAGGAATTTCTTTTCCATTTTCATCTGTTGGGAATAGCTGTTCCTTTTCATAAACAGAAAGACTTAAATCCACGCCTGGGATTCCAGTTACACTAAATTTCATTAATTGTGCTTCTTTTGAAGTAAAGTGGAAGTAATCTTCGTCACTTTTCTCACCTGTCATAAAGAGGCTGTCTTTTTTATATGGCCAGTTTTCAATATTAATAGGCGATTCTAGTGTAGATTCATCTTCAGGAAGTTGATCTAATTTCTCAACTTTTAATGTAGCATGTGATTGTTTAGCATTTGAATCATCATAGCTTCCATTCACATCCTTAATACCAATAGCAACTGTTCCACTAAAAGGAGCTTGGATTAGCTTACCTTCTGTTTTACCTTCTGTTACATCATTGACTTCGATTTTTTGTTGCTCATTGTCACCATAGAATTGAATCATCATTTTGTAGTCATATTGAGATGCACCAGATAGAGAAGTTTGAATATATTGGCCTTTTTCTACAGAAAGTTGAACCCATTTTTGTTCAGATGGTTTTGTAAAGTTATGTTTGATTTCTGCCGGTGCTACAACTTTCTCTGCATTATTTAAGATTTCCTTTTCTCCCCATTTCGCTGTCACTAGGGAAGGAATTTTCTTAACGTCAAATTTCAATGCTGCAACAGGGTTAATCAGTCCACTACCATATCTATTATCAAACCCTTTTTCACCTAAATCCGTTGCCGTTTTTTCTAGAATATATTCTACTTCTGCAGGCTTAAGATTTGGATGCTTGGATAATAGTAGTGCTACTGTTCCCGCAACAACTGGAGAAGCCATGGATGTCCCACTTAATTTTGTAAAGGTTGATCCTTTTTGAAGATCGTAGAAGGAAGAATAGACATCTTCACCAGGTGCTACTACGTCAGTTGAAGGACCATATGATGAATAGTCACTTAGTTTTTTCTCTTTATTAATAGAGCCAACGCTAATGACACCTTCATATTTAGCTGGATAGACAGCCATATCAGACGCTTCATTCCCAGCAGCGGCAACGACTATAACACCTTTACTAATGGCTTTATCTATAGCCTCTTGTAGAACTTCAGAAGGAACGGAACCACCCAAACTCATATTAATAACATCTGCACCTTCATCCACTGCCTCAAGAATCGCATTTGCAATTGTATAATCGAAAGTCCAAAATCCACCATCAAATACGTCTAAAGAAAGAATTTTAGCAGCTGGATCTAAGCCATAACCACCGATACCATTATCCTTTTTCCCAGCGATAATTCCTGCAACGTGGGTTCCATGCGTGTCAGGTGTAGTTGTATTCATCGGATTAATGATGTTTGTACTTTTAACGACAGATCCTTTTAGTTCAGGGTGATTACGGTCAATTCCTGTATCAATTACAGCTACTTTAACTTGATTTTTCCCTGCAAGTTTTTGCGCATCTGCCGTTTTTAATAGGCTATGCATATATTGCTCACTTACTTTAGGATCCACTGTACCTGAAAGTTTGTATTTTGGGCTTAGACTTACAGAAACAACTTTTTTATTCTTTGCATAGTTTTGGAGTGTTTGCTGCAGATTTTTCTTATTTGTTACCTTTACAGCTAGATAATTTAGATCTTTAATATCTTTTAAGACTGTACCTCCAGCTTTTCGATGATCGCTTGCAGTAAGTGGACTTGAATATTTAATAATAATCGTATCATCACTATAATTTGCTGTTTTCTTACCTGTTTCAGTCTGATCAGTTTTACCAAGTTTTTGTAGCATTGTTGTTGCAGAGCCTGTTTTTGCGTTTGCAGTGAAGCTAGTGATAGGTGTAAGCGCTAAGGCACAACTTAAACCGGCTGCTGCAAATTTTTTTGTAAACGAATTCACAAGATTCCCCCTTAATGAAACTACTATACTGTGATAAATATAGTGTTCCTATAATGTTAATATATACCATTATAGTTTATTTATTCTTTTAAATATATAGATAATTAGAAATTTTTTAATAAAGATATAAAAATTGTAAATAAAATGTAATATTTATCATTCGAAAAAGTAAATTTGAAGAAAATATATGCGAATTAGAAATAAATGTTCATAATATAGTTCGTTTGATGCCATCACTTTAAATGCTATAATTGACTTATTAAAGGGAGGTATAAAGTTATGTCACTAACTTATAAAAACATTATTGTTGGTATTGATGGTTCAAAAGAAGCTGAAGCTGCATTTAAAAAAGCTGTAGAAATTGCAAAAAGAAACGATGCTACATTACATTTGGTAAATGTTATTGATTCTCGTATCTATTCTGCGCTTGAAGCTTATAATTTCTCAGAAGAAGAAAAGCGTGCAGAAGAGTTTGCTACAAGTTTGTTAGAAGACTACAAAGAAGCTGAAACTGCTGGTATTGAAAATGTCAATATAATCGTCCAATATGGTTCTCCTAAATCAGTCATTACACAAGATATTGCTAAAAAAGTGGAAGCTGACTTAATCGTTTGTGGTGCGACGGGCCTTAATGCTGTTGAACTCTTTTTAGTAGGTAGTGTAACAACAGGTATCATTCGCTCAGCCGATTGCGATGTACTAGTCGTCCGCCCATAATAAAGATCAATTTGTATGAAGTCGTAGCAGAGTATATGTTTTATGAAAGTATAGAGCTTATTTGAGTAGAGACATTTTGCAACAAGGTTATAATATGTCTGTTTTAAAAATGTAGAACCATAAATTTTGCAGAAGAGAAATTGAAATGGATAAACTAAAAAGTGTGAGTTACGTAAGCTCTAATGAAACTTCTTTTCAGTTTTCGACTAAGGGACTGAAGTGACCTCGAACGCTGGTAAGTGAATCTAGATAATTATAAAAAGGCTGACCAAAGAATTTTATATCTTTGGTCAGCCTTTTTTCTTGAAGTCTTACTATAATTAGATCACTATTTCAAGCTACGGTTAAGGAAGGCTTTTGTTCGATCGAATTGAGGGTTGTCAAACAATTCTTGTGGAGTGCCAGATTCAAGGATTTCACCATTGTCCATGAAGACAACACGGTTGGCAACTTCTCTTGCGAATCCCATTTCATGTGTTACGACGATCATCGTCATATGTTCTTCTGCTAGATCCTTCATAACTTGAAGTACTTCACCAGTCAACTCTGGGTCAAGTGCAGAAGTTGGTTCATCAAATAGCATGATTTCGGGATCCATCATCAATGCTCGAGCAATCGCTACACGTTGTTTTTGACCACCCGAAAGTTTTGCAGGGTATGCAGAAGCTTTGTCAGCAAGTCCAACTTTCTCTAAAAGCTCCATGCTACGATTACTAATATTTTGGGAGGATTCTTTCTTTACTAGACGAGGTGCCATTTCAAGATTCTCTTTGACCGTAAGATGTGGGAAAAGATTAAAATGTTGAAATACCATGCCCATTCTAGAAGTGACGCGTTTAATCTCTTGTGGTTTTGCATAAACCCCATCTTTTACAAGATAATCATCGGCTACTGCAATACTTCCACCATTTATTTCTTCGAGATGAACAAGACTTCTAAGCATTGTACTTTTACCAGATCCAGAGGGTCCAATGACCGCTACTACATCATTTTTATTTACATCAAATGTAATTTGTTTTAATACATCAAGATTGCCAAATGATTTTTTTAACTTAGATACTTCAATGATAGCCATAATGACCACTCCTCTCTATTCAAATGTAAACCGACGTTCAATCCATTTAAAGATTAATGTAAGTATTAGGGTCATGATAAGATACATAAATCCTGCAACAAAGAATGGAACGATCGTAAAATCACGGTTTACTGCAGCTTCTGCATAGTGTAATAATTCAGGAACAGCTACTGCATAGAGTAATGCTGTATCCTTCACAAGTGTAACCGATTCGTTTGCTAACGATGGAATAGCAATACGGAACATCTGTGGCAGAATAACACGTGTTGTTGTTTGGAATTTATTTAATCCAAGGACTTGTGCGGCTTCATATTGACCTTTATCAATTGCTAACAAACCACCACGGAAGATTTCTGCAAAATAAGCAGCATAGTTAAGAACAAATCCGATGCATGCTGCAGTAAAGCGATCTAATACTAAATATTGACCAATACCAGGAATCATTGGTAGACCGAAGCAAATAATTAATAATTGAAGTAATAGTGGCGTTCCACGCATTACATAAATATATGCTTGAGCTAACCATGAGAGTGGTTTAAAGCCACTTTTCACTGCCAATGTTAATAAGAAACCAAGTGGTATCGATAAGACAATGGCGATTAGAAATAATAGAATGGTCATTTGCGATCCTTGAAGCATGGGTTTAAGGATCGTAATGAGATAATCGAAGTTCATACAAGTGTTCCTCCTAAATGAAACTTGCGGATTGACGAATCCAAAAATGATTTATCGGAAACAGGAAAATAGTAACATTCCTATATGAAAAACAAAACAGGTTTCCAAAAAGGAAACCCTGTTTTGCCTTTTATTATTTTACTTTAATACTTTAATTTCGCCAAACCATTTTTTTGAAATTTCAGCGGCTGTACCGTCTGTATTCATTTTATCTAGTGCTTTTTGTAATTTGTTTAATAACTCTTCATTACCTTTTTTAACTCCTACACCGTATTCTTCAGGTGCAAGTGATTCATTAAGAACTTTGAAAGTACCTTTTTGTTTTGACATATAATAATTAATTACTACTTCATCAATTACTACTGCATCTGTACGACCACTTTTTAAGTCATTCAATGCCATTACATTATCAGAATATTCACTGACATTTTTTATTTTTGATTTAATAGGACTAGCATCTAATGCATCTGCTGCTGAAGATTGTGCTTGTAAGCCTACAACTTTTCCATTTAAATCATTTAATTTATTGAGTTTGGAATTGGCAAGTGTCACAACTACTTGAGCATTTTTTAAATATGGTTTTGTAAAGTTAACTTGTTTTTTACGTGCGTCCGTAATCGTATATCCATTCCAAATTAAATCGATTCGACCACTGTTTAATTCGGATTCTTTCGTTTTCCAATCAATTGGCTGAATTTTTACTTTATAACCCATTTCTTTTGCTGCAGCTTTGGCATAGTCGATATCAAAACCTACAATGTTATTTTTTTCATCGCGGAATCCCATTGGAGCAAACGTATCATCAACACCAATTACTAGTGTTTTGTCATCCTTTGAAGCAGAGTTAGATGAACATCCAGCCATAACGCTGAAGATTGCTACGATGAACATCGTCATTATTGCAAAACGTTTCATGTTGAAAACCACCTTTGATCTTTATTATTATTTGTTTTATTACACTTTAGTTCGCTAGCGCGTTAATGCATTATCAAGTTAGTAAAGTATATCATCGTTTTATATGAAAAGACAATAGCTTTTTGATATATTGATTCAAGTAATTAAGTGAAAGATTAAAAATGAACATTTAGTATATTATTAATCAATTTTATGGAATCTTATTCATAGAAAGGTAATAAAAAAAGGGGTGTCCATTTAGTGGATCAGTCCCTCTATCGTAGAAATATTTAAAATGCATTTTTGACTTTACAGTACATATCTCTGCAGGAGCATCGCGACGAAGTGGTTTTTCTTGAGTTGTGGTATTGAATAGCCAGCAGTGTTAGAAAACGTATAGAAGGAACAGTGGATTTTGCCTTTAGCTAAATAACCGTGGGAAATTATCCATCCTTTAGTAATCTTCATTTTACGTTTAATAACTCTTCTTCGATGATGTCGATAATATGCACGATTTCGATTGTGATGTTGTGGACCCATATACTGTCACACTCCTTGAGAAAAGGAGCAGCCTTAATGTGAATGATCAACATAATCACATTAAGCAAATAACTAACTTAATATATAGTATACTGAAACTAGTATATTTGAATAAATATATTACTTTCTATTAGATAACTATACTAACCGTAATGCAAAATTCATATGAAATATCGAACATCTAATGATAAACTATTTTGTTCATTATGGAGCGGAAGACGGCGACTCCTACGGGAATAGCTTGAGCTGAAAGCCCCGCAGGAACGCAGTGACGAGGAGATTGAAGCCAAGCCCGTGGAAAGCGCCGTCTGTAGCGGAACATTCCATTCTGAATATGGAAAAGTAAATATGTTGAAATGTTCGTATTTATAAATTAAAAATGGATTTATGAAATTGATTCAATCAACAATAATAATTTGAATTTATGTTTCTTTTTTACTTGAATTTTCTCGAAAACATTGACAATTTCTAATGTTTCGTGATTTGTTATAATATAAAAATAAATAGAATATGTAGTTCAGAAGGAGAATCGATTATGGTGCAAATTTTTTCAGATAGAATGTTAAAAACAGATAGCTCTTTTATTTCTCAAGTTATGCGATTAACTGAGACAAAAGATATTATTTCTTTCGCAGGAGGATTACCAAATCCAATTTCTTTCCCAGTAGCAGAATTCCAAGAATCGATGAATCGAGTTTTACATGAATCAGGTGAAAGAGTATTCCAATATTCAGGTACACAAGGCTATTTGCCATTACGTCAATGGATTGCAGAACGTTATAAAAAACGATTTGATATTGATGTTACAGCAGATGATATTTTGATCACAACAGGCTCTCAACAAGGATTAGATTTGATGGGAAAAGTATTGATCAATAAAGGGGATAACGTAGCTGTTGAAAGCCCATGTTATCTTGCTGCTATTCAAACTTTTTCACTTTTTGAACCTCACTTTTTGCCAGTTAGCCTTGAAGATGACGGCTTGAATTTAGAAGAACTAGAAGCAGCACTAAGTAACGAAAATGTGAAGTTATTATATACTGTTCCTAATTTCCAAAATCCTACTGGTTTAACGTATTCAAAAAAGAAACGTGAAGCTATTTATGAAATTATCAAGAAAACCAATACGATTTTAATCGAAGACGACCCATATGGTGAACTTCGCTATGAGGGTGAATCATTACCATATATCGCAGGTGGAAAATCTGAGAACAGTGTATTATTTGGTTCATTCTCAAAAACATTATCACCAGGAATGCGTATAGGTTACCTATGTACAAAGAATAAAGAATTAATGGGTCACTTGATTGCGGCAAAACAATCTTCAGATTTGCATACAAATGTGATTTCTCAATATGCTATCTATGATTATTTAGTAAATAATGATTATGAAAAGCATATTAATCAAATTACGGAATTATATAAAAAACAATGTGATGCGATGATTGCTTCTATGGAAAAACACTTACCAGCACACGTTACGTTTACAAAACCAGAGGGCGGAATGTTCTTATGGGCAGATTTAGGAGAAGGGGTATCATCAGTAGAAGTCTTTAATCGTGCAATTGAAAATAAAGTAGCATTTGTACCTGGGGATCCATTCTATACGGATGTGAAAGGTGCAAGTACATTGCGACTAAATTATACGAATTCAGACCCAGCAACGATAGATGAAGGAATTAAGAGATTGGCATCAATATTATAAATAAAAAAGGAGGATAGATAAATAATCTATCCTCCTTTTTTATGGTAAAAAAATACTTTTGAGCGATTAATTTTGGTTTTATCTAAAAAAAAGGTTGTTATTTATGGCTATCATATTACCTTGACAGTCATAGTACAATGATATATATTGTATTAAAGGGGGTGAGCTTTTGAGTGAGAGTAAAATTTCGGCTGATTTACTACGTGGCCATACAGATACGATGATTTTAAAGCTTCTTTTAGATAGTGATAAGTATGGCTATCAAATCAGTAAATTGATTTATGCCAATTCAGGCGAACAATACGAATTAAAAGAAGCCACCATGTATTCTAGCTTAAAGCGATTAGAAAAAGAGGGCAGTATCATGTCTTACTGGGGAAGCGAAAACCAGGGTGGACGTAGAAAATATTATAAAATTACAGATTTAGGGAAGAACACATACGAACAGAATAAAAAAAATTGGGAGCAGGCAAAACAGATATTAGAGCGTCTGCTGTGAAAGGGTGAAGGATAAATGCTAGAAGAGATCAATCAGTACGTTCGCAATATTTTTGCACCGTATCAAAAAGTCAAAACGGCGAAAGAGTTAGAAGAAGAATTATTATCTAATTTAAATGAAAAATTTTTGGATTATAAAAAACAAGGATATAATGAAGAAACAGCTTATCAAATGACGATTAATTCAATTGGTGACGTAACTGAATTAATCGATTCTATCAATCTGCAACAAACAGAACTTGAACATGCAATAAGAATGGATTTCTCACGGTCAAGAATGGTGAATTCTGATTTTCGTGAAGTTTCAATTCGAGAAGGAAAATTCTATAGTAGCGATTTAAAAGGATCAGATTTTACGAATTCAGATTTAACGGATAGTGAGTTTAAATCCTGTAATTTAGCAGATACCATTTTTGAAAATGTAAATCTTACAGGGGCTCATTTTAGAAGTTCCAATTTTAAAAGTGCACTATTAAAAAACTGTCAATATGATCGAACATACTTTAAGACGAGTAATTTAGCAGGAATAGACTTTGATGGTCAGTATTTTGAAGGAACAGTTTTTGAAGCGTGTACATTAAAAAAAGCTTCTTTTAGAAATACAACTCTCAAAAATGTTCAGTTTCGTTTATCAGAGGTAAAAAAAGTTGATTTTAGTGGATCTACAATGGATAAATTAACATACAATTTTTTAAAAGCAGGAAAAGCGGATTTAAATAATGTTACAATCATTTAACTAAATGTAAAAATGCAGGACTGTACAAAATATTGGTACATTGTCCTGCATTTTTTTATGTTAGAAAAGTTACGACTAGTACAAACAGTACTTGAATACATTTAAGTGATGAAAAGAATAAAGGAGATGTAAAATTTTTTGCCTGAATATATTTGAAGAGCGCAATTTTTGAACATCAATTTTGGCTCGAAATCCTAATGAATCACGGGCAATTTATCCGAGATTCACTTTATCCATCTGTGAAGGAGGATATTGAAGAGGCAAAGACATTTATTCATCGCTTTTCTGATCTTCATAAGCAAGTAAGCTCGTTAAATGTTTCAAATGCAATTCCATTTGCTGTAACTGCAGATGAAGCAGCAGAACAATTAGAGCAATTTAAATTTTCAATTCTTAGACGCCAATTATCTGGTGATATCAAGATTCATCTTTCTCCGACTTTTATAAATCACATGGTTAATGAATTAGAAGAATACCAAAAAGTATTAAGTTACTTAAAGAAAGGTGAAGTACCACCAAATTTTCATGAATAGCATCATCATTTATTGTGGTTAAGTGACGCTTATGGCCATGCTGGAATCATAAATGATGATATGGATAGCGTAGAAAAAAGATTAATAGAAAAAAGTTACACGTTTACGCAACACTTTGAACAATTTTATCTAAAGGCAGTAGAATTGACGGGGTATTTACGTGCTAATATTCAGTCATTTCCAGCATTAAATCGATTTAATAATGAAGTTGAAGTTGAGATGAATTTATTTAAAATATTTTTACATGAATTAGAGGAAATGAGTTAAGTGCTGAAGTATTAGGAACTTTTACTGCCTCGATGGTCGATCATATATCAAGGGAGGAACAGTTTACCTAACCAAACTTGTTAGGTCGAGATGAGCATGAATTGATTCACATATAGAGTAGCTTATTTATAATGGTTTCTCACAAAAAAGTAGTGAGGGGGGCATAGTTCACTAGTTTTTTATATCGAAATCAAGATAAATAAAAAGATATTCCAGAAGTAAATGCCTATTCTCCATATAGGATTTTATTGAAATGGAGAATGGGCATTTTCCTATTAGGGGATAAGTAGAATTGTATTCTTATTTGTAACATTGAAGAAAAGTGCGATGAAATATTTACATATGCTAATGGACAAGAATGGGTTGATGTATGTAAAGGCTGGCAAAAGAATCAAGATCTTAAAAATGAAGATTTACCATATAGAATAAGTTCACATTAATAAAGGAATGTAGTATAGTACTCTATTAAGGAGTACCCTTAGGATTCAGGGTAGTCCTTTTTAGTTTGCATAATCCTACGAGAACTAGGAGAGGTTCACCAATTTTTCTTCAGTTGAATATCGTATGTTAGATAATCATAAATGAATGGAGGGAAATTGTGGGGTATTTTGTGCCCGTAGAGTCAGGCGTCAAACTATTTGTAGAAGATATAAACCCAACAGGAAAAAAAACAATCATATTCATACATGGATGGCCATTAAATCATAATCAATTTGAATATCAATTTAATGTCCTACCTTCAGAGGGATATCGATGTATCGGTATTGACTGGAGGGGATTCGGTCGTTCTGATAAACCGATGGCAGGCTATGATTATAATAGGCTAGCAGACGATATTGCCACAGTCATCACTACTCTTCGGTTGAACAATTTTACGCTAGCTGGACATTCCACCGGAGGAGCAATAGCACTTCGTTATGTCGCACGGTATAGAGGATACGGCGTTCGTAATTTAGTATTAATTGATGCAGCAGCACCAACTGGCTTTACACAAGAAACCGCCACAAAATTTCTAAATGAAACGTATAATGATCGTCCGAATATGTTAAGAGATGTAACTGATACCTTCTTTTTTCAATATATATCAAAACCCTTTTCAGAATGGTTTTTCCAAATGGGATTACAAGCAGCAAGTTGGTCCACGGCCGCAATCATCAAAACACTTAGGGATGAAAAAATAGATCTAGAGCTTCAAATGATTAGTGTTCCTACCTTAATTATTCATGGCACCCACGATCAAGTTATTCCATTTTCACAAGCAAAAATCTTACATGACAAAATAAAAGGTTCAAGACTTGTACCATTTCAATATAGTGGGCATGGCCCTTTTTGGGAAGAACGAGAAAAATTTAATGAGGTGTTAATTAATTTCACCGCGCATTAGATGTATGACTGGAAGATGAAGAAAACCGCCACATCGGGAATTTTACTTTATAAGAATATCTATCATATTAAAAACTCTTCCTAAATGGATGAGTTTTTAATTGTGAAAACAAATTGATCATCCTTGAATTCAACTGATGTTGGTAAAATATTACTATATTACGGAGAAAAATCAAAAAAGATATTAAAAAAAGCATTTTTTTAATAAAAATCCTTCCAAATAATTTCCAAAAAAGTCTGACATATAAATATAAGCTGTAAGTTCTATTAAAAATAAATTAAAATTGAAGGATCAAACGAAATCAGTGGTATTGTCTATTTGTTAATTAAAAAAATCACATTAACTAATTATCATTAATGAAATGATACAAACTTTGCTTAATCTTAACTAAAAAGTAATATTTTTAATGAAAACTTAATATATAGATGATCAAACTGAAACTTTTAAATGTTTCATTCGTTTTATAGTAATGTGATAGAGAGGAAGTGGAGTCTTGCAAAAATTAAGAGAACACGAAGGATTTCGTTTAATTGGTTATACATTGTTTTATTTTGTCATTTTAGTGTTACTTGTATTAATTTACGGATTCCATGATATGAATGCGGGACCGTTTATTTATACCGAATTTTAAAAGAAAGTGAGTGTTACTTATGAGTGTACTGCATATGATTCGTGAGATGTCTTTGTTATATCCACAACGTATAGCGTATCAAGTTGATGATGAAACGTTAACTTATGAAGAGTTGTGGAGACAATCTGATCTTGTAGCAGAATTTTTAGTACAGGGAGGATTGAATGATGCAACGCCAATTGCAGTTTACGGTCATATGTCGCCGAAGCAAATCATCGCCTTTTTAGGGGTAGTCAAGGCAGGACATCCGTACATTCCATTAGATACTTCAATTCCAAATGAACGTGTTCAGCATATTCTAGCTGTTTCGAATGCGGCTATGTTGTTAACAACAGAAAAAATGAATTTAGACCTTTCAATACCTTCTTATGAAATTAATTCAGTTTTAGAATCAACGCATTCAAAAACAATTTCTCAAGATAATTGGGTAGATGGGGAAGATGTATTTTATATTATTTATACTTCTGGAAGTACAGGGAATCCAAAAGGTGTGCAAATAACAGCCAGCAATTTAGAAGCATTTGTATTATGGATAGAAGAGGATGCTCAGCTGCAAGATGGTGTATATCTTAACCAAGCACCATATTCGTTTGATTTATCAGTAATGGATTTATATCCAGCGTTGACAAAAGGTCGGACATTATATGCACTGACAAAATCTCAGATTAATCAACCAGCCATGCTTTTTGAAGCATTGCAACAATCAAATGTTAATGTTTGGACTTCTACACCTTCATTTGTGAAAATTTGCATGATGAATCCACTGTGGAATGCAGAAATGATGCCTACAATTGAAAAGTTCCTGTTTTGTGGAGAAGTATTACCACATGAACTTGCAAAAAATTTACAGGCTAGATTCCCAAATGCAAAAATTATTAATTTGTATGGTCCAACTGAAACAACTGTTGCAGTAACTGCTGTTGAAGTAACGAATAGCCTTCTTGATGATTTTAATGTTTTGCCAATTGCAAAGGCCGATGCTAATCATTTGATTTTACTTGATGAAGCTGGCGATATTGTGAGCGAAGGACAAAAAGGACAATTAGTAATTACCGGTCCTACTGTAAGTAAAGGTTATCTTGGTGCACCTGAGCAAACTGAAAAAGTATTTAAACTTTGGCGCGACGAAGATGTGTATTATACAGGTGATGTTGGTTATTACCAAAATGGCTACATCTTCTATTCAGGTCGTTCTGATTTCCAAGTGAAGCTTCATGGCTATCGTCTCGAAATTGAGGAAATTGAGAAAAAGATTGAATCATTAAATGAGGTAAGTGGTTGTATCGTACAGCCAGTAAAAGTACAAGAAGAAGTAGTGTCTTTAACTGCATTCGTCGTGCTAATTCAAAAGACCGATGAAAAACCATTCCAAACTACAAAACGATTAAAAAGCGCATTATCTGAAGTTGTCCCAAGTTATATGGTGCCAAAGAAATTTATATATGTAGATCAACTTCCGTTGAACGCCAATGGTAAAGTGGACCGTAAAAGATTGGCGGTAGAAGTAACGATATGATACCTTATGGTGATTTTACATTCTTCTTTATCATCGGTATTTTATTGATACCTACAATTATTTTAGGACTTAAAGGAAAATCATCCAAAAAGTATAACATGTTTATTTCAGTTATCATCTTGGCGATTATTTTTAGTTCATCAGTCAAGAGTATACTTTCACTGGTACTATTTACGATTTTCCAAGTACTTTTAATTAAAGGATATCAAACGTATCGATCAAAGAACAATAATGGTACTGTTTTTGTATTCGCTGTTTTGTTAGCAATTCTGCCACTTGTATTAGTAAAGGTGCTACCTATTTTAGGTCTTCACCATCTCTTTGGTTTTTTAGGTGTTTCTTATATTACATTTAAGGCTGTACAAATGATTATGGAAACACGCGATGGCATGATCAAAAAGCCAATTTCTATCGTGGAGCTTGTCTATTTCCTTTTGTTTTTCCCATCAATTTCATCTGGTCCAATCGACCGATGGAGACGATTTGAAAAGGATTTGAATCATGTCCCAGATCGCGATGAATATCGAGAGTTATTATTTAATGGTATTAATAAAATTTTCCAAGGATTCTTATATAAGTTTATTATTGCATTCTTACTTTACAATAAGGTTCTTTTGTATTTACCAAATCATACTTACAATTATTTAACACCTTTTGAAGGGCACCTTGCCTATATGTATGTTTATAGTCTCTACCTATTCTTTGATTTTGCTGGCTACAGTGCATTTGCTATTGGTGTAAGTAAAATCATGGGGATTAAAACTCCAGAGAACTTCAATCTACCGTTCTTAAGTAAGAATATTAAAGATTTCTGGAATCGTTGGCACATGAGTTTATCATTCTGGTTCCGAGACTATGTGTATATGCGTTTTGTATTTTGGATGACGAAAAAGAAATGGATTAAAAACCGTTATACAGTTTCCTATATAGGATACTTTGTCCTATTCCTATTAATGGGCATATGGCATGGGCTTGAATGGCATTTTATCGTCTACGGATTGTATCATGCATTACTTATTGTTTGCTTTGATAAGTTTGAAAGATGGAATAAAGTGCATAAATTTTGGCCAAAGAATAAATGGACAAATGTAATTTCAGTTGTAATTACTTTCCATTTTGTTTGTTTCGGTTTTTATATTTTTTCAGGAAAATTATTTAGTTAAAAGGAGTTTATTATAATGGAAAAACAAGAAGTATTTAAAGTATTAGCTGCTGTATGTGAAGATGATGTTATTTTGGAAAATCCAGATATTGAACTGTTTGAAGAGGGCTTACTTGATTCGTTTGGTACAATTACATTACTAGTTGAAATCGAAGAAAAATTAGGTATTAGTGTACCAATCACAGAATTCTCCCGCGAGGAGTGGAATACACCAAATCATATTGCGGAGAAATTAGTTGAATTAGCATGAAGAAGTATACTTTCCTTCCGCTAGCGATTGCAGTAGTGTTATTTTTCGCCTTTTTATTTTTCCCTAATCGTTGGTTGAAGAGCTGGATAACGGATCAAAGAGTAGAAGAAGCGAAGATTGAAATGAATCCGCTTATGTTTCAAGGTGCCTATTTGCAAAGTCAAATGTTAAAAGATAAGAAAACTCTACCAATTTACGGTTCATCTGAATTGGAACATTTAGATCCTTTCCATCCTTATAATTATACAAAAGCAGCAGGTACACCCTATTCTACTTTTATGGTAGGACGTGGAGGAACCCAAAGTATTACACATTTTTTGAATTTCGCAGAACAAGAGAAAAATTTAAAGGGGAAAAAGATTATATTTATCATTTCTCCACAATGGTTTATGCCTGGGGGGATTGATGATTTTCATTTATCTCCAAATTATTCAATGCTTCATGCTTATGACTTAGCATTCAATCATGAGATGGATCCTAAGATAAAGGAAAAAGCAATGCGTCGTTTATTGCAATTTGATACGGTTAAGCGAGATCATTTGTTAGTGTCAATGTATAAATACGAACTAGCAAAAGATAAAAAGCCAGTATTAGGACGTGTTTCGATGATATTTGGTTATTTGAATCGAGCACTTCTTGAAAAGAAGGATTTATATTATTCATTGATAAATGAAACGGATAAAAATCCACATGCGAAACCATCTCTTATCAAAAATCAAACATTTGAACAGCAAATTCACAATGCAGATGCATTTGGGGAAAAACGTGTTTCAAATAATAATTACAATGTAGCTGATAAATACTATAATCGAAATATTGCACCAAAATATAATGAGTTAAAAAATTCTAAAAAGGATTTAGACTTTTCGAAGTCACCAGAATATAAGGATTTTCAACTTATGATGGATGTATTAAGAGATGCAGGTGCAAAACCTTTATTCATATCAATTCCGATGAAAGGAAAGTGGTATGATTATACTGGATATTCTAAAGAAAAACGTCAAAGATATTATCAAAAAATACGAACTGTAGTAAAAGACTCAAACTTTCCTTTAATCGATTACTCATCCCATGAATATGACCCTTATTTCATTACCGATACGCTTCACATTGGTTGGAAAGGATGGGCATATCTAGATCGAGATATGGATCGTTATTGGCAAGTAAAATAAATAAAGAAGCTGTCTCAACTTGAGGCAGTTTTTTTTTTATAGATTTCTTGTTGAATAAATTATGATTTAAGTACAAGAATTACTTCTTTATGATTTTACTGGAAAAATTTTGTCCGAAATGTGAATGAAATGTTGACAAAATGTGTCCGGAGGTTGTATGATTATGACATAAAGTTGTCACATTTATATACGAAAATACGAGGGGGATGCAAAATGAATTATACTGATATTATTTTAATCGCGGTTGCTTGTATGAGCATTCCATTGATTTGTGCAATTTTCTTTGATGCATTCTACGCAGAGAAAAAAAGTAAATCCTTTTCATTAAAACGAGTTTCTATCTGGTATGCATTATTTTTTGCTGTATCTTTCATACCGTCCGTATTATTTTTAGCGCAATAATTATAATATTTTAAATGGGGAGCCTTCTAAATAGAAGGTTCTTTTTTTATTTAATGTGGCTGTTATTTGAATGGAATAGTCATTGTGCTAGCACTCCTCACACACAATAAGAAAATCTTTGCTATGTTCGCTCAGCGTGCTGGTACTTAGGATAATACATCCATAAACATAGCCTATTCATAAAAATGTCCAAAATGATACATATAATGCGATTGTAAATAATTATAGTAAGGTTTTTTACCTATAATACTATAGTAATAGTGGAAAATATTTATGAAAAAATGTATATAAAAATCAAAATAGTTACATTATAATAGTCTTAAAATCCCATATTTTTTAATATGAGAGGACTCAACTATTTAATGAAATAATCTAATGCAAGTTAAAAGAAAAAGGAGGAACGCTATGTTTGCAAAATCTAAGAAACATTATCAATATTTTTCTGCAACTCCAGGATCTGATATAAATGCTAACAAAAGATTTCAAATTAAATTGGATTTTTTGGGGTTATCTTCAATTAGAAGGGCTTCTGTCCAAGGTTTAAGAGAATTGTATGATGAACATCATAATGAAATTTTGGATAGTTTTTATGGGCATTTAATATCTTTTCAAGAGTTTAGAGAAATAATAGAAAACCATTCATCTGTTGAACGTTTAAAAATATCATTTGATAAGCATTTCAGAAGCTTATTTGAAGATCAACTAGATTTACAATATATTTTCAATCGTAGAAAAATAGCTCACACTCATGCGAAACTAGGCGTCTTACCTGATTGGATGATTTCTGCCTATACATTAATTAACCAAATAATTATCCCGTTAATATTGGAGAAATATAGCCGTAACCGTAAGAAAATGATGGACGTGCTTCTGGCATATGAAACCCTTGTGAGTATAGATCAACAACTTATTGTGGAGACATATATTGAAATTCAAGCAGGTTCAATTGTTAATGGGTTGGGGGAAATCATTGCATTTAATACCCAACTAGATCAAATAAAAAAACTTATTCAGTTTCAGGAAATGCAAAAGAAAGATGTTATTTCGGCCAATTCTTCAATGGAGCAATTAGATGCTAGTATTGAAGAAGTTTCTTCATCAATTGTCGATGTATCAAATGATACACAAAGCTCATTAGAAGAGTTAAGTAAAGGAATTCAGTTGCTTCGAAACGTAAATGAATTATTGAGAACAACTGATCAAGGACAAGAAAGTGTCAAAGAAAATGTTAGTGAATTAGAAAATAGAGTGAATAACGTTACAAAATTGGTGGAATTTATTCAAGGTATTGCTGAACAAACAAACCTGTTGGCATTAAATGCATCGATTGAAGCAGCTCGTGCAGGAGCTGCAGGTAAGGGATTTGCTGTAGTGGCAGAAGAAGTTAGAAAATTAGCTGACAATACCAAATCATCCGTACAATCGATACATGGAGATATACAAAAACTTCTCGAAATTACAAAGAATATTAGTACACTAACAAAACAATCTGCCGAAGACTTACATAAGGGTGTAAATGAAACATCCAACATTACAACAGCATTATCTACATTAAATGATACTTTGCAACACCAAGGATCTAGTATTGAAGAGATTGCTACTGCGACCCAACAACAAGCAGCGGCAGCTAACGATATCACTGTGAGAAATCGTAATATTGCAGAGAATGCCATAAAAAGTAAAGGGATTTCGAATGATACGGGTGAAGCCATTTATACTTTAAGTAGGATGATTGATAACTATCGCACGAAAACAATTTCAAAAAACTTCATCATTAGTCAGGAAGATATTGTTGCCCTAACGATTACTGATCATCTTTTATGGCGTTGGCATATTTATAACCTATTATTAGGATTCGGGCAAATGACAGTGGATGATGTAAAGTCACATAGAGAATCTCGTCTTGGAGAATGGTATTATGGGCAAGGTAAAGAATTGCTAGGAAATGAACCGACATTTAAAGAACTAGAGCAACCCCACGCACGCGTCCATGAAGTAGCGCGAAAAGCAGTACAAGCCTACAATACCGGTAACTATGAATTAGCAGAGGAATATCTAGTAGAAGTAGAAAAATGCTCAAAAATTGTAATTGATAAACTTACGAAATTACGAGAAATCATCATTGCAAGCAAAGAGCCATATATGCATTAAAGTGAATTAATTCCATAACATAATTCGATGTTTAAGCTAAAAACGCGGATGTATTAAATTTCTTTAATTTAAACGAACACTCCATGTAAACCAATGGAGTGTTTTCTTTTGAGGAGGCATGAATTTTAGTAGTTATGTGAACTTAAATGATTCAGGAATTTATCGACGGATATTTAGGAATTTGAAATTTCAAAAGAACCGTCTCATTTATAATAGAAGGTATTCAAAATTTATCCCAAAATTATTCCAAATAAAAATCAAAATGTGCTATAGTAAAATCGCTTTAAAATAAATGTTTTTATAGCACATCATTTTTGCGAAAAGGTAAAATAGTCTTTGTACGAAGGCCTACTGAATATGGTATCGTAGAAGTATAGAGGTAAATTATATAAAAGAAAAGATTGTTAATGAAATTTAATGTTTTTTTGCAACTTATTGTTATATAATTTGTCCTGTTATGAAGAAAGATAGAAATGAGTGACGAAGTTGTCTTATATACTTCAATATACACTCGATATGATGATTGTGATGATCATTGCAACTCCATTTGTTGTGTATATACGCTATAAATCACGGAAAAAACGTGATATTGGTCTAGTAAATCGTTGGCATGAAGTTGGAATTATGACATTTTGGGTTTATTTAATTGGTTTATTTTATGAAACCATTGTTCCCAAAAATGGTGTTAGTCTTCAATATGCAGAAATGCGAATTCAGAATCAAGACGGACTTGGTATTAATTTTCATCTATTTCGTGTTTTCACAGATGTATATAATGCCATTCATTATTTAAACTTATGGCAACCGTTTTTCATTAACTTTCTTGGTAACATCGCAATCTTTATGCCGATTGGTTTTCTACTACCATTACTTTGGCGGAAGATGGAGAAGTTCTTCTTTGTTTTTTTTACTGGACTAGGATTGTCTTTGTTTATCGAGACAATGCAGCTTCCCCAATATAGAAGCACTGATGTAGATGATTTATGGTTGAATACACTCGGAGCCATATTAGGATTTTGCATCTATAAACAGTTTGCTAAGCGAATCCCTAAACTAAAAGAGAAATTCAAAGTTTTCGTTTAGAACGCGAACTTTTGGGGAAAATGTCATAAAACAGTAAGGTAAGAAGGGATACAACATGAATAACCAGAAGATAACAGCTGAAGAACGAAAAAAGAATCATGTAATGGATCATTTAATGGAACTTGGCGTGTTTAAAATAAATGATAAACAGCTTTATCAAGTACCATTAGAAGTATTGATGAAAGAATACAAAAAGCATACAAGCTAACAGGTTGCTACTATGTGGCAATCTTTTTCGGTATAAGTCAATTGAAAAAAAGAGTATAATCAAAAGATGTCGAATGCAACATAGTGCATTCTAATACGTGCTAAATTAAATAGATTGAATGAAATAGATAGGAGAATTAAATTATATGTGTGGATTTACAGGATTTATCGGTGAGGTATCAAACCCTGACGTTGTGTTAGAGAATATGATGAACCAAATTATTCACCGTGGACCAGACTCTGCAGGGGAATTTACAGATGGTCAAGCAGCACTTGGTTTCCGTCGATTAAGTATAATTGACTTAGCAAATGGTAGCCAGCCACTTTATAACGAAGATCAATCATTAGTATTAATCTTCAACGGTGAAATTTACAATTTTAAAGAAATTAGAAAAGACCTTATTGATGCAGGCCACATCTTCAAGACAGATACAGATAGTGAAATTTTACTTCATGGTTATGAAGAATACGGAACAAAATTAGTTCAAAAATTACGTGGTATGTTCGCATTCGTTATTTGGGATCGAAACAAAAAACGCTTATTCGCAGCTCGTGACATGTTCGGCATTAAACCATTCTATTACGCACATATGAACGGAACATTACTATTTGGATCAGAAATAAAAAGTTTCTTACCACATCCACACTTCGAAAAGGTTCTAAATGAACAAGCGTTAAAACCATATTTAACTTTCCAATTCCCAGTGTTAAAAGAAACTTTCTTTAAAGGAGTTTTTAAATTACCAGCAGCGCACTATTTAACATTTGAAAATGGTAAATTAGAAATTACTCGTTATTGGGAACCAAATTTCAATCCAGAAGAACGTCCACTTGATCAAATCGTAGAAGAAATCGATTCTACAGTTCGTGAATCAATAAAAGCTCACGAATTTTCAGATCCCGATGTGCAAGTAGGTTCATTCCTATCTTCTGGTGTCGATTCCAGTTATGTGGCGTCTGTTTTAAAACCAGATAAAACTTTCTCTGTTGGTTTCGCAGCAGAAAAATTCTCTGAAGTCGATAACGCAAAAGCATTATCAAAAGAACTAGGTATTGAAAATGTCAATGAAGTATTAGATCCTGAAGTATGCTTCAATAAATTAGACGAAATTCAATACATGATGGATGAACCACACTCTAACCCATCTATCGTTCCTTTGTATTTCCTTGCTGAACTTGCGCGTAAGCATGTAAAAGTAGTTCTTTCTGGTGAGGGTGCTGATGAATTATTCGGTGGTTATGAAGAATACGATGAACTTCCTTCTATGCGCAAATATAAAAAAGTACCACAATTTATCCGTCGCCCAATTGCAGAAGTAGCAAAAGCTCTTCCTGAAATGCGTGGTAAACACTTCTTAATGCGTGGTGGTCTTCCAGTTGAACAAACATTTATTGGACAAGCGCATATTTTCGAAGAGCAGGAAGCAACTGCAATCTTAGCAGACAAATACAATCATGCCCCAACTGTTGCAGATATCGTAATGCCGGTATACAAAAAAGCAGCAGGTGAAGATGATTTAACAAAAAAACAAATTTTAGATTTAAATTTATGGTTAGTGGACGATATCTTGTTAAAAGCGGATAAAATGAGTATGGCCCATTCCATCGAATTACGTGTACCATTCCTTGACCGTGAAGTGATGAAGGTTGCTTCAAAAGTTCCTTCTCACTATCGTGTGAATGAAAAAGATACAAAATATGCATTCCGTCAAGCTTCACAACGTGCACTACCAGAT
Source organism: Rummeliibacillus sp. NPDC094406 (assembly GCF_044763875.1). Lineage (NCBI taxonomy): Bacteria > Bacillati > Bacillota > Bacilli > Caryophanales > Caryophanaceae > Rummeliibacillus > Rummeliibacillus sp. NPDC094406. The sequence goes on along the minus strand of NZ_JBIWGZ010000008.1, from coordinate 48,481 downwards.
GAGTGGGCGCATCGTAAGAAAATTGGTTTCCCAGTACCAATTCGTCTTTGGTTAAAAGAAGATAAATATTACAATCAAATTAAAGAAACATTTGAATCACCTGAAGCAGCACAATTCTTTGACCAACAAGCAATTGTGAATTTGTTAACAGATCACTACGAAGGTAAAGCGAAAAACCAACGTAAAGTTTGGACAATTTACATGTTCTTAGTATGGTACAAAAAATATTTCGGCTAATTATTCCTTTAGCTTAAAAGGGGATTGTCAGCGGTGTTTAAGAGAAGTAAAATGCCTCGGCATTTGCTCCTCTTTTGCTTTATAATGCTTTTTTTAAGTATTATAAGTGGCTGTTCTAGTATTCTACCAGCAAAAGAAGAGGAAATGGACGAAGGTATCAAAGTGCTTATTGTTGCATTTGGAAGCAGAGAACCTATTCCGGACATGAAAGTTAGTGTACGTGATTTGGACACGGACAAACTCGTTACAACTGCAACAGGTGATTCTGAAGGAGAAGTTACGCTAAATGGTTTAAAGACAGGTCATCGTTATTTATTTGTCCCATCATCTAAAGATAATTCTGATGTTTCAAAAGAGCCAACTAGTGTAGCGAAGGTTGTTAATGTAAAAGAAGATACTTCTTATGTCGTCCTTGAAACATACTATCAAAAGGAAAATCAACGACTTGATGTACCTGTAATTTTACAAAATCCACAGCTTCCTCATGGATGTGAAATTACAGCGATGACGGCCGCCTTCAACTACTATGGTCTAAATCTAAAAAAAACACAGATGGCAAAAAAGTATTTACCAACGAAAGAAGTTATCGATAAAGATGGAAAGAGAATTGGTCCAGATCCAAATAAAGCTTTTGCAGGAGATCCTGCAAATGAATTAACTGGTACATATGCCTTTGCCCCTGTTATAACAAAAGCAGCAAAAAAAGTAGCACATGACTATAAAACCGATTTAAAAGTGACCAATCTTACAGGTGCAAGTGAAAAGAAAATAATAGATAAAGTGCAACATGGTATTCCTGTAATGATGTGGGTAACGCTCGATTTATCAAAGCCGAAGAAAAAAGAAGGTTGGTATATTGAGAACACCAATAAGAAACCTAAAATGTATCTCAATTTACATGTCGTTGTCCTAACAGGGTATGAAGATAACAAAGTCATTGTAATGGATCCATTACATGGCTATGTTTCACATGATGCGACAAAATTCTTCTCAAGCTATAGAGATATGGGCTCTCAAGCTATTGCAATCGAGAAATAAATGAGAGATTATATAATTATTTGATGTTTTTTGGGGCTAAGCTATCTGATTTTGAATATATTCATAGAAATTATTTCTTTAGATAACCTTTTGTGAAAAATAATAAAGAAAGTGGGTAGGAATAGCGAGACTTCTGAGGAAAGACAAGTAAGAAAGAACCCGGAACGAACAAAGTGAAGCCGCTGAAAAAGCAAAAAAGGATACATTTTTTAAATAAAAATCTTATAAAGCTAACTTTGTTGAAGTGGAATCAGCGAAGACTCCTGTGGGAAAGCGAGACAGGTGAGACCCCGCAGATAGCGAGGTACGAGCTATCGAGGAGGCTTACCGCTCGCCCGCGGAAAGCGAAGCTGATTCCACTTCAGGTAAAATCAGATTTTTACTTTAAATTTTTGCATTCAACTAGTTTTTCAGTGACCTCAACGAAATTGAGTGAGGATTCTTTCTTGCTTTTCAGCGAGCGGTTTCTACCCATATTAGTTTACAAACGAAATCTTGAATAATCTTGGATATATTGAATATCAATTTCAAGTTGAACAAAGCCTTAAAAATTACCACATCAAAATAAGACATCATTCGTTTATAAAGATAAAATATGATAAACTAATGGCATTAAAATAAGTACAAAATAAGTGAGATGATAAGAGATGGCAGAACAACCATTTTTACCAATATTAATCGGATCAGATATGAATGCATATGGTATGGCACGTGCTTTTTATGAAGCATATGGAATCAAAGCAATTGTAGTCGGTCGAGCACATTTAACACCAACACAAAATAGTAATATTCTACATTTCAAACAAGTTTCAAACTTAAAAGAAAACTTTGTAGAAGAAATGAAAAAATTAGCAAAAGAGTACGAGCAAAAAGACTTACTACTAATGGGTTGTGGTGATGATTATGTCAAACTCATTATTAAAAACAAACCAGCTCTTGAACAATATTTCACTGTTCCTTACATCGATGAATCTTTAATGGATCGCATTTTACTGAAAGAAAACTTCTATAAAATGTGTGAAAAATATAACTTCAGTTATCCAAAAACGGATACTTGTACGTATGAAACATATGAGAACTTCCAAGTGAAAGTTGAATACCCAATCATAATTAAAGCATCCAATTCAGTGGCTTATTGGGCTTGTGAATTTCCGGGTAAGAAAAAAGTATTCATTGCACATGATGAAGCTGAAAAGAATGCCATCTTAAAAGCAATTTATAGTTCGTCTTATAAAGATCACTTAATCATCCAAGAATTCATCCCTGGTGATGATTCATATATGCGCGTATTGAATGCATATGTTGCTACTGATGGTAAAGTGAAGCTAATGTGTTTAGGTAACCCAATTCTTGAAGAACATTCTCCAGAAGGTATCGGTAGTTATGCAGCAATCATAACTACATATGATAAAGACTTGATGGACCAAGTGCGTTACTTCTTAGAAGATATTGGTTTTACAGGTATTGCAAACTTTGATATGAAATACGATTATCGTGATGGTAAATATAAACTATTTGAGATTAACCTTCGTAATGGACGTAGCAGTTATTATGTAACCGCAGCAGGCTATAACCTAATGAAATATGTTGCAGATGACCGTATGTTACATTTGCAACAAGAACTAACTTATGCGGATAACGAACACTTGTGGAGTATCATTCCAAATGGTGTATTATTCAAATACGCACAAAACACTGAGCTTAAAGCAAAAGCTCGTAAATTAATCAAAGAAGGTAAAGCAACGAACTCATTGTTCTACAAAGAGGACATGAACTTCAAACGTTGGTGCAAACTAACATTGAATAGCTTGAATTATTACCGTAAATACAAAAAATATTTTAACAATAAAGGTCTGTCTTAGAATGGAAAAGAAAGTACTTGGTATTATTGGTGGTGTTGGACCGCTAGCAACAATGCTACTTGGCGAATCGATTGTCCGTAGAACGAAAGCATTTAGTGATCAGGAGCATATGCATTTTATCATAGATAATGATACACGTATCCCCGATAGAACGGCATATATTTTAGATCATTCTAAACCAAACCCTCTCCCAGTAATGGTTGAGGATGCAAATAAGCTAGCCGATGCGGGAGCAGATATGATTGTAATCCCTTGCAATACTGCGCATAATTTTTACGATGATTTACAGTCAAATTCGAAAGTTCCCGTATTGCATATGATTCGAGAAACAGCGAAAAAAGCACGCCAATTAAATGCAAATCGTGTTGGTGTACTTGCTACGATCGGTACATTAACTTCCAATTTGTATCAAGAGGCTTTGATGGATGAAGGTATAGAACCTATTATTCCAGATGAAGTAATGCAAAAAGACATTATGACAGTGATATATGACTATGTAAAAGCAGGCAAAAAGATAACGTCAGCACAATGGCAACCAATCGAAGCAGCAATGAAAAATGCAGGATGTGACCACATTATTTTAGGCTGTACAGAGCTATCTGTTGTGAATAGAGAGTTATCGTTAGATGATTCGTATATTGATGCACTTATTGTATTAGCGGATTGTGCGATTACTAGTTGTGGTTACGAATTATTAGACTAATCATTGAAAGACCTGTCCTTTCTATAAGGGACAGGTTTTTACATAATGTAAATTATTAAATATAACTGAGAGAAGGTGTGGGAAACAATGTCATTCTTAACTTTATTGAGTGAAGATTTACAAAAAAAGTGGACTTTCCCATCCACAATGCCAATCCAAGATCAAATGATTCCGGCACTATTAGAAGGAAAAGACGTAGTAGCTGAATCCCCAACAGGTACAGGAAAAACATTAGCTTATCTATTGCCGATTCTACAAAAAGTTGATGGTGCAAAAAAAGCAACGCAAGCACTAATCGTTGCTCCATCCCAAGAATTATGTATGCAAATTGTAGAAGTTATTCGTACATGGACTGCCGGTACAAATATTACGGTTGTTCCATTAATTGGTGGGGCAAACCCACAACGCCAAATCGAAAAATTAAAGAAAAAACCAACCATTGCAGTTGGTACACCAGGACGTCTAAATGAGTTAGTTAAAGAGAAGAAATTGAAGTTACATGAGCTGACAACAATTGTTTTAGACGAAGGGGATCAACTACTAAGCCGCGATTACCGTGTCATTGTAAAATCATTTATCGATGGTGCAGACCACGAACGTCAAGTTGCAGTCGTATCAGCAACGATTACCGATGAAATCGAATTAGTGGCAAAACGTATGCTCCATGATCCCATACGTTTTCAAGTAAAAGTGGATGAAACATTAACAGGCAGTAAGGTCGTACATTCTTTTGTAAAACTCGAAGAACGTGATAAAACAGAATTTCTACGTAAATTATCACATGTATCAGGAGTTCGAGGACTTGCATTTATGAACAATTTAGACCAAGTTTTAATGAAAAAATCTAAGCTTGAATTCCGCAATGCACCAATTGTGGCACTACATTCTGAGATGAAAAAGGAAGAAAGAAAAGCTTCATTAGACAGTTTCCGAAAAGGTGAAGCTCGTATTCTAATTGCAACAGATGTAGCAGCAAGAGGACTAGATATAGATGGATTAACGTATGTTATACACGTGGCTGTTCCATATACAAGAGAGCAATATGTTCATCGTTCAGGCCGTACAGGACGTGCAGGAGCAGATGGTGAGGTTATTACATTACTTGCATATCATGAAGAACAAGCTTACCATAAACGCCTTCGTGAATTATCAATTAAACCAGTTGAAAAAATATGGTCTAATGGCCAACTTATAGAAGGTCACGCAGAAAATAAACAAGTTCGAAAACAAACAAAGCCAAATGGTAATTCAAATGCGCATAAAACATCTAAAAAAAGAAATGAAAGTAGTTCATTTGGAGCTTCTTTCAAAGATTCAGGAAAGAAAAAGTACTTTGCAAAGAAATCTAAGAAGAAATAATTAGAAGCGAGGTAATTAATGATGACATTTAAAGAAAAGCTAGAACAATTTGCTGAGTTAGCAGTAAAAGTTGGAGCTAATGTGCGAAAAGGCCAAACTTTATTGATCAATACAACGACAGATACTATTGAATTTACACGTCTAGTTGTAAAAAAAGCATATGAAGCAGGCGCTAGTCGTGTAACAGTAAATTTCTCTGATGATGTAATCAATCGTGCTTATTTTGATCATGCACCAGACGATGAATTTGCAAAATTTCCCCGTTGGATTAGTGAACAACGTGATGAACTCATCGAACGTAAAGGTGCATTACTATGGATTGATGCTGCAGATCCAGATAATTTAACAGGTGTTCCTGTAGAAAAATTATCAGCTCATCAAAAGGCCTCTGGAAAAGCTTTAGAAAATTATCGTGATGCTGTTATGAACGATAAAATTGCATGGTCAATCATTGCGGTTCCTTCAAAAAAATGGGCTGCTAAAGTATTTCCTAATTTGAAAGAAGAAGAACAAGTACCTGCATTATGGGAAGCTATCTTCAAAACGGTACATATCGGTGAAGGGAATGTCATTGATAACTGGGACCAACATTTGAAAAACTTAGATACACGTGCTAACCTACTAAACAAAAAACGCTATGCAAAATTACATTACACAGCACCAGGTACAAACCTAACAATTGAATTACCAGATAAGCACATCTGGTGTACAGGTGCTAGCTATACTCCAGATGGTACTTCATTTGTTGCGAATATGCCTACTGAAGAAGTTTATACAATGCCTTCAAAATATGGCGTAAATGGTTATGTTTCAAACACAAAACCATTGGTGTTCCAAGGTAATATTATCGATCAATTCAAAATCACATTCGAAAATGGTAAAATCGTTCAAACTGAAGCAGGTGTAGGTGCAGAATTGCTGCAAGAACTAACAAAAGCTGATGAAGGGTCTCAATATCTTGGTGAAGTAGCATTAGTACCGCACGAATCACCAATTTCAGCTTCTAATATTTTATATTACAATACTTTGTTCGATGAAAATGCATCCAATCACTTAGCAATTGGAGAAGCGTACCCAACATGCTACGAAGGTGGCAGTACACTTACAAGAGAACAACTTGAAGAAAAAGGCATCAACACATCCATTACACACGAAGACTTCATGGTCGGCAGCGGCGAAATGGACATAGATGGTATCTTACCAGATGGAACAGTAGAACCAATCTTCCGTAAAGGTAGTTGGGCATTTTAAACAACAATCTAAAACTCCGCTCACAATGAAATGAGCGGAGTTTTTATTCTTTAAAGGTTATTTGAATGAAAGTAGAAGAATCTTACCAACTAATTATGATAATAACGCTGAGAGGTGCTAAAGAAACTCTAAGTGGTACTGAAAAACTAAAAAATCGCCTCAAGGATCACAACCCCAGGGCGATTCATCATCAAATTATTTCTTTATAGGAGTCTTCTTCTTTTTAGCATCAATTGCTTTAATGATGATTGGATAAACAATTGGAGCTAACTTAATAGCTGCTTTTACAACTTTTCGTACTTGCATATAGTAGCACTCCATTCCAGAAACTTTTCTATTTCAGACTATACCCATAAAATTGTACTCTTAAGCTCTAAGTACTTTAATTCCTTGAATAATATTCCAGATAAAAACTACAAGTGATATTATTACTTCTACAATCACAAAAACAAACCATAAGATTACTAAGAATGTACCGTTACCAGATGATTCATTCATAATGTTCATTTCATAGCTGAAAGGGCTTGCCGCTATGGTAGCAATAAATATAATTACTCCAAAAATAGTAGGAATAATTAGCAGTAGATGAGAGATAAATGCACGTTTTGCATGCCTTTTTACATCTTGATCTGTAGATACAAAATAGACGATTAATGGTAATATAAATCCGGCAAAAAATATACTAAAATAACAAAGGGCTGACAGTATGCGATTATTATCCAATAATGACACCTCCATTTATTATACATACGCATAATAATGGGCAAAAGATTCGAGTTATACTTCATTTATTTTAGCGTTTTAAATCAATATTTAAACATTAATCATAGTAAAATTTTTAAAATCAATCCCTTAAAGTACTTCTTTCCATCTTTAATGTGTCGAATATAAAAATGCAATATCTTTTTACAGATAAACTGATTATCTAATTTTTTGGGCAACTAACATTGAAATACAATATTTAGTTAAGTAAAATAAATGTGTTCAATAAAATTTAATGATGTATCGACCACAAGGGGAGCCGTAATGGACGGCTGAGAGTGAACCCGAAGTTCTAACCCTTTGAACCTGTGAGTTAATACTTGCGTAGGAATGTGGATAGAAACCGACTTATTTCGATGTCAGGGCTATCCTGATGTCGTTTTTTTATGGTGAAATCTCTAATGGAAAGTTTCCTAGAATAGGCTTTGGGGCTTATGTGATCTACATCGGGACTAAGGAGGATTTGAAAATTGAACAACAAAAGATTATTAATGATGGTTGAGATTGCTATTTTTGCAGCAATCGGTCTAGTTTTAGACCAAGTATCCTTTAAACTATGGCCACAAGGTGGTTCCATTAGCCTTGTAATGGTGCCAATTGTGTTGATGGCATTTCGTTGGGGTACAATAGCAGGTCTTATAACAGGACTTCTAGTGGGAGGATTACAAGCAATAATGGGGGGCTATATTTTAACACCTCTACAAGGTTTTATTGATTATTTCTTTGCCTTTACTGCAGTTGGTTTAGCAGGAGTGATGAGAAATAGAATAATCAATGCAAGCAAAAAGGAAAGCAAAAAGCAAATGGTAGCATATATTGCAATTGGAACATTTATCGGGGGAATGTTACGTTATATTGCACATACTGTATCAGGTATCATCTTTTTTGCAGAGTATGCTGGCAAACAAAATGTCTATTGGTATTCCATTATCTATAACGGTTCATATATGATTCCAGCAATTATTTTAACGATTATTGTTGCAGCACTTCTATTTACATCTGCACCTCGATTATTAGAACAAAAACGATAGAACTACAAGTCTAGCCACCAAAATATGGGGGCTAGACTTTTTCATAAAACTTTTTTAAGAATAAATTCTGAGTCACAAAGTCATAAGTATATTATTAAATCTCTAATTAATATGGTAATCGTAAACATTTTCAAAAAGTATAATATGATAGCAATAGAGTCCGTAAGCAAAGGTTTTATAAGAACGGCTTAACGTAAAATTGTGGTATAGTTAAGTGTAGATATTTAATTAGAAGGGATCGTTAGAAATGATTGCAAAAACGCAAGCAGAAATAGATGCTTTATTGAAAGCTGGTCGTGCAATGGCTGAAATTCGAGATGCAATGAAAGCCGCAACAAAACCAGGTGTAACTACTAAAGAATTAGATGACCTAGCTGGTCGCCTATTTGAAGAAAAAGGTGCTGTATCAGGGCCTAAAGCAGAATATGATTTTCCAGGATACACTTGTATCAGTGTAAATGAACAAGTTGCACATGGTATTCCAAATCTTCATAAACTAAAAGCAGGTGACTTGATTAACATTGATGTATCAGGTCATGTTGACGGTTATTATGCAGATACGGGTATTTCATTTATCGTAGGAGAAGTTGATTTACCGGAAGTTCAAAAAATCTGTGACGTCGCTCAAAGTGCATTTGACCGTGCGATGACAAAAGTAAAAGCAGGTTCTCGTCTAAACCAAATCGGTAAAGCTGTAGAACGTGAAGCACATGATCATGGCTTAGCGGTGATTATGAACTTAACTGGACATGGTGTTGGCCGTTCACTACATGAAGAACCACAATACGTATTAAATTATTTCGATGCCTGGGAACGTACAATTCTTAAAGAAGGAATGGTTTTAGCAGTAGAACCATTTATCTCACAAAAAGCAGAACACATTGTAGAAGCAGGTGATGGCTGGACTTTTATCACTCCAGATAAATCACTTGTAGCACAACTTGAACATACAATCATTGTAACTAATGGTGAACCAATTATTACAACAAAAATTGATTAAAAAACACCCTGCTAATTAGCAGGGTGCGGGAAGCTCTCTGAACGTAATTATTCAGAGGGCTTTTGTTTTTTTATAAAAATAATACCGACCACTAATACACCACTCAAGAAAAGAGCTGCAGTCGTAACAAGCAATTCTTCAAAGCCATTTTTAAATGCAATTCCAATATAAGCCCAAATATAAACGATAGGGAATAGTATATCATCATAATGGAATCGTAAATGCAATGCAATCGCTGTTCCACATGTAAGCATAATAACGGCCCATAGTGGATCACTAAGCCCTAAGACGTTCCAATGATTATGAGTAAATAGAAAGGCAATATTCATAAAGGTTACAATACTAACCCAAGCAAGATACATCGAAATTGGTAATCGTCCGCCCCATGAACGATGCCAAGCAGGATATGTAAAATACAAACCTGTTAATGACAGGAGCATTAAAATGATTGCCACAATTGACCATGTGAAATATTCATAATGCCACAAGTAAATCCATAACATATTAAATAACGAACTAGCTACAAATAAGACTATTTGCATTAAACTAATATGATATTCATTATGGCGATTTTTCCATAATAGATAAATCCAATAAGCCAAAATAATATAAATAAATACCCTAATAATATAAACATACCCTGCTGGACTAAATAGGACAGTATAGCTGTTGGAGATTTCACTTGTTGTATGACCATTTAGTGGAATTATATTAGCAGCTGTACTAAATACAATCATTGCGATGTAAACAATTGTAACGACTAACAGTCTGCCCAATAAAATCTCCTCCTTTAGATTAGATTTCTAAACAAATCTAATGATCGATTACAAGTTGTTAAAAACTAAAATCATTATATAAAATCAGTCATCCTTAAGTATACAATCGTTTTGCTCTAACAACAAATACCATTTTAGTGAACTTTGCAGTAATATAGTAATATGGAAGAAAAAAGGGAGCAGATAAAGATGACCAAGCGCATAGAAAATATGAATATAGACCAACAGTTAGATGAAAAGATTTCCTACAAAAAAGAGTTAAAAGAGCTACAATTCGAAATGCTCAACATTCAGCAATTCTTATTTAATCATAATATTGGCTTAATCATTGGGTTTGAAGGTATGGATGCAGCGGGAAAAGGTGGGGCTATAAAACGTTTAACGCAACGTTTAGATCCACGTGGATATGTGGTACATCCAATTGCTGCCCCAACTCAAGATGAATTAAAATATAATCACCTATATCGTTTTTGGAAACGACTGCCTGCTCGTGGCCAAATCGGAATTTTTGACCGCACATGGTATGGAAGGGTTCTTGTAGAACGTATTGAGGGATTTGCTTCTAAGGTTGAATGGGGACGTGCTTACGAAGAAATCAATCAATTCGAGAAATTATTAACGGATGATAATTTCATCCTGATGAAGTTTTGGATTCATGTTTCAAATGAGGAACAGTTAAATCGATTTAAAGAACGTCAAGAAGATCCATATAAAATGTGGAAACTGACAGATGAAGATTGGCGTAATAGAGATAAATGGCCACTTTATATTGAAGCAGCTAATGATATGTTTGACAAAACAGATAAAAAAAATGCACCTTGGATCTTAATAGAAGGCAATGATAAAAAATATGCGCGTATTCAAGTGTTAAAGGAAACGATTAAACATGTAAAAAAAGAATGTGAACGTCGCGGTTTACAAGTTACAGATCCTGCTGAGGCTATAACACAAGAAGTGTAATAATAAACATCATTTAGCTGTATGAAGTAACTCAAATAGCTTCACAAGCTATCACAAAGGGTGGGTATGGTTAGTATGGTTTTTTTAGAGGGGCAGCGTTGTTATTTACGTACATTAGAAATGGCGGATGTGATGTCATATACAGAAATGGTTACTCGTAATATGCGTTACTGGTCTATTCATGAGCCATTACATCCGCCTGAATATTACACGGAAAAAGTACAATCGAAGAAAATTCAAGAATCTATTAGACAGATGCATGCAAATCGTGAGTATAGTTTTGGTATTTTCTCTTCTGGAACAACTGAAATCATTGGGCATATTTCAGTATATTCTATTAGACGTCTGCCTTTCTCAAGTGCATTTGTCGGTTATTCAATGGATGAAGCGCATACTGGAAAGGGAATCGTTTCCGATGCACTTTCACTCGTTTCAAAATTTGCTTTTGAAGATTTATGTATACATCGTTTAGAAGCATATGTTTCTCCAAAAAATGTAGCGTCTGTACGTGTATTAGAGAAAGCAGGATTCATAAGAGAAGGGTTATTACGAAAGTTGCTGTATATTAACGGTAAATGGCAAGATCATTATTTATATGCTTTAATGGAGGAAGATTATTGAAAGGGAAAGGCCGCTTGGCGGAGATGGAGAAGTAATTTTCGCAAATTCTTCAATGGAATGTAGGAGAAAAGTTGTCGAATTTCCCAGGAAATATGTCGATAAATAATTAAAAAGCGATTTTCCCGTAAGTTGAGAAAATCGCTTTTTGCCATGCATTCTAGCTTGTATTATTTAGAACCGTCTACTACGACATCTAAATGACCTGTTTTTGGGTCAATAACTAAACCATGAACAGGAATAGAGTCTAATACTAATGGATGGTTTTTGATCATTTCAACACTATTACGAACGTTAGATTGTACGTCATCAAAACCATGTAACCATTGATTTAAATCTACTCCAGAATAATTAAGTACATCTAGTGTTTCTTGTTTAATACCACGGTCTACCATATTTTGCAGCATTTTATTTGGATCAACTGCACTCATACCGCAGTCGTAGTGACCTACTACAAAAACTTCGTCTGCTTGTAACTCATAAATTGCAACAAGTAAACTTCGCATAATTCCTCCGAATGGATGGTTTAAAATTGCACCAGCACTCTTGATCATTTTCACATCACCATTACGAAGATTCATCGCCTTAGGTAGTAATTCGACCAGACGGGTATCCATACAAGTTAAAATTACAAAACGTTTATCAGGATATTTACTAGTAATGTAAGGTTCATATCTTTTTTCATTCACAAAGGATTCATTGAATGTAAGAATATCATTTATTATAGACACGCTATCACTTCTCCTTTCCCAATTCCCCTTTCCTTACATTACTAATTGTAAGATAACTATTACCAAAAATATAGAATTTTTTATTTTTTTAGTAAATGGATTGTATCTAATGCTTTTCCTGTACCTACTGCTACTGATTCCAGTGGGTCAGGAGCTAAATGTACAGGTACCGCTAATTCAATTGAAAGCCACTCTGTCATACCTTTTAAAAGAGAGCCACCACCAGTTAGAACTATACCACGATCTACGATATCACCAGATAATTCTGGAGGGCAACTTTCTAATGTTCTACCAATCAATTCTAAAATAGATAATAGATTTTCTTTTAGACAATCCTGAATTTCAAGAGAAGACACTGTAATTGTTTTTGGCAGACCAGTAACAATATCACGCCCACGAACTTCCAATATTTCTGATGAATGCTCAATCAGTGCATAGCCAATTTCTTGTTTAATTCTTTCAGCAGTAGGTTCACCGATTAATACGTTAAATGCTTTACGAGCGAATTGAATAATTTCTTCATTCATGTGGTCGCCACCAAGTTTCATTGTATTAGAAGTAACGATTCCTCCAAAAGAAATAATTCCGACTTCTGTTGTACCGCCACCTATATCTACGATAACGCTTGCTATTGGATCACTGACAGGGAGTTCTGCACCGATTGCAGCAGCGACAGGTTCATCGATTAAGTAAACTTCTTTTGCACCGCATTGTTTAACTGCGTCTTGAATAGCAAGACGCTCTACAGAAGTTGCGCCAGATGGTGTACATACGACCACATTAGGCTTGCGTAAGGAAGAACCCATTTTTTTTGAGGCTTTTTCCATCATAGCTTTAATCATTGCTGTTGTCATATTAAAGTCCGCGATAACGCCGTCTTTTAATGGACGAATTGCTTTAATAGATACTGGTGTTTTACCAACCATTTCTTTTGCTTCTAATCCAGTAGCGATGATTTCATTTGTGTTTATATTGAACGCAACAACTGATGGTTCATTTAAAATAATTCCTTTACTTTTTGTATATACTAACGTATTGGCTGTGCCAAGATCGATTCCGATTGCTGTTGTCGAAAACATACGTAAAAATTCCTCCTCTAAATACCTCAGGTTACATAAGTATAAATTATATTTTTCTATTAAAGTATGTTATTTTATGGTATATAACAATCATTACATAGGAGAATGAATAGATAGTTGAAATAAAAGGTTAAATAATGGGAGAAATATAGTAGAAAAGGTATTAAATGTTATAAGAATGTTAAATAATTGTGAGAGAAATTTAAAAAAGAGCTACTTGGATTTTGCAAGTAGCTCTTTCATATTAAAATTTAGTTTTTGGTTTTGGATCGACGATATGAGAAGTAGAAGAGTCAAGACCAACTCTTAAATAATGAATTAATAATGCAGTTGATACTAGGAGTAAACCAAACATTCCACCTACTGTAGCAATAAATGAAGCCATTATCGATAACCCTCCCTAAAATTAAGAATATTCGTTATTTAATAGTATACATGATTTTAGCTCTTAAAATAAGGCTAAAATATGAATTCTATAAAATCTTTACAAGAATTATAGAACACTATCATCATAACACGTTTTATGAAAAAGGGAATGGTTATTTATAGCAACGTCTATTGATGTTAAAATGCCCAGTTACCATTGCGGAACACAGCTTCTATTTTATCGTCTTCAGTAATACCGTCGATATCCATTTCACCAGAACCCACCATGAAATCTACATGGGTAATACTACGGTTTAAACCTTTATTTAATAATTCTTCTTGCGTCATGTTCGTGCCATTTTCAATACAGAAGGCATATGCACTTCCGATTGCTAAATGGTTGGATGCATTTTCATCAAATAAAGTGTTGTAGAATAATAGACCGGATGCAGAAATAGGAGATTGATGTGGTACTAGGGCTACTTCTCCCAAATAATGAGCACCTTCATCAGAAGCTACGAGGTTTTTTAAAACTTCTTCGCCTTCTTGTGCTTCGATTTTGACGATTCGTCCTTTTTCAAAGGTAATTGTAAAATGATCAATAATATTGCCACCATAGCTTAGTGGTTTAGTGCAAGATACATAGCCATTTACACCTTCTTTATATGGGGCAGTGAAAACTTCTTCCGTAGGGATATTTGCCATGAAAGCTTTGCCAGATTGGTTAACACTACCACCGCCACTCCATATATGACCTTTAGGCAATTCAATTGTTAAATCAGTTCCTGGAGCTGTGTAGTGAAGCTTATGATATTTTTTATCATTTAAATATTGAACTTTTTTATGCAATGTTTTGTCATGATTTTCCCACGCCTTTAATGGTTCATCTAGGTCTGCACGTACAGTTTTAAAGATGGCTTCCCATAAAGCGGGTACTTGTTCTTCTTGTGGAAGTTGAGGATAGACCTTTGCTGCCCATTCAGGTGATGGGGCGCCAATAACTGTCCAACTTACTTTGTTCGACTGAGTGGCTTGGCGGAAAAGGCTTAAAGCTTTTCCAGATGCCTTTTGCTGGTTAGCGATACGATTTGCATCAACACCTTTTAGTAAATCTGGACTTTGAGATTTAATCGTCATAAATGCAGCTCCGTGGTCTGCTAGCCAATTTTTTTCTTCTGCATACCAAGGTGCGAAAAATTCAAAAGCATCTTCTGGAGCAAAGTCATAATGCATACGACTTAATACATCATCAGAATAATGTACAAATACTTCTCTTGCACCAGTTTCATACGCTTTTTTCGTAACAAGACGAACGAATTCTACATTATCCACAGTAGCTTGGATAAACAAGTATTGGTCAGGTTGGATATTCACACCTACTTTAACAACTAATTCAGCGTAACTATTTAACTTTTCCAGAAATGTTTTCATTAAAAATTCCCTCCTTTAAATACTAAAATAATTGTAGCAATTTCAAAAAATTAAGCAAATATGACAAATCGATATACATTTCTACTTTTTTTACAGATTTTCGTCAAATATCCTCTATTGTTCAAAGTAGAATATTAACATTGGGAAAAAATAACCGAAATAATAACAAGAATGACGACTTTGGAGGTACTAAAATGGATTTATCATCAGTTGTGGGTCTAATAATGGGCGTCGTAGCAGTAGTTGTGGGCATGTACTTTAAAGGTGTGACTCCAGATGCGTTGCTTAACCCAGCAGCAATCTTAATTATTATCTTAGGGACAATGGCAACAATAACAATTGGGTTTCCTAAGAGTGAATTGAAAAGAATACCAAAACTATTCAAAATCATATTCACGGAGCAAAAGCTAGTGAGTGATGTAGAAATCATCAAAATGTTTTCAGGATGGGCTGATTTAGCACGACGTGAAGGATTATTAGCTTTAGAAGGTAAAGTTTCTGAAATTGATGATCCTTTCTTAAAAAATGGTTTAACTTTAGCTATTGATGGTCAAAATGCCGATTATATTCGCGATGTATTAACAGAAGAAGTGGAAGCGTTGGAAGAGCGTCATACAAGTGGTGCACAGATTTTCTCTCAAGCAGGTACATATGCTCCAACATTAGGGGTCCTAGGGGCAGTTGTTGGTTTAATTGCAGCGCTGAAAGATATGAGTGACATAGACAAATTAGCGCACGCCATTTCTGCGGCATTTATTGCAACATTGCTAGGGATTTTTACAGGTTACGTTTTATGGCATCCGTTTGCTAATAAGCTTAGACGTAAATCTAGTATTGAAGCACGTCAAAAAATGATGATGATTGAAGGGATTCTTTCAGTTTTAGAAGGGGAGGCTCCTCGCGTAATTGAACAAAAACTTGCTTCATACTTAACTAAAAAAGAACGCCAACAAATTATGGATGAAAGCGGGGCGAGCGGCCTTGGCAAAGAAGACTAAAAGAAGAAAAAAACATGATGAAGAAATGTCAGAGGCATGGTTGCTTCCTTATTCCGACCTTCTTACACTATTATTGGCATTATTTATTGTATTATTTGCATCCAGCTCAGTAGATGCTCAAAAGTTAAGTCAATTATCTGCAGCGTTTAATGCTATGTTTGATGGAGGTAGTGGGGTAATGGAATATCCTTCCCCAGTAGATCCAACAGACCCAAAAAGTATATCAAATAGCAAAAACTCAGCTTATGTAGAAGACCAAAAATCGCTTTCTAAAATAAAAGGAAAAGTTGATGATTTTATAGCTGTAAACGAGTTAGAAAAACAATTCGAAACAAAGTTAACTGATGAGGGTCTTCTCGTTACAATTCGAGATAGTGTGTTATTCGATCCTGGTAAAGCAGATGTGAAAGAAGAACACAAGGCTACAGCAAAGGAATTGTCAAAACTTCTAGTATTTGATCCTAAAAGAAATGTAGTGATTACAGGATACACAGATAATGTTCCAGAGCGCAATGGTGAGTTCGCATCTAACTGGGAACTAAGTGTAATGCGAGCTGTAAATTTCTTGACACTAATCGTTGATAATAATCCAAAATTAGATTCAGCTTACTTTAGTGCAAAAGGTTATGGTGAAAATAAACCAATTGCCTCAAATAATACAGCTGAAGGACGTGCAAAGAACCGTCGAGTAGAGGTGCTAATTCAACCATTAGTGAAAAAAGATGGTACACCAACAAGTCCTTCAAGCGAGACAGATTCATTAAACAAATCAGATAGTAAAGATAAGACAACAACAAAATAATAATAAAAAGGTATATCTAGAGAGATATACCTTTTTATATACTTTTTGATGCATTACATATGAAACGATAGCTTTAAGCATTTAATCTATCCAGCTCCACGCTCTAGCTTTTCGGTCCAGATAACCTTTCCGCTGTTAGCAAAAAGCGCCTCTCGCGGAAAGAACATCTGAACGAGCGCGTTCCGCTTTTAATCTTTACGTAATGAACCGAGTTCAGCTACAATCGCTTGCATTTCACTTGGACTAAAAGCTTCACGTTTCATTACCATTTCATACAAGTAAACTAAATCTTCGTAGCTATCTGTATTAAAATGTTCTGGTTTCATAGCATCTGCATTAACCATACGAAGTTTATCCTTGATTCCTTCGATCATGAAAGTTACATTCTCTGTAGATGGTTGTGTAAGATTCAAAGGGATTCCTCCTACCTTTATTCCATTCTTTTACTACAGTATCATTTCACGATGGCTTATGAATGTCAATTCCCATTTGCTAAAAATTTTAAAGAGTAGTATATCATAATGAAACTGTTTTACATGTAAAGTAGTGGGGTATAATAATATATATAGATGTTTGGAGGAGGATAAATATGTCTAACAAATTAGTTAAAGGTATCGCATTAGGAGCAGTTGCGGGAGCAGCTTTAAGTATGTTGGATAGAAGTACTCGTGAAACTACAACGAAAAAGGTTAAGCATTTTGTAATTGATGTGCAGTATTTTGCATATAATCCTGAAGAAATATTTGATAAAATCCAGTCTACAACAAGCAGAGCCCAATCTATGTATAAAACTTTTATGCATGACAAAGATTTTTATTTGGAAAAAATAAACGAAATTCAAGAACTGACTCCTCAAGTTAAAGATATTGTTATCGAGACAAAAGAGGTATTCGCTGCTGGGATTGAAAAAGAAAAGAACGCTCCCGCCTCTGAATCAGTTATCCATCTATAAGTTACTCATACAAAGGGGGGATCCCTTATGGAGAAACATAGAAAACGCAAAAAGTATTTTAGATATAAGCTTTCTAGAAACTCCAAAACGATGTCAACTAATAGAGGAAATCAATCTTCTGAAATTTTTAATAAGATGAAACTTATGCATGTAGGAAAAAAGGATAAGCTAAATCAGGAATATGATGTCACGAGCCCAAAGGGGTTTATATTGGCATTTTTTCAACGATTGATAGATGCGGATATTACTGGTTTTGGCGCACAATTAGCATATTTCTTTTTGTTATCATTATTTCCTTTGTTAATCTTCTTAATGACATTATTACCTTTTTTAGATCTTCCTACAGATCTAATTTATAAAATTATAGAGAAAATTCTACCGAGCCAAGTGTACACAATGATAGAAGGAACGCTTGCAGAGGTACTTGGAAATCGTAATGGGGGCTTGTTATCAATTGGGGTGATTGGTACGATTTGGTCCGCATCCAATGGCGTAAATGCTTTGGCGAAATCATTGAATCGTTCTTATAACCAAGTTGAAACAAGACCTTTTATAATTGCAAGATTTATGTCTATTGTCTTTACTTTAATGTTAATTGTATTAATTGTCGTAGCGCTTGTGCTTCCCGTATTCGGGAAACAAATTGGTCTATTTTTATTTTCAGCATTTGGATTCGAGGCAGACTTTTTAATAGTTTGGAATAAGTTCCGATTGATCTTGCCTCCTATAGTAATCTTTATCGTTCTAACATTGATGTATTGGGTTATGCCGAATATAAAGTTGTATTTAAGAAGTGTGATAATAGGAGCGTTATTTTCTACGATCGCATGGCTTTTCGTATCATATGTCTTTTCTTATTATATAAATAATTTTGCAAATTACTCAGCTACATATGGTAGTATAGGTGGGATTATTATTCTCATGTTATGGCTATATGTGACAGGAATAATATTAATGGTGGGCGGTCAACTGAACGCCATTATGCAACAGCGAAGAGAACTACTAGAAAAGAAGAAAAAAAATAGATAAAAAGACTTCTCACCATATGAGAAGTCTTTTTTTGAAGGCTCTGTTTAATTTGATTATGATATTGTCCATCAATTGACTCTATAACATTACGAAAGGGAGTGTTATTTAACAATATGCTTAACAGAGTCTTTGGTAAAAATAAAATTAGTTCGTTCATATTTGAAGAATTAAATCTTCTTTAACAACCTTAAACTGTTTAGAATAACTAAAATCGTACTACCCTCATGTCCGATAACACCAAGTGGTAAATCGACTGCTTGTAAGAAGTTAGAAATAATAAGTAAAACAATCACAGAAATTGAGAATATGATATTTTGTTTTACGATTGTTTGCATTTTGCGTGAAAGTTTTACAGCATAAGCAATTTTAGAAAGGTCGTTTTTCATTAAAACAACATCTGCTGTTTCGAGTGCAACGTCAGTGCCTTCTCCCATAGCTATACCTGTTGTTGATGTAGCAAGGGCAGGTGCATCATTAATACCGTCGCCTACCATTCCGACATTATTGTATGTTTTCATTAAATCTTTGATATGATTAACTTTTGTTTCAGGTAGGCATTCAGCAATATAAGCATCAACACCAGCTTCTTTTGCGATTACCTTTGCAGTTTTTTCATTATCACCTGTTAACATAACAGTATGAATGCCTAAATTTTTCAATAGAGCGATAGCTTTTTTTGATTCTTCACGTACCGTATCTTTCATGGCAGCAAGAGCAACAATGCCATCATTATCTGCTAAAAAGACTACTGTTTTACCTTCTTCAGCAAGTTTAGGAGCAATTCCTCCAGCAAATGCAAAAGCATCATCTCTCCCTACAAAATCGGATTTACCTACTTTGTATGCACTGCTATTCACAGTTGCTTTTAATCCCCAACCAGGTACATCTTCAATTTGTGCTTGATCGAATGAATCAAGACCACGCTTTTTTGCGTAAGCAGTAATTGCTTGGGCAAGAGGATGGTTTGATTTTGCTTCAATTCCAGCAATAATTGATAGCATATGTTGTTCATCTTCAGCTTCACGTACGATAAAGTCAGTAACAACTGGTTTACCTTTTGTAAGTGTACCTGTTTTATCAAAAGCGATTGCTTTTAATACACTTAAATGTTCAATGTGTAAGCCACCTTTAAATAAGACACCGTTTCGTGCTCCGTTTGAAATTGCTGATAATGTAGCAGGCATTATAGAAGCTACAAGCGCACAAGGTGAAGCAACAACTAATAAGACCATGGCACGGTAGAATGTTGTTGTCCAGCTCCAATCAAGAAGGAAGTGAGGGACAAACATCATAAGAGCAACTACAGTTAAAACACATTTTACATACGTACCTTCAAAACGTTCGATGAATTGTTGTGAAGGGGATTTTTCGCTTTGGGCAGATTGAACAAGATCAATAATCTTTTGGAATAATGACTCAGAGTTTGGTTTAGTCATTTCCATTGTAACAGCACCTGTCATATTGACAGTACCTGCAAATACATCTGCACCAACTAATTTTGTAACAGGGATCGATTCACCAGTAATAGCGGCTTCATCAATTGAGGTAGCACCCTCTATAATAACACCGTCTGTTGGTACTCTTTCACCAGGTTTGATTAGTAAGTGATCTCCCAATTGTAGTGAAGTAACAGCCACGCGTTCTGTTTCGCCGTTTCCTTTTATTAACCATGCTTCTTCTGGTTGTAAATTCATTAAAGCTGAGATTTCCTTATGGCTTTTATTCATCGCATAAGTTTCTAATGCGCCACTAACGGCAAATATGAAGATAAGAATAGCACCTTCAGTCCAGTAACCAATGATAGCAGAGCCAATAGCTGCTAATATCATTAAAAACTCGACATTTAATTCCTTATTGGCAATTGTTTCTTCAACGCCTTCTTTAGCTTTTGCAAACCCACCAATAATGAATGCTAATAAATAGAAGATAATTGAAGCGGTAGTTTCGTCATTTTTGCCTATTAACCATGCAATTAAGATTAAAACACCAGAAGATAGCGCTGCTATAAGTTCTGAGTGTTCTTTTGCTTTCTCAATTAGATGATAATTATTCTCTTTTACTAATTCCATCTATAATCCCTCCTGATAATGAAAATCAATATCAAAACCCTTATATATAGGCGTTTGTTAAAATTATATTGAATTCGAAAATTATTTTAAAGTCATTTTTAATTTAGAATTATTATAACATATGGTTTGGATGGTGGAAAGTACGATATTAATGTTTTGATTTATTTTAAATGGATTTATGACATCTTATTGAAAAGAGAAGGGGAGTGTGAAAAAAGGTTAAAGAAAAAACCTCTCCAAAATTTCTTTTAGAGAGGTTCAGGATTTTATTAAAATACACGTTCAGAGTGTTCAGCTAATTTCTCTAGTGAACTTTTTTGAACATCAGCGTGTAATGAGTTTCCATGAGAATCCATTGTAACAACGGCAGTGAAATCTTCAACAGCTAGATGCCACATTGCTTCTGGAATACCAAATTCCATTAGGTCTACACCATCAACTGATTTAATGCAATCTGCATAATATTGAGCTGCACCACCAATTGCGTTTAAGTAAACGCCGCCATGTTCTTCAAGAGCTTTTAACGTTTTTGGTCCCATACCGCCTTTTCCCATAACTGCACGGATACCAAATTTTTTCATAATATCACCTTGATATGGTTCTTCACGAATAGATGTTGTAGGGCCTGCTGCTTTAACAGTCCAGTTATCATTTTCGTCTTTTGCCATTACAGGACCACAGTGATATACGATTTGACCGTTTAGATCTACTGGGGCATCATGACTCATTAAATGATGATGAATTGCGTCACGACCAGTGTACATACGGCCAGTGATTTTCACAACGTCACCTACATGAAGAGAGCGAATTTGTTCTTCTGTAATTGGTGCACGAAGTTCAATAACTTCTTTTTTATCTTCTTTATCTGCATTTTGAGCTGCATCTTCAAATGCAATTTTTTCGCCTTCTTGATAATGCCAATTTTTGATTTCACCTGTAGTTGCATCAATATCAACAGCCATTCTGCGGTAAGCCCAACAGTTATATGCGACAGAAACATAGAAAGAAGCTGGAATACGGTTCATCACACCGATTTTACAACCAAGTAGTGTTGCTTCACCACCAAATCCCATTGTGCCAATGCCCAATGTATTTGCTTTTTCTAATATGTAATCCTCTAATTTAGCAAGATCTGAATTTGGATTGGTATCATCTACATTACGGAATAATTGTTCTTTTGCCAAATCATATCCAGAAGAACGATCTCCGCCAATACCAACGCCGATAAAGCCAGCTGAACAACCTTGACCTTGTGCTTGATAAACAGAATGTAGGATACATTTGCGAATACCATCTAAGTCACGTCCTGCACGACCAAGTCCTTCTAGTTCGCAAGGTAAGCTATATTGGATATTTTTGTTCTCACAGCCGCCACCTTTTAGAATTAGCTTGATTTCGATAAAATCATTTTCCCATTGTTCAAATTTCATAACAGGAACGCCTGCTCCTAAGTTGTCTCCGCTGTTTTTGCCAGTTAAAGAGTCCACTGAGTTTGGACGTAATTTTGCATCTTTTGTAGCTCGAACGATTGCTTGTTTAATTACTTCTTTGATTTCTAGTTGGTTTACGCCAACAGGAGTTTTAATTTTGAAAGTAGGAAGACCGGTGTCTTGGCAAATAGGTGAAACGTTATCATCTGCCATGAAAATGTTATTCGCGATTGTATCTAAGCTCATTGCTGCACGAGTACCAGCGTTTTCTGCGTCCTTTGCCTTTTTAATTGCACGACGAACGTCTTTTGGTAAATTTGTAGAAGTTTCAGTCACTAAATCGTAAATGCTTTGTTCTAGTGTCTCTAGATTCATAGTAATAGCCCTCCAAAAAGGTAATTTTTAAACCAATCCTATTATAACCTGTCCAAATCACGAAAAAAAGAGCGTATATATACGCTCTTGTCGAAATTTCATGAGTAATAAGAAAAACATTAATAATTTGAGATTTAATTTTCTGGACGGTTTTTGAATTGCTCCATTTTATCTTCTAAATCATCCATCATATCAATAAGGCGATCGATATCTTGTAAGTCTGCAGTTTCTGGATCAATAGCATCTAATACTTCTACGAAGATTTGCAGACGTTCTTTCAAATAAGTTACTTGTTGTTCTTTATCCGTAATTGATTTGCTCATCGTTACACCTCATTTCATCATCACCATCGTAAACGATTTTATCAATTTTTTCAATTCTAAATCCAAAATTATAGGCCGAAAGAAATATTTTAATATTTTGTAAGTTAAGAAAATTTACAAAACTAATGTAAAATGTTAATATGAGTTTAACATAAAAGGGAGGAGGTAAAAGTGAGAAATCGCTAAAATGGCAATCCATTCGTAGGAGAAGTCCTCTTCCTTATAATAATGCCCACAAATGCAGCACATGTATACGAAAAAAGCTGGTAATGTATTTATTCCCTTGAGATTTAAGGAATATGTTTTCTAAAAATGGGTCCTCTCTAATAAGGAAGCAATTCGTAAGGAATGTGATATGATTTACCGCTGCGATGGGTACGGAACAGGCGCCTATAGATTCGCAATACGAAGGAGGGAGTTAAACAGATTCTCGGTCCGAGCTTAGGCCGAAAATGGGTTTAATGTAACAACGAATGATAATAAGTGAACATTAGCAGACTCAGTACACAATTAATTTATGTGGACTGAGTCTTTTTGTGCATTCGAAAGTATTTCACATGCTATGTAAGATTATGATAAAATTGTTCAAGTATCCAAAAAATACATATATAAAGTTTCATATAAGATAATTTCATACTTTCGGTTACATATGAAATCAATGGTTAGTAAAAATTGGAGGTTGCAGTGGAAATAAATCAGCGATTAGAACAAAAAAGATTTTGGATTTTAGTCATTATAGTATCCATTTCAGGATTCTCACAAGGTATGTTAATGCCACTTATATCAGTCATTTTCGAACAAGATGGTGTAGCATCGTCGCTTAATGGTTTAAATGCGATGGGACTTTATATTGGAACGTTACTTATATCCCCATTTATCGAGCAGCCATTACGGAAATTTGGTTATAAACCAATAATTTTGGTGGGTGGAGCAATCGTCTTTGCATCCCTTCTTTTATTTCCGTTATGGAAGAATGTATTATTTTGGTTTATCCTTCGATTACTGATTGGGATTGGGGATCACTCCTTGCATTATTCAACTCAAACTTGGATTACAAGTACATCACCTCAACATCGTCTTGGCAAAAATATTGCGATTTATGGATTATCATTTGGTACAGGTTTCGCTGTTGGCCCGCTATTGGTTCCATTGACAAAGATTTCCGAAGCCTTTCCATTTATCCTTTCTTCGCTCCTTTGCTTATTAGCTTGGTCACTAGTATTCTTTTTGAAGAATGAAAAGCCAGAACCGATACAAACGAAAAGTGTAGGGGAAAATATACTTAAACGTTATGCAGTTACTTTAAAATTTGCATGGATCGGCTGTTTACCAGCCCTTTGTTATGGTTTTTTAGAATCCTCATTAAATTCGTTATTCCCTGTATATGCCCTAAGAAATCATTTCGAAGTTTCAATGGTATCGATTATTTTAGCGGCGTTTTCAATAGGTGGGATTATAACACAAATTCCACTTGGAACTTTGGGAGATAAAATTGGACGTCGGAAAATTATATTAAGTTCACTACTAGGTGGAGGAATTTTCTTTGGGGTAGGAAGCATCGTAGAATCATATGAAATTTTAGTAGTTGCTAGCTTTTTGTTTGCAGGAATGTTCTGCGGTTCATTATTCTCACTAGGAATTTCGTATATGAGTGATTTGACCCCAAGAGAGTTGCTACCAACAGGGAATTTAATGTGTAGTATTTTCTTTAGTGTTGGTAGCTTATCAGGACCATTATTAGGTGGGGTATATTTACAATTTGTGCAAAACTACAGTTTCTTATTGCTAGTATCCATTATTTTGCTTGTTGTTTTTGCGATTAGTCTGATCTTCGGAAGACAAAGTAATAAGCAAATATTGTAAAAAGAAAAGGGGAGTCCTAATTGTCAAAACGACTTTAGGCTTCCCTTTTACATTATTTAATTTTGAATTGTTCAATTGAAGCTTTTAAAGATTGAATTTCATCAGATAAGTCTGTAGCTGATTCTGCTACGACTTGGATGACTTTTTGTTGTTCAGCTAGTGATGCAAATACTTCTTGAGTGGCACCAGCGTTTTGTTCACTTATACTCATAATATTGTTCATTGAATCCATAATTTCATCCTTAGAAGTCAATAAAATATTAAAACTAGTTGATACATTTTCAATAGCCAATAAAATGGTTTGAACGTTTTCTTTAATATGGTCAAATGATTGACCAGTATGTTGAACAGCTTCATTTTGCTGTTGAACAATCATGGATGTTTTAGAAATTTCGTCGTTAGCAAGTATTGTTTCTTCTTCAATTCCTCTTAAAGTGTGTTGCACGCTAAGTGTAGAGTTTTTCGTTTGTTCTGCTAATTTTCTTACTTCTTCTGCTACTACTGCAAAGCCTTTTCCATGTTCACCTGCACGCGCGGCTTCAATGCTTGCATTTAATGCCAATAAGTTTGTTTGAGCTGAGATATCGTTAATGGATGAAATAATATTTTCGATATCTTTCATTTTTAAAGAAAGGGAAGCAAATACTTTCTGAACATGTTCAACTAAATCTGTCGATTTTGATGATTTTTCTTTTAATATAACTAAGTTGTGTAATCCTTCTTCATATGACTTTTGCATTCCTTCTGAAGCTTGTAACATATGATTGTTTTTTTGGTGGAGTAATTGGATGTGCTGAGAAACTTTGCTCACTGCTTCTTTTGCATGTTCTGCATCATTGACTTGTGTTGTCGTTCCTACCGAAACCTCTTCTGCAGCTTTTGTAATTTCAACTGTTGAAGCGGTTACTTCCTCAGAAACAGCTGCAAGATTTGTGGACGATTCTCTAACTTCCTTAATCGTGCCATCTACTTCTGTGATTAATTTTTTTAGATTCATGACCATAAAATTGAAATGGTTATTTAATTGACCTATTTCATCATTCCGCTGCATTTCATCAAGCTTTATCGTTAAATCACCTGAAGAGATCTTCTTTAAGCGCCGTGTTAATTTCGCAATAGGGATCCCAATATGTTTTGCTAAAAAATACATTGCAATGGCACCAATAACAAGTGATAAAGCTAATGCAATAAATAGCACAACAAGTAAATTATTTGCTGATTCATTGAAATCCTTTTTGTATGTACCTGCAGCAACAACCCATCCCCAATTTGGATCAATTTTTGAATAAGTAATCTTATCAGCTAGCTTATCCGGATTGTTGGGAAGTGGAAATTGATATGCGGCATAACCTCCACCTTTTTGTGCGTTTTTAATTACAGATTGAATATAATATTGACCGTTACTGTCTTTTAATCCCCAAGATTGAGTATCTTCTATATTCGGATGTGCAAGCATGTAACCATCTTTTTGTAAGATAAAAAGATAGCCGCTTTCTCCTAAGTCAACTTTATTCGAAATTTTACGTTTGCCATTACTATCTTTTTTGCCAAGGATTTGCTCTTTCAATTCTTCTTGCGCATCTTCTAATGAGAGGTTTCCTTTCTCAACCTCAGTGTTTAGAGAGTCAATTTGTTGCAATGTTGCTAATACGCTATTTTTTATAATCGTTTTACCTAAACCATCCATACTTTGTTTAGCATTAAAGTAACATGTAATACCGATGATAGAGCAGGGAATCATCATTAATAGTAAACAAGTTATCATTAGTTTCCATTGAATTGAATTTAGTATTTTTTTCATATAATACTCCCATTTGTTAAGTGATATTATAACTATTATGTATGGATTCTTATGGGCTGTAAATAGGAATATCGACATTTTATAGAAATAAAGACGCGTAAAGGAGAAAATACTTAAAAAGTTTCTTTTTTTAATAAAATAGACGGCTTCCTAAAGTGGAAACCGTCTATTTTTACTATTTTAATGTTAATAATGAGACTGATTCTACATGAGATGTTTGAGGGAACATATCCATCGGTTGAATATATTCAACATGATAAATTTTCGTCAATTCTTGTAAATCTTTTGCAAGTGTTGAGGGATTACATGATGTGTAAACCACTCGCTTTGGTTTTACTTGCAAGATGGTTTTGATTAGGCTAGGTGCAAGGCCCGTGCGTGGAGGATCGACTGTTAGAACATCTGGGACAAATCCTTCTTTTTGCCATATATCCAACCATTTTTCGGCTGTACCTGTTTCGTATAGAGTGTGCTTAAATCCATGTCTTTTTGCATTTTGCTTTGCATCATGAATGCTCTCAGGAATAATATCCATACCGCGCACTTCTTTAGCGTCTTTTGCAAGCCAAAGACCAATTGTTCCAACACCACAATATGCATCGACTACTGTTTCTTTACCCGTCAAAGCAGAAGCTTTTTTAATCTGGTCATATAGATGAACAGTTTGTTGTGGATTCAGTTGGAAAAATGCTCGGGCTGATAAATCAAATGCAAGTTCCCCAAGTTCTTCGTGGATAGTATCCTTACCTGCAAGAGTAATGGATTGCTCTCCAAAAATAAGCGAAGTTTTATCAGCATTAATATTTTGAACAATTGATACGATGGATGAATCAATTTGTTTTAATTTTTCTACGAGCAATTCTTTTTTAGCAAAGTTTTTACGGGTTGTGATCAGTACAAGTTGAACTTCACCAGTTTGTATCCCAACACGTACAACAATTGTACGGATGATCCCTTTCATAGAACGACCGTCATAAATTGGAATTTGTAATTCATCAATAACCTTTTTCGTAGCATTTGTAATTTTCGTAGTTATCGGATGTTGTACAAGGCATTCGTCAATATTCAAAAGTTTATGGCTATTTTCTGCATAAAGACCTGCTAGTACATGTTTACCTGGTTGTCGAACTTGGAATTGACTTTTATTACGGTATTGCCATGGATCATCCATTCCTATTGTTTGGCGGATTTGAATATTTTTTGCTTCGGATTTAACATATTTATTTAAAGCTTGGACAATTACATCGCGTTTTGCTGTAAGTTGATATGAATATTTCATATGCTGTAATTGACAACCACCACATTCCTCATAAACAGGGCAGGGGGGAATTTGACGAGCTTTTGACTTTTTTTGAATTTTTAACACTTTCGCTTCAGCGAAGTTATGATTAATCTTCGTTAATTCAGCATAAACTTCTTCTCCAGGAAGAGCACCTTTTACAAAAACAACATTACGTTTATAGTAACCGATCCCTTCTCCATTAATGCCTAATCGTTTGATTGTAAGTGGGATTTTTTGTCCCATTGTCATTGTAGGTTGTTGCACCAAAACTTACACGTCCTTTTTCACTTCATCTTTTCATTATAGCGAACAGCAACGTGTAAGGGAAGAATCAGCGCCCAACTAAGAATTAGATACAAAAGGAATATCATTGACTAAATTATTAATGGAATCAAAACGATAGCCTTTTTTCTTTGCATCTTTAATAAATCGAGGAAGTGCTTCTGCATTATCAGGAGATACAGTATGCATTAAAATGATTGCTCCTGGGTGCATTTGAGACATTAAGTTGTTATATGCGTATTCCCAGCCTTGTGGTTTATCTCTAAGCCAGTCTTTAAATGCAACAGACCAGAATATATGGCGATACCCTGCTTTTTGACCAACTCGTAATAACTCTTCGCTGAAAACGCCCTCTGGAGGCCTTGCAAATACTGTTCTTTCCACATCGGTTAATTCAGCTAGTTTTTGATCAAAGCGTTTCCATTCATCTAGCATTTGTTGTTCGGTAAGTCGTGCCATATTCGGATGTTTATCTGAATGGTTTCCGATTTCATGCCCTTCTTTTACCATGCGTTTTACTAATGGAGTAGCACTAGTTAAATAATGTCCAGTTAAGAAAAAGGTAGCTTGAATCTGCTCTTTTTTCAAAGTGTTTAAAATCGATTCAGTATAGCCATTTTCATAGCCACAATCGAAGGTAAGATACATCACTTTTTCATCATCTTTTCCTTTATATACGGCTCCGTATTTTTCAAGCATTTGATCGAATGTAGCGCCGGCTTCCGGTGGTACTTCGTTTTGAGCCTTTTTAAATCCCCAACTAAATTCTTGAGCAAATGCATTAAATGGATTCACAATTATACCCGTAATGAAAATGGACATAGCTAAAACAATACCAGTTGCATGCTGTTTAATCATGTTCAACGCAACCTTTCTTTTTTTAGATAGGTTGCGTTGTTTAAATGGAATTATGCAATTACAATAAATTTTCTAATGCACTATAAAGAGTTGGATATTGAAATTGAAAATCAAGAGTCAATAAAACTTTTGGTAAGACTTGCTGACCTTCTAAAACAAGTTGGCTTTTCTTACCGAGTGCTAGTTTCATTAAAAGTGCAGGTACGGGGAACCAATGAGGACGGTGCATTACTACTGCAATTGTATCACCGAAATTTTTCATTCGAACTGGATTTGGAGAAGTGACATTTATAATGCCATGTAAGTTTTCATTGCTTATTGCAAAGGTTATAGCATTAGCTACATCCTCGACATGAACCCATGACACCCATTGGGAGCCTGTGCCGACTGTTCCACCTATGTAAAGTTTATATGGCATGACCATCATTGGAAGAGCTCCTGCATTTTTTCCAAGAATCACACCAAATCGAGCTAAGACAACCCGTACACCTAAATCTTCTGCCACCTTAGCTGATTGCTCCCAATCGTGAACTGTTTTTGCAAGGAAATCGTTGGCGATATCCCGTGACGTTTCGGTATATGTTGTTGTTGTAGAAGCAGGATAAATACCAATTGCACTGGCATTCACTAATACTCTAGGCGGTGTTTTTAGTGCCTTTATGATTCGAATGATTTCATTTGTAGCGGATATTCGACTGTCATAAATCTCTCTTTTTTGTTTTTCGGTCCAACGCCCTTTATTTAAGGAAGAACCAGCTAAATTAACGATCGCTTCAATTCCCTCTAAATAGTTTTCTGGAGAGGAGTTTTTGGATAACCATTGAATGTATTGAATGCCATTTGTAAAATGACTATTATTCCGAGTTAAAATAACAATTTCATGCCCTTGCTGTTGTAAGTGTTTAACTAGTTCTTGACCTACAAATCCTGAACCACCTGTAATCGCAATTTTCATAACAAAAACACCCTCCTTATTTAATTGAAGTAATTTAATAAATATTTCATATCTAGTATATGCTTAGTATGCCGCTCCAGATGGCGCTTTCCGCGGGCGAGCGTCGTATTTAAAAACCAAAAATGAAATTGATTCATCTAATAAAAACAAAGTGATGTTTGTACTTACTTGAATCAAAGATATGCTATATATGACACATTCCATGATGTTAGGATGGAAAAGTTGTATACTAAGCATAGCAAAGGAGGGATTGGATGTCGCGAGTCATTACGAAAATTAGCCGTCAAAAACGAAATCAAGAACGTTATAATATTTATTTAAATGAAGAATATGCATTTAGTATTGATGAGGCTATTTTAATTCAGTATAGTCTAACAAAAGGGAAGACGATAGATGACTTAACAGTAGATGAAATTGCTTTTGACGATGAAATTCAAAGAGCATTCAATCGTGCACTATCCTTTTTAAGTTATCAAATGAGAAGTGAATATGAAGTTCATCAAAAACTGAAAGACTTGGAATTTGGTGAAGCAGTCATTCAAGAATCATTACAAAAATTGAAGAAGCTAGGCTTTTTAAATGATGAAAGCTATTCAAAAGCATTATTAGAAACAAAAAAGAAAACGGCAAAAAAAGGTCCTAGAGCTATTCAGAAGGATTTGGAGAAAAAGGGTATAGATAAAAACATCCAACAGCAGGTTTTACATTCGTTTTCTGAAGATGAACAATTAGAAATAGCATTGCAATTAGCAGAAAAAGCTGTACGCAATGAAAATCGTAAAACGCCTAGCCAAATGAAGAAGAAGATACAAGAAATGCTTGTACGAAAAGGATACTCTTTTGCAATCGTTGAACAAGTCTTAGACCAAATCGAATTATCTAAAGATGAAGATGAATGGACAGAAATGATCGCTCAACAAGGGGATAAAGTTTGGAATAAGTATGCTTCAAAATATTGTGATTATGAGTTGAAGATGCGAGTGAAACAGGCGCTTTATCAAAAAGGTTTTCCTATTGAAAAAATTGAAATGTATATAGAACAGAAGGAGCAAGACAGTGGATAAAAAATATAGTGAAATGAAACCCAATGAATTACGTGAAATAATTGCAACATTAAAAGAAAAAGCGCGTAAAGCTGAACAACTTGGTATTTTAAATGAATTTGCGGTTTACGAACGTAAAGCGTTATTAGCGCAAGCATACTTATTAAATCCAGATGACTTTAAACCCGGAGAAATTTACCGCATCGAAAACGATCCAGGTATGTTCTTCCAAGTAGATTATTTAAAAGGTGTTTATGCTTGGGGATATCGCTTAGGTGGCAATCATTATGAAGAAGCACTTCCTATTTCAATGTTAACACCAGTCAAGGAGGCATTTTAGTGGAGCAAAAGATTAACGAGCTAATTTCTAAATTACGAGCTAAAAATACTAGTGTTTCTGAACAAAAAGCACGTATTTGGATTGAATTACTGTGGTCGGATTTTGAATCCACATATGCTAAGGCAGGTTATGATTATCGTGGTGCCGAGATGACAGAAAAAATTATTTTACAATGGATTGAAAGCTACGGAGCTCAGTTACATGAGTTTGCAGGACGCAATCCAAAATATGCTCATTTATTAGATGAAGTAGAATAAAAAAATGACCGTTCCGTATATTGGAACGGTCGTTGATCTTTTGAGGTAGGCGAACACCCTCTGTATTCATTTAAACAACCAATTTCTTCTGCAATTTATCCTCACTAAAAATCCACCCGGTAAAGGAGTTTACGATTTCGTAGTCCTGAGTTAGGTGAGCAATTGCAACAAATGGATAACGATTATTACTACGATAACGTAAATCAATCAGTCTAACTTCGAGTAAATCGTCTTCAATGTCAGCAACTTCCCATCTATATAAAGGAGAAAAGGAGACAAAAGATATAAAGTTAGGATCCTTCATAACTGCTTTAAATTCAGGTGTATCAGGCAAGGGCTCGATTAGAAACTTATCGTAAATCGTTATTGAACGACCATATGCACGTCCGACATAATGGTGAGTAGTAGAGTTTGCTGCTACACGATATTGGAAAAAGTGTGATGTTGGTGACAATATGATAAGCTCGGCATCAGGAATTGTATTGCGAACAGCATTCTTTACGGACTTTTGAAGCAAATACCGGATTATATAATAGATGAAAATGATTCCATACAATGTAAACATCGTCGAAACTGGATTCGCGCCAAAAGCCCAAAACATTAGAGCAATAACATGGAGTGAAAAAATGATCGGATCAAACGTATTAATCCACCCGAGTGCAATCCATTGTTTTG
Source organism: Rummeliibacillus sp. NPDC094406 (assembly GCF_044763875.1). NCBI lineage: Bacteria > Bacillati > Bacillota > Bacilli > Caryophanales > Caryophanaceae > Rummeliibacillus > Rummeliibacillus sp. NPDC094406. Next base: position 15,943 of record NZ_JBIWGZ010000008.1, on the reverse strand, counting down.
AAAATGGTCTTAAGGCTTGTGTTCCATATGCATTAAAGATATCTACAAAGACATGTAAGAATACAGCAAAAAACGTCCAAAGCCAAAGATGTAAAACATTCGCATTAGAGAATATAATAGAAAGAAAACCGGTAATCAAAATAGGCCATAATATAACTGCTGGAATTGAGTGTGTAATTCCTCTATGGTGCCGAATATAAGTGGCATTGCCACGTAATTTCAAAATTGTATCAATATCTGGAGCTTGAGAACCCACAATCATGCCTGTAATGACTGCAACTGTGGTAGGTGAATTATGAGCAACAACTGGGTCAACCAAAGCTAGGCCACCCAGAGCAATCCCCATAACTAGATGTGTGCCAGAATCCAAGATGATCAACTCCTTAATTTGTAGGGAGACAGAAAATATAAAATATTTATGAAGTTCCTATATGGACTAGTTTACACTATAATACCCATTTTTTATGTGAAATAAAATCGAAATAAATTAGGAGATAATCGTGTACTATCAATATAAAAAACAATTTCAACATGCATTAGTCGAATGGTTTCAAAAAGAAAAAAGAGATTTACCTTGGAGAAAGACAAAAGACCCTTATAAGATTTGGGTATCAGAAGTAATGCTTCAACAAACTAGAGTAGATACGGTAATACCGTACTATAATCGATTTATGAAAGAGTTTCCAACACCTGAGGTATTAGCTGAAGCTCCTGAAGAAAAATTATTAAAGCAATGGGAAGGTCTTGGTTATTATTCAAGAGCACGTAATTTACAAGTCGGTGTTCGTGAAGTAGTCGAAAACTATGGTGGTAAAGTTCCAGATAACCGTCCTGAAATTTCAAAACTTAAGGGAGTCGGTCCATATACTGCGGGTGCAGTATTAAGTATTGCCTATAATAGGGCTGAACATGCAGTTGATGGTAATGTTATGAGAGTGCTTAGTCGAGTTCTATTAATAGGTGAAGATATCGCATTACCCAAAACCAAAAAAATATTTGAAAATGCTGTAATGGAGCTAATTGATACAGAGCACCCATCAGAGTTTAACCAAGGATTAATGGAATTAGGCGCGTTAGTATGTACGCCTACTTCTCCAAAATGTTTGCTCTGTCCAGTAAGAGAGTTTTGTACAGCATATAATGAAGGAAATCCTGAAGAACTGCCAGTCAAAACGAAAAAAGTAAAAACAAAAAGTCTCTATTATGATATGTTTGTGGTACAAAATGAGAAAGGCCAATTCCTATTAGAAAAAAGACCTGATAAAGGGTTACTTGCGAATATGTGGCAATTTCCAATGATTGAACAAAATAGCAAAGAAACACATACAAATGAATCACTACTTGCAACTACTTATCAAGTGGAACTTATTAATCGTGAAAAACTTTTAACATTCAAACATGTTTTCTCGCATCTTGTTTGGCACATGGACAGTTATATTATTGGTGTAAAACAAAAAGGAGATACACCTGAAAATAGTGCTTGGTTTTCAATTGAAGAAATGAAAGAATTACCTATGCCAGTACCGATGCAGAAGGTTTGGCAATACTACAAAGAAGAAGTTTAAATAATTTAATAAATCTCAGAGTATAAAAAAAGCCTCGATGCACAAATTATATTGCGTGGAGGTGATATTCAATGAAGAAGAATTTTACCAATTCAAAAAATGCTAGTACAGAATTTGGTTCAGAGACAAACTTGCAAGAAGTAGCAAAACAAAACCAACAAGCTGAAAAAAACAAACAACAAGCTTCTGGTCAATTTGGCCAATCAGCTGCTGAAGAGTTTGGTTCTGAAACAAATTTAAATGAGGTAAAAAAACAAAACCAACAAGCAGAGCAAAGTAAAGCTCAAGCTTCAGGTAAATACGCCCAACAAAATCAACAAAACAATTTTTAGTTAAGAAATTCCCTAATTGGTGAAGGATTTGTACCTTCACCAATTTTTTGCTACAAGTTTTCCGCTAGGATTGTTATAATGTTACAAAAGAACGCTCATTTAGGAGTGTTTGTTAAAAAGGTGGGCTTTTGAATGGCAATTCCGTCAGAAGGGGAAATCATACAAATACATAGTTACAAGCACAACGGCAATATCCACCGAGTTTGGCAGGAAACAATGGTTTTAAAGGCTACCAAAAATATAGTAATCGGTGCGAATGAAAGAACACTCGTTATTGAGTCAGATGGACGCACTTGGGTTACACGAGAACCGTCAATTTGTTATTTTCACGCAGAGCACTGGTTCAATATTATTTGTATGTTAAGAGAAGATGGAGTATATTACTACTGTAATATGAGTTCACCATTTGTATTTGATCATAATGCAGTAAAATATATTGACTATGATTTAGATATCAAAGTCTTTCCAGATATGTCTTACACATTACTTGATGAAGATGAGTATGAGCAACATAAAAAGGCTATGGGTTATCCACCTGTAATTGACAATATCCTAAAGTCTAATGTAGATAAACTAATCAGTTGGATTCAACAACGGAGAGGTCCATTTGCTCCTGATTTTATCGAAGCATGGACAAGTCGTTATGAATTCCAAAGACAGCTACACGAAAATGATGAGTAACTTGGGATGCCTCACAAGTGCGTAAATGCACTTATGGGACATCCCTTCACACTTATCGGAAATCGCAAAGGAGTTGCCCGAAAGTAGCTTTGGGCAGCTCCTTTCACTTGGAAAGGAACGTGATTTGAAATGGGGAGTATGAAACGCTATTTGCGCTTCGTTAAACCTTATCGATTTGACATTTTTCTTACTTTCATTATTGGTGTTATTAAATTTGCCATTCCACTTTTTACACCAGTACTGATTAAAATAGTAATTGATGATATTATCGGTGCAGATCATCTATCAAATGATGAGAAAACAAAAGAATTATTTTACTGGCTCGGAGGAACAGCGGTATTATTCTTTATCATCCGACCACCAGTTGAATACTATCGTCAATATTTTGCACAAAGATTGAGCAATAAAATTCTGTACGATATCCGTCAAAAACTATATGCGCATTTACAAAAACTAGGTTTGAAATTCTACGCAAATAATCGTGTAGGAGATGTAATATCTCGTGTGATCAATGATGTTGAGCAAACAAAAGAGTTTGTTATGACAGGGTTGATGAATGTTTGGATTGACTTATGTACGATTTTAATAGCTATTGTCATTATGTTGAAATTAGATGTGAAGTTAACATTGGTTTCATTAATCGCATTTCCATTTTATGCGATCAGTGTACGCTACTTTTTTGCTCGTTTAAGATCATTAACAAGAGAACGTTCGAAAGCACTTGCAGGTGTACAAAGTTATTTACATGAACGTGTGCAAGGTATGAGTATTATAAAAAGTTTTACACTTGAAACTCATGAGCAACAAATATTTGCTGAAACTAATGGGAAATTCTTGGATAAAGCTTTGGAACAAACACGTTGGAATGCAAAAACATTTGCTGTAGTTAATACAATTACGGGTATTGCACCGTTAGTGGTAGTTGGATATGCAGGATACCAAGTTATTAATGGCCATCTTTCAGTAGGGACAATGGCTGCTTTTGTCGCTTATATTGACAGTTTATATAACCCATTACGTCGTCTTGTTAATGCATCTACGACCTTGACTCAGGCAGTTGCTTCAATGGATCGTATGTTTGAATTGTTTGATGAAAAATATGATATTGAAGATGTTCCAGGTGCGAAGTTATTATCTCAGGTAAAAGGGAAAATTGATTTTGAAAATGTGACATTCCATTATGGAGAAGAAGGCAGAGATGTTCTAAAAAACATTAACTTCAACATTGCTTCTGGACAAACAGTAGCACTTGTCGGAATGAGTGGTGGAGGTAAATCTACTATTATTAGTTTAATTCCTCGATTCTATGATGTTATTGAAGGAGCAGTCAAAATAGATGGCATTGATGTTCGAAATGCAACAATTGAATCATTACGTTCACAAATTGGGATAGTATTACAAGATAATATTTTATTTAGTGATTCAGTGAAATCTAATATAATGATGGGGAATCCACAAGCTTCAGATGATGAGGTAATTGCTGCTGCAAAGGCTGCCAATGCTCATGACTTTATCATGTCATTACCTGAAGGCTATGATACAAAGGTAGGGGAACGTGGAGTCAAACTTTCCGGTGGTCAAAAACAACGTGTTGCTATAGCTCGTGTGTTCTTAAAGAATCCACCAATTCTCATTTTAGACGAAGCAACATCTGCATTAGATTTAGAAAGTGAGGCTTTGATTCAAGAATCCCTTGATCGTCTTGCACATAATCGAACGACGGTGATTGTAGCACACCGTTTATCTACTATTACACATGCAGATCAGATTTTGGTCATTGATCATGGTGAATTGAAAGAACAGGGTACACATGACTCATTGATGAATCAAAATGGTATTTATCATGATTTGTTCCAAGTTCAAAAGTTAGATTAAACCTAACATAATATGTAAGTGAATTATTAAGACTTCTCTATTAAAGAGAAGTCTTATATTTTTCTATAAAATAAACAATTTATTGAATAATCTGAAATATGTTGCAATTTATATATAAATAATAATAGAATTAAGAAAGGTGAATTAAATAGAAAATATGGCTCTTAAAGGAGTGAAAACAATGAATCATCGAAAAGACCTTTTGCAGGTTAAAGGACTTGAGACAACGTTTTTTACGGATGATGGGGCTATTTCAGCTGTCGATCATATCGATTTTTCTCTAAAAGAGGGAGAAATTCTTGGAATTGTAGGTGAATCTGGTTGTGGTAAAAGTGTAACCTCACTTTCCATTATGGGGCTGGTACCATCTCCACCAGGGAAAATTACAAATGGACATATACTATTAGAAGGAGAAGATTTGACAAAATATTCACAAAAAGAATTACGGAAAATTAGAGGGAAAGAAATTGCAATGATTTTCCAAGAGCCTATGACTTCATTGAATCCGTTGTTTACCATTGGTAATCAGTTAACAGAAGCTATTTTAATTCATCGCAAAGGCTGGTCAAAGAAAAAGGCTTCTGCACGTGCTGTAGAAATGATGAAATTAGTAGGGCTCCCAAGAGCGGAAGAGTTATTAAAAGAATATCCACATCAATTATCTGGAGGAATGCGTCAACGTGTCATGATTGCAATGGCTTTAGTATGCGATCCTAAAATTTTAATAGCGGATGAGCCTACAACAGCTCTTGATGTAACGATTCAAGCACAAATTTTACAATTGATGAAGGATTTAAATGAGCGACTAAATACAGCAATTATGCTGATCACGCATGATCTAGGTGTTGTTGCAGAAACATGCGAAAGAGTTGTAGTGATGTATAGTGGACAAATTGTAGAAGAAGGTCCTGTTGATGTTATTTTCAAAAACTCCGAGCATCCTTATACAAAAGGACTGATCCAATCTGTTCCTGATATGAGATATAAAAAACAACGACTCTATTCAATTCCAGGAAATGTACCAAAGCCAGGTACAATAAAGCAAGGTTGCCGTTTTGCTGCACGTTGTGAATTTGCATTTGATCGTTGTACACAAGAAACCCCAGAATTGTATCAGACATCTGATGTACATAAAACCCGATGCTTCTTACATGAAGGAAAGGAGGCATCTATCGATGACAGAACCGCTATTGAAAGTAAATAATTTAAAGAAATACTTTCCTATCCGTAAAGGTGTTCTTGGAAAAGAGCAAGGTAGCGTAAAGGCAGTAGATGATGTGTCTTTCTATGTGAATGAAGGAGAAACACTAGGTATTGTTGGTGAGTCCGGTTGCGGAAAATCGACAACTGGCCGAATGATTATGCGATTGTTAGATCCAACTGAAGGCTCAATCGAATTTGAAGGAAAAGATTTAGCTAAATTATCTAATGTGGAGATGCGTAAAGCACGAAGAGAAATACAAATGGTCTTTCAAGATCCATATGCTTCTTTGAATCCGCGTCATTCAATAGGGAAAATCCTTGAAGAACCATTGATTGTACACGGGATAGGTGATGCAAAGGAGCGTAAAAGAAGAGTAAATGAATTGTTAGAAATTGTAGGGTTGTCAAGTTACCATGCTAAACGGTACCCTCATCAATTTAGTGGCGGTCAAAGACAACGGGTCGGAATTGCTCGAGCGTTAATGACAAATCCAAAACTAATCATTGCAGATGAACCTGTATCTGCTTTAGATGTATCAATTCAAGCGCAAGTTTTAAATCTGATGCAAGACTTACAAAAGGATTTAAAACTCACATATATCTTTATTGCACATGATTTAGGGGTAGTGCGGCATATTAGTGATCGTGTGGGGGTCATGTATTTAGGGAAAATGGTTGAACTAGCAGAAAGTGAACAACTTTACAGTAATCCGCTGCATCCTTATGCGAAGGCATTACTATCAGCAGTACCTGTACCAGATCCAGATTTCACAAGGGAACAAATTCTACTGACGGGGGATATTCCTAGTCCATCGAATCCTCCTACAGGTTGTACATTCCATACAAGATGCCCATTTAAAACGGATATCTGTAAAAATGTCGTACCAAAGTTAGTAGAAGTGGAAAAAGGTCATTCTGTTGCTTGCCATCTCTATGATGAGCAGTACAACAATGATATATAAATTAATCAAACATGGGGGTTATTGAATGAAGAAAAAGAGGTTATTATCTGTAGGTCTATTGTTAGTGCTAGTATTATCAACACTTCTTGCGGCATGTTCATCTGATAAAAAAGATGACACTGCAAGTAACACGAACACTGGCGATAGCAAAAAAGAAAAGATTCTTGTATTCGGGCGTGGAGGAGATTCAGTATCTCTTGATCCAATCACTGTAACAGATGGTGAATCATTTAAAGTAACACAAAATGTCTTTGAAACACTTATTAATTTTGGAGAGCAAGATACAACTTTACAACCTGGTCTTGCTACAAAATGGGAAGCGTCTAAGGATGGTTTAACATACACATTCGATTTACAAGAAGGTGTGAAATTCCATGATGGAACAGACTTCAACGCAGAAGCAGTAGTAAAGAACTTCGAACGTTGGATGAGTGGGAATGCCGATAAATACCCTTACTTTATCTCAATGTTTGGTGGTTTCAAAGGAGATAAAGGTGCAGTTATTAAAGACGTTAAAGCAGATGGTGATTATAAAGTGATTATCACTTTAAATCGTGCGCAAGCACCATTCTTGAAAAACCTTGCTATGAGTCCATTTGGTATTGCAAGTCCAACTGCACTTGAAAAAGAAGGAGACAAGTTTGGTGACAACCCAGTAGGTACTGGTCCATTCAAATTTGTATCTTGGAAACGTAACGACTCCGTAACAATTGAAAAAAATAAAGACTATTGGAAAGAAGGACTACCTAAATTAGATAAAATCGTATTCCGCTCTATTCCAGATAATTCAGCTCGTCTAAATGCTTTAAACACTGGGGAAATTGATTTAGCTGATGGTATCAATCCATCAGATGCAGCTTCAATTCAAAGTAACAAAGATTTACAAATCTTCGAACGTCCATCGATGAACGTTGGATATCTAGGTTTAACAACTACTCGTCCACCATTTGATAATGTAAAAGTTCGTCAAGCAGTGAACTACGCTATTGATAAACAAGCGATTATTGATGCCTTCTTTGAAGGAAAAGCAAAAGCTGCGAAAAATCCAATGCCTCCAGTAATTGGCGGTTACAACGATGATGTTAAAGGTTATGAATATAATCCAGAAAAAGCAAAAGCTTTATTAAAAGAAGCTGGATATGATGGAAAACAAATTGAACTTTGGGCAATGCCAGTACCGCGTCCATATATGCCAGATGGACAAAAAGTGGCAGAAGCGATTCAAAAGAATCTAGCTGATGTTGGTATGAAATCTAAAATTGTTTCGTTCGAATGGGCAACTTATCTTGATAAAGCAGCCAAAGGGGAAGCAGATGCATTCTTACTTGGATGGACTGGTGATAACGGAGATGCAGATAACTTCTTATATACTTTATTAGATGAAAGTAACATCGGAAGCAACAACTATACATTCTTCAAAAACAAAGAAACTCATAAATTATTATTAGAAGCACAAACAGAAACAGATGAAGCAAAACGTAACGAACTATACAAAAAAGCTCAAGTAATTCTTTCAGAACAAGCGCCATGGGTTCCACTTGCTCACTCTACACCATTATTGGCAGGTAAAGCGGGTATCGAATACTTCAAACCTCACCCAACAGGTTCTGATATCTTATCAAATGTTGATATTAAAAATTAAAGAAAAAGAAATAGAAAAGTACTGAAAAACTATTTATAAGATTAAAATCACCTTTTACTTTTTATTGGTGAAAGGTGATTTTTTATCCAAGTAAAATGACAACACGAGGATGGAGAGGTGAAGGTATGCTGCACTATATCGGTAGAAGATTATTACAGTTGATCCCTGTTTTGCTCGGAATGACGTTTATCGTATTTTTGATTATCCGTGCAATTCCGGGTGACCCTGCGCAAGTTATTTTAGGTCAACAGGCTACGAAAGAAGCAGTCGCAGCATTGCGAGCAAGTCTGGGATTAGATAATCCATGGTATGTGCAATATTTTCATTACTTAGGTGATTTACTTACAGGTGATCTAGGTGAATCAATGCGTACAAAAGTACCGGTTGCAAGTGAGCTTTGGCCGTATCTAGCGGCAACTTTAGAATTATCCTTATGCGCAATTATTTTAGCAGTGATTATTGGTGTAAATGCAGGCATCATTTCGGCTTGGTTCCAAAATTCATGGTTCGATTATACAGCAATGGTTATCGCATTAATTGGTGTATCAATGCCTATTTTCTGGCTTGGTTTGATGGAACAGTGGGTGTTTGGGATTCAGTTAGATATGTTACCAACATCAGGACGAGAGGATGCGCGAGACCCTGTTAATCCAATCACTTACTTATATGTATTAGATACCATTCTTCAAGGGCGATTTGATCAACTAATCGTAGTACTTCAGCATGTAATTCTACCAGCTTTAGCATTGGCAACAATTCCGATGGCTATTATCGCACGTATGACACGGTCAAGTATGCTTGAAGTTTTACGTTCAGACTATGTTCGTACAGCTCGTGCTAAGGGTCAAAAGATGTTCTGGGTTGTTTACAAACACGCGTTAAAAAACGCAATTATCCCTGTATTAACAGTAATTGGTTTACAAATGGGGCTATTACTTGGCGGTGCTATATTAACTGAAACAATCTTTAGTTGGCCTGGAATTGGCCGTTATATCTATGATGCAATTGGTTTCCGGGATTATCCAGTTATTCAATCTGGAATTTTAGTGGTAGCATTTATCTTTATCATGATTAATTTAATTGTTGATATTTTATATAGCCTTATTGATCCAAGGATTAAATATGACTAAAAGGAGGAGTCCAATATGTCTCAAATGGCACCGAATGTAACATCAAATGATTCAACACAGAAAGATCAATCGGCTGGTCCATGGAAAGAAGCATGGCGTAGCTTTAGAAAAAATAAAGTTGCGCTAATTGGAGCGATTATTGTGGCTTTCTTTATCCTACTAGCTATATTTGGTCCTCTTATTGCTTCACAAGGAATCAATGAACAACAATTGAGTAATAGATTAAAAGCGCCATCTGCTGACCATTGGTTTGGAACAGATGATTTTGGACGAGATATTTTTTCTCGAGTCATACATGGAGCTAGAATTTCCTTAATGGTTGGTTTCTTTTCTGTAATAGGTTCTGTTGTAGTTGGAAGCATTTTGGGGATTGTAGCGGGTTACTATGGTCGCTGGGTAGACACGATCATTTCTCGTATTTTCGATATCTTACTAGCGTTTCCAAGTATTCTTTTAGCTATTGCAATTGTTTCTGTATTAGGTCCTTCTTTAACAAATGCTCTGATTGCAATTGCGGTGATTAACATTCCTAATTTTGGAAGACTGATACGTTCAAAAGTATTGAGTATTAAACAAGAGGAATATATTACAGCAGCTAAGGCTATTGGTATGAAGGATTTTCGAATATTGTTCTCACATATTTTGCCGAATTCCATGACGCCGGTTATTGTGCAAGGCACACTTGCAATTGCATCTGCAATCATTGAAGCTGCAGCACTTGGCTTCCTTGGACTAGGGGCCCAGGCACCTCAACCAGAATGGGGCAAAATGCTGGCGGATGCTAGAATTTATTTAGTCAATGCACCTTGGACGATGATCTTCCCAGGTTTAGCAATAATGTTAACGGTTCTAGGTTTCAACCTAATGGGGGATGGTCTACGTGATGCACTTGATCCAAAAATGAAAAACTAGCTAAAAAACTCCAATGCGTCTAGCTAAAGACGATTGGAGTTTTTTTCTATATGTGCTGAGTTCCATGTCAAATGTAGACTTTGAAACCATCTAACGATACTGTTTTACAATAGATTAAATCCTAACAAATCTTTCGGAATCAATTTCATTATCAGCCTTACTAAATAATTCGATCATCTATTTCTACTTTTAAAACTTCATGTGAATGACGGCTTTGGTATGCCTTTATCAAAGTATCCAAATGCTCTAGATTTTCTTCATAATCTAATATTCGAGAAAGAATATGCAGTAGATGATAGCTTGAGAATTCTTCTTCATTTTCATCTTCATGTGCTAATACAATGTGCTGAGCGAATATATCCATTACTTCATTGCGTTGTAAATATTCCTCTTTCCCAACCCAGGTAGTATGCTCATGCTTTAATTTACCGGTATATTTCAAAAATAACTGTTCATGATAAGTTAGTAGATAATCTAAGCGTTCTTGTATCATAATACGAAAACGTTCAGGTAAATGGGCCATTTCATTTTCATGTAAATGTAGTCGATTTAATACTTCAATACTCTTTTTAGTCGTTAAGATCATTTGACGATAAATAACTAGTTTGCGAGCCTTTACAAATTTCTTATTACCAAAATATGCACGTTCTTCTTTGTACAGATTATACAAAATCTTGATACGTTCGTATCGCTGTTTCAATGTTCGTAACGATTGTTTTGTAGAAGTATGCTCTGATGCTTGACGAGCTGCCAAGCGAATCCACCGAATAATATCGTCCTGTAAAATATTTAGGGAAGCATAAAGACGTGTTTCGTATCGAGGTGGAAGGAATAATAGATTAACGGCAAATGCTGATAGTACACCAATCATAACGGTAGCGAAGCGAATAAGTCCAAATGTGATAAATTGTTCGCCTTGAACTTCCATAATAACAACCATCGTAACAAGGGCTAGTGAAATACTATCCTCAAGTTTAAATCGAATCATTACTAATAATGTTACAATTGCTGCTAATCCAACTGCTACGAACTCTTGTCCAAAAATGTAGCCAAAAGCAATTGCGACAACTGCTCCAATGATATTTCCTTGAACTTGTTCAATTATAGATCGATAAGAACGATAGAGAGAAGGCTGTAAAGAGAAAATAGCAGCAATTCCTGCAAATATAGGAGATGGACAATGTAATGCCTGTGCTAAAAATAAGGCCAATACAATGGCGACTCCCGTTTTTAATATTCGGGCACCTAATTTCATGTGAAAATGGGTAACCTCACTTTCTATATACTGTATTCTGGTACTTTAAACGATAAAGCATCATTGGTCAATATCTCTATATTGTTAATATTTATCCATTCCGTATTGATAATATGTTAGATGTTGATATTACTATCAAAATATCTCATTACACTAACTATTTCTCAGGAAAAAGAGTACCTAAAGATTGTATGACTTTATTGTAGTTAAAAATTCATCCGAACATCAAATAAATTGTTACAATATTAGTAAGTATATGAAATGGAGGATTTATCATGACAATGTTAGAAGGATTAGAAGCACCCAAGTTTACATTGCTCAATGAAAAGGGAGAAATAGTTTCATTAGCCGATTTTAATGGGAAGGAATCAGTTGTACTCTATTTTTATCCTAAAGATATGACTCCTGGCTGCACAACAGAAGCATGTGATTTCCGTGATGCTCATCAGGATTTTTCCGATTTAGATGTTGTTATTTTAGGTGTAAGCCCCGATGATGAAAACAAACATGCTAAGTTTATCGAAAAACATGGACTACCTTTTTCATTACTGATTGATACAAATCACGAAGTAGCAGAAGCTTACGACGTTTGGAAATTAAAGAAAATGTATGGCCGCGAATATATGGGGATTGAACGCTCTACTTTTTTGATCAACAAAGAAGGAATTGTTGAAAAAGAATGGCGTAAAGTACGTGTCAAAAATCATATCGAAGAAGTGTTAAATTATCTGCGTAGAAAAGGGGAATAAAGCATGAGAATATATTTTACATTCGATCCTCGCCCTGATTTAAAAGAAGATCTATTACACGAGTTTCCGGAGCAAGATTTTATCTTTCGTAATTCAGTAGAAGAAGACATATTAAAAACAGCAGACATTTTAGTCACGTATGGTGAAGATTTGACCGAAAGACATATTGAAATTGCTAATCAGCTACAATGGATTATGGTTTTCTCAGCAGGACTTGAAAAAATGCCATTAAGTGAAATAGCAAACCGTGGGATTACAGTTTCAAACGTACGTGGCATTCACAAAGTACCGATGGCAGAATCAGTAATAGCACATATTCTGGCATATAATCGTTCACTACAATGGATTTATGAAAAAGAAAGAAATGCAGAATGGAATCGCAAATCTAAATCCAAAGAATTACGGGATTCAACAGCACTGATTTTAGGTCCGGGAGCTATTGGGGGAGAAATTGGGCGTATACTCCAATGCTTTGGTGTTAAAACGATTGGTTGTAATCGCTCTGGTAAGAACGCAGATTATATGAATGGTATGATAAAGTTTGATGAATTGACGACTGTTTTACCAGAAGCGGATATTGTAATTTCAGTATTACCAAGCACAAAAGAAACGCATCATTTATTGGGTGCTGAGCATTTTAAAGTGATGAAAGACAGTGCGATCTTTATGAATTTTGGCCGGGGTGACTTGGTAGCGACAGATGTATTACAAGAAGCACTTTTGCAAAAGGATATAGCCTATGCAGTATGTGATGTGTTTGAAGAAGAGCCTTTGCCTAAAGATCATCCATTTTGGACAATGGATAATATAACAGTGTCACCACATGTTTCTAGTCATTCCTCTCGTTATTTAGAACGGAGTTTCGATATTTTTAAACCAAACTTGAAAAAGTGGCTAAAAGGGGACAAGCAACTCGAAAATATCATCAATCCTCAAAAAGGATATTAATTATTTTCTCTTGTTAAGTGGCTAAACTATCATTAACTTCCTTTAATTGAGAAAATTAATGAGAATATGATCTCGTTTACATAGCAAATTACGGTCGTTTTTCAATTTAAAATAAGAAGCAATAGCTCAAAAGTGAACAAAACACTCTAACGATAGGTAGAATTATTGACATTTGTACCACTTATTAAGTAAACTAATTATAACGATTATAAATAAATAATACTTATGAAGTGAGGTGCATGGCGATGTCCGAAATGCAATTAAAAAGTGCACTTGACACGCTAAAGACAACTGGCGTAAGGATTACTCCTCAACGTCATGCGATTTTAGAATACTTGATCGAATCAATGTCACATCCTACTGCTGATGATATTTATAAAGCATTAGAGCATAAATTTCCTAATATGAGCGTTGCTACTGTATACAATAATTTACGTGTTTTCCGTGAATCAGGTCTTGTAAAAGAATTGACTTATGGAGATAACGCTAGCCGTTTTGATTTTGTAACAAGCAAGCATTATCATATTATTTGTGAATCATGTGGTAAAATCGTAGACTTCCATTACCCTGGACTTGATGAAGTAGAACATCTCGCAGCTCATGTTACAGGCTTCAAGGTCAACTCTCACCGTTTGGAAGTATACGGAACCTGTCCTGAATGTGCAGAAAAAGCAACGAAGCTTCAATAATGTAATGCAAAAAAAAGCTATACATGGTGTTTATACCGATGTATAGCTTTTTTCTATTAAGAATTTTATGGTAGACTATCTTATATTATTTTGTATTGAAAAACCCCGCCTCAGGCAGAAATGAGGTTCATCCCCCGTATGAACGGGCAGTGTAGTTATAAAAGAAAACGAGAATATTCTGATAAAAATAACTGCCCGTAAAAACTCGATTCGTGCTGATTAACAGGATATTTCACTTTATAATTCTTTATGCTCAAGGTTTTTGTTATAATCTTGATTGAATTCTTTGCCTTCTAATGACTTGTCCAATGTTAAAGGTTCGCTACAAAACATACACATATCTACACGACCTAACACCTTTGTGTGTTTATGACAGTTTGGACATTCAACTAGAACGGCTTGTGTTGATAAAAAACCAATCCAAGCATAAACCATTGTGCTACCGACAATACATAGCACACCAAGAGTCATGAAAATAACTACCAACCATTTATGTTCCCTAAAGATAATGGCGCCATACATGATGATAAAGCCGATAAAAATAAGTGATAAAGCAAATGTACGGATTTTGTTAATTTTACTTTTATAAGGTTTCTTATTGGATTTCATTTGTAAGCCTCCTAAACTACAGGATACTAAAAACAGTATAGTTAGGCAATACGATTTGAAACTACAAAGAGGAATCTATATTTTACTGTCGAAAGATTATTATATAGAGATTTTATTCTAGGAGGATTCTTATGGAGCAATTACTTCGTCCAATATACCAAGAACGAGCAAGCCAGCCCAATACATTAGGGGTTATTATTATAGAAAAAAGAGAAGATGTCAGTCCAATTACTGATACATTCGATACAATCCTATTGATCATAACAAAAGATAATCGTGTACCAGTCTATACAAAACACTATACATTTGAAGATCAAAAAGCAGCAATGCATATTATAACTGAAAAGCAATTACATAAATGGTTACTTGTAGGCACAAATAAGAAACTAATCGATTGGATTTTATTTGGGAGAATATTATTTGATCGAAATGAGTATGTAAGTAATCTAAAACAAAATCTAAAGGACTTTCCCTTCTATGGTAGGAACGTCAAAATGGGCATCGAGTTTGCAAAGCTAATTCGTCATTATTTGGAAGGTAAAGTATGCTTTGAAGAAACAAATTATTTAGATGCCTATAATCATGTGGTAGAGTCATTGCATCACCTAGCTCGATTAGCAGTGTTGGATAAGGGGTTATATCCTGAAGTTACTGTATGGTCTCAAGTAAAGCAAATTGATCCTGAGATTTACAAATTATATGAAGAGCTGATTTCAAGTGAAGAACCTATTAATAAAAGATTAGAACTTTTATTCTTAGCTAGTGAGTTCTTGATTCATTCACGTACGGCAGATGGAGCTCGTCATATATTAAAAGTAATGTCTGAAAAGGAATATTGGACAATTCAAGAGTTACATGAACAAGAAGAATTGAAAAACTACTCTGTGGATTTGGAAGTGTTCGTTGAGTTTCTAATTAGTAAGGGATATATTCAAGCCGAAAACGTAGAAACAAAGAGTAATCAAATCTTCCATAGACATTATAAAATTGAACAATCTACAAAATAGTTGTATATTGATTACAGCACTTTTATGGATGGTGAAATTATTTCACAAAAAGTGTTGACATTCTCAAATAAACTATTGTATTATATTAAATGTCGCTAAGACGTACTAAGTAAATCGCTAAATATTCTACTAAAAAACTTTTTCAGAAAAGTTCTTGACAGTAAGAATTGAAAGTGATAAGATATAAAAGTCGTCAAGATGACAATGAGATATGAACCTTGAAAACTGAACAAGCAAGACGTTAATCAATAAACTTTGTTCACTAACTTATGTTAGTGACAAGGACAAAAATAGATATCATCTTATAGATGATACGCTAGCAAAGCTAATGAGCTTTCAAACTTTACTTTTATGGAGAGTTTGATCCTGGCTCAGGACGAACGC